>JBMOOP010000104.1:0-92632 GCA_049324495.1 Pseudomonadota bacterium
GCGCTGCTGCCCTGGAATCTGGCCATCAACGATCTGATCAGCGCCGCCGCGCGCTGATCAACTTCTTGCGCTGATGGCTATCTCACGCCGTGGCGTGGTGGCAAGATGGGGTTCGTGGATCGCATACTCTTCGTCGTCGCGCCAGGTGTGGATGACCACGACGAGGCGGCGGTTGTTGCCTTGGCCGAGCGTGATCCAGCGTTCTTTGCTGATCGACCTCTCTGGAGACACACCGGGGGGCATGTCACGGGCGGAGCTTCGGCTCCTATCCGAAAGGCTCCAAGTCTCCGAAGAGCAGGTGATCCATCTTGCGCTCGCACGTCTTGCCCGGGCCGTACTTGGCACCCCTGCCAATGAGCCCGATGACGGCCCTCTTACGGATGAACAGATCGAAGCCATCCGGAAATTGGCTCGATCGCAATGTCGGCCCTCAGTGATCGTGCGCAGCTCGATTATCTAACATGACTACGTGGAGGCGCCGACCGATGTCATCCAAGCCGCAATCACCTGACCGACCAGGTCGAATCGATGCAGATGAAATATGGGCCAAGCTTGATGATGAGCGTGAGAGTGGCGATCTCGCGCGGCGGACAAGGGGCGACGCAGAAGTTGTGTACGGTGCCAGCACCAAGATCAAGGGCGGCATCGTCGCTTACTATCGGGATGGCCGCAGCATAGAAGGCACTTTTCGGGAAGGCATCTTCATCCCCAATCAGGGTGAGGTATTGGATGGTGGGAAAGACCCTGGTTCCTAGCGAGCAATGGCCCTCGCATAGTCCGAGAGAAATTGCTCCTGGCGTCGAGTCTCTACCGCACCTTCACGAGTCTGCCTTGCCAGCCGAATGGCCTCTTCCCGGCTGACGCCGCCCTCCATGAGGATCATTGCGGCCACAGTGCCGGTCCTGCCGAAGCCGCCTTTGCAGTGGATCATGATGCGGCCGCCCTTCACGAGCTCCTGTTGGATGCCGTCACGCAGCGTCGCCCAGTGTGCCAACCAAGTTTCATCCGGTGCATGCTGATCTCGAATCGGCAGGTCGAGCCAGCGAAAGCGCTTCGCGAATTCGTCCGGCAGTTCGGGCACCTGGAGTTCGTCGTATTCGAATGGCTCCAGTAGGGAAATGATGGTGGTCGCGCCCCATGCCTCGACCGTCTTGAGGTCGAGGTCCACATCACGATTCCACGCTCCGGTCATGGCGTGCGCTTGCTTCTTGCCCGGACAAAACGTCAACCCGAGAGCGCCGCCGTGGAAAGGCAGCGTATCGATGATCAGGGGATGTGTTTCGCTGGTGCGCCCACCGACCACCCTGCTCATTCGCTGCCCTCGCCAAGGATCCGGGAGAACACATGCCCTCGGGCGCTCGGCTTCGGTCGGAACAGTGCTGCCGGCCGACCACGCCCCCCTGCGGGAATCGCCTCACCAACCTCCTCAAGCAGGCCGGCTTCTTCGATGCGGCGGCGGAAGGATTTCTTCTCAAGCGGAGCTTCCAAGAGCTCCTCGAACGCCCTCTGCAGGCCGGTCAACGTAAACGGCGCGCGCATCACGAACATCGGCAGTGCGGTGTAAGCAGTCTTGCTCTTCAGTCGTTCACGCGCTTTTTCGAGCAGCACGCGATGATCGAACGCCAGGTTCAGTTTTCGTGCTTCGGCCCAAGGCCACCAACGCGCGTCCTTCACCTGCTCCACGTGTGCAAGCGTAGGGGCGTGTCCGATCAACGCCATATAGACCACAGTGAGCGACCAGCCGCGTGGATCTCGCGTGGGCGAACCCACGGTGCATACTTGCTCGACGTAGGGCGTTTTCACACCGGTCTTTTCCTGAAGTTTCCGCGTTGCTGTTTCTTCCAGCGACTTGTCCTTGCGGACGTCAACGAAACCGCCTGGCAGGGCCCACCGGCCCTTTTGGGGGTAATCGCCGCGCTCAACGAGCAGTACCTGCAACTCGCCTTCGACTAGCGTAAATATCGCCAGATCCACAGACGCCAGCGGCACGTCGTAGTCGTGGATGTTGTACTGCTTGAGGTAGTCAGCTTCGTTCTTGTGCATGGGCAGCCTAGATAGTGGCATACGGCCAATAATGCGCTAACATACCTCTCGCCGGCTGCCTTGGCTACCGGTGCAAACTCCGCGGGATAGACCTGCGGCTTCGTTCAACAGCAAGGAGCTTGCTGACATGGCTTACGAGCACGATTTCGCCGTATTCATCGGCCGTTTCCAACCCTTTCACGCGGGCCACCTCCAGGTCGTAGAGGAAGGACTGCGCCGGGCAGAGTGCCTGATCGTCCTGATCGGCTCGGCCTGGCAGCCGCGGAACCCCCGCAATCCGTGGACCCACCAGGAGCGCGAACAGATGGTTCGCGCCTGCCTGCCGGCGGATGTTCAGGAGCGCCTGTTGTGCGCCCCCCTGATGGACATCCCCTACAACGACGAGGCCTGGGTTCGAAACGTCCAGACCACTGTTGCCGGGCTCGTGACGTCGCACCACAAGGTGCCGCACCGGCAGGCCAAGGTGGCCCTGATCGGCCACCAGAAGGACCACACCGGCTTCTACCTGGGCCTGTTTCCCCAGTGGGCCAGCATCGGGGTACCGAACTATCGCGAGATCAGTGCCACCCCCCTGCGTGACGGGTTCTTTTCCGTAGCGGAAAGGGCTTCTGGCTATCTGGCCTCCCTGAACCAGGCGGAAGTGCTTCCCGGGCCGGTCATAGGGCACCTTGAGCGCTGGGCGTCCGAGAGCCCCGAGTTCGCAGGGATCCGGGAGGAGATCGCGTTCGTGAGTTCCTACAAGAAGGCCTGGGAGGCCGCCCCCTACGCGCCGACCTTTGTGACGGTCGACAGCGTGGTGGTTCAGTCCGGGCATGTACTGCTGGTCGAGCGCCGGGCGCGTCCAGGCAAAGGGCTATGGGCCCTGCCCGGGGGGTTTGTTGATGCTGGCGAGCGGCTGGTTGATGCGTGCCTGCGAGAGCTTCGGGAAGAAACCCGCCTGAAGATTCCGACACCGGTGCTGAAGGGCTCCATCAAGACCAGCCGGGTGTATGACGATCCGCACCGCTCCGCCCGCGGACGGACCATCACCCACGCCTTCTACATCGAGCTGGAGCGTCAGCCGGAACTCCCCAAAGTTAAGGGTGGCGACGACGCGGCCCGGGCTTTTTGGGCGCCTCTGGGTGAGCTGGATCCGCAGCGTATGTTTGAGGATCACTACTTCATCATTCAGGACCTGGTCGGCACGGCCTGAAAATTTATCCAAAGGCCTGCAAAAGGCTATTGACGATATAGTGGCCCTACGCCAATATGTCGTCACCGGTGAGGCAGGGCGTCTGCCAACCGGAGCAGCCCAAGGCTGCAGGAGCGCTGGAAAGACCGGCGCCGAACCAATAGATGACCGGAGGATTTCCGTCATGCGCAACTTGATCCTGAATACCGATTCCTACAAAACCTCCCACTACGTCCAGTACCCGGCTGGCACCAAGCACGTCTCGAGCTACATCGAATCGCGCGGTGGCGCGTACGACGAGACTGTGTTCTTCGGCTTGCAGATGTTCCTGAAGGAATACCTGGCGAAGCCCATCAGCCGAGAAGACATCGATGAGGCGGAAGCTGTCTGCACCGCCCACGGCGTTCCGTTCAACCGCGCGGGTTGGGATTACATCCTCAACAATCTGGGTGGCTTCCTTCCAGTGGAGATCGAAGCCGTTCCTGAGGGGGCCGTCGTTGCCAACCGCAACGTCCTGGTCCAGGTCGTGAACACCGATCCGAACTGCGCCTGGATCACTTCCTACGTTGAAACCGCGTTACTGCGTGCCATCTGGTATCCGAGCACCGTTGCCACCGTATCGCGTGCCTGCCGCAACGTGATTGAGCGCTACCTCGCGGAAACTGCTGATGACCTCAGCGGCCTGCCCTTCAAGTTGCACGACTTCGGCGCCCGCGGTGCGAGCTCGGAAGAGACCGCAGCCATCGGCGGCCTTGCGCACCTCGTCAACTTCAAGGGCAGCGACACTCTCGCCGGCATCATGGCCGCGCGTCGCTACTACAACGCGGACATGGCGGGCTATTCGATTCCCGCGGCGGAACACAGCACCATCACCAGCTGGGGCCGTGATGGCGAGGAAGCGGCCTACGCGAACATGCTTACCCAGTTTGGCGGCGAAGGCCGTGTCCTCGCTGTTGTCAGTGACTCTTACGATATCTGGAACGCTATCGACAATATATGGGGTGGATCGCTCAAGGAGCAGGTCGAAAAAATGGGCGGGACCCTTGTTGTTCGTCCGGACTCGGGCGAGCCGGTGGAAATTGTTCCGGAGGCAATTGAGCGCCTCATGGCCAAGTTCGGATTCCGGACCAACTCTCAGGGCTACAAAGTTCTTCCGGACTGCGTACGCCTTATCCAGGGAGATGGCATCTCGGTTCGCACCATTGAAGCCATTCTTGAGGCGATGAAGCGCCGTGGTCTCAGTGCCGACAACCTCGCCTTCGGCATGGGTGGCGAATTGCTCCAGAAAGTGAACCGTGACACCCAGAAGTTTGCGATGAAGGCCTCGGCTGTATTCACCGGCGGTTTCTGGCAGGACGTCTGCAAGGATCCGATCACCGATCCGGGCAAGCGTTCGAAAGCCGGGCGCCTTGCCTTGACCTGCGATGAGGACGGCTTCAAAACTGTCCGCCGTGATGCTGTATCTCCCACCGAGAACTGCCTCATTCCGGTCTTCCGGGACGGCAAGCTCCTCGTGGAGTGGGACTTTGAAACCATTCGTGCCCGTGCTGCGGGCGCAGAACTCAACCGCGAAGCGGCTTAAGCAAGGAGGAAACAAACCATGATGGCAATTCGATACATCAAGAGCGATCCGAGCACCTTCCTGATCCAGTACCGCAACGGTCAGATTCGTCGCAAAGGCGTCGGACTCTCGTTCTTCTACTACGCGCCGGCGACGTCGCTGGTGGCAGTGCCGGTCGGCAGCCAGGATGCGCCATTCATGATCAAGGAGAGCACCAGCGACTTCCAGGAAGTCACGGTGCAGGGCCAGGTCGTGTTCAAGGTGCTTGATCCCGAGAAGCTCGCCACGATGATGAATTACACGCTCGATGCCACGGCCGCTGGCTACGTGTCGAAAGACCCGGAAAAGCTGCCGAGCCGGATCATCAACCTTGTCGAGGTGCTGGTGCGCGCCGAGGTCCAGCAGATGGGCCTGCGCGATGCGCTGTCGGCTGGCAAGCGGCTGGTGACGACGGTCCGCGAGCAGTTGCGCGGTTCACCGGTGCTGGCTGAGCTCGGCGTCTCGATTGTCGACCTGGCGATCCAGGCAGTCAGGCCGGCGCCGGAAACTTCCCGCGCGCTGGAAGCGTCAGTGCGTGAGCAGTTGCTGCAGGAAGCTGATGAGGCGATCTACTTGCGCCGTAATTCCGCGGTCGAGCAGGAGCGCACGATCAAGGAAAATGAACTGAAAACCGAGCTGGCGGTCGACGCGAAGAAGCGGGAGATCCGCGAGGCGAAGATGGATGCCGAGCGGGCGATCAAGGACAAGGAGCGCCAGATCCGCAAGGACGACATGGAGGCCGAGGTCGCCATGGAAGAGCGTCGCAAGGCGCTGGTCGAGATGGCCGTCGAGAACGAGCGCAAGCAGGGCGAGGCGAAGGCCTACGTCGTTGAGAAAATGCTCTCTGCGGTCAATAAGCTCGACCCGGCGTTTGTTGAGGCGATTGCCAACAGCGGTATGGAGCCGGATCGCATCATCGCTCAGGCCTTCAAGGGTCTGGCGGCGAACGCGCAGCGGATCGGCAATCTCAACATCTCGCCGGACTTGCTGGAGCGGCTGATGCAGGGTAGCAGCAAGTGAGCCGGCTCACCGACCGCAAAATTGTCCTGATTACGCGTGAGACGCGGCTGGATGAACTGGTGCGTCGGCATAACACACGCGAGCAGGCGGCCTTCTATGTAAAAAGCCGGGGAGATGATTTCTCCGACTTCGAGCAGGAAGACCGTGTCTGCAAAGCGGCGATCAGCAAGATCGAGTCGGATTTGCGCACGCTGGGACTCGTGCAGCGACTCGATCGTAACTTCCTGCCGAACTTCCTGTTTGGTCCGGAGGATGTGGTGGTGGTGGCAGGCCAGGATGGCCTGGTCGCCAACACGCTCAAATACCTCAAGGGCCAGCCCGTGGTGGCGGTCAATCCGGCACCGGAAAGGTTTGATGGTGTGTTGTTGCCGTTCAAGGTTGCGGACATTCGTGCCGTGATGGCCGAAGTGCTGCGCTCCAGTTTCAAGAGCCGCAGCATCACGATGGCGGAGGCGACGACCAACGACGGGCAGCGGTTGTTGGCGGTAAACGACTTCTTCATCGGCCCGCGGCTGCCGGTTTCCGCACGGTATGAAATTGAGATCGGCGGTAAGCACGAGGTCCAGTCGTCGTCCGGGATAATCGTGTCGACGGGTCTCGGCTCGACCGGTTGGATGAAGAGTGTGGTCACCGGCGCATTGGCGGTAGCGGGTCAGCAAGGTGCGGCGAAGTTGTTGGCGTGGGACGCGAAGGAACTGCATTTTGCGGTGAGAGAGCCGTTCCCCTCCCGGGTGACGGGAACATCACTGGTGTATGGCGCAGTAACGGACAGCCAGACGCTGGTGCTTACCTCGAGGACCGCCGGGGGCGCAGTGATGTTTTCAGATGGCGTCGTGGGTGACGCCATTGAGTTCAATGCGGGAAGTCGCCTGGAGATTCGTGTATCGAGCACGCAGGGGACGCTGGTTGCCGCCTGACGGATGAAGGAAGTGCCATGAAGCAGCCGATCAAGTTTTATCAGGTGAACAAACCCTACGGGTTCTTCTCAAACTTCTCGGCACACCCGATCGAAGTGAATGGGAAGCTGTGGCCAACGTCAGAGCACTACTTCCAGGCGATGAAATTCGAAGGAACCGAGCACGAAGAAATGGTACGGGGAGCAGCAACTCCGATGGAAGCTGCCCGCATCGGGAGGGACCGTCACCGGCCCTTTCGAAAGGACTGGGAGTTGGTCAAGGACGACGTGATGCGTACCGCGCTTCTGGCCAAGTTCACCCAGCATGAGGAGCTCCGGCAGGGGTTACTCGCAACGGGGTCCGCCGAGCTGATAGAGCACACGCCCAATGACTCCTATTGGGCGGATGGCGGCGATGGGAGCGGGAGGAACATGTTGGGCGTTCTTCTCATGGAGTTTCGCCAAAGCCTGGGCAATAAACGGACGTAGCGTAGAATCAGGTATCCCGACATGCCCACCGTGATCTCCTTGAAGGAGCGATACCAAGGCGCCCTGCTCGGCCTTGCCTGCGGGGATGCCGTCGGTACCACCGTTGAGTTTTCACCTCGCGGCAGCTTTGCGCCGGTCACGGACATGATTGGCGGCGGCCCGTTCGGCTTGCGCGCAGGCGAGTGGACCGATGACACCTCAATGGCGCTGTCCTGTCCGCATGTCCGAAGCACTTTTCGCATGCTTCTGATCGCGCGTTTTCCGTCGTTACCGCGTCGTTTCCCGCGAGTGCGTCCTCCGCTCGTCGGATTTCACGGGCCATCACAACTGACGATGAATCTGAGCTATTAGCTTGCGAATTTGCGTGAGCTCTTCGCCACACTCGTATTCCAGGTGAAATGACTCCTTCTTATCGTTTTCAGACGGCAATGAGCCAGTCTTGAACTCTATGAGGTGCATCATTGCGGCCTCTAGATTTGAGATGGTGTTTGCCTTTGACATGGCAGGAAATATGAACGAAAGCGTCGATGCGCTCTTTAGGGCCTCTAGCAACTTGCCGTGCGCATCAAGGTTCATTCGCGCACTAGAGCCGGCTTTCCCAACGTAGTGAAACTCTTCCGGACGAGCCTTCCATGCCACGTAAACGAACCCTCGGTCGTTCACGTTCACTTCCTGAAGGAACTCCGAAATCTTCGCCTTTAAGGTCTCACGGCTTCGATCTGGGCCAAGGGTGAGATCTGCAACCTTGGCACGGTCAGAGTCTAGGATCTTGTCCGATATAAAACTGGCGCTGTCAGAGATAAGGCCGTTTGCCAAGATTTCATCAATTAGAGCTTGATGTCGCCAGGCACGCGCTGCTGCAGGCCTCCATGGCCACCACGGTGCCGGCCGGCAACCCGGCCAACCAGGGCACCAGTGCCTCGCGGCGCAGGTCCTTGCGCAGTTGGATTTTCCCCTGCGCGTCCGCCACGCAGACCGAGAACAACAAGTGGCGCTGGCGAAGGCGGCGATGGACTAAAGGTTCAGGCAATGCGATAGATCATTGTCCCGTTCGCCACGGGTTTGCCGCTTAGTTCTTCGGCGATATCCACTTCGCAAAAAATCAGTTCTTTGCCGCGCTTTACCGCTCGGGCTGTCGCGACAATGTTCTTGCCGAGGGCGGCCGAAAGATAATTGGTGGTCAGGGAAACGGTCGCGGCTTTCATGCCCTTCGCCGGATCATGCCCGGACCAGGCGGCCAGCGCGCCGGTCAGATCGAGCAGGCTACTCACTGCCCCGCCGTGGAAGGCGTTGCCACCGCCCGCAAGATCCGGGCGGAATGGCAAGCGAACAACGGCCTTGTCGGCAGAGACTTCGACAATTTCGACACCCAGCAACTTCTGGAACGGGATATCTGGGTAGACAGTGATGAGTGATGCGATAACAGAGTCGGTCATGTCGTACCCCCGGGTGCATTTCCGAGCGCCTTGCCGCCCACCGGGAAAAGGAACCGACCGATACAGACCAGCTTTCCTTCCAGACGTAACTGCACGGAGACGGTAGTCATCCGGCGGCCGGCGCGCACGATATTCGGTACCGCCAGCAAGGTGCCGGCGAAGGCTGGACGGAGAAAATCGAAGGTCATGGTTGAGCAGATCGGCAGGCTATCGTCGCCGCGTTTTCTGGCAAGGTGAGCCGCCGCAACAACCTCGCCAAAGCTCGCGAGAATGCCGCCGTGGAAAGTGCGAATCAGTGGGTTGCCGAGGTGCTCGTCGCGAAAATCCATCAGGTATTGGATTTCACCATCCACAACCTCCTCGCGGAAACCGAGAAACTCGACAAAGGGCTCGTCCAGCAGTCCGTCTGCGGGTTTTGCGGCGGGACCGACTGACTCGGGTGTTGCTTGATTCATCGCGGCTTCCCCTGGGGCACGTCACCAAAAGCAGGCCCCATGGTATCAATGGCGAAAGAGCCGGCGACGGTCGCAATCAGCTGGTCTCCCTCCCCTGCGAAGGCGCGACCAATGATATAGGCCACCGTTTCTGTGGTGCCCACGCAATCGACCACGGCTTTCAGCTCCGCAGCGGGAGGTATGAGACGCAGAAAATCGACCCGCAAGTCGATGGTAGCAATCGGTTTCAGTGATGTCAGAGCAGAAAAAATGGCCAGCCCGCAGGTCGTGTCGAGCAAGGTCACCAATGCGCCGCGATGCAGTGCCCCCCGGCGATCTGCCAGTGAGTCGGAGAATGGCATCCGCATGACGGCATGACCGTTGCCGATAAGATCGATATCAATCTTGAAGGCGCTAAACAGAGGATGGTGCGTACCAAAGAAGGCTTTGGCCATGGTCAGGTACTGCAGGTTGGCTCCGGCATACTCCTTAACTACCGTCATTCCAGGATCGCTCCGGCTTGCTGATGTTGCGTCTTTAGTATTCGCGCGCTGCGTCGACATAGTTTTGCTCGGCAGTCATGACCGCATTGATCGCATCGGCAATCAGCGCGGCAGGAAAGCGTGTACCTTCGGATGCCGTTTTCAATTCACTCGCCAGGATGGACCATTGCTGTTCGCTTGCGCGCATCAGTCTTGGCAATCCATGCTGCAGGATGCGCAAGTCATTGCGTGCCGCTTCTTCCAGGAATTCGGCATACATACGGCGAAACCCACCACCACCTGTGCCGCGTTTTTCGATCACCTGGTAGGCAAAGCGGGTCGTCCAGCGCCAGTCTCCGGTTTGTTCCCAGCGCGGCAGATCGTTCACCCAGGTTCGAAGTGCCGGGATGCCGCTGTTCGGGATGGCCGTCACCAGCGAGGCAGCATTGTACCGAATAGCGTTGGCAATTTGTTCGGTAGTTGGATCCGCCAGGATGACGTGGGGAGCAAACATGTTGCCATGGTGTATGAAAGGCAACTGATTTGAGAAGCGTGCCTGCGACATCGATTCGCCTGCGACATCAACCGGATTGGGCCGCTCGGTGTCGGTCACCAGGATGGCATCGGTTTCCGGATTTCTGGACCAGGCAATGATGGCGTGGCCCGGGAAATGAGTACGACTGCCGAAATATGGCAAGTGGAAAATATCCGTCAGCAACAGCGCCGGTCGGCCTGCGTCGAGCGCATCGTGCAGCGCGGCGGTAGCCAGAGCGGGCGTATCGAAAGTGGCCCAGGTGAACGGCACGCCGATGCTGTGGAAAACCCTTTCCTCGAAGCCCAGCGAGCGCACATGCACCATAAAAGGTACGGGTGCATCAGGCAATTCCAGATAGGTAATGCCAAGCCCCGCACCCAGACCGAAGCACATGGCCTCAGACAGGGACACGCCATGAAAAGCAAGCAAATCCCGGATTGCAGAGCTGGCACAATGGCGTCCGGGCTGATGATCAATGCGTGCTACGGGCACGCCAGGAGATGCTACCTCGCTCACAAGCTTCTGACCTTATCGTGATGCTCAAGAGTAAGGACGCCCCGCGTCATCATCTGCCAGATGGCGTCGCCGATCTGGTCCAGGCTGTGTCTGCCCCCGGCCTTGTACCAAGAGGCGACCCAATTGATGGCGCCAAGCCCGATCAGCCTGAGCATGTCGATGTCTACTTCGGTGCGGATATAGCCGCGCGCCTTGAGGGTATCAAGAATGGCCTGCCAGTAGTGTTCGTAGCGGTCTCTTTCCGCGATGATCTGTTCGCGCGCCGAGCCGTGCAGGGAGCGCCACTCGAACAGCAGCACATACACCATGTCGTTGCCGGACATGAGCACATTGAGATGCGCCTGCAATGCGGCGCGCATCTTTTCCAGAGGATCCTGCACGGTCGCGGTTGCCTCGATAATGCCACTGATCGTGCTCTCGATACCGAGGCGCATCATGTCGACCAGAATGTCGTCCTTCGCACGATAACGATAATGCAGGCTGCCCGGAAGAATACCGCAGGCTTTCGCTATTTCCCGGACGCTGGTTCGCTCAAACCCGTTGTCGCGAAAGAGCTTCGCCGCCACGGCGAGAATTCTCTCGCGGTCAGCTGTGTCTGCACCATTCGTCTCACGGATTGACATGGATCGGGCATCTGTATGTTGTAGGGTGGGTGCATCGTGCAGCGGGGTGCCGCGCTGACCAGGCTTCAGGCAGCTTGGGCCAAGGCCTTCTCTCCAAACACGACGCGCGAGGCTTCCATCGGATCCTGGTTTTTCTCATATTCGGCAAGCCAGGCACTGACTTTTTCTGGAATACCGGTATCCCATGGATGGAACCCGGGCCGGAACCAGGCCAGATAGCGCGGCAGAAGCCGGGTAATCATCCCGTTGGGGCCGTACAGACGGTACAGCCCCTTGGCAATCAGCAGCGGACGCCCTTGCAGGTGATCCACCTTCAGCATGTGCCAGAGTACCGAGCCGATAACGGCATGAACCAGGACTGTGCCCAGGATCAGGGCGGAAGTGCGCGTGATGTAGCCACCGCCTGCCACCTTGGTGTACACGTCGAACGCGACAGCCTTGTGCTCGACTTCTTCAACGCCGTGCCACATGAACATCGCCCGCATCGAAGGATGTGCATGGCGAAACATTTCACCTTCCTCTTCCATAAAGCCTTCACCCAGAGAAGCGGTGATGTGTTCGAAAGCGGCGGTGAAGGCCAGCTGGTGTTTGGCAGGCAGATACTTTTCGATCAGCCGGAGGGAGAATTTCATCCTGGCGATGATCTTCCTGACATGAACGCCCTGCGCTTCCATCACGGCGTTGTACTGGTCATGAACAATGCCGTGCTGTGCTTCCTGGCGGAAGAAGTTGCGTACGTCTTCCTTGAGCTGAGGATCCTGGATCTTGTCCTGATAATTGCGCACGGACTGGATGAAGAAGCGCTCCCCATCGGGGAAATGCACCGACAGCGCATCAAAGAACCGCGTCAGAATCGGATCGCCGTCATTCCAGAAGACCGGAACGTCGCTGATATCGAACTGTGTTTTGCGCGGCTGAATGTGTTGAAGGTGGGACATGGCAAAACCTCCTGCTGGCACACAGGCCCCGGTGGCATTGCTGGCTGCGGGGCATCATTCCCATGCCTCGAACCCGGCTTTGCGGCCGCCGAGGGGGCTTAAGATCGGCACGGGACGCCTTGGCCAAACGGCCAAGTTCGTGTTACTAATATCTTGGCCGCGCGACCAAATGTCAACCCCGGCACGCGTAGTGCCCTTCATTGCTGAAGGGTGTGGGGAGGGCTTTTGCCGCCTGCGGGGCGCCCGAGGACTGCGATTTCATTTGAGGAACAACGACTATGCAGCTTGAATTTACGCCAGCCGAGCTTGCCTTCCAGCGCGAGGTTCGGGACTGGTTTACCGCGAACGTCCCCGAAGCCCTGCGCCAGCGGGCGGCGCGCGGAGAAATGCCTGACATGAAAGAACAGCATGTCTGGGAGCAGCGTCTTGCCGAGAAAGGATGGCTGGTGACGGCTTGGCCCGTGCAGTACGGTGGACCTGGCTGGACGGCCACCCAGCGTTACATTTTCGATCTGGAGCGCGCCCGTGCTGGCGCCCCGCAATCCAGCCCTTTCGGCGTGTTCATGATCGGCCCGGTCATCTACACCTTCGGCAACGACGCCCAGAAGGCCAAGTATTTGCCGGGAATCACCTCCGCCAAGACGCTGTGGTGCCAGGGCTATTCAGAACCGAACTCGGGCTCCGATCTGGCCTCACTGCGGACTGCCGCGGTACGTGATGGCGATCACTATGTGGTCAATGGCCAAAAGATCTGGACCAGTTATGCGCACCACGCAGAAATGATGTTCTGCCTGGTGCGTACAGATACAAAGGTCAAGGCTCAGCAGGGCATTTCCTTCCTCCTCATCGACATGAAAACGCCGGGAATTGAAGTCCGGCCAATTATCTCGATCGATGGCCTGCACCACCTCAACGAGGTGTATTTCACCGATGTGCGGGTGCCGGTGGAAAATCTCGTCGGTAGCGAGGGCATGGGCTGGACAATCGCCAAGTTCCTGCTCACCCACGAGCGCACCACGATTGCCGGCGTGGCCGATTCGAAAAAGGAAATTGATCGCTTCAAGCAAATGCTGCAGGCAACCCCGCAGGGCAGTGGAACCCGGTGGGATGATCCGATCGCCAAACGACGGGTGGCAGAGCTGGAGATTGATCTTGCCGCCCTCGAGTACACCAACTTTCGCGCCGTTGCGGCGATCGAAGAGGGCAACCCCATTGGTGCGGAATCTTCCGGCCTGAAGATCAAAGGCACCGAACTGCAGCAGGCGCTCACCCAGGCGATGGTGGAGCTGGGTGGTCATCTCTCTCTGACCTGGGACAACCCCGAGCCGGTGGTCAACGCTGCCTTCAATCGCAGTACGCGTCGCTACAACTTCCTGCGCGCGGCGACGATTTACGGTGGGACCAACGAAATTCAGAAAAACGTCATCGCCAAGATGCTTCTTGGCCTGTAATCGATCGGAGCACACTTCATGGACTTCAGATTTTCCGACGAGCAACGCATGCTCGACGATTCGGCCAGTCGTTTTCTGGCCGGCAAGTACACTTTCGAAACGTATCGGGCTGCAATTGCTGGTACCGAAGGCTACAACCCGGCACGTTGGCGCGAGATGGCCGAGCTGGGCTGGATGGCGTCGCCGTTTCCGGAAGCGTGCGGCGGGTTTGGCGGCACACTGATCGATGTGCAGTTGATCGCCAGGCGTCTTGGCGAACGGCTCTGCGTCGATCCCTGGCTGACCTGCGCACTGTTGCCGGGTAAGGTGCTCGAATATGTGGGCACGCCAAGCGCCCTGAAGCGCCTGGAGGCGATCGTATCGGGCGAGGCACACATGGCCCTTGCGGCGCTGGAAACCGGCGGCCATTACGACCTTCTCCACATCAATGCACGGGTGAAGGGAAGTGGCGGGCAACAGGTATTGGACGGCCACAAGTCCGTGGTGTTTGGCGCCAAGGGCGCCAACAGTCTGCTGGTTACCGCGCGCGATGAAAAAGGCGCGGCCGTGCTGCTCGAAGTGCCAGGCAATGCAGCTGGCGTGTCAATCAAGGACTACCGCGTGCTGGATGGCAGTCGGGCAGCGGAAGTGCAATTTACCGGAGTTAAATTATCTGCTGAGGCGGTGCTGGCGCGCGGTGACGATGCGCTGAAAGCAGTCAGCCGGGCGGTTGATGTGGCGACGGTGGCGCAGTGCGCCGACATGCTCGGTGCGATAGCGGCAGTATTCCGCAAGACGGTTGAATACGCGCGGACACGTAAACAGTTTGGTACGACCATCGGCTCGTTCCAGGTGATTCAGCATTATCTGGTCGATATGTTCGTCGAGGTGCAACAGGCCGAGTCGCTGGTCTGGATGGCGGGCATTCGCGGCGATACAGCAGTGGATAAAGAGCGGCAGATTGCAGTGTCCACGGCCAAAGCGTACCTGTGCCGGTCAGCGGTGGCGGTAGCGCAGAAAGCCGTGCAGATCCATGGTGGCATTGGCATGACGGAGGAGCTGGATGTAGGACACTATTTCCGTCGGGTCACGCATTACGCCGGTATGTACGGAGACCGCGACTACCATGTGTCCCGCTATGCCTCGCTGATGGATTGAAGAAGATCCGGATCAGGGCAAGGAACTTGGCATGGGCACAAAAACAATCATGCCGCTTGCCCTGATTACCGGCTCGGTTCCGGTCTGGGTAGAACCTCCTGTCGTTGCCAAATCGGCTCTTCAGCAATGCGAGTTGTCCATTTTCCGGAGGCAGGAAACGCGATCGTTGCGGCAAGTCATGAGTGCCGAAACATTTCGGACTTCAACAGCCAGAGCCAAATGGCAATCCATTCGCGTGCCGCTCCTTAATCACAACTGGATGTTGACGCCGTATATCGCACATGGAAACGGGAAGGCCCGCGTTTCCAATTTACTTTGAATGTGAATACCTGGAGATCATTCGTGCAGAACACATTTGACTATATTGTTGTAGGCGCCGGCTCTGCCGGTTGCGTGGTGGCCAACAGGCTCAGCGGTCGCGGCCACTCGGTGTGCCTGATTGAGGCCGGGCCGGCGGATACCAGTCCGCTGATTCACGTACCGTTTGGCGTGATCGGGCTGATACGCGAAGGCAAGCACAACTGGGGTTATTACACCGAACCGGAACCGCAGTTGAACAATCGCCGCCTGTACTGGCCGCGCGGCAAAACGCTGGGCGGCAGCAGTTCCATCAACGCGATGGTGTATATCCGTGGAAATCCCGCCGATTACGACGACTGGGCTGCTGCCGGCAACGCCGGCTGGTCCTGGCAGGATCTGCTTCCTCTGTTCAAGGCGTTGGAACACAACGAGCGCGGCGCCGATGCCTGGCATGGCCAGGGCGGCGAATTGAATGTGTCGGAGGGCCGCCACCGCAATCCGCTGTCGCAAAAATTTGTGGACGCCGGTGTGGAGTGTGGTTTGCCGGTGAATAAGGATTTCAACGGCAAGAGCCAGGAAGGCGTTGGTTTTTTCCAGGTTACGCAAAAAAACGGTTTGCGTTTCAGTAGCGCCAAGGCATTTTTGGTGCCGGCGAAGAGTCGCCCTAATCTGACGATTCTGACCGACACCCAGGCGCGCCGTGTTGTTATCAAGGATCGCCGGGCCGTGGGTGTGGAGGTAAGCAGCGGCGGAAGCGTGCGTCAGATCAGCGCAACCCGCGAGGTGGTGCTGTGCGGCGGCGCCATCAATTCACCGCAATTGCTCATGCTCTCGGGTGTGGGCCCGCGGCAGGAACTGGAGAAGCACGGCATCCAGGTGTTGCATGAGCTGCCGGGTGTCGGCAAGAACCTGCAGGATCACCTCGATGTGACCGTGATGATCCACGACGCATCGAAAGAATCCATCGGGCTGTCATGGCTTGGTTTGGGGCGCGCGATCATCGATCTTTTCAAGCTGATCTTTCAGCGCCGCGGCGCGCTGGTGAGCAATGCGGCCGAAACAGGCGGATTTCTGACATTGCCTGATGATCCGCCGGGCCGGCCGGGCATTCAGCTGCACTTCATTCCGGCTTTTTTGCGCGATCACGGTCGTGAGTTGACGCCGGGGCATGGCTGCACCATCCATGCCTGTCAGTTGCGGCCCAAAAGTCGTGGCGAGATCGGTCTCAATAGTGCGGATCCGCTCGCGCCGCCGCGTATCCAGGCCAACTACCTCTCGCACCCCGATGATCTGCGTGATCTGGTTGCAGCAATCCGGTGGGCACGGCGAATATTTGCAACCAAAACTTTTGTCGGGATCAATGCTGGCGAAGACTGCCCGGGTGAGAAGGCGCAGTCCGACGAGCAGCTCATTGCCGATGTCCGGGCGCGGGCAGAGACGATTTACCACCCGGTGGGCACCTGCAAGATGGGCCAGGACGACATGGCGGTAGTCGATGAGCAACTGCGCGTGCGCGGCATTGCCGGCCTGCGCGTCGCCGACGCCTCCATCATGCCGACGCTGATTTCAGGCAACACCAATGCCCCCAGCATGGTCATTGGCGAGAAATGTGCCCGCATGATGGCGAGCTCCTGAAATCTGCGTAGCGACCCGCGCCTGAAATGAGCAGGCCATGAACCATAAGGCCCGCCTCAAGCGGGCCTTATGGTTTTGTGATGCGGGCAACAGCAATCTGCTTGAGTCGATCCGGCACGAAGCGCGCCGCCAGTGCTGCTGCGGCGCCCATACCGCCGACGGTGTAGCGCAGAGCGGGGCGATTTGTCGTCGCGGCCTTGAATACAAGGGCGGCTACATCCTCTGCCGAAGACGTACGCTTGTTGTGCGCATTGGCAAGCCGCGCGCGCATTACCCGGTACAGAACGGCATAGGGCCCGTTTTCGTTGTAGCCCTGCGCTACACGACGATTGCTGTCGAACTGCGTGGCGACTGCGCCGGGCTCGATCAATGACACCTGCACGCCGAACGGCGCGATTTCATGCGCGAGCGCTTCGCTGAAGCCTTCCAGAGCATATTTTGCCGCGCAGTAGGCGGAGAAGATCGGCAGAGCGATACGACCAAAGCCAGAGCTGATTTGCACGATACGACCAGTGCCTCTGGCACGCATGAACGGCAACGCCAATTGCGTCACCTGGATGGCAGCGAACAGGTTGAGATCCAATTGGGCACGAAAATCGTCAAGCGATAACTCCTCGGCAGCGCCGACAATTGACGCGCCAGCGTTGTTGACCACGACGTCGACACCGCCGCGTTCTGCCAGCTCGCCACCGATCACACATACCACGGCGCGGGCATCTACCAGATCGAGTTCCAAAGTGGTTATGCCGGAAAATTGCGCAAGCAGGCGCACAGCGTCTGCTTGCGCACGCACGGTGGCGATGACCTGCCAGCCGGCGGCATGAAAGCGGGCAACAGTGGCGAGGCCGATGCCGGAGGATGTTCCGGTGACGAGAACTGCCGGCATCAGATGCTGTCGGCGAGCTTTTCGCTCACCCACTCTTTGCTTGGCATCGGGCGCAACCCCTCAATGAGCGGACGGATGACACGGGAATGTGGCGCGCAAGGCGCGGCCATGCGTTGTAATTTTATCTACTGCTGTGGAAGGTCGAAAACGCTCGCCGGATCTCCTCCCGCAAGACGTCGTCGTCCCAGGGCTTTGTCAGAAATCGGTATATGGATCCTTGGTTGACGGCGTCTGTCACCGATTTGAGGTCGGTATACCCGGACAGTACGATGCGAATTGTATGCGGATAGATTGTCTTGACGCGAGACAAAAATTCAGTGCCTGTGATTTTCGGCATACGCTGATCTGAAATGATCAGCTGGACGTCGTTGAGTGCCAGCAGCGTGAATGCTTCATCGGCACTTTCCGCCAACAAAATACGGTAGCCGTCCTTGCGTAGCACGCGAGAAAGAGCCCGGAGGATGTTTGGCTCATCATCGACCAGCAGGATGGTTTCCACCCTGCCTTGATCTGTTGGATCCAGACGTGATTTTACTGTGCGTTCGTTGATGAGGTATTTCTCAAGATCATCTATGAGCATGGGCAAAGAAAAATGAAACCCCTGAAATTGGTCGCAGCCACATTTTTTCAGGAATTCGTATTGGGATTCCGTTTCCACACCCTCGGCAAGGACGGAAAGATCAAGGTGATGGGCCAATCCAATGATGGATTTTACAATAGCAGAATCCTTGACATCACTGATGACATTGCGAACAAACATCTCATCAATTTTTATCCTACTCACTTCGAAGTGACGAAGATAGCTAAGGCTTGAATAGCCCGTACCGAAATCATCGATCGACACATTAACGCCAAGTGTTTTCAGCTTTTCGATATTGTTTTTGGTGACCTCGATAGCTTCTAGTAGTGTGGTTTCTGTGACGTCAAGTTCAAGATTTTCTCCGGGCAAGTTTGACGTTTTCAGTGCCGAGTGTATCGAATCCACGAAGTCCTCGCGTTGGAATTGGAGGGGGGAAATATTCACGGAAACCCGTGCGTCACGGAAGCCGCTGGCAAGCAGGCGCGCACAGTCGCGGCAGGCAGTATCGAGAACCCATTGGCCAATCTGGATGATCTGCCCGGTTTCTTCCGCAACAGCCATAAACTCGCTGGCAGGCAGGACTCCGCGGGACGGGTGGTTCCAGCGGAGCAGCGCTTCAAAGCCGCAGGTACGGCCCGTGCGGCGGTCGATGTTGGGCAGATAGGTAAGAACCAGATGATGATTGAGAAGCGCTGCCTGGAGTTCGTTGCGCAGGCGCAGATGCTGTGCCAGACGGCTGTCCAGGTCTTCGCTATAGAGCGCATAGTTGTTGCGCCCATTGCGTTTTGCCTTGTGTGTGGCCAGGTCAGCCTGCTCTATCAGTCGCATCGGGTTGTCGATGGTGCTGTGGGCAATACGGATGCCGATGCTGCAGGTCAGGTGAATCGCTGATCCGTCTACCTCGCACGGCGAGGCAACGGCAGTGACCAGGTTACGTGCCATCAGGATGGCGTCGTCGCTGCGGACGAGATTCGGCATGATGGCGACAAATTCATCGCCGCTGATGCGGAAAATACGTCCGGCATTGGCAACGATGTCCTGTAGTCGATGGGCAATCAGGACAAGAATTCTGTCGCCGATAGCGTGACCAAACGAGCCGTTGATGGACTTGAAGTCATCTATGTCGATATGGAGAGCTGCAAGTGCCAGCCGATTGTGCAGGGATTCGGCAAGCACCGATGGCAGATACTCCTCCAGGTGGTTGCGGTTTGGCAGGCCGGTCAGGCGGTCGTGGGTTTTGAGGACTGCCAACTCGCGCTGGATACGCGCATTTTCTGTTTTCAGAAAACGCAGGCGCGCGCCAAGTGCCATCGACAACAACAACAACTGGCAGACCGTCCCAAGTTGTGCCGCATAAGCGGTCAGAGCAAAGGATTGCAGGAAGCCAAAGTTGCCGGCGGCTGTAATGGCCGAGCCGATCAGGAGTGCTGTCCAGGCGGCAACGAACAGGCGCGCCGGCTGGTAACCCTGACGCAGGCGAATCATGCCGACACCGAGCATGCCGAATACAAAAAATGTCGGCAGGATAGTGCCGAGCATGTAAGACCATTGCAGGGACAACGCGAAGCTAAGGAACAGCGCGCCAATTGAGGCGATTGTCATCCAGCGCATCATGCGGTCTATCTGCGAGCCCGCGCGCCGGGTATCAAGAAAAGCTCTGGTGAACTGCAGGGCGGCCCACATCAGGATGCAGACGAAAATCGGGAACCAGCCATTCACTGATGGCAGGCGCGACCACACGTACTGTATACCAAGGCCGCTGAGGCACAGGAACAGCAGCGTGACGCCGGCGATGAACACGAGATAGTAGAATTGCGCGCGTTCGCGTGCTGCTAGCCACAATGAAAGGTTGTACAAAAAAATGGCGAGCAGCGCGCCATAGAACAGGCCGAATATGGCTGCCTTGGTGTTGGTGCGCTCAATCAGTTTTTTCGTGTCCGTCAAACGAAGGTCGATATTCAGCGCCCCTTCGCCAGCTTCGCGCACATAGAGGGTGACCGGCTGCGGGCCGTCAATGATCTGGCGCGGTAACGTGATGATGAACTCACGGTGATCATATTGCCGGGTACTGTAGGGCAGCGTGTCGCCCATCCTGGTGGCTGTCCAGCCACCCCGGCCATCCGGCAGGTAGAAGGTGATCGTATCGACGAGCGGGTGTGTTTCGACCAGATGCCAGGCCTGTGTGCGCGTTTGCGAGAAGTCGATCTGAATGCGGAACCAGAGCGCGGACTTGCGAAAACCATAACTGGGGCCGTGCGCATCTGCAGGCGTGAAGTCTGTCGCGAGGGTGCGGTCGGCCACCTCAGCAATTGAGCGGGTGGCGGTTTTATCCTCGAATATATCCATGGAGGATCCGAGCAGGTATTCGTCGGCGCCTGGCTCAGGTACCAGCACGGAGGCATGCGCCAGCGCGGCGACCTGGGATATCAGCAGCAGCGCCACAAGCGAAATTTTTCGCAACATGAACACGGTCTCTGGGTAATCGCCGATGACTTTTTTATTTAACCAAAAGATGACGAATCCCGAATTTTAGTGCGTAGAGCCTGTTCTGAAAGAAGCAAAAGACTTTTCCTGGAAATTGCGCACCGGTACGCCTCGTTCGCCGGTTGGTAGCAAGACACGAATCGTCAGCCCCCCTTCCTCGCGATTGCGCAAATCCAGGCGCCCGCCGTGCATGGTCACGATGCGTTGCACGATCGCGAGACCCAGTCCGGAGCCCTTGGTTGTGCGGGCACGATCTCCGCGGGTGAATGGCTGCAGCAGCTCTTCCATCTCCCCTGGTGGAATACCAGGGCCGCAATCGGAGACCGACAGAATTACCGCGCCACGTATTGGCCGCGTGCGCACTTCGACGAGGCCTTCCGGCGAATAGCGGAAAGCATTGGTGAGCAGATTGTCGAGCATGCGCTTGATGGCAAGACGACGAAAAGCAACGGTGGGGATGTCGCCAAGATCCAGCCTAATGCGTGCAGGATCAAATTGCTGCGCCGTCTCGCTCACCAGTGCATTGAGATCCGCCGGTAGCGCGGGTTCATCGCGGCCATCGCGAATAAATGCGATGAACTGGTCGATGATCGCGTCCATGTCTTCAGTATCGCGCACGATACCGTCACGCAGCTCGGTATCGTCGAGAAATTCCGCAGACAGTCGAATGCGGGTCAGCGGCGTGCGCAGGTCGTGCGAAACACCGGCGAGCAGCAGTTCGCGATCCTTGCGGGAGCGCTCGAGATCGGCGGCCATGCGGTTGAATACGCGGTTCAGCTCAATGAATTCCTGTGGCCCGCGTTTTTCTTCCAGACGCGGCAGGCCGTCGCCACGACCGACATGCTGCGCGGCGGCAGAGAGTTTCCGCAGATGACGATTGAGTTGGCTGGAAATAAGAAAGGCCGCGAGTAGCGACAGGATGGGGTTGACGATCACATAGGCAATGATGACGTAGCGATCATATTGGCGCAAAAACTTCCAGGGAACGATCAGCCAGATGTCACCAAAACTTTGCGCATGCACCCATACCACGGGCGACTTGCGGAACTCCAGCCGCACTTCTACCGGCTCGCCAAGATCTGTTGCCACTTGTGAGGCATAGGTTTTAACGACGTAATCAAGGAAAAGAAAACTTTCGTGTTTCGGCGGTTCGTCGACTGCCGGTCTGCGCGCCTCGATTCCGGTTGCTTTCTTGAGATCCTCGCGGATGCGCTCGACGCTGTCGTCGGCAGCCGGGTGGAAGTAGTTATTGGCCTGCAGCACCGTAAACTGCGCATAGACACGTACGCTTGGCAGGTACTGGTTGTCGAGGAAAAAAAGAAACGACATGAACTGGCTGGCCGATATGACGAGCAGGATCACCAGTGTCGTGCGCCAAAAAGATGTGCGCGGCAGCAGATGAATCCGCATCAGGCGCCGTCTGGCACGAACACGTAGCCAACTCCCCACACCGTCTGGATGTAGCGCGCGCTCGATGGGTCGTCTTCAACGATGCGGCGCAGGCGCGATACTTGTACATCGATCGAACGCTCCATCGCGCTCCATTCGCGGCCGCGGGCGAGATTCATCAATTTGTCGCGCGTGAGTGGTTCGCGTGGATGTGTAACCAGTGCCTTGAGTACCGCGAATTCACCGGTAGTCAGCGGCACGGATATGTCGCCGCGGAACAGACTGCGTGTGGAAAGGTCGAGGCGGAATGGCCCGAACGTGACAATTTCCTGTTTCTGGCTCGGTGCGCCGGGAATTTCCCTTACCTGCCGGCGCAGCACGGCCTTGATGCGTGCCGACAGTTCGCGCGGATTGAATGGCTTCGGCAGGTAATCGTCGGCGCCAGATTCCAGCCCACTGATCCGGTCGCCTTCGTCGCCCTTGGCGGTGAGCATGATGATGGGCACGGTGCTGCCTTTTTCACGCAGGCGCTGGCAGATCGAAAGGCCATCTTCGCCGGGCAGCATCAGGTCGAGGACGATCAGGTGGTAGATCTCGCGGGCCAGCGCCCGTTCCATCTGCTCGCCGTCGCCGACCGCCTTGACGGCGTACCCCTGTTCTTCGAGGAAGCGCTGCAGCAGGTTACGCAGCCGCGCATCGTCGTCGACGACCAGAATTTTTTCGACAGGCAGGTCGCGGCTTTCGGCAATACTGGTCATGCGCGGTAGTTTTCCATTGCAGTTCCCTTGGGGCGGCGCCACCCGGCACCCGCGTTCAATATTGCCAACCGGCGTATTTTGCCATACAGGCGGCGGTCGGAGTGTTGGTGGACGCGTGCTATGCTGCCGCCGGCCTTGACCTTACGCGCAATGAGGCAAGGATAGGCCAGGGAACCCGGAGGCAGTGAAAATGGCGCGCATTCTTGTTGTCGACGATTCGCCGACGCAGCTCGCGAATCTGGTCAAGCTCCTTGAAGCTCATGGCCATGTAACAGTAACGGCCGACAACGGCCTGCGTGGTGTCGAGCTGGCCGAAAAAGAAATGCCGGATTTGGTGCTCATGGATGTGGTCATGCCCGAGCTCAATGGCTTCCAGGCTACCCGCAAGATCACCAAGAACCCGAAAACCGAGCATATACCGGTCATTCTGGTCACCACCAAGGATCAAGAGACCGACCGGGTTTGGGGGGAGCGTCAGGGTGCCAGCGGGTATATCACCAAGCCGCCGAACGAACAGGAATTGATGTCCAAAATCAACACGTTGCTGGCGGCCCGCTGAGAGTCGTTGCTTCGAGTCCAAACGCCGCCTGCAAGGCGGCGTTTTTGTTGGCGCGCCCGGCAGGGCGTTTTGCCAGTCAAACCCGAAAAACGTGACCACCATCACATTTTCGCATCCCGTCTTGACCATTCGTCGGGCATCCGGGGCGCTTGTGTCGCCAGGAGGCCGTCGGGTCAGTAACGGATTTCTCCGGCTTCGCAGGGCCGGGCATGAGAAAAATCGTCTCAATTCCAGGATTGCCTGAAAATTATCTGCCGGGGTGAATGAGCGGACGTCTTGATTCGGGACTGAATCGGGAAAAACACTCATCAAAACCCTTCGTTTTGGCAGTGCGTACCGGGGTGCGCGCCAGAATTTCGGCACCACCACAATGCCTGTCAGGCGCGCGCCAAGCCGTCGGCGCCCCAACAAAAAATGCATCGTGAGCGCGTTTTCATTGCGCAGTGAAAACGATTGATCACGCTCATTGAGTGACGCCATTCACGCCGGCAATGTGAGTTTGTCGTGCGAGTAGGCGTGACGCTATTAATGGTTCACCGAAATCGCTCTCGCCCGGATGGTGTGCCATGAAATTCAAAGTTCGCTTTCACAAAATTCGTCGTTCTCGTGCTGCGCACATCTGCGCGTGTATGAGCAATAGATGTGTGCAGCGTCGCGTCTTCCGGCGGGCACCACTCGCACTGGCGATGAGTGCCGCCATTGCCATGCTCTCGTCCGGCGCACTGGCGGTGACGCCCAGCATCGATCAGGACAATGCCAATATTCTGATCTCTGCGAACGAGACGGGCGATATCGTGACCCTGGGTGGCCCCTGGCAGAATGCAGCGGTAACGGTGAGCAGCGGGGCAACGCTTGCCGGTAATGTCGAGGCGATCAGCGCCACCGATATCAGAACATCTCTCGCCATCACCCTTGACGGAACGATCGCCGCTGCTGATGGCGCGGCGCTGGCACGGGCCGTTGCCGATCGCTCCTTCGTGGATGCTCTGTCGGCAGATGTCGGTGCGCATGTCGTCACCATCAACAACACCGCGATTATCGATCTTGCCGGTGACGATGTCCGTAGCCTCGTCACGATGGCTGTCTACGGAGATTACGGAACAGGTTCGCAAACGGTCACGCTCAACGGTGCGGCAATTTCGCTCGATGCCGGCGCCTACACCGGCGAAGTGCATGGCATCGATCTCATGCTCAATGGCGACAGCGCCGTGGCGCAATCCGTGATGATCAATGACGGCAGTCTGGCGGTGACGGCCGATGCGGGAACCGCAGCCGGCATTTTTCGTCAGGGTATGCATGGCGTGATCGGTGGTGAGTATCTGGGCGACTTCGATGCCACGCTGGAAAATGGCACGATCGTCACCTCGGCCGCCGGTATGTCGGTGGGTGTTGGCGCGATCGCCACGCGCGATGCAACGGTGACGCTCGGAACAGGTTCCGCTGTCCGCGCGACCAGCAGTGGCGATGATGCGCTCGGCATTTATCTGGGCGACGTGGACGGTACCGCGAGCGTGAATCTGGCCGACAGTGCGATCGAGGTTGATGCCTTCGGGCGCGCGCTTGGTGTGAACGTATTCGATGCTGCCAGCGCGGATGTCGTGCTGGATGGGGTTACGATCGATGTCACCTCGCTTGCCGGCATGGAGGCCGCGGGCATTCATGTCGAACAGGTGTTCGGCAATGCCAGCGTGCTGGTCACCGGCGGTTCGATCATCCGCAGCGCCGGGCCGGGCTTCGGCGTTGGCATCGGGTTGCTGGACAGTATGGATGTAACAGGCGACTCCGCCAGCGTCAGGCTCGACGGGGGTTCGTCGATTCAATCCACCGGGCAATACGTCACGGCGGGTATCGGTGTGCAGGAAATCGATGCGATGACCATCACGGTCGATGCGGCCTCTATCGAAGTGAGCGGTGTCGACGTGACGGGGCGCAGTCCCATACCGGTCAGTGCGGTGCTCATGCAGGGTGCCTCGGAATCCGGCACCGTCAACGTGCTCAACGCGGCACAACTTGTATCGACCGGCGATAACGCGACCGGCATTTACGCCGTCGATGGCGGTTACCTGCAGGTAACGCTCGACGGCTCGACGCTGACGAGCAGCGCCGACATGAATGCAACGGGTGTCGATGTCCTGGGGGCGATTGCGGGCGTTATTTCCGTCAATAACTCGGTTGTATCCGCAACGGCGGGCAACGAGGCGCACGCCATCCGGACAGATGCCGTTGGTTTTGTCGACATCGGTGTGAGCGGCGGCAACCTCAGCAGCGAGGGTCTGGTATCGAGCCAGGCGCTTGCCGTGGCCAACGCGACGGCGGCCACGGTGATGTTGTGGGACAGCGGTGTGGCGGCCACCAGTGCGAGCGGTGCAGGTGCCGGCATGGTTTTTTCCACGGTGGACAGCGTCGACTTGGCGCTGCGCAATACGGCGGTGACTGCGACCGGCCAGGGCATTTCCGGGGGCGTCATTGCAGATGGTTTCGATGTGCTCGGAATCGCCTTGGCCAATGGCTCGTCAGTTGCGGTCGACTCGGCCGTTGACGCCAAGGGTATCGGACTTGCCACCGGCAACCAGGCAACGGTTTCTCTTACCGGAAATTCGACGATCACCGCCACCGGATCAAGCGGAACGTTCTACGGGATATCTGCCGAAGGTATGGGCCAGCTTGCCATTTCTCTGGACGGCAGCACCGTCGATGCCGGCAGCACCGCGCTGAACGGCGAAACGCTGAACGCAGCGGGCGCCATCCGGACAGATGCCGTTGGCCTTGTCGACATCGGGGTGACCGGCAGCAGCCTCATCAGCAGCGGTCTGATGTCGAGCCAGGCGCTCAGCGTGACCAACGCAACGGCGGCCAGGGTGACGTTGCAGGGCAGCACCGTGGCGGCCAGCAGTACGGCCGCCGTAAGTGCCGGCCTGGTCTTCAATACCGTTGCGACCATCGACCTTGGGTTGAGTAATACCGCGCTGAGAGTAAGCGGCCAGGGTAGCAGTTCCGCCGGCGTCATCGCGGATGGTTTCGACCTGCTTGGCATTGCGTTGGCCGACGCTTCGTCGATTGCAATCGATTCAGCCGTCGATGCCGACGGGATCCGGATTTTGAATGGCAACCTGGCGACCATTTCGCTTGCCGGGAATGCGACCGTCGCCGCCACGGGCCCGGTCGCGACGTTCTGGGGGATCACTACCGAGAGCATCGGCCAACTGGATGTCGCACTGGACGGCAGCACCATCGACGCAGGCAATGCGTCGCTCGGCAGTGTGGCCTTGAGCGGAGGGGGAGCTGCGGCGATGAACGTGTCGCTGACCAACGGTTCCTTCCTGGTCAGTAATGGCGCGGCATCCTCGTACGGTGTCGGTGTGGTCACGATCGGTGACGCATCAATCGCGATCGACGCGACCAGCGGAATCATCGACAGTGCCAGCAGTGGCTCGACGGAGAGTGAGTTCACGGCGGCGGTGCTCGCGTTTGGCAACACGACCCTCAGTAACGCCGGCCTGGTCAACAGCAGGGGCAACGCCATCGAGGCTCTCGGTAACGTTTTCGTCAACGTGATCAACACCGGTACCATCGCCGGTGACGATCACGCGGCGTTCGGCAGCAACATTGCGATTGACAACAGCGGGCTGATCAGCGGCCGGCTCGATATCGCGAGCCTGAATTCGCACGCCGGCAGTGAGTTGCGCGCCCTGTTGGATACGACCTCGCCGCTGCTGTCTGCCGGCGATGCCTACTGGAAAGTATCCGGCGCGGCGACGCTCGAGGATGGTACGACCATCCGTGTCGGTGTGTCGCCGACGCTCGGTGCCGCGATCCAGGCGAACGCGACAGGCTACGACTACCTGATGCTGAGGGCCGGTACGCTGACGGCCAATACTGAGGCGATCAACCTCGTGGTCGGCCCCCTGCTCAGCGCCGTTTTTACGCCCGGCCTGCCGACGGGCGAGATTGGCGTGAGCTTCCAGCAGGTTGCCTGCGCGGACGCGGGTCTGACCGCGAATGGTCAGAGCGCCTGCGAGGCGGCGGTCGCCGACGATCCTGTCGAGCCGGGGGTCAGTGAGGATCCGGCTGCCGAGCCGGTTGCCGTTGAGGATCCGGTTGCCGAACCGGTTGCCGTTGAGGATCCGGTCGTCGAGCCGGTCGTCGCCGTTGATCCGGTCGCCGATTCGGCTGCCGAGCCGGTTGCCGTAGTCGATCAGAACGACTACGCGGGTAATCACATCGACCTGAACGGCGATCCCGATACCTGGGGGCCGATCGTCTCGGACATGATGCGTGAGGCCCCGCGTCTGGCCGCGACCATGGTTGCCAGCAGCGTGCGTCGCCGGCTGCTTGCCACCTTTGACGGCGAGAACTCGGGTGACCCCATGGGGATGGGTTCACACACCCTCTGGATCGACGCGCGGGCGACAGAGTCCGAGCAGGATGCCGCTGCCGGCGTGGCGGGTTTCGACGCCGAGGGCAGCACGGTGACGATCGGTGCCGACGGTGCGTTCACGGATGACCTGCGTCTGGGCCTGGCGGTCAGTATGGCCCGGGCCAGCGCCGACGAAACCGGTACCGGCAACACCGTTGAGCGCGACGCGACTATCTATTCGCTGTACGGCAAGTGGGAGTCCGGTGCGCTCGGCGTGGAAGCGGTGCTGAGCCTGGGTACCTGGAACAACGACCAGCTTCGCTTTGCGGACACCGAGCAGATCACCGCAGGCTATGACAGCCAGCAGCAGGGCATGAACGTACTGCTGCGGCGTAAGGTCGCCATGCCTGGCTGGGAGCTGCAGCCGCAGGTCGCGGCCTCCTACCTCAGGCTCGCCATCGATGGCTACAGGGAGCAGGGTGATGGCACGCCGTTCAGCAGTGCCCTTGCGGTTGGTGCGCAGGCCTATGAGGAGGGCGAGGTCGGCGTGGGCGTGCAGTTCAACAAGGAACACGCGATGGCGTCCGGCAACATCCTGAAGCCCAGTCTGGACCTGATGCTGTGGCACGACCTCATTCAGGATCAGACGCAGGTCCAGTCGTATTTTCTCACTGGCAGTCCGGTCTTCGTTTCCCAAGGCAGTGCGGCTGCTGAAAACCGGTTGTTGACGACGCTTGCCGTCGAATACCAGGGGCAATCGGGGTTGAAGGTGAAGCTGGGTGGCGAGATTACGGCAAAGGATGGCTATATCGGCAAGGCGGTGTCGCTGCGCGTTGAATACAACTACTGAGGAGGGATGATCGGGTGTGCTTCGCGATTCGCAGGGTGTCCCGCGACCGGAATACGGATCAGGAAAGTGGTTCCGTTGCCGGCGCGGGTCTGGAAACTTAATTCGCCGCCGTGTTTCTCCCGAATGATTGTCCAGGCGATCGCCAGGCCCTGCCCGGTTCCCTTGCCGACTTCCCGGGTGGTGAAGAACGGATCGAAAATGTGTTCGCGGATGTTTTCCGGAATGCCGCCGCCGGTATCGCTGATCGAAATAACAGCATCGGTTTTATCGAGGCGTGTTGTGACGACGATTTTCCCCTTGCCCTGAGTGCCCTTGACGACATCGCCAATGGCGTGCGCGGCATTGATGACGATGCTCAGTACAGCCCGATTGATGTCGGCGGGATGACAGGTGACGAGCGGCAGCTCGCCGAAGTCTGTCTGAATCTCGGCAAGGTGCTTGTATTCATTGCATCCGACGGCGAGCGTATGCTGAATGGCGCGATTGAGATCCGTTGGCGCCATGTTCTGCTGGTCTGCTCGAGAGAACTCCTGCATGGAGCGGACGATCATGGCCACGCGGTCGAGTCCATCGATGCTGAGCATGAGGGCCTTGGGCACGGACTCGCGCAGGTAGAGAAGATCGGCCGCTGTCGTCGCGGTGTTGGCGGCGGCCACGGCTGCATCGATGTCTGTCTGCGTGGCGTTTCCCGTAATCGCGTTGTGCACAGCCAGCAGCCGGTCGATGAGGTTGAATATATCGGTGGATGTATCGCGCAGAAAATGCAGGCTGTCGCCGACGAACTGGATCGGGTTGTTGATTTCGTGCGCAACACCGGCGGCGAGCGATCCTACCGTGGCGAGGCGCTGGCTTGCCTCCAGTTCGGCCTGGACACGCTTTTGGTCGGTTACATCGCGTGACGCGATTACCGCACCAATAATATCCGTACCGTGTCGCATCGGCCCCACATGGTTCAGGAAGAACCGGAAACTGCCGTCGGCTGCCGGGCCGCTGGTTTCATGCGAGCGCGATATGCCGGTGGCGAGCACGTCCCGGAAAATTGCTTCCAGCGGCGGGCGTTGCCCGGCGGGCACCGGCGCCAGCCAGTTACAGCCGAGCGAAGGCCAGTAGCCCGGTTGCTCCGGCGGCGTGTTGCTGAACCGGACAATCCCTTCCCTGTCGGTAGCGATCACCATGACCGGGGCGCAATCGAGCAGCGACTGCAACTGGTCCCGCGCGGCCTGTGCTTCGCTGGCGGCAATATCGGCCTGCTGCCTGGCGTGAAGCAGGTCAACGGTCATCTGCTGCAGGTTGCGCTTTTGTGCATCCAATTCCAGAAAGGCCCGCACCTTGGCCTTGAGCACGTCCGTGTCGAGCGGCTTGAACAGATAGTCGATGGCACCGACTTCGAAGCCGCGGGAAATGTATTTCTTTTCCTTGTTGATCGCCGTGCAGAAGATCACGGGAATTTCCCGTGTGCGTGGATTGCGATGCAGTAGTTCAGCCACTTCGAAGCCGTCCATGTCCGGCATCCGAACGTCGAGCAGGATCAGGGAAATCTCCTGCTTGAGTGCTTGCGCAAGTGCTTCGTGGCCGTTGAGTGCCTGCAGAAACTGACGATTTGGCGCTTCGAGAATTGCTTCCAGCGCGATCAAATTCTCCGGGCGGTCGTCAACCAGCAGAATCGTTTGTGTCGTCAGGTTCGCATCAAGGGCGCTGTTCATTCGAATTATCCTGTTGCGATGATCCCACCATGGGAAGCGGTTGCCGGATGCTGCTGCCGGTCGGTTGACGAATCGGCAGCACAACACGGAAGGTTGTGCCGGCCGGTGTCGTGTCAACCTCGATGCGCCCATGGTGTTTCTTGACGATGCCATACGAAATCGACAGGCCGAGCCCGGTGCCGTGACCCACCGGCTTGGTGGTAAAAAAGGGCTCGAAAATATTGGGCAGATGATGTTCCGGGATTCCGGGGCCATTGTCGCTGATCGACACCCAGACCTCGTCGCCCTGGGCGCCGGTGGCGATGGTGATGACGCCCTGCTCCGGTATTGCCTGGGCAGCATTTACCAGGATGTTCATGAAAACCTGACCCAACTCCGTAACAAAGCACTCGATGGGTGGGAGGACACCATACTGCCTTGCGATTTTCGCTTTGTACTTTATCTCGTTCGTCACGATATTAAGTGTCGATTCGATGCATTGTCGCAGGTCTGCGAACGCCAAGGTATTGCCGGGGTTGGGCCGCGAAAAATCCTTGAGGTCCTGCACGATCTTGCGTACCCGCCCGATGCCTTCGAGCGATTCGTTGAGCAATTGGGGGATGTCCTGGATCGCGTAGTCGATATCGTGGCGGGCGCGCAGCCCATCGATGGTCTGTAGAGTCTCATGCGCCGCGGGAAACTGGCGCAGCACGCGATCATATTCGGCAACCAGAATGAGCAGGTTGCTGGTGTATTCCTGCAGCGTTCCCAGGTTCGAATGCACGTAGCCGATCGGGTTGTTGATTTCGTGCGCAATACCGGCAGCGAGGCGACCGGTGGACGCCATCTTTTCATTCTGTACTGCTATCTGCTGCGCCGTTGCCAGCAGTGCATGCGCCTGGGTGAGTTCGGTATTTTTGCGCTGCAGCGCACAGACATGAATGAATTCAGCGCTGGTGTCACGCAGCACCAGCAACGCCGGCGCGGATTTGTCGGATGTGTCGATGGCCGCCGTCAGGGTGGTGTAGAGACTGATCTCGATCGCGGCCCCGCCGTGCGCCCCGGTCAGCATCAGGCTGCCTGTCCAGTGGCCGACGTCGCGCGTGTTGGCGAACGCGTCGTCGTGCACCTGGGCCAGCAGCCAGTCGCGTGCATCCTCGCCTGCTGCTGTTGGGGCCAGGCGCAGTGCCAGCATCTCGGCGGCCGGATTGAAGTAGTGGATGTGCCGCTGCACGAGATCGATCAGCAGGATGGCATCACCGGTACGCTCGGCGAAATCGCCAAGCAACTCCTTGTATTTCTCGTGAGGAAGTGAGCTTTGCATAATGATGTCTGCCTGTGCGCATCAGTGCCTTTGCAGCCCCATGCGGGCGATCCGGCCATAGCGCCTGCTCGCTGTGGCTGCCCGTTGGCTGTTCATCGTGAGAGCTCCCGCTCCAGCGCATCCAGCCGGGTGGCGATGACCTGCGGATCGATTAAGTAACGGCCGTTTGCCAGCGCCGTACGAATCGCCTGGATGCGGGCATGGTCGAGTACCGGCGCGGCAGCGGGCCGCCGGGCCCCGGCGGGCGCGGCAAGCCCGTCGGGCGGGGAGGGTGGGTGATCAATCCTGCTCGTGATGGCGGCGATTCCCGGAAAGGTTCAAGAAGTGTATCGGCGGCCACCGGGGAAACTTGAGCCGCGTTATGCACGCATAAGACGACGGAATTTTGGCTCGCGCTGCTGGCACGTCGCTTGCAAAACCCTCAGAGAATCCGACGTGCGTCAGCACACATTCCGAAGCCAACCTGCAATGGTTCAGCCCATGCCCAGACTACCTGGACTGTCTCTAAAAATCCTGGATGCGATCATCCGGCGCACTGTTACAACCGGGTCGATTCGGATTGATGGGAGGCGATGGGCGTTCGCACAGGCTGCTTTTGTGTTGATGGTCGGCCTGATGCTGACCGCTATCGCCGCGCACCGCGAAATGCAGATTGATGCCGGTATCGATACCGGTGTACCGCTGTTGGCGGGGGTGGGCGGAACCCTGCTGAGTCTGCTGTTCGCGTTGCTGGTTTGGTCGCTTGAGCGGGCCAGGTTACAGGCCCAGGCAATCGCGCAGGAGATGAGGGGCAGGCTGTCGCAGGCGAAGGATCGCGCGGAATCGGCGACGGCTGAGGCGCAGGCGGCACGCGAGCAGGTTCAGGCGTTCCTCGATTGCGCACCGGTGGCGATTTTTGCCGTCGACCCGACGGGGATGGTGCGCTACTGCAATCGGGGGCTGGGCGCGCACGACCGCAGTGAAGTTACCGGTTCCTCCTGGTTGCGGTTTGTCCCGCCCGAACAGCAGGCGGCACTGGAATCAGCCTTTCGTGCTGTCCTGGATACCGGCATGCCGCGCACCTGTTCGCTGAATGTGCCTGGCGTGGGCGGTGGCTGGTTATCGTATTCCTGTTATATCGGCCCGAGATACCACGAGGGCGAAGTGGCCGGCGCAGTGATTGCGGCACAGGATCTGACCGAAGAGCAGCGCGTGCAGGCCAGGCTGGTTGCCAGCCAGCGCCTGGTTACGGTGGGCTCGCTGGCGGCGGGACTCGCCCATGAAATCAATACCCCGATCCAGTTTGTCGGCGACAGCCTGCATTTCTTGCGCGACGCGAGCACCGATGTGTTCCGCCTCGTCAAAGTACTGCAGGCCCTGCATCGGGCCGTGCATGATGATCCGGGGGCCTTGGTGGGTCTTGCTGCTGCTGCCGCCGTCGCGATGGAAGCCGCTGATCTCGATTACCTCCACGAGAACATGCCAAAGGCTTTTGAAAGGAGTCTTGATGGCCTTGATCGTGTCACCACGATTGTGCGCTCGATGAAGGAATTTTCGCATCCCGGCCAGGAGCAGATGAAGGCTGTCGACCTCAATCGCGCCATTCAAAGCACACTGGTCGTCGGGCGCAACGAGTACAAATATATCGCTGATGTGGAGACCGATTTTGGTGATATCCCCCAGGTGACATGCCACATCAACGAAATCAATCAGGTGGTCCTGAACATCGTTGTTAACGCCGCGCATGCCATCGCCGATGTGGTGAAAGGCGCTGACGTAAAAGGAAAGATTACCGTGCGCACCCGGCGCGAAGGCGATGATGTGGTTATCAGCATCACGGACACCGGCAGTGGCATTCCCGAGAGCGCGCGTGGTCGGGTATTCGATCCGTTTTTTACGACCAAGGAAGTGGGTAGGGGAACAGGTCAGGGGCTGGCGATCGCCTGGTCGCTGGTGAAGGAAAATCATGATGGCGAATTGTCATTCATCACGGCCCTGGGCGAAGGCACGACGTTCTTCATCCGGCTGCCGATTGCGGGGCGGACGGCCGCCACCCCAAAAGAAGTGTTGACGACGACCCTCGCGCCGGCGCCGGTACGCGATGAAATCTGACCTGCCATCGGATTTGTTTCGGGAGTAATCACCTGCTGACCGGTGTTGTCACTCCGACAGTCGTTGGCCGGGGCGCGCGATGATTCTGAGTGGATCCCGGACGGAACCGCTGCGATCGTTGCGCAAGCGCTCAAGGAAACCTGCCGTGATTTCCTGGCCGCGGGCGACCATGAGCATGCCATCTGCGGTCTTGATGTCTTCCGCAACAATCATGCCCTCGTGTAGTGCTGCGATTGACACTTCCCTTATCTCGATCTTGGGAGCGGGACCGCATTTCAGCAGCGCTAACGCATCCAGCACCTCACTGTCGTAGTTCCCGGCTCTGCTGCGCAGGGTTTCCACCGCGACGACGGCCGGCATGCCCTGTGCTTCAAGCACATTGAAATCGGTTGCGACCCGCAGGATTTCTGCGCCGCGCGCGATGAGACTTGCATCGGCGCTGCCGGCGGCGCCGGGCGTCGGCGGACGGTAGGGATTGGCGCTGCCGGCGAGAATGCCGCGCACGACTTCCAGACGGGGGATATTCTTGAGCAGTTGCTCGGTAACGACGGGAATGTGCGCAATCATCTCCTGATCTTGCTCGTCCAGTGGACGACCTGCGTAGATTTTTTCCACGAGATCGCTTGGTAGGGTGATGGATGCGAGCTGGGACAGCATGGCGGCGACCTCCACCTGCCAGCGTGGTTTGATGTCGAGTTTTGTGGCCAGATCAGATACGTGTTTTTTGATGCGTGTTGCGCGGCCGAAGGCAATCGGATTCGTGAGGCCCAGCACGTCGGTTAGTGTTTTCACCGTGCCGTGCAGGGTTTGTTCCAGCAATATCCGCTCGGCAGTGATCAGCCGATACTGCTCAACCGCTGCCTGCATGGTCGAGAGCAGGTGCGTCGGTCGACAGGGCTTGATCAGCAGCCGAAATATTTGCCCCTCGTTGATCGCGGCGATCGTCGATTCCATATCGGCTTGCCCGGTGAGCAGCAGACGAACGGTGTCCGGTGCTGCCTGTCGCGCCTCCGCCAACAGGGTGGCGCCGTCCATGCCGGGCATACGCATGTCGGACATGATCACGGCGATATCTTTTTCCTGGCCGAGGATGTCGAGCGCCTCAACGCCGCCTGACGCGGTCAGCACGTCGTAATGGCGGCGCAGGTGCAGCGAAAGTCCTTCAAGGACATGTGGCTCGTCATCGACGCAGAGGATTTTCGTTTTTGTGTCTGCCATAAGTTACTGCCCGCCGCCAGATTGATGGTCACCGCGATTTTTACCGGCCCTTCACGGAGAGTGCCCTTCAATCCGGGGCGATTTCAAGGTCGTTATGACGAAAAGTGCGGGCGGGGGAAATATTTCTGACGCGGTCTAAAGTTCCGCTCTTTGCAACCGATACGCATGTTGACAGCACGAGGGTTGCTGCAAGCGCGGCTCGGGGCTTTCCTGAGCGGGCGGTGGGAGCCTGGCGGGGCAGTGCAGCGGCTGCAGTCGTCCCGCCGGGACCTGGCTGCCATTCCCGCCCGGCATGTGCATACTTGCCAACACCAGCCCGCTCCGCGGGTTAAACGGACAGAACGACAATGCGCCAATTTTCCGTCTTGCTGGTTGACGACCATGAAGGTTTCCTGAATGCCGCCGTGCGGCATTTTCGTTCTGCGCCCTGGGTGGAGATCGTCGGACGCGCGCTGAATGGCCTGGAAGCCGTGGAAAAATCCGAAGCGCTCAAGCCCGATGCCGTGCTCATGGATTTGGCGATGCCGGAAATGGGCGGCCTCCAGGCCTGTCGATTGATCAAGGCGCAGGACGATCCGCCCTTTGTAGCGATTATCTCCCACTTCGACGATGCGCAGCACCGCGAGTATGCCGTGCGGGCTGGTGCTGACGCTTTTGTCAGCAAGCTGTCTTATCTGCAGGACGCACTGCCCCTGCTGCAGCGTTGGGCAGGCGAGGAGCGCGCGGCGGATGAGTGAATCACGGGTGCTGGTTGTCGATGCACAGGCCATGAGGGCGGAGCGAATCGCGGCACTGCTGGATTTCGTGGATGTCAACCCGCGCATTGTTTGCAGTATCGACGAGGTGGATCGTCGCAAACAGCGTGCCTCGGACTGGTTGGCCATCGTGGTTGGCGAGATCGAGAATGAGACTGCGTTCCGCGATTTTTGTCGTTGGCTTGCGAACGGCCATTTTACGCCGCCACTGCTGTTGCTGCCCGAGCACCACGGCAAGGGAGCCAGCTATTCCGGCATGGATGAAAAATTGTGCTGGCCGTTGGATTATCCGGCCAAGCACGGCCAGCTCACCGAGTTGTTACGGCGCGCGTCGTTGCGGCAGCTTGACGACGAAGCGCGCCACGAAGTTTCCGTCGAGACCGGTCCCACCGGGACCAGCATCGCCGTCCGGCGCCTGCGGCAGATGATCGAACAGGTGGCAGGTCACGATACGACGGTACTGATTCTCGGCGAATCCGGTACCGGCAAGGAGGTCGTCGCCCGGGCAATCCACCAGGCTTCGCCGCGGCAAAAAGGGCCTTTCGTGGCCATAAACTGCGGTGCCATTCCTCCCGACTTGCTCGAAAGTGAGTTGTTCGGACACGAGAAGGGCGCGTTCACCGGTGCGCTCACTGCCCGCAAGGGTCGCTTCGAGATGGCGAAGGGCGGCACGCTGTTGCTCGACGAAATCGGCGACATGAGTCTGCCGATGCAGGTGAAGTTGTTGCGTGTGCTGCAGGAGCGTTGCTTCGAGCGAGTCGGCAGTAATCAGGCGATTCCCTGCGATGCCCGGGTCATCGCCGCTACGCATCGAAACCTCGAACAGCGCATCGCCGAGGGGTTGTTCCGCGAGGATCTTTTCTACCGTCTCAACGTTTTTCCGATCGAGATGCCGGCATTGCGCGAGCGAGCCGCAGACTTGCCGATACTTGTCGATGCGTTGGTTCGTCAGCTCGACGAAAATGGGCGGGGGAAAATTCTGTTCGCGCCGGAAACCGTCGCCGTTTTGCAGCGTTATGCCTGGCCGGGCAATATCCGGGAGCTGGCCAACCTGATTGAACGCTTGACGGTGCTGCATCCGAATCAGCAGGTCATTCGGGTGGTCGATCTGCCGGTACGCTATCGGATTCATGCCGGCACGATCGAGGAGTCACCGGCGGGTGACTCAAGCGCTTTTTCTGCAGACGGCCTGTCCGCAGGCGATCTTTGTGCGAGTGAGATGCCGACAGGCGAATTACCGGTGTCCGGGCCCGCGCCGGGGTCTGACTATGCGCTCGACGAGCTGCCTCCGGAAGGTCTTGATCTCAAGGAGCACCTCGCGCGCATCGAACTCAGGCTCATCCGTTCCGCGTTGGCGAGAGCGGATGGTATCGTCGCCCATGCCGCCGAGCAGTATCTCGGCCTGCGTCGCACAACCCTCGCCGAAAAGCTGCGCAAGTACGGGCTTGATCGCGAGCCCGGCCCGTAGCGGCCCTCCCCCGCACCTCCTCCGATCACCCCTCTCCTTCCGGCGTCGTTGCGTGCGTTGACTTGGGACGCGCCGGAATTCTGACGCGTGACGCGGGCACAGCTCTTGCAGAAGCACGGGTTGTGAGTCCTCGTCATTGCGGAGAGCGTTCATGCAAACACCGGAAGATGTGCTGCCCGCATCGCTGCCGCCCGTCGGTGCCGGCGAGCTGCCCGCCCCCGTGCGTGTCATTGCCGTCGCTGGCGGCAAGGGCGGTGTCGGGAAGACCACGGTTGCCATCAATCTCGCGCTGGCGCTCATCGACAGCGGCCATCGTGCGCTGGTGCTCGACACCGACCTCAGTCTTGGGAACGTCGATGTGATGCTGGGGTTGACGCCGCATTTCACGCTGGCTGACGTTTTCGCCGGCCGCTGCACGCTTGCCGAAACCATCATCACCGGGCCGCGCGGGTTGCTGGTCGTACCGGCGTCGTCGGGCAAGCGACATATGACCGAATTGCGGCCTGCCGAATATGCGGGCCTCATTCATGCGTTCTCGGAGCTTCGTCAGCCGTTCGACACGATGATCATCGATACGGCGACAGGCATTTCCGACAGTGTGCTGACGTTCATTCAGGCGGCGCAGGATGTGATCGTCACCCTGTGCAACGAACCGGCATCAATGACGGACGCCCATGCCCTGATCAGGATTCTTGCGCAGGAGCGGGGCGTCAAGCGCGTACATGTGCTGGCGAACATGACGCGCAGTGCGGCCGAGGGACGGGAAATGTTCAAGGTGTTGACCAAGGCCAGTGAACGATGCCTGAGTATCGTGCTCAATTACGCCGGCGCTATCCCTTTCGATGAAGGGGTTCGTCGCGCCATTCAGCGCCAGCAGGCGGTTGTCGATGCGTTTCCTGCAGGCGCGGCGGCCACCGCGTTCCACGCGCTTGCTCGTTGTACCGAGCAATGGGAAGTGCCGGCCGGCCCGCGTGGTGGCGTCGAGTTCTTCGTCGAGCGTCTGGTTGCGTCGGGTGTTGCGACATGACCGGCCAGACTCACAGCGCACGCGATCAGGTCGCCAATTACGCATATGGATTGGTCGTTGGACGTGTCAATGAACACGGTGATCTGGTGCGCCGCATTGCCCACCACCTTGCCGCGCGTCTGCCGGCCAGCGTCGACGTGGGCGATCTGATACAGGCGGGCATGCTTGGCCTGATGGAAGCCGCCCGCCAGTTTGATAGCAGCAAAGGTGCCGATTTCACTACCTATGCGTCGATTCGCATTCGCGGCGCCATGCTCGATGAGATGCGGCGCGGCGACTGGGTGCCGCGCTCGGTGCATCGCGGCGTGCGCGCTGCCGCCGAGGCAGCCCGTCGTGTTGAGCATTGCAAGGGAAGGAGCGCCACCGCAGCAGAAGTCGCCGCCGCAATGGACATGCCACTTTCCGAGTACCGGAAATTGCTGGAAAATGCCGCGCGCGGCCGGATTTTCAGCCTTGACGAAGAGATCGTACAAAGTGGTGAGTCACGCTTTGCGCACAGTGCGCCGCCGGCCGAGCGCGAACTCGAGCAAGTCGAATTTCGCCGTGATCTTGCCGCTGCAATTGCCGCACTGCCACAGCGCGAGAAACTGTTGTTGTCGCTGTATTACGAACAGGAAATGAATCTGCGCGAGATCGGCGCGGTGCTCGGGGTCAGTGAGTCGCGTGTTTGCCAGATTCATGGGCAGGCGATAGTGCGGCTGCGCGCCCGTTTGGATCGCTGGAGCGCGGCCGACGCATGTGAATAAGCCGGCAATGGCGTACGCAACGGAGAGAAAATCAACATGTTTACATCTACTGTCCCTGATCTGCGTGGCCTGCGTGCCATCAAAGCCATCGAGGAAAGCGGCTCGCTGGCCGATGCCGCCGCCAGGCTGCACCTGACGCCATCGGCGCTCTCGCATCAATTGCGGGAACTGGAATCCACCGTTGGCATGACGTTGTTGCAACGCAAGACCAGGCCGCCCGAATTCACGCGGGCCGGCAAGCGCCTGTTGACGTTGGCAGGTCTTGTCACGGCTGCCATGAAAGAGGCAGAGCGTGATCTGAGTCGCCTGCAGAGCGGTTCGAGCGGGCGGCTGAACATGGCCATCGAATGCCGCAGTTGTTTTGAGTGGTTGTTGCCGATAACAGGAGAGTTTCGCGCGCACTGGCCCGATGTCGAAATCGATTTCGCGGACGGCGTTGGCGCAAATCCGCAGCAGGCGCTGCTTGGCGGCGAGATCGATCTGCTGCTGACATCTGATCCGCGGCCAGCCCAGGGCCTGGCGCGCCTGCGCCTGTTCGAGTACGAACTGCTGCTGCTGGTACCGCCGGCCCATGCGCTCGCTGCACGGACTTTTGTCGCGCCAACGGATCTTGTCGGAGAAACGTTGTTGTCCTGCCCGCAAGAAGAAGGCCGGCAAGACTTGTTCCGCGAATTTCTCCTGCCGGCCGGCAAGCGGCCGGCGCAGGTGCGCCTTACCGAGCGGGATCCGTTGATGGCGCAACTGGTGGCCAGTGGCCACGGCGTTGCGGCGTTGCCCAACTGGGCTGCGAACGACTACCTGACCCGTGGCTGGGTGCGGGGGATGCGGCTGGGGCGCGAGGGGATATGGTGCACGTTGTATGCCGTCCTGCGCGAAGAGGATCTGCAACGCGCCTACATCAAGGATTTTATCGGCACGGCCCGCGACGCCTGCCTGACGCAGCTGCCTGGCGTAAGGCCCGCGAGCACTGCCGGCTGACTAACCGGTCACAAGTCGCCCGCCGCCGCCCGTCATGAGATGTCGGCTTATCTAAGGGGTTGAGTACAGGCCTGCTAAATCACGCCTTTTTCCTAGGGTAGACTGTGCGTCAAGTCACAGTTCTAGGTATTGGGCAGCAAATCAGTGGGCACAAACCCGATGGCGAGGTGGTCCCCCCCCGTTGCTCAGGCGCCAGAGCACGCCGGGCGGGGCTTTCCTTCGGGCCGGGTGTTGTTCTGGCGTAGCCTGTTGCTGTTGTCGCTGCTGCTGGCCGGTGTCGAGGCCCGGGCAACGGGTCGTGCGGCCGGTTCACTCATCACCAACTTTGCGTCAGCGACGTTCGCCGTCTCCGGCGTGCCGGCGAGAGTCGACTCCAACACCGACAACTTTGCGGTCGCCGAACTGCTCGACCTGACGCTCGTCCGCAATGACGCCGGCACCATCAACGTCACCACGCCTGGTATCAACGTGCCGCTGTCGTTCACACTCACCAACACCGGCAACGGCGAGGAGGCGTTTGCGCTGCAAATCAATTCGTTGCTGACTGGCGATACCTTTGATCCGCAGAACGTGCGGATTTATATCGATAACAGTGACGGCGTTTTCGCGATCGGCACCGACACGTTGTACGTTGCCGGGGTGAACGACCCGCTCCTCGCCGCCGATGCATCGCGGGTGTTGTTCGTGGTCAGCGACATGCCGGCGGGTCTGGCTAACGGCGACATTGGCCTGGTCAGTTTGCAGGCGACGGCCGCTACCGGCAGTGGCACCCCGGGCACCGTGTTCTCCGGTGCCGGCACCGGCGGTGTCGACGCTGTGGTCGGTGCGACGACGGCGACTCACCGCGAACAGAACGGCTACGCCGTCGCGCAGGTGACGACCACGCTGGTGAAGTCGCAGGAGGTGTTGGATCCGTTGGGCCGCGCCTACGCGGTCAGCGGCGCGACCATAACCTACAGACTGGTATTCACCGTTACCGGCACCGGCACGATTCTGAACGCACGGCTGCAGGATGCGATTCCCGCCAACACCACCTATGTACCCGGAAGCCTGACGCTGGATGGTGCGGGCCTTACCGACGCGCCTGACGGTGACGCCGGGCATTTTACCGGCACGCAAATCGAGGTGGTGCCCGGTAGTGCCGGCGTGATGCCGGCACCGGGCACCGCCACCGTCACGTTTCAAGTCACGATCAACTGATCGAGGAGATGATGCAGATGAAAACGCACGTTTATTTCAACACACATACAGTTGCAAAGACGATCGCCGGATTGGCTGTTGCGGCATTGCTCGCCATGCCGTCGGCCTGGGCCGTCGACGCGGCGCCTGCAAAGAAAGCCGGCATTGAGCTGACGGTGAAGTCCTTCCAGGAAATTGTCGTTACCGACAAGGACGGCAAGACCGAGAAGAAAACCGTGCCGGTGGCAAAGATCGTTCCGGGCGATGAAGTCATTTACGTCATCTCCTGGAAGAACAACGGCGCGAAACCGGCCAGCGATGTTGTCGTCAGCAATCCGGTGCCGCCGCAAGTCACTTTCGTTGCCGGCTCGTCGATGACGGCAGGTGCGAATGATGAAGTCTCGATCGACGGCGGCAAGACCTGGGGGCAACTGGAAACGCTCACGGTCAAGGCTGACGACGGCAAGCTGCGCCCGGCAACCGGCGCCGACGTGACGGTCGTTCAGTGGAAACTTTCGGCGCCGGTTGCTCCGGGCGCATCCGGCAGCGTGGGTTATCGCGCCATCGTGAAGTGAGTTGACGGAATCGGGGCAGCCCGATTTCGGCATGCAGTGAAGGAAGCAAGACGAGCAAGTGAAGTGAGTACGCGTTTGTTTTTGCCTGAAAAGCAGTAAAGAGTCCGAGCCGGACGGCAGCACAACGACCGGTAAGGGAAAGAAAAATCAATAATGAGAGGCATACCATGAACCGCAAGCAGATCACGAGTCATGTACTCGGTGTCGGGCTGGCGCTCCTTGCTTTTGTACCGGCCGTGTTTGCGACCGGTACGGATGCGGGGACGACTGTCAACAACACCGCCACCGTCAATTACAAGATCGGGACCATCAGTCAGCCCCCGGTCTCCAACCTCACTCCCGATTCATTCGTCGTTGACCGCCGCATCCTGTTGTCGGTTGCCGAATCAGGTGGTGTCTATACGTCTGTTGCGCCGGGTTCGACGAACCAGGCGCTGACATTCACGGTCACCAACGACACCAACCAAACCATCGACATGAGGCTGACGTTCGCGCAGAGCGGTGCCGAGCCGTTCGGCGGCACCGACAACTTCGATGTCGCGGCGACCACGTTGTATCAGGACGATCCGCTGGGCGCATCGCCGGGTGTCTGGGACGCGGGTGATACCGTCGTCACCTACCTCGACGAAATGGCTGAGGGTGAAACCCGTACGGTGTTCGTGGTTGCCGACATCCTGAACACGCGTGTCAACGGCGATCTCGCTGTGGGTGTGCTGACGGCAACCGCCCGTGAAGGCGGCGCGGCATCCTCCGAGGGTGCGCTCATTACGCAGACCGGCGATGCCGTTGCCGACACCCAGGGTTCGATTGATACCGTATTCGGCGATGTCGTTACGGCGTACAGCGCTGCACGCGACGGTGCCGCCAGTGATGCGGATGGTTGGAGCGTATCGTCCGCTGACATCGTCGTGACCAAAACGTCGCGGGTGATCAGCGATCCGTTCACCGGCGTGAGCGTCAATGCGAAGCGCATTCCGGGTGCGGTCATCGAGTATTGCATCGCCGTCGAGAACAACGGCGCCAGTGCCGCCGACACGGTAACCGTTACTGATGTTGTGCCGGCCGGCACCACGTTTGTGTCAGGCTCGATCCGTACCGCAGTTGGCGGTGCCGGTACGGTCTGCGATGCGACCGGCACCACCGAAGACGATGACGCTGCGGGTGGCGACGAAACCGATCCGGCGGGCGGCAGCTACAACGGCGGCACCACCACGGTCACGGTGAACATCGAGCCGAGCATCGCCAGCGGTGGCGGCATTTCCCGCGCTGCCTTCCGGGTGACGATCGACTGACCGTTCGTCTCGCCCTGGTGCGGGGTGACCTGAACGGATAATCATGCGGCAACGCATGCGTGACTGCCTCTCGCCAAGAACGGTGGCCGGGATTTTCCTGGCCACCGTTTTCGGCGTTTTTTCGGCAGACGCGGCGTACGCGGCAACGATCGACAACAGGGCCACCGCGACTTACCAGTTGTTCCTGACTGATCCGCCGATACCGCAAAGTTCCAACACCACCCAACTGCTGACCGTACCACCGCCAACTCCGGCGACGGTGACGTTCTACCAGTACGCACCGCCGGGTACCCCGAGCGACGTGCAGTATCCGGTTGATGGCGGCGCTTACGACAGTGGCGCGGCGGTTTTCCTGCCGCTTGCCAACCCGATCACGCTGCGTGGCCAGCCCATCCCGCTCGACGGCCCCGTGCCGCTGCGCGAGACCACGGTTTTCCATGCCGGCGAGCCGGTGTTCGTGTCGCTGGTTGATGCCAACCGCAATCAGGATTCCTCGCTACGCGAATTCATCGAGCTGACCATTACCAGTTCGACGGGCGATATCGAGATCCTGCGCCTGCAGGAAACCGGGCCGGATACCGGCGTGTTCGTGGCCGTGATCCAAAGCGCGGATCCGTCCGAGCCGGTCACGCAATACGACGGACGACTGTCGGTCGGCATCGAGCAGACGCTCCTGGCCGATTACCAGGATCTGTTTTATCCCACCGATCAGGCGCAGGATCGCGCGCTGGTCGATCCTTATGGCACGGTGTTCGATTCCGGCACCGGGGTGCCGGTGAACGGTGTGACGATCACCGTCATCAACGCCGATACGGGCCTGCCGGCCCAGGTGTTCGGTGACGATGGCGTGAGCAGTTTCCCGTCGACCCTTGTCACCGGCGGCACCTATACCGACAGCAGTGGCCGCATCTACCAACTGCCGCCGGGCGAATACCGCTTCCCGTACATGTTGCCGGGCAACTATCGCTACCTGATCACCGCGCCGGCCGGTTTCACCGTGCCGTCGACGGTACCGCAAGCGCTGCTGCCGAACGACCCGGATGGTTTTCCGTATGCCATTGCAGCTGGATCGTACGGCGACGTGTTCGCAGTGCTCCCGGGTCCGGCGCTGCTGATCGACATTCCGATCGACCCGCCGCCGCTCAACAGTTCGCTGTTCCTGCAGAAGAGCGTGTCGGCAACCGAAGCGTCGGCCGGTGACTTCCTGCGCTACGCGCTGTCGCTGGAGAACCGCGACACCGCCAATGCTGCGACCGGCGCGACCATCACCGACACCTTGCCGCGCGGCCTGCGCTACGAGCCGGGCAGCCTGCGCCTGAACGGCGTGGCGATTGCCGATCCGGTGATTGCCGCCGACGGCCGCACCATGACGATCCCGATCGGCGCGATTGCCGCGAGCGGCAAGACCGAGGTCGCCTACGTGGCCCGCGTCATTGCTTTCGATGTGCAACGGGCAGCCGTCAACCGCGCCCAGGCATTTGCCGATGGCAATCTGCTCTCCAATATCGCGCAGGTCGCCGTGAAACTGCGCGAGCCGCTGATGAGCAACGGCGCGACGATCATTGGCCGCGTGTTTGAGAGCCCGTGCGACACGCCGCAGGACAAACTCAAAGGCGTGCCGGGCGTGCGCCTGGTGACCGAAGACGGCACTTACGTTGCTACCGACCGTGACGGCATGTACCACATTGAAGGCGTGCGGCCGGGCACGCACGTCGTGCAGATCGATCTGGCCAGTCTGCCGAGGGGCTGGGAGCCGGTGTCCTGTATCGCCAACACCCGTTTCGCCAGCCGTTCGTTCTCGCAATTTGTCGAAGTGCAGGGCGGCACGCTGTGGCGCGCCGATTTCTACCTGCGCCCGGTTACGCAAGCTGTCAATGCCACCGAGGCCGGCGTTCGTCTGCAGACGTTCCGTGATGAATTATCGCCGTCGCCCGTGGCGTCGCCCACGCCGCTCACGCGCCAGTACACCTTCCGCGGCAAGTTCGCCTCGGGACAGGATGAGTTGCTGCCCGAATCGGCCGCCGAACTGCGGCGCCTGTTGAAAGAGCTGAGGATCGGCACAGTCGAGCGTCTGGAGATTGTCGGTCACACGGATAACCAGCGTCTGTCGCCGAATGCGCAGAAGAAATTCGTCGATAACTACGGCCTGTCGCTGGCCCGGGCCAATACCCTTGCGAAGGTGCTTGGTCGGGGTCTGGGTCTCGATCCGCAGCAGATCCATATTGATGGCAAGGGTGCGGATGTGCCGGTGGCAGGTAATGCAACGCCGGAAGACATGGCGCAGAACAGGCGTGTCGAGGTGATCGTGCAGGGCGCTGCGCCGACAGAATCTGCAAGCGCAAGTGATGATGGCCGTCGGCGTCATCGCCTTGATATCGATACCGGCAATATCCCGGCGACCAATCCGCGCGCGATGGTGATGCTGCCGCCGGGCATGAGTTACGTGCCGGGTTCGTCGACGCTTGACGGCATAACGATTGCTGATCCGGAAAATCGCGACGGCGCATTGGTATGGAAGCTGCCAGCGGCAGGCGCCGGCTGGCGACACCAACTGGAATTTCTGACGCTCACCAAGGTGATGCGCAGGGAAGCTGTCGGCGAAATGCGCAGCTACACCTTCCATGGGCAGTTCGCCTCCGGTGAGGCTGAGTTACTGCTGGAATCCTACGCTGAGCTCGCCCGCCTGTTGCGCGAACTGAATAGGGGCGTTGTTGAGCGCATGGATATCATTGCGCACACAGACAGTGAGTCCCTGTCTCCACAGGCGCGGGAAAAATTCACCGACAACCAGGGGTTGTCGCAGGCGCGCGCGACAACCATCGCTGAATTGCTTGGCAACAGCCTTGGTCTGGATCCGTCACACATCACCGCTATTGGCAAGGGTGCGGATATGCCGGTTGCGAGCAACAAAACGCAGGCCGGCAGAGCACAGAATCGTCGCGTCGAAGTGATCGTGCACGGGCGTGATGTTGTTGCGGTATCCGCTTGCGCGCAGAGCGGCTATTTGCGCTTGCCGGCGATGGTAACCGTTGACACCGAAGCGGTGCCGAATCTGCGGCTGCCGGTCGTTGAAAACCGCGTCATTTGCAGCACGGCTGCCGCAACCGCCAGTGGCGGCGGCGACCATGCCAGCGATCTCGACAGTGGTCGCAAGGTTGCGGTATTGAAGGCGGCTGTGCAGGAGTCGGCGCCCGTGATTCCTGCCGCCGGTGACGCACAGGATGTCGATAGTGTGAGTGCCTCTGGCGGCAGCACGGATTGGCTGGCGCAGGCAACTTCCGGCATCGACTGGCTGTTCCCGGGCACCGATTACAACCCCCGCGCGCCGAGCGCGCGTGTGGTTATACAGCACGAGGCCGGCCAAAAAGTGCAGTTGAGCGTCAACGGCGAACCGGCATCACCACTCAATTTCGACGGCATCAGGACGGACAAGTCACGCAATGTCGCGGTCAGCGTCTGGCGCGGCCTGGCGCTGCGTGAGGGCGATAACCGTCTTGCCGTTCAGGTGCTCGACAGCGAGGGCAATGTCGTCAAGGAAATGGCGCGCACCGTTCACTATGGCAATGCAGTGGCGCGCGCTGAACTGGTGCCGGAGCGCTCGGTGCTCGTTGCCGACGGCATGCAGCATCCGCGCATCGCTGTGCGCCTGCTCGACCGCGATGGCAAGCCCGTACGTGCCGGTGTTTCCACGACCTACCAGGTGAGCGCGCCGTATATGCCATGGCAGTCGATCCAGAACCAGCAGGATCGCCAACTCGCCGGTATGGATCGTTTTCAGCCGCAACTGGTGGTCGAGACAGACGACGGCATTGGCTTCGTCGAGTTGCAGCCAACAACGGAAAGCGGCGAGCTGAAACTCAATTTCAGTTTCCAGCTGAACGACCAGCAGTCGCGGCGCCAGGAATTGCGTACCTGGCTGACGGCTACGCCGCGTGACTGGATCATGGTTGGCTTTGTCGAAGGTACGGTCGGCTATGAGACGCTGAACAAAAACGTACAGCCACTGCCGGCCGGCGTTGAGGACCGCGGTTACAGCGACGGCCAGGCCTCGTTCTATGCCAAAGGCCGCATTTCCGGGCAGTGGCTGGCGACAATCGCCTACGATTCGGGCAAGGCGTCAAAGGATGCGCGGCGCGACAGCCTGCTGTCGACCATCGACCCGAACGAGTTCTACACGCTCTATGGTGATGGCAGCGAGCAGCGTTACGACGCGCCGAGCCAGAGCAAGCTTTACCTGAAAATCGAGCGCAACCAGTTCTATGCGCTGTTCGGTGATTATGAAACCGGTCTTACCGTCACCGAGCTTGCGCGTTACAACCGCACATTGAACGGCTTCAAGGCCGGCAAGGGCGGCGGGCCGGTCAACTTCACGGTGTTCGCGGCGCAGACCGCCCAGAATTCGGGGCGCGACGAGATTCGTGGCAACGGCACCTCCGGGCTTTATCAACTGTCGCGCCCGGATATCGTGATCAACAGCGAAAAAATCCGCATCGAAACGCGTGACCGCTACCAGAGCCAGATCATTGTCCAGTCGCGTTCGCTCACGCGGCACCTTGATTACGACATCGACTACGCTGCCGGCACGCTGTTCTTCCGCGAGCCGATCGTCGGCCGCGATGCGAGTTTCAATCCGGTATTCATCGTCGCCGAGTTCGAGACGCTGGGGAATGGCATCGAGGACACCACGGCCGGCGGGCGCGTCGGCACGACGCTGGCTGCCGGCCGCGTCGAAGCCGGACTCACCGCGATCAGCGAGCGGCAGTACAACGCCGATACCGAACTCGTTGGCGTCGACGCAACGCTGCACATTAACGACAACGCAGACGTGCGCGTCGAGGCGGCCGACAGCAGCGGCACGCAGGGATTGTTCGACCGTTCCGGCGCGGCGATGCTGGTCGAGTACGAACACCACACGCCGAAAGTCGATGGCCTCGTCTATGTGCGTCGGCAGGAGCCAGGCTTCGGCCTGAGCCAGCAGGGCATCTCCGAGTCCGGCATGCAGAAAATCGGTGCCGATGGCCAGCTCAACCTTGATGATCACTGGGCGCTGCGCGGCGAGATGTATCGCCAGGAGAATCTGGTCAGCGCTGCAGCGCGCGATGTCGCCAATGGTGGCGTGCGCTGGCAGGACGATGTGACGAAACTCGATGCCGGCCTGCAGGTTGCGCAGGACGATACCGGTGCTGGTGAAAATCTCAATTCCGAACAGTTGACGCTCGGTGCGTCGCACCTGCTCATGGACAAACGTCTTGAGTTGACCGCGCAATCGGATATCGGCCTGGGCAAACACAGCAACGAGAACCCGGATTTCCCGACGCGTCTGCAGTTCGGTGCTGCATACGCGATCACGCCGGCCGCACGGCTGATTGTGGCGCAGGAATTTACCGACGGTGCCGATTACAACACCAGCCTGACGCGCGCCGGCGTGCAGGTGGTGCCATGGCAGGGTTCGCGCCTGGAAACGACGCTCAACCAGCAGGCCATCAGCGAATACGGGCCGCGCACTTTCGCGCAGTTCGGCCTGACGCAGGCGCTGCTGGTCGGCGAACAGTGGAGCGCCGATGCCAGCCTCGACAGCAGCCGCACGCTGGCCGAATCCGGTTTTTCTGCCGCGCTGCTCAACCCGAACCAGCCATCGGCGGTTGCCGGCGGCGAAACGATCACCGATGACTATATCGCGCTGTCGGCCGGCCTTACCTACCGGGAAGCGCTGTTTACCTGGAACGGACGCGTCGAGACGCGCCACGCCAGCACCAGTGATCGCAACGGCATCGTCACGCACCTGCTGCGCGAAGCGAATGCCGGCGTTGCCTTCGCCGCCGATGCGCAGTACTTCATCGTTGATCGCGCCACCGGCATGTCCGGCCGCAACGGCAAGCTCGGTTTTGCCTGGGCTTGGCGCCCGCTGGGTTGGCACTGGTCGTTGCTCGATCGTCTTGAGCTCAAGTACGACGCACTGGAAAATGGCACCGCGTCCGATCCGGCGGGTCTGTTCGGCTACACCAGCCTGAACGGTGTCGGTGATGCTGCATCGCGTCGCATCGTCAACAACTTTGCGGTCAACCGCGTGTCGCGTGCCTGGAATTCCATGGATCGTCAGGGCAACCTGTTCCATCTCAATCAACGCAATCAGTGGTCGCTCTACTACGGATCGAAATACGCCATGGATCGTATCGATGGCACCGACTACAGCGGTTACACCGACATGCTCGGTGTCGAAGTCCGTCATGATCTGACGCGCCACTGGGACATCGGTTTCCAGAGCTCGGTGCTGCATGCCTGGGAGCCGGGCACAGTGCAATATTCGTTCGGCCCGAGCGTTGGTTGGTCGCCGCTCACCAACGCCTGGATATCCGTCGGCTACAACGTAAAAGGTTTCGACGATCCCGATTTCGCCGATGCGCGCTACACCGCGCAGGGTCTGTTCCTGAAGGTGCGCTTCAAGTTTGATCAGAAAACGCGTCTGCGCGACCACGAGGATCCGCGCTACGAGATCGTGCCTGCGCCGGTCGATGCCGCAATACCAGCAGAGGATTCACGTCCATGAACGGCCCGAGCCTGATCGTCTGTCGGTTGCCGATGGCGGCACGCGCGCTGCTGGCAGTTGCAGCGCTGCTGTGGTTGCCGGTATCACCTGCCTGGGGCGTCGTCTGGACCACCTCGGCGGTGAAGGACCTGAGCTGTGCCGGCACCCGCGCCGGCGGCAAGCTGACCTGTACGGCCGGCGAGTTCACGGTGTCGCCGGTGTTCAGCGCCGAGCCGGGCACGCCACCGTTCTGTACGGCCGGTGCCGAGTTCAACTTCAAGGTCGATCTCGGGTTGTCGGGCACCAACACCGATCGTTACGACATCGGTTTCTTCGTCGGCCAGACGGGCAACGACCCCACCGAGGACGACGCCAGCAAGCAGTGCTCGGTTGCCACGTTTCCGACGTCGACGGTACCCGCCTCGTCCTGGGAGGACGATGACGGCAACGCCTGTGGCGATTACAACGGCGGCGGCGTGGAAACCACGCGCATCAATGAGATCAAGGTCCTTTGTTCCGGCGACAGCAGCGGGGCGCTGAACGTTCCCTATGTGCTGACCTACAAGCAGAGCACCGGTGGCATCTGCACTGGCCCGGCCGATGTCATCAACGGCGCGCCGTCGAAGTGCAACGCCGGCACTTCAGCGGTGAGTGGCGTGGTCGCCGTTTCCGCAGGCGCCTATGTCGACATCACCAAGCAGACATCGCCGGACGGTGATCCGCAGTCGTTCTCGTTTACCGCGACCGGGCCGGTTGGCTCGAAAGTGGTCGTCGTGACCGGCGCGACGCTGACGCCGACCACGGTAATCGGCGGCACCTATTCGCCCGCAACCATTGCGGCGGCGACCAATACGACGACGTTTACGTTGAGCGACGGCCAGACGGCGCGGGTCTTCATCAATGCCCTGTCGAGTGCGCAGGATCTGACCATCGTTGAGTCGGCAGCCAGCGGCTGGGAGACAACTGCGGCCCTCAATTGTGCGGCGGTCACCGGCGCACCCACCATTACCACCGACGCTGCCAACCGCACTGTGACGGCGGGGCTGAGTTCGACCAATTCCGCCGCGGCCTGCACGATCACCAACAGCAAGCTGCAGCCGCCGGCCATCGCCAAGTCGTTCAGCGTGTCGCCGATACAGAATGGCGGCAATTCCGTGCTGAGCATCGTCGTCAGCAACCCGAACACCGCAACGACGCTGACCGGCGTCGCGTTCACTGACACCTATCCGGCGAATCTGCTCAATCGCACGCCGTCCCTGGCCGCGATTTCCTGCACTGCCGGCAGCACCGGCACGCTCACGGGCGGCGCCGACGGCGGCAACACGCTCGGCCTCAGTGGCGGATCGCTGCTGGCCGGCGGCAGTTGTACGCTCAGCGTTGAGGTCACCAGCAGCGTCAATGGCACCTACAACAACAGCACCGGCACGGTGACGTCGACCACCGCCGGCGCGACCACCGGCAATTCGGCGAGCGCATCGTTGGTGGTGGGGGCCGCGCTGGTGGCGCCGTCGATCACGAAGACCATCAGCCCAGGCAGCCTCGGAGTCGGCAGTGTGGCGCGCCTGACGCTGACCATTCGCAACCCGAACAACGCCGCGCTGGCCAACGTGACGGTGCAGGACACCTATCCGGCGGGTCTGGTGAACGCCGCGACAACCAATATCACCAACAGTTGCGGCGGCAACATCACCACCGACATTTTCGGCGGCGTCGCCGGCGGCAATACCTTCGGGTTGACTGGCACCAACAACGACCTGACCGCCAATCAGGTGTGCACAGTGGCCATCGATGTCACCAGCAACAGTGCCGGCACCTACAACAACACCACAAACAATGTGCTCAGCACCAGCGCCGGCGGCCTGACCGGCAACACCGCTTCGGCCACCGTCAGTTTCCATCGACCGACGATCACCAAAAGCATCAGCCCCGGCAGCATCGGCAGCAGTGGCACGGCGACGATGACGATCACGCTGGCCAATGCGTCCGGTGTGGCGATGACCGGTGCCACGTTCATCGACACGTTCCCGACCTCGCCGGGCAACATGACCGTCGCCACGCCGCTCACCACCAGCAACAGTTGCGGTGGCACGCTCAACGACAACAGCAACGGCGCGCTCGCCGCCGGTGACGCCGGCATTCGCCTCAATGGCGGCACGATTCCCGCTGGCGGCAGTTGTGTCATCCGTGTCGACATAACCGCCTCGGTCAGCGGCAATTACATCAACAGCATCGCCGCCGGCGCATTGACCACCACCAATGGCGGCAGCAATGCTGCCGGGACCAGCGCCGCACTGTTCGTGCCGAATCGGCCGACGGTGACGAAGGCCTTTGCGCCGACCGCCGTCGCCACGAATGGCGACTCGGTACTCACCGTCACGCTGAGCAACAGCAACGCGATCGCGCTCACCGGTGCCGCGTTCACGGACACCTACCCCGTCGGTCTGGTGAACGGTCCGGTGCCCGCCGGCAGCACCACCTGCGGCGGCACGGTGACGGCCGCTGCCGGCGGCGGCAGTGTGGCGCTTGCCGGCGGCACGATTCCTGCGAACGGATCCTGTACGGTGACGGTCAACGTGCGCAGCTCGACCATCGGCAGTTACGTGAACACGATACCGATCGGCGGAGTAAGCACCACCAACGCCTTCACCAATTCGGTGGCCGGCAGCGCGACGCTCGCCGTGCAGTTGATGCCGCCGGTCATTGCCAAGTCGTTCAGCCCGGCCAGCCTCGGGGTGAACGGCATTTCGCGCCTCACGCTCACCATCACCAATCCGAACAACCAGGCGCTCGCCAATGTGCGCGTGACAGACACCTATCCGGCGGGTCTGGTGAACGCCGCGACGACCAACATCACCAACAGCTGCGGCGGTAACATCACTACCGACATAAACGGCGGCGCGGCCAACGGCAACACATTTGGCTTGACCGGCAACAACAATGATATGAGTGCCGACCAGGTATGCACGGTCGGCATTGACGTGACCAGCGCGACGGCCGGGGCCTACACCAACACCACCGGCAACGTCACCACCAGCAGCGGCGGTGGCGGTGGCATGACCGGCAACACGGCTTCGGCAGTCGTCACCTTTGTGCGGCCGACGATCACCAAGGCCTTCAGTCCCGGCAGCATCGGCAGTGGCGACACGGCGACGATGACGATCACGCTGGCGAATGCCTCGGAGGTTGCCTTCACGGCGGCGACCTTTACCGATGTATTCCCTGTTGGCATGACGGTCGCCACGCCGCTCGCCAGCAGCAACAGTTGCGGTGGCTCGCTGCTCGATAGCGGTGGCGGCGTGCTGGCCGCCACTGACCTGGGCATTCGGCTCAGCGGCGGCACGATTCCTGCTGCCGGCAATTGCGTGATTACCGTCGATGTAACGGCGGCCACCGGCACCTATACGAACACGCTCGCCATCGGCGCGCTCAGTACCAGCGGCGGCAGCAACGCGGTGGCCACCAGCGCCGTGCTCGCCGTGCGCAACCTCCCGACCATCGCCAAGGCGTTCAGTCCGGTGGCGATTGGTCAGAGCGACACGGCGACGATCACTTTCACACTCAGCAACAACAATGCGACTGCCGCGACCGGCATCGCCTTCACCGACAGTTATCCGGCCGGGCTGCTCAACAGCACGCCGATCACGGTCGGTGGCACATGCGCGAGCGTCACGCACACAGCGACCGCCGGTGGCAGCACGTTCAATGTGACCGACGGTACTATTCCCGGCGGTGCGCCGGGCACCTGTACGATCACGGTGCTCGTTGCTGCAGCGGCGGCCGGCGTCTACGACAACACCACCAGCGGTGTAACCAGCAGCGAAACCGGCGTGACCCCGGGGCCGGCGTCGAATACAGCGACGCTCACTGTCAACCTGGCACTCACGGTGGTGAAAAGTTCGTCGGTGATTTCCGACCCGCTCGTCGGCGTCAGGAATCCCGGCGTGGCCGAGCCGAAGCGCATTCCGGGCGCGGTAATCGAATACACGATCACGGTGAGTAATTCCGCCGGCACGGTTGATGCCGTCGATGTGGTCGTCAGCGACCCGATGCCGGCGAACACCGACTACGTCACCGGCAGTCTGGTCGCCGGCGGCACCGTCGAGGACGACGACAACGCCGGCGCCGACGAGGCCGACCCGAACGGCGGCGATTACAACCTGACCACGCCCGGTGCGGTAACGCTGCGCATCGGCACCATCACCGCCGGCAGCTCTTCTACGGGTAAATTCCGGGTGATGCTCCAGTAGGAGCGAGGTGCAAAGGGGTCGGCGTCACATTCCGTTTTGGAAGGAGTGCCGCCGCCCCCTGTTCACCTCTAGAATCTGTCGCCTCGCTGCAACCCTTGGAACGCCATCGCGCATGTCCTCCACCGCCCTCGTTATTGCTCAGCGCATCGCTGATGAACTGTCCTGCAAACTCGCCCAGGTTGTTGCCACCGTCGAATTGATCGATGGCGGCGCCACCGTCCCGTTCATCGCCCGCTATCGCAAGGAAGTTACCGGCGGCCTCGACGACACCCAGTTGCGTACTCTCGACGAACGCCTGCGCTATTTGCGCGAAATGGAAGAGCGTCGCGAGGCGATTCTGAAAAGTATCATTGAGCAGGGCAAGCTCACCGGCGAGCTCGAGCAGGAAATCCGCAACGCCGACAACAAGGCGCGGCTTGAAGATCTTTACCTGCCGTACAAGCAAAAACGTCGCACCAAGGCGCAAATCGCCCGCGAAGCCGGTCTCGAGCCGCTGGCCGATGCGCTGTACACCAACCCCGCGCGGGTGCCGGCGGAAGAAGCACAGACATTCATCGACGCCGAAAAAGGCGTGGCCGATATCAAGTCCGCGCTCGACGGCGCCAGGCAGATTCTCATGGAGCGCTTCGCCGAAGACGCGACGCTGTTGCAGAGATTGCGCGACTTCCTCTGGGCCGAAGGCGAAATCAGCGCGAAAGTGGTTGCCGGCAAGGAAGAGGAAGGCGCGAAATTCCGCGACTATTTTGCCCACCACGAGAAGCTCGCCACGATCCCGTCGCACCGGGCGCTGGCGATCCTGCGTGGGCGCAACGAGGGCGTGCTGAGCGTCGGCCTCGCCGTCGGCGACGAGGAAGATCGCACCCGTGAGCATCCCTGCGAAGCGATGATCGCCTCGCATATCCGCTGGTCGCACCAGCAGCGCGCCGCCGACGATTTCCTCCAGGAAGTCGTACGCTGGACCTGGCGCGTGAAATTGCTGATGCATTTCGAAAGCGAGCTGTTCGGCGCGATGCGCGAGCGCTCGGACGAAGAGGCAATCAATGTTTTCGCCCGCAACCTCAAGGCGCTGCTGATGTCTGCGCCGGCCGGCATGCGCCCGACCGTGGGCCTTGATCCGGGCCTGCGCACCGGCGTGAAGGTGGTGGTGGTCGGTGCGACCGGCGAGTTGCTCGCGCACCTGGCAATTTTCCCGCACATGCCGCGCAATGACTGGGACAACTCCATCGCCGTGCTCGCCGCGCTGTGCCAGAAGTTCAAGGTCGAACTGATCGCCATCGGCAACGGTACGGCCTCACGCGAAACCGACAAGCTCGCTGCGGAGGTGTTGAAGAAACACCCGGCGATCAAGGCGCAAAAGATTGTGGTCAGCGAAGCGGGTGCGTCGGTTTACTCCGCGTCGGAGCTGGCAGCGGCCGAGTTCCCGGATCTTGATGTCGTCTACCGCGGTGCCGTGTCGATCGCCCGTCGTCTGCAGGACCCGCTCGCCGAGCTGGTGAAAATCGAACCGAAATCGATCGGCGTCGGCCAGTATCAGCACGATGTCAATCAGCTGAAACTGGCGCGCTCACTCGATGGTGTCGTCGAAGATTGCGTGAACGCGGTTGGCGTCGATGTGAATACCGCGTCAGCGCCGCTGCTGGCGCGCATCGCCGGATTGAACGGCACCATTGCCGGCAATATCGTGGCTTTTCGCGCTAAAAATGGTGCTTTCGTCAGCCGCGAACAGCTCAAGCAGGTGCCGCGCCTGGGTGAGCGCACCTTTGAACAGGCGGCAGGATTTTTGCGCGTGATGAGCGGCGACAACCCGCTCGACGCCTCCGCCGTGCATCCGGAAGCCTACCCGTTGGTCAAGGCGATCGCGCAGAAGAACGGTCGTGACCTGAAGAGCGTCATCGGCGACGCCACCTTCCTGCGCAGCGTCAAGCCGCAGGAATTCGTCAGTGACAGGTTCGGTGTGCCGACCATCACCGACATCCTCAAGGAGCTCGACAAGCCCGGCCGTGACCCGCGTGGCGAATTCCGCGCGGCGGAATTGCGCGAGGACGTGCAGGACATGAAGGACCTCAAGCCTGGCATGGTGCTTGAGGGGACCGTCACCAACGTCGCCGCGTTCGGCGCGTTCGTCGACATCGGCGTGCACCAGGACGGCCTCGTGCACGTTTCGGCGCTCGCCAACAAGTTCGTCAAGGATCCGCACGAGGTTGTGAAGGCCGGCGATATCGTCAAGGTGAAGGTTCTTGATGTCGACCTGCAGCGCAAGCGCATCGCGCTGACCATGCGCACCGACGAGCCGGCCCCGGGCCGGCCTGCCGATGCCGGTCCGGCTGCGGCTGGGCAACGCCCTGCCGGCGAGCCGCGCACAGGCCGCAGCGCCCGTCCTGACCTTGCGCAGCAGCAGCGCTCGTTTGGTGGCGCCCAGCAGCAGGCCGTCGGCAAGAACGCATTCGCCGATGCGCTGCGCAAGGCGGGTATCGACAAGAAGTAGGTGCTGTTGTGAATCCCGCTGCAGCCGGATCCACATTGAGTATGGCCGGACTGTCTCGGGAATTACGGTATATTCGGCCCTCTTTGCCCCCGGAATGACCGATGCCCGCCCTGAACACCGAACGCCTCGTCCATCGTATCGCCTTGCTGCGCGAGCAGCAGAAGGTGCATACGTTGCGTGGCCTGCGGCGCGGCATCGAAAAGGAAAGCCTGCGGGTGAACGCGCAGGGCCGCATCGCGCAGACGCCGCACCCGGCGGCGCTGGGCTCGGCACTGATGCACCCGCATATCACCACCGATTATTCCGAAGCGCTGCTCGAGTTCGTTACGCCGGCTTACGAGCACATCACCGATTGTCTGCTGTTTCTTACCGACACCCATCACTTTGTCTACCAAAACCTTGGCGATGAACTGTTGTGGGTGAATTCGATGCCCTGCGTGCTCGGCGATGAGCTGTCCATCCCGATCGCGCAATACGGCACATCGAACCTCGGCCGCTTCAAGACGGTTTACCGGCATGGCTTGTGGCACCGCTACGGCCGCCACATGCAGGCCATTGCCGGCATCCACTACAATTTTTCGTTCCCGGATAATTTCTGGTGGGCCTACCGCAAGAACGAAAATGCCTGCGACACAGAACTCGGGCAGTTCGTCTCGCGCGAATATTTTTCTCTGATCCGCAACTACCAGAAGTATGTCTGGCTGGTCGCGTACCTGACCGGTGCGTCGCCGGCGATGTGCGCAAGCTTTATGCGCGGGCGGCCGCACAATCTCGAAGAGACCAACAACCACACGCTGTATCGGCCCTATGCAACCAGCCTGCGCATGGGCGATCTCGGTTATTCGAATGCGGTGCAAAAAAATCTCAGGGTCAGCTACAACTCGGTCACGGACTATGTTGATTCGCTGGAACAGGCGATGCGTACGCCGCATCCGGAATTCAGCAAGATCGGGGTGCGGACGGATGGCGAATGGAAGCAATTGAATGCCAACCTGCTGCAGACAGAAGCCGAATTCTACGGCTCGATCCGTCCGAAATGCGTGCCGCTGCCAGGCGAGCGGTTGTCAGCGGCACTGCGCGCCCGGGGTGTCGAGTACATCGAGATGCGCAGCCTCGATCTCAATCCATTTCTGCCGGTAGGCATCGATCACGAGACGTCGTACTTCATGGAGCTGTTCGCCACGTTCTGCCTGCTGCACGACAGTCCGCTGCAAAGTGAGGCGGAGTTGGCACAAAACAAGGCCAATCTGCAAATCGCGGTGAACGAGGGGCGCAGTCCGGAGGCAACCATCACGCTCGATGGTACGACCACTTCATTACGCGAATGGGGTTTTGCGTTGTGTGAGGCGATGCTGCCGGTGGCGGTGCTGCTTGATGAGGCCCGACCGTCTTCGCACGGCTATACCCGCTCGCTCGCAGCCCAGCGTCGCAAGCTGATAGACCCGGCGCAGACGCCCAGTGCCGACGTGCTGGCAGCCCTGCGCGAGCACGGCGGAGGTTTCTTTGCGCTTGCGATGGAACAAGCAACCAAAGCGCGCGATTATTTCCGAGCCCAGCCAATGAGTCCGGCGCGGCAGGAATTCTTTGAGCGGCTTGCGACGGGATCGCTCGAAGAACAGCGGATGCTGGAGGCGGTCACGGACCGGCCGTTCGAACATTATCTGGCGGACTGGTTCCGCTAACACACGGAGAGCAAGCAATGAGAATGCAAACATGGCTGGCAGCGCTGGCATGGGTGTCGGCCACGGCATTCGCGGATACCACCGCTTCAGAACAAGCAGCCAAACAGGCGGCCGTTCCAGCACCGGAAATTGAGGCGCCTGTACAGGAGGAAATAAGCGTGTCGCTGCCGGCGATCGGCTCCGGTCCGAATGGTCCGTTCGGTTACACGATGGGCTATACGTTGGGTCAGCGCATTGCCACCGACATCAAAGACCTTGATGTCGGCGCGTTCCAGGAGGGCTTTAATACGGCTTACACCGGAGGTGCCGGCAAGCTCACCGACGCGCAGATGCAGCAGGTGATCAGCCAGTTCCAGGAGCAGCGCATGGCGCAGGTGAAGGCCGAGCGGGAGCAACTTGCCGCCGACAACCTCATCAAATCGAACGAATTTCTCGCAAAAAACAGCAAGCGCAAGGGCGTGAAAAAAACACCGACTGGTTTGCAATATGAAGTATTGAAAAAAGGTACCGGCCCGTCACCGCTGCCCACTGACATGGTGACCGCGCACTACCACGGTACATTCCCGGACAATACGGTATTCGATTCGAGCCGCGATGGTGAGCCGGCACAGTTTCCGCTGAATCGGGTCATCGCCGGTTGGACTGAAGGCGTGCAGCTGATGAACAAGGGCGCGAAATTCAAGTTCTTCATTCCACCGCAGTTAGGCTACGGCGAGCGTGGCGCGGGCGATTCAATCGGCCCGAACCAGGCGTTGGTGTTCGAGGTCGAGCTCATTGATTTCGCAGCCGAGCCGCAGGAAGTGCCAGCAGGCGAGGCGGAATGACACTCCCCGGCTACCGCTTTGTCAGTGCGCTCGGCCTTGTTGGCTGCCTGGTTGCACTGGGTTTCGCACTTTACCTGCAGCACGTTGTAGGGCTGGAGCCCTGTCCGCTGTGCATCCTGCAACGGGTGGCGGTGTTCGCGGCGATGGGCGTGCTCATCGCCGCTATTGCGCACAATCCGGAAGCCACCGGCCAGCGTGTGTATGCCGCGCTCGGGTTGCTTGCGTCGCTGTTCGGTGTTGGCGTGGCCGGGCGGCATGTCTGGCTGCAACATATACCGGCCGAGCAGGTGCCTGCGTGCGGCCCGGGGCTTAACTACATGCTTGATGTGTTTCCGCTGCGGGACGTTGTCGCGATGGTGCTGCGCGGCTCCGGCGAGTGTGCCGTAGTTGACTGGACCTTCCTCGGCTTCAGTCTTGCCGAGCTTACGGCGGTGGTTTTTGTTGGTCTGGTCGCGCTGTTTTCGTTCCAGATTTTCCGGCGTGATGCATAAACGCAACGGCACATGAACGCAAAGACATCAGCACCATGATCGATTTGTTGTTCGGTTTTGCATTACTCGTTGGTCTGCAACTGGTTGGCGAAGCACTGGTGCATTTTCTCGGCATGCCGTTTCCCGGCGCCGTGGTTGGCATGTTGCTACTGCTGGCATTGCTGGTAATTTTTGGCGAGCACCTATTGAGTCGGATAGCGCGAGCTGCAGACATACTGCTGCGTAATCTCTCGCTGTTTTTTTTCGGTCCGGTGGTTGCGCTGGCGCTTGATCACGGAAAGTTTACGCCTTGGGCAGTGCCGCTGGCTGTGGCCATTGGTATCGGCACGCCGCTGGCAATGATCGTGCTGGCACTGGTGCTGAAATATACCGTCGCGCCAGAAGCGATTGCGCCTGAAAAGGTGCCACCGGAGGCTGGGCAATGAGCGCGGCGCTGGCAATGTTTGCATCCTGGCATGCCTTCGCGTTCGCGGTTGCCTGCATCGCGGCTTCCGCCGTTGCATATTTTTCCGGCCAGCGGCTTTGGCTCAGGTTGCATCACGCACCGCTTGCGCATCCGCTGGTTACGGCCACGATCCCGTTGGTCGTTGTTCTGCTGTGGCTCGATGTACCGGCCGCAACCTGGCGGGACAGTACGCAATTGCTTTACTGGTTGCTGGGCCCGGCCATGGTTGCCATTGCCGTACCGGTTTACCGGCAGCGCCGCACTGTATTGCATGCGCTGAAACCGGTACTCACGGCGGTGATTATTGGCGGCATCACGGCGCCGCTGCTGGCGGTGCTGGTGGTACTGCCGTTCGACCCGGCGCGTGAGTTGTTGCTGTCGCTGGCGCCGAAATCGATTACCTCGGCGATCGCCTTTCCGGTGGCACGGATCACCGGCGGCAACCCCGAACTTGCGGTCGGCATCGTCATTGTGACGGGTATTGTCGGCGGGATTGTTGCGCCGTGGATATTCAGCGCATTGCGAATCATTGATGCGCGCATCATCGGCCTGGTGCTCGGAGTGGTTGCGCACGCGGTCGGTACTGCACGTGCCATTGAGATGGGGTACAAGCCTGCCGCGTTCGCCGGGGTTGGTCTTGCGCTCACCGGGTTGTTTACGGCATTGCTGCTGCCGCTGGTGGTAGCGTTGCTGCTGTAGGTACGACGTCAGTCGGGCTGCCCTTTGCGCTGCAACAGGTGCAATGCAAATTCCGCTTCTGTCGAAAACGCTTCGTTTGCCTCCAGTGCTACCCGCGTCCCGGGCTTCGCGCGCCAGGCATACGGCGTCATCAGCAGAAGATTTTTCAGTGCCGCATTGTTGAGTTGTAGCACAAAGGCCATGTCACGTTGTTCCTGCAGTGTGAATGCCGGCGCCAGATCCTCGACAAACTTCTCTGGCCGGTGTTCGCGCACCTCATCAAACAGCGCTGCGCGCAGCGACCACAGGTGCCTGGCTGCCGGCGTGGCGATGAGCAAGTGCCCGCCTGGTTTCAGCACGCGCGCCATTTGGGCAACCGGCAACGGGCTGAACAGGCTGGTGACGAGATCGACGGATGCATCGGCCAGCGGCAATGACGCGCTGCTGCCGACCAGCCAGGTGATGTCCGCAAAGCGCTTGGCGGCGAGTTGCACGGCGGTCTTGGCAATGTCGATCCCGATGACGTCCGCAGCAACCGCTGTCAGCGCGCTGGTATACCAGCCTTCGCCGCAGCCGATATCGAGCACGCGTTGCGAGTCAAGCGGACTCAGCAGCTCGACAATTGCAGCGCGCAGCGGCGCGTAGTGCCCGGCCGCAAGGAAATCCCGGCGTGCGCGCACCATGTCATCGCTGTCGCCTGGCATGCGGCTGTTTTTCTGCTGCACTGGCAGCAGATTTATGTAGCCCTCGCGGGCGATATCGAAAGCGTGGCTGTTTGTGCAACGCCAGGTCTTTTCCTCGTGCTCGAGCGGTGCGCGGCACAGCGGGCAGATAAAAACAGACATGGTGACTCCGATCCCTTCGAGGAAAAGAAAAGGCCGGTCAGTGACCGGCCTTTTCGTCTGGCGCGCAGCGGCTGCCGAGCACTTATTTCTTTTGCGGTTTCGGCGCTGCGCCGGGGGTGCTGAAATCGACCAGCTCGACTTCGAAAATCAGCACTTGGTTCGGGCCGACCTTGCCGCCGGCGCCGCGCTCGCCGTAGCCCAATTGCGGTGGTACGTAGAGCTTGTATTTCGCGCCCCTGTTCATCAGCTGCAGGCCTTCGGTCCAGCCCGGGATTACGCGGTTCAGCGGGAACTCGGCCGGCTGGTCGCCACGCTCGCGGGTGGAATCGAACACGGTGCCGTCGATCAGTGTGCCGTGGTACTTCGCCTTGACGATGTCGGTTGCCTTCGGCGATGGGCCGGCGCCTGCCGCAAGCACCTCATACTGCAGACCAGATGGCAGCGTTTTCACGTTGGGATTCTGTGTGTTCTTGTCGAGGAAAGCCTTGCTGTCGGCGAGGTTCTTTTCGCCTTTTGCCTTCAGTTCGTCGCGCATCTGGGTGACGCGCTTCTCCTGGTAACCCTTGATCGTGGCTTCCATCTCTTCTTCGGTGAGTTTTGGCTTTTCCTCGCCCTTGTAGGCATCCTGGAAGCCGGCGACAAAGCCCTTGACGTTGAGGTCCTTCACTTCGTTCTGAACCCGCTCGCCGAGTTTATAGCCCAGGCTGTAAGCAACCTTCCAGGTTTCGTCGTTTTTGTCGTCGCTGCAGCCGGCAATTACCAGAGCGCCCAACAGCGTCAGACCTATGCGTTTCATGTCCTCTCCGGTCGGGATGCGGATCCCGGGTTGAATACGGTCGTTTTCGTTGTGCCCCGACCCCCGGTCGGAATTGCGGCATTCTACCGGAATCGCCCCGGCGGTGCGCCTGCATGCGCCAGGTCAACCCATGGTGCCGTTGGCCGCTTGAACTGCCTTGCAGTTTGCCTACACTGTGGGCGCCACAGATTTTCCCGCGCAACAATGCCCTTGAGACCAACACAGGAAGGACAGAATCATGGCCAAGAAGAAAGTGAAAAAGTCGACCCCGGGGGTCAACAAGCTGAAGGCGGAGGCGAAGAGTCTCGGCCAGAAAGTACTGAAGGCGATCGACAAGGAAATTGTCGAGGCCAACAAGTTCGTCGCCAGGTTGATCAAGGATCTCAAGTCCTCGGTCAAGCATGAGAAGGCGAGCATGAAGAAGATCAAGGCGGCCGAAATCAAGGCCAACAAGCTGAATAACCAGGGCGCCCGCAAGGAAGTCGAAAAGGCCCGCAAGGCCGCGACGGAAGCCTTTGCTGCTGCGCGCCATGCCGCCGAAAAACTGGCTGGCGCCAATCAGGCGCTGGCCAAAATCAAGATGACCGAGTTCGCCGAGGCTGTGGTTGAGCGCGCCGAAAAGGCTGTGACAGGTGGCAAGAAGGCCAAGAAAGCCACCAAGCCGAAGGCGGCAAAAACAAAGCCGGCGGCCAAATCCAGGGCCGCGAAAGTGGTGAAGAAGGCCGCCGAACCAGCGCCGAAAAAACCAGAGACGTCGAAAAAGCCAGTGACACCGAAAAAACCAGCGGTTCAACCCGCAGTCGAGACCGCGCCCCCCGCCGCCGAAACCCCGCGCACGATGTTTAATCCCGCCATGGATGCCTAAGCCCCGCGTCGAGGGGTCGGGGCGGCCTGCAAGGCTGCCCCTTTGGCCTGTGGGCGAGGCGGGACCTGCGGGCGTGTCGGCTGGTGCCTGCTTTCATCGCGTCAGGCAGCGAGCAACCGACCGAGATTCTCGGCAGCCGCGTAAGCGGCGTCCGGGAGTTCGTCACCGTGCGCATCAACCATCAGTTCAAGGTTGCGTGGCAGCGCATCCTCGGCGTTCCACAGCGCCCGACCGCGCAGCACTGCGCAGGCTTCGTCGAGTAATCCGCGCTCAACAGCCAGCTCCAGCGCCTTGGCCTGCCCATAGGCGACGGTGTCAGTTTCGCGCAGAGCCCGACGAGCCGCGCGCAGGGGTACCAGCACGGTGAAGTGCCAGCGCGGCACCAGGGCCTTCAGCGCCGGTAGCGCGCCTTCATGAATAGCGATTCCCCGCTTGCCGACGGCTATCGCCAGCAGCAGCAGAGTGACGCACAGGCCGTAGCTGTCCTGCACGCGCATGCAGCGTGCAGGCACGCCTTCGTGGCTGTACAAGGCGACGATTTCCTGCCACAGCGCGTCATTGGTCGGGAACGGGTTTTTGCTCATGGGGCGCACCCTAGCACACAGCGAGCGACGGCTGCCTCGCCAGGGCGCGTGCCGACGGCGCGGCTTTCGCTCTTTCCGGGGAACCCGCTGGGCCTTGCCCCGGCGCGCCCGGGTGGGCGACTCCTGTGGCGAGCGAAGAGCGAGACAGCAGGAGCGCCCTCCCGAGGCAGCCGGCGCTCGCTGATCAGGTATAAACTGCGCCGCCCCGAATCCGCCCTCCCGAACCATGATCCGTTTCCGCAACCTTCGACTCGCCCGCAACGGCCGCACCCTCATCGATGGCGCGGAATTCGCGCTGCATCACGGCTGGCACGTCGGCCTGACCGGCCGCAACGGCTCGGGTAAGTCAACGCTGTTCGCGCTGCTCAAAGGTGAGCTCGGCCCTGACCAGGGCGACCTGGAGCGGCCGCGCGACTGGATCGTTTCGCACATGGCCCAGGAAGTGGCGGCGTTGGCCCGTCACGCGATCGATTACGTGATTGATGGTGACGTCGAACTGCGCGTACTGGAAGCGGAGCTCGCCAGAGTCGAGCTGACCGACGACTACGAGCGCATGGCCAATTTGCACGTTGCCATCAGCGATGCCGACGGCTACACCGTGCGTGCCCGCGCCGCCCGCATTCTCGACGGCCTGGGTTTTGCAGCTGCGGATCACGAGCGGCCGGTCAGCGATTTCTCCGGCGGCTGGCGGGTGCGGTTGAATCTCGCGCACACGCTGATGCGGCGCGCCGATTTGCTGCTGCTCGACGAACCGACCAACCACCTCGATCTCGATGCGATTCTCTGGCTGGAAACCTGGCTGAAGAAGTACGAAGGCACGCTGGTCGTGGTGTCGCATGACCGCGATTTTCTCGATTCTGTCATCGGCCAGATCATTCATATCGAGCAGCAGAAGGCGACGCTGTACGTCGGCAACTATTCGCAGTTCGAACGGCAGCGTGCCGAGAAGTTGATGCAGCAGCAGTCGGCGTATGTGCAGCAGCAGGCGAAGATCGTGCATATGCAGGAATTCGTCGCCCGCTTCGGTGCCAAGGCATCGAAAGCCAGGCAAGCGCAGAGTCGCCTGAAGGCGCTGGAGCGCCTGACGATCATCGCGCCGGCGCACGTTGATTCGCCGTTCGATTTCCACTTCGGTAAAGCCGAGAACCTTACCAGCCCGTTGATTCGCCTCGATGATGCCAACCTTGGTTATGGTGATCGCGTCGTGCTGCGCGACGTCAATGTCGAGCTGACGCCGGATTCGCGCATCGGTTTGCTGGGCCGCAATGGTGCCGGCAAGTCGACGCTGATCAAGGCGCTGGTGGGTGATCTGGCGCTGCTGGCCGGTGAGCGCTTGGCGGCAGAGAAATGCCGCATCGGTTATTTCGCCCAGCATCAGGTCGATTCGCTCGATCTGAAAGCCAGCCCGCTGCTGTTGATGCAGCGCATTGCCCCGCGTGCGCGCGAGCTTGAGTTGCGCAGCTTTCTCGGCGGCTTCGATTTCAATGCTGAGGCGGCGTTGACGCCCTGCGGTCAGTTTTCCGGTGGCGAGAAGTCGCGGTTGGCGCTGGCGATGATTGTCTGGCAACGCCCGAATGTGCTGTTGCTCGACGAGCCGACCAACCACCTTGATCTCGAGATGCGCGAGGCGCTTACGGAGGCACTGCAGGAATTTGACGGTGCGTTGGTGGTCGTTTCGCACGATCGCCACCTGCTGCGCGCCACCGTCGATGATCTGTTGCTGGTCGACAACGGCCAGGCAACGGTCTTCAACGACGACCTCGACGGCTACGCGAAATGGCTGGATGCACAACGCAGCGACACGCGCTCGTCGGCAGCGAAACCGGCCGAGGTGGTGAAGACTGTTGTTACCGCACCGGTCGTTGTGGCAGTTGCGGAAAAACCCGGTTTTGTGTCGCGCGACCTGAAGAAGGCCCAGAAGGCCGTCAGCGACCTCGAAACGCAGCTTGCGACATTGCACGTTGAGCGGGAGAAGGCCGAGGCCGGCCTCGCCGGCGGTGACATCTATCAGCCGGGCAAAAAGGCGCAGCTCGACGCGCTGCTCGCCGAGCGGGCGCGCCTCGCCGCACTGATCGACGATGTCGAGGCAAAGCTGCTTGTGGCGATGGAAGCGCTCGAAAAACGATAGACCCTGCCTGCCTGGCAGCAAGTGGTTACAAACCCCTGCCTGTGCCTCCGGGGGCGACCCGTTAGAATCCGGCCCATGAAACCCCTGAACCGACTCCTCGACGGCAATGCCCGCTGGGCTGCGCGCATCCGCGAACAGCATCCGGCATTTTTCGAAAAGCTCGCCGAGCAGCAGGCGCCTGAGTATTTATGGATCGGCTGTTCCGACAGTCGCGTCCCGGCCAACGAGATCGTCGACCTGCTGCCTGGCGAGGTTTTTGTCCATCGCAATGTCGCCAATATCGTCGTCCATACCGACTTCAACTGCCTCTCGGTGCTGCAGTACGCCGTCGAAGCGCTTAAGGTGAAACACATCATGGTGGTCGGTCATTATGGCTGCGGCGGTGTGCGCGCTGCGCTGGCCCCGCAAAACCTTGGTCTGATCGACAACTGGCTGCGCAATATCCGCGATGTCGCGGTGAAGCACCATGCTGAACTCGAACGCCTCGACGAGGCCGCGCGCATGGACCGGTTGTGTGAACTGAACGTGATCGAGCAGGTGCACAACGTCTGCCATACAACCATCGTGCAGAACGCCTGGGCACGCGGCCAGCCGCTCGCCGTGCACGGCTGGATCTACCGTATCTCCGATGGCATCCTGCACGACCTTGGTGTTAGTTTCGAAAGTCGCGAGCAGGTGCGTGAGGAATACCAAATCTAAGGAATCAGTTTTCTGACTGTGGAGGGGACGACCATGATCCGGAACGTAGGCAATGCCGAACGGATAGGGCGTGTGCTGGTCGGGGTGGGTGTCATAGCGGCCGGCGTTTATTATCAGAACTGGCTGGGGTTGATCGGGCTGCTGCCGATCGCCACCGGGTTGACGGGCTACTGCCCACCGTACCAGCTGCTGGGCATCAGCACCTGCAGCGTGAAGCCGGCGGCGAAGACCTGATCAACGTTTCCTTAAAACCTCAGCCGCGCCAACCCCACAACCGATCACCGTTTTCATCATGGTTTCGACCTTGATGTCGGGGCGCAGCTCCACCAGCTCCGGTGCGACGTGATAGATGAAACCGGTGGTCGGGTTGGGTCCGCAAGGTACAAATATCGTCAGGCGACCGTCGGCGTGACGGGCCGTCACCATGCCGGTGACCGTGATGTCGACGTCACGGCCCATCACTTTCAGCAGGCATACTTCGCCGCGTGCGGCACCGCCCTTCATCAACTGGCCGACCAGTTCCTGCACGGCCTTGTAGCCGGGCAACCTGGCTTGCAGGAAACCATCGATTGCGTTCCACAGCCAGTTGCCGAAGCGGGTCGACACCAGATTGCCGACGGTGAAGCACAGCAGCACGATGATCGCGATAACAATCAGGTGACCAACATAGTCGGGTACCGCGTAAAGCGTGATCAGTTCATCGGTGAAGGGCTGGATCAGGCCGGTCAGGAACTTGAACAGCCATTTGAAAAACGCTGCGATCAGCGTCAACGGCAGCAGCACGACAACGCCGCCGAGCAGCGATTTCTTGATGAAGCGGCTGATGCTGCCGGGTTCAGCAACCTGTTCTGTCATGGCGGTTGTCCCTCGTAGGTGATGCGGATTACGTAATACGCCTGTTGGCCGGCCGGCGTTTGCACGATGACCTCATCGCCGGCCTGTTTTTTCAGCAGTGCCCGCGCCAGTGGCGCGTCGATGCTGATGTACCCGGGTGCGTGGTCGATCTCGTCCGGCCCGATGATGCGATAACGTACCGCGTTGCCACCGTCTGCCTCCGCAAGCTCTACCCATGCGCCGAAAAAAATCCGTGAGGTGTCGGGCGGCAGACGATCGACCACCGTCATGTCATCGAGCCGCTGCACCAGGTAGCGCACGCGGCGGTCGATTTCGCGCAGTTGCTTTTTGCCATAAATGTATTCGGCATTTTCGGATCGGTCGCCCTGCGTTGCTGCTTCCTGCACCGCGCGGGTGACTTCCGGGCGCTTCACTTTCCACAGGTACTTCAGTTCCTCGTCGAGGCGACGATAGCCCTCGGGCGTGATGTACGGGGCGCTGGCGGGTACGGGCGGGCGGTAGCGGCTCATGGCAGGCATGTCGGCGAACAGGCGCTATTGTCGCACAGGGGTCTACCGGCGGGTGCGCGATGCCGAGACGGGAGTGAGGATTAACATACGCGTAGCCGCCGCCAGCGGCGCAGTGCTGCCCGCATCAGCAATGGCACGATACCGATCAGGGCAAAGGCGGCGATCAGCTGCGGTTGCAGCGCATCCTCGGGTTTACCCAGTCTGCCCAGCAGGTGACCGGCATTGACGAACATTGCGTCGAACGGGGCGATGCCGACCAGCGTGACCAGAAAAAATGTGCGGGCCGGCATGCGCGTCAAGCCCAGTGCGGCATTCACCACGAAGAAGGGCGGTACGGGCGCAAGCCGCAACGACAGCAGGTAGAACGCGCCGTCGCGTTCTATACCCTGGTTGATACGGGCTACCCAATCCGGCCAGCCTGCTTCGACGCGTGCGCGGAACGCATAGCGGGCGAGCAGCATGGCCAGCGTCGCGCCGGTGCCGCCGGCGAGCAGGGTGAGCAGCAGGGCCTCGGTGAAGCCGAACACGGCGCCGGCAGCGATGGTGAGTGCGGTCGCTACCGGCAGTGACAGCGAGGTCATTGCCACGAACAACACGACGTAGCCTGCCCTGGCCAGCAAGGGTTGTGTGTCGGCAAAGATTGCAAGTTGCGCCTGGTGTGATTTGAGCAGGTCGAACAACCACTGGCCGGCGCCGTCCGCCAGCCGGATGGCACCGGCGAGCAATAGCAGGGCGATGGCAAACAGGAGCAGGCGGCGGGCATTCATCGCCGGGCAGTGTAACCGGGCCGGCGGGCCAGCGAAGCAGGCGCGGCGGGCGTCGGGATTGTTATGCTTGCCGGGTGTCCTGCTTCCGCCCTTGTGGCGCATTGGAGTGCCTGCTGTGGTGTCCCCCGTCCGTGGTCCCTTCCCGCTCACCCGCATGCGCCGTATGCGCCGCGATGAGTTCTCCCGGCGCCTGGTGCGCGAGCATGTGCTCACTGCCGGTGATCTGGTCTGGCCGGTGTTTGTGCTTGACGGGACGAGCCGTCGCGAGCCAATCGCCAGCATGCCGGGCGTCGAGCGCCTGTCGATCGACCTGCTGGTGCAGGAAGCGCGCGCGGCGCACGCGCTCGGTATTCCGGCCATTGCATTGTTCCCAGTGACACCAGCGGAGAAAAAATCCCTGGATGCCAAAGAGGCATGGAACGATGAAGGCCTTGCCCAGCGCGCGGTGCGCGCACTCAAGCAGGCAGTGCCGGGGCTTGGGGTGATCACGGATGTGGCGCTTGACCCGTTCACCATCCATGGGCAGGACGGCATTGTCGATGACAGCGGTTATGTGCTCAATGACATCACCACCGATGCGCTGATTGCGCAGGCGCTGTCGCATGCGCGTGCCGGCGCCGACATCGTCGCGCCCAGCGACATGATGGACGGGCGGATCGGCGCGATTCGCGAGGCACTGGAAGAAGCCGGCTTCGTCAGCACGCGCCTTCTGGCATACAGCGCGAAATACGCCTCTGCCTATTACGGCCCGTTTCGTGATGCGGTCGGCTCCGCCGGCAACCTCGGCAAGGGCGATAAAAAGGCCTACCAGATGGATCCGGCGAACAGCGACGAAGCGCTGCACGAAGTTGCCCTCGACCTCGATGAGGGCGCCGACATAGTGATGATCAAGCCCGGTCTGCCGTACCTGGACATCGTCCGCCGCGTGAAAGACACGTTTGGCGTGCCGACCTTCGTCTATCAGGTCAGCGGGGAGTACGCGATGCACATGGCTGCCGTGCAAAACGGCTGGCTGCACGAAGAGGCGGTGATGATGGAGTCGTTGCTGTCGATCAAGCGCGCCGGTGCCGATGGCATACTTACCTATTTTGCGGTGCGGGCAGCCAGGGTGCTGGCGCGGCAGCAGCTTTCGTAACAGATGTCATCGGGGCGCCATGGCAACGCTGCTAATATGAGGGCTTTCCTGCACGGAACGCCTGTTTTCGTATGAGCCAGTCTGCCAGTCCGTCGGCCCAGCCGCTGCAAATCGTCACAGCCAGCCAGAGTACCGATCTCGATCGACCCGAACTGTTCGCCAATCGCTGGCTGTCGCTGCTGCAATTCAACCTGCGGGTGCTCAAGCAGGCAACGATCGACAGCCACCCGCTGCTCGAACGGCTGAAGTTTCTGATGATCTTCAGCGCAAATATGGATGAATTTTTTGAGATCCGCATGGCGTCGCTCAAACAGGAAATTCGCACCGGCGAAGCGCATCCCGGCGCGGATGGGTTGCTGCCGCAGGAATTGCTGAAGATGATCCAGGCGCTGGTGCACGAGGCGGTCGCGAAAGAGTACCGGATACTCAACGACATCCTGATCCCGAAGCTGGCCGAGGAAAACCTCCATTTCGTGCGCCGCCGCCACTGGTCGAACACGCAACGCGACTGGATTCGCAACTATTTCCGCGACCAGGTGCAGCCGGTGTTGACACCGATCGGCATCGATCTTGCGCACCCTTTTCCGCGGGTGGTCAACAAGAGCCTCAACTTCATTGTCGCGCTGGAGGGCCGCGATGCATTTGGCCGCCAACTGAATCTTGCCATTGTGCCGGCACCGCGCTCGCTGCCTCGCGTTATCCGCCTGCCGGAGCATTTGCAGGACAACGGTGGCGACAATTTCGTGTTTCTGTCGTCCATCATTCACGACAACGCCGAGCTGCTGTTCCCGGGCATGAAGCCGACCGGGTGCTACCAGTTTCGTATCACTCGCAACGCTGACCTGGCTGTTGATGAAAACGCAGAAGATCTGCCTGATGCCCTCAAGTCCGGGTTGTTCTCGCGTCGTTATGGCGATGCGGTACGGCTTGAAGTGGCGGACAACTGCCCGCAGAAACTCATCGATTTCCTGCTTGCGGAAACTGCGCTGGAAGAAGTTGACCTTTACCGCGTCAATGGCCCGGTCAATCTCGCGCGCCTGATGGCCATAGTCGATGTCAACAGGCCGCGTTTGAAGTGGGCGCCGTTCATGCCTGGCCGTGGTCGGCGCGTGCCAGCCGAGGGCGCACTGTTCGATGCGCTGCGTGAGCGCGACATCATGTTGCATCATCCGTACGAATCGCTCGCTCCGGTAGTCGACCTGCTCGCACAGGCAGCGCGTGATCCGAATGTGCTGGCGATCAAACAGACGCTGTACCGCACACGCAACAATTCGCAGATCATCGCGCACCTGATCGAAGCGGCGCGCAATGGCAAAGAAGTAACCGTGGTTGTCGAGTTGCGTGCGCGTTTTGACGAAGAAAACAACATCAATGATGCGATCCGCCTGCAGGAAGCCGGCGCAATCGTAGTGTACGGAATCGTCGGCTACAAAACGCATGCGAAGATGCTGATGATCGTGCGTCGCGAAGGTGAAAAGCTACGCCGCTATTTTCATCTGGGTACCGGCAACTATCACGAAGGCACTGCGCGCCTTTACACCGACATCGGTTTGTTGTCTGCCGACGATGAGCTCGGTGAGGATGTGCACAAGATCTTTCTTGAACTCACCGGCCTTGGCCGCGCTGCGCAACTCAAACACATTCTGCATGCGCCGTTCACGCTGCACAGCGGTCTGAAGGAGTTGATCGATAATGAGATCGCGCATGCGCAGGCGGGTCGCCCGGCAAAAATCAAGCTGAAAATGAACTCGTTGACGGAAAAAGAGTTGATTCAGTCGTTGTACCGCGCCTCGCAGGCAGGCGTGCAGGTCGATATCGTCCTGCGCGGCATGTGCTGTCTGCGCCCGGGCATGCCTGGCGTCTCGGACAATATTCGCGTTCGCTCGATTATCGGCCGCTTTCTGGAGCACGCGAGGGTGTTCTGGTTCGCCAGCGGAGGTGAGCCAAAACTTTACTGCAGCAGCGCCGATTTCATGGAGCGAAACCTGTTCTCCCGCGTTGAGGTCTGCTTCCCCATTCGCGAATCGAAACTGGTGCGCCGAATAGAAGAAGAGTGTCTTGATCTCGCGCTTGTCGATAACGAATCGGCCTGGCAGATGCAGCAGGATGGCAGTTGCGTGCGGATCACCCATGCCGATGATGTGGCGCCAGTCAATCTGCAGGGGGAGTTGCTGGCACGGTTGGCGCGATAATCAGGTTCGCCGGGCGAATTTCACAACCAGGCCATAACCGACTGCGGCGATCTGCACGGCCTCATCCTTGAGGTCGGCCAGCGCCAAGGTTCGTTTTGTCGCCCAGTTCGCGGGCAAGGTTAGCTGCAGGTTGCTGTCGTTGACTTTGAGTTTTATCGGCGGCAGTCGCTTCTCGCTGCGGCCGTGGTGCAGGATCACGGCGAGGCGCAGCAGCAGCGCCAGACGCAGCACAGGATCGGCCAGTGCCGGCCCCAAATCAGCGAAGCTCTCAAAGCTGACTTTGCGGCGATGGGCGCGCACGAGGGTCGCCATGATCTTTTGGTCCTGTCGGGAAAAACCAGCCAGATCCGAGTGCTGCAGCAGATAGGCGCCGTGCTTTTGGTAATTCGAGTGCGAAATATCGAGGCCGATTTCATGTGCGGTGGCGGCCCGGCGCAGCAGATCGCGGTCAGCTTCGTCGAGGCTCCAGCGTTTCTGCGCCTGCGCGAACAGTTTCAGCGCGGTCGTTGTCACGCGTTGCGCGTGCTGGCGATCGACATGGTTGCGCGCCACCAGCGCCTGGATACTGCGGTCGCGCACGTCCTCGTGCGAAATGCGGCCGATCAGATCGTACAGCGCCCCTTCGCGCAGCGCGCCGACCGAATAGCGCATATGGTTGATTTCGAGTGCCTCAAAGGCAGCGGTGAGGATCGCGAGGCCCGGGGCAAAAATGCCTTGCCGCTGCGCTTCCAGCCCTGCGAGGTTGAGGTCGGCGGCGCGGCGGGCGCGCAACACGAGTCGGCGTAATTGGTAGAGCCCGTCGAGCGAAATACCCTCGTCAACGAGACCATTGGCTTCCAGCACCTGCTGTATCGCCTTGACCGTTCCTGATGAACCGACGGCATTTTTCCAGCCGCACTTGAACATCTTGCGTACCGGCAGCAGCTCCCGGTGCGCAGCGGTAATGGCGGCGTCAAATGCCTTTTCGCTGAGGCTGTCCCCGGGGAAGTATTTCAGCGCGTAACTGACACAGCCCATGTGCAGGCTTTCCATCACCAGCGGTTCGAAGCGCTCGCCGACGATGAACTCGGTGCTGCCACCGCCGATGTCGACCACCAGGCGTTTGCCCTTGTCGTCGGCGAGCGTGTGGGCGACACCCAGATAAATGAGCCGTGCTTCCTCGCGGCCGGCGACGATGTCGATGGGATGACCGAGAATTTTCCGGGCACGGGCGATGAACTGCGCGCTGTTTTTTGCTACCCGCAGGGTATTGGTGCCTACCACCCGTACCGATCCGGGTGCGAAACCATCGATCCGCTGGGCGTAGCGCCTCAGGCAGTCGAGCGCCCGTTTCTGGACTTCTACGGTGAGCCGTTGTGCGGCATCGAGCCCGGCACCGAGCTGGATTTTCTCGCTGCGCCGCTCCTGCACCCGGAGTTCGCCCCGGTCGATCCGGGCCACCACCATGTGGAAGCTGTTGGAGCCAAGGTCAATGGCGGCGATCTGGCGGAACGGAAGCGAAGTGGTCGGCACGCGTACGCCCTTGAAAACGGCAGATGAGGCGCAATTCTAGCGCAGTGGTATCATTGCAACCCTTATCACCGCACGGCATCCGACTTTCAGGAGTTCCCATGAGTGAGCATATCGTCAACGTATCCGAGGCTTCCTTCGAACAGGATGTGCTGAAGGCCGAGCTCCCGGTGCTGGTCGATTTTTGGGCCGAGTGGTGTGGCCCCTGCAAGATGATTGCCCCGGTACTCGACGAGGTATCGAAGGAATACGGCGGTCGCCTGAAAGTCTGCAAGGTGAACGTCGATGACCACGGGGCCATTGCTGCGAAGTACGGCGTGAGGGGTATCCCGACCTTGCTGCTGCTCAAGGGCGGAAAGGTTGAGGCGACCAAGGTCGGCGCGCTGTCCAAATCGCAATTGACTGCATTTATCGACGGCAACATCTGACCATGGCCCGGCCCCGCGCCGGCGCCGGTCGGTGTTTCTCTGGTCACGGATTGGTTCGAACCCCGTTGCTTTCCCCGGAAGGGGGATGCTAGATTCAAACCCGCAAGGGACTCCTGCCCCGCAGCAATTCAAGGGGCGGACCAAAATCCCCGCCGGCCTGATCGCTCCATAGCGCCCCGCTAAGAACGCCGCTTCTTGATCACCGGATCGGGCAGCAGGCCGGCCGCCAAACCAGAACGACCCCGTTCTTCAAAACCACCGCCCTCCCGGGCGCTCCCTTTTGTCCCCCTCGTGTACGCCCCTATGGAAGACCACCAGCAAACCGATTCGCAGGCTCAGGAAGAAGAGAACCGTCAGAACAACCACCGCCAGCAGAACAATCAGCCGCGTCCACCGCCGCTGAGCCTGACGGATCTGAAGCGCAAACCGATTGCCGAGCTGGTCGATATGTCCGACCAGATGGGCCTTGAGAACATGGCCCGGGCGCGCAAGCAGGACATTATCTTCGCGATCCTGAAAAAAGCCGCGCGCAACGGTGCGGATATCGCCGGTGACGGCGTGTTGGAAATCCTCCAGGACGGTTTCGGCTTCTTGCGCTCCTCGGAAGGCTCGTACCTTGCCGGCCCTGATGACATCTATGTTTCGCCGAGCCAGATTCGCCGCTTCAACCTGCGTACGGGCGATACCGTTACGGGCCTGATTCGCCCGCCGAAGGAAGGCGAACGCTACTTCGCGCTGCTCAAGGTTGACGAGATCAACCTCGACCGTCCCGAGAACGCCAAGAACAAGATTCTGTTCGAAAACCTGACGCCATTGTTTCCGCAACGGCGCATGAAGATGGAGGCCGGTACCGGTTCCACCGAGGACATCACCTGTCGTTCGATCGATCTGCTCTCCCCGGTCGGCATGGGCCAGCGTGGTTTGATTGTCGCACCGCCGAAAGCCGGCAAAACGATGCTGCTGCAGAACATCGCCCATGCCATCACCCGCAACAATCCCGAGTGCTACCTCATCGTGCTGCTGATCGACGAGCGACCCGAGGAAGTGACGGACATGGCACGCACCGTGCGCGGCGAAGTGGTGGCGTCTACCTTTGACGAGCCGCCGTCGCGCCATGTGCAGGTTGCCGAGATGGTGATCGAGAAGGCCAAGCGCCTGGTCGAGCACAAGCATGACGTCGTCATCCTGCTTGATTCCATCACCCGTCTGGCCCGCGCCTATAACACGGTGATTCCCAGCTCCGGCAAGGTGCTCACCGGCGGTGTCGATGCGCACGCGCTCGAAAAACCGAAGCGCTTCTTCGGCGCGGCGCGCAACATCGAAGAAGGCGGTTCGCTGACCATCATCGCCACCGCGCTGGTGGAAACCGGCTCGAAGATGGACGAAGTGATCTTCGAGGAGTTCAAGGGCACCGGCAACATGGAGCTGCATCTCGATCGCCGTCTGGCCGAGAAGCGCGTTTATCCGGCGATCAACATCAAGAAAACCGGTACCCGCCGCGAGGAACTCCTCACCGGTGAGGATGAGCTTAAGCGGATGTGGATTCTGCGCAAATTGCTGCACCCGATGGATGAAATCGCGGCCATGGAATTCCTCATCGACAAGCTGCGTGAAACGAAAACCAACGACGAGTTTTTCGACGCGATGAAGCGCAAATGATATCGCCGCTTCCCTGACAGGTCCGGGAATGGCCGGGCCTTGGGATGCACCAAAAAAGGCCGCACGACGTGCGGCCTTTTTTGGTGCGCGAACGGCCGGTCGCGTCGGACAGGTTTTCATCATGTTGCAATGCGTTGCCCATAAGGTGATCGCCGTCACGTTGCTCCGGTTGCGCAGTGCAGTACCGGTGCCGGAAAGTAACGGCCGGCTAGGTAGCCTCCACAATGGAGCGGCCATCGACCGTTGTTTATGCTCGCCTGGCAGATCATGGGCAAGCGCTCGCCGGGTATGTGGAGAGTCAGTCAGGTAGGGGTAAGAGCCATGCAAGCTATCGTTCTCGCTTTTCTGCTCCAGCTCGATGCCATCGGCGCTGCCGATCCGGCCATGTATGACATCAATGTTCTGGCGGCCGTCCACCGACCCATCCACGAGGCGCTTGTGCAGGGCCGTCCTGCCGTAGCACTGCCAGCGCGCTTCGGTCTGTCCACTGCCACTGGCGAGCAACAGCTGCGCGATGCCGTTGGTCGCTTTATCGAGGATGCCCGCGCGACGCGCGAATTTGTCTCCGCCGGCACGGCGGACGCCCGTGTCGACCTGCTGTTCGCAGACGGGACGACAACCCCGCAAGGGCACGCCTACGACGATTTCTTCGCCTTTGCCGAGGCGAACTGAACCGGGCTGCACCCGCTGTTTCGGCTATCCTGCCCCGGACTCCCGGGAGCACTCCATGCAATACACCGACCTGCGTGACTTCCTGCGCCACCTTGAGGCGCAGGGGGAACTCAAACGCATCAGCACGCCGATATCCCCGCATCTGGAAATGACCGAGGTCTGCGACCGCGTGTTGCGCGCGGGCGGCCCGGCGATTCTGTTCGAAAATCCGACCGGGTACGGCATGCCGGTGTTGGGCAACCTGTTCGGCACGCCGCGCCGGGTGGCGCTGGGCATGGGCCAGGATTCGGTCGAATCACTGCAGGAAGTTGGCCGGGTGCTGGCTTTCCTCAAGGAGCCGGAACCGCCGATCAGCATCAGGGATGCCTGGGACAAGTTGCCGCTGTTTCGGCAGGCACTGAATCTGACTCCCCGCGAAGTCGCGCGCGCACCCTGCCAGGAAAATGTGCTGCGCGGCTCCGAAGTCGATCTCGAAAAGCTGCCGATCCAGACCTGCTGGCCGGGCGACGCCGGCCCGCTGATCACCTGGCCGCTGGTGATTACCAAAGGTCCGCACAAGGAACGGCAGAACCTCGGCATCTATCGCCAGCAGCTGATTGGCAGGAATCGGCTGATCATGCGCTGGCTGTCGCATCGTGGTGGTGCTCTTGATTTTCGTGAGTGGTGCATTGCCCGGCCTGGCCAGAAATTCCCGGTCGCGGTCGCGCTCGGCGCCGACCCGGCGACGATACTCGGCGCCGTGACGCCGGTACCGGATACCTTGAGCGAATACGGTTTCGCCGGTCTGCTACGTGGCTCACGCACGGAAGTGGTGAAGTGTCTCACCAACGACTTGCAGGTGCCGGCGAGTGCGGAAATTGTTCTGGAAGGTTGCATCGCCCCGAATGACATGGCCGATGAAGGCCCGTTTGGCGATCACACCGGCTATTACAACGAAGTTGAAAAATTTCCGATATTTACCGTCGAGTGCATGACTCACCGCGATAACCCGATTTATCACAGCACCTATACCGGTCGGCCACCGGACGAGCCGGCGATACTGGGCGTTGCCCTGAATGAAGTGTTTGTGCCAATTCTACAAAAGCAGTTTCCGGAAATAACGGATTTTTATTTGCCGCCGGAAGGCTGCTCATACCGCATGGCTGTGGTGACAATGAAGAAGCAATACCCGGGACACGCCAAACGGGTAATGTTCGGTGTGTGGAGTTTTCTGCGCCAGTTCATGTACACCAAATTTGTGATCGTTACCGACGACGACATCAATGCCCGCGACTGGAAAGACGTGATCTGGGCGATGACCACGCGGATGGATCCGCAGCGCGATACCGTCATTATCGAAAACACCCCCATCGACTATCTGGATTTTGCTTCACCGGTATCAGGTCTTGGTTCGAAAATCGGTTTCGATGCAACCAGCAAATGGCCCGGTGAAACAAATCGCCAATGGGGCGTGCCGATTGCGATGGATGTGGCGGTGAAACAGCGTATTGATGCGCTGTGGGTGTCATTGGGTTTGGGCTAGCGCGCTTTTCGATGTGGGAGGCGTCGCTCGCCACAACGTCTTCCCATACAGAAAGGCTTCACGCTTTATTGATTCGTGAATGATTCGGGTTAACCCCCGAACCGAAGGGGTATGGCGTGGCCACAGACAACCCGAAATTCGCAACGATAACCCTGTTGCCCGGCGGCCAAAATTTTCCGGCAACGGCGGGCGAAACGATTCTCGAGGCCGGCCTTCGTGCCGGTTTTACTTTTCCGCAGGCATGTTCCGGTGGCAATTGTCTGCGCTGCGCATGCACGTTGCTGCGCGGCGCAGTTGAACACCGACGCTCGCACGAGCACATCACCGCCGATGGCGAATCGGCAACGGTGTTGCCCTGTCTCGTCGCGGCGCGCGGCGATTGCACACTTGCTGTGGAGGGGATTTACGGTCCTGGCCAACTGCCAGTGGTCGAGGTTGCCGCACAGGTTGTGGCAATTGAGCCGCTCAGCGACCAAATTTCGCGTGTGCATTTGCGCCTGCCAGCGGGCAGGCATGTGGAGCGGCTTGCGGGCCAGTACCTCGAGATTCTGGATGGCGCCGGCGTTCTTTCCGGAGCTGTTTCCAAAGCAGCCGCGTATGCGTTTTCCATCGCCTCGCCACCGGAGAGTGGCCGGGATCTTGAACTGCACATCCGTTACGGCGAAGAAAATCCGTCCTCGCTTGACGTAATGGCATTGTTACGCCGTGAGCCGACGGTGACGTTGCGCTTGCCGATGGGTGATTGCACATTGGCAGGTGAGCCGCTCCTGCCAGTGCTGTACATCGCCGGATCAACCGGCTTTGCGCAGGTGAAAGCATTCGTCGAGCATGCGATTGCACGCCGCTGGACAGTGCCGATGGCTATTTATTGGGGTGTGCGCAGCCCGGCTGAACTTTATCTTGCGGAATTGCCTGAACGGTGGGCGCGCGAACACGGCAATATTCGTTTCGCGCCGGTGATTTCTTCCGGGATTGACGAGGCAATGCATTGCAACCCAATCCGCACCGGCCTCGTTCATGAGGCTGCGCTGGCCGACGTGGACGATTTTGGCAGGTTGCTGGTTTATGCCTGCGGCTCGCCGGCGATGGTTTACGCCGCGCAGGATGCCTTCGTGGCGCACGGGTTGCCGGCAGAGCGAATTTTTTCCGACGTGTTTGCCTGGGCCGCGCGCCCGTGAATGCTGTACGGATTTACATTCTTGCGGTAGGCAGCGGCAGTTTCGGCAACTCGTTGCCGGTCAGTTCGGCCTGTTTGCGCAGGAACTGCTCGGCCTTTGCGGATTCGCCAAGACGTGTGTACAGGCGCACCAGTTCGGCACAGCCTTCCGGCGTGGCTTGCCGCGCCGCGCTTGCCTCGAAATAATCCCGCGCCTTGCCCCACAATTTGTTGCGCAGACTGCTTCTGCCGGACGCGAGCAGCAACGCGGCGTTGGTCGGCCGCATCGTCAGCCATTTTTCAAGGGTGGCAAGTTGCTCGGCCGGCTTTTCGACGTCAAGACGGCCATAGCGTGCGACCAGCACATCGCTCCAGTTATCGGGCGATGCGTTGTTCAAGGTGCGCTCAATCGTTACCTGCGCTTCGCCGCTCTCCTCGTATTTCACCAGCAAGTCGACCAGCGTCACAACGAGCTGTTCGTCGCTGTGAAAATCGCCGGATGCTGACTTCCAGGCGCTGCGCAGTGCATCAATGCGTGACTTGCGGCTGGCATAGCCGGCGCCGCTGCCGACGGCCGTGATGTGCCCGATCCAGGCGCGTCGTGCAAGGGCTTCCCATGTGGTCGGTGGCAGCAGTTTTTTTAGCGCCGGTAATATCAGGGTTAATGGCTCCCAGGCGCCCAGGGCCACATAAGTGTCGGCGAGCAAAACGAGGACGCGGGGGTGTTGTGGAAACTTTTCCCGCAACATCTCAAGAATCAGTCGTGCGCCGGGCGCATCATCGTGGCGTAATTTCAGTGCGGCGAGCTGCACATCGACCAGCGGCACCGCTGCGCCGGCACTGGTGCGTGCTTCGCGCAGTACCTGCCTGGCGAGATCGATGCGGTCATCTTCTTCTGCTGCGCGTGCGGCGGCGAGCCGCACCAGTAGCGGGGTGTCGACGAGTTCGGCGGCCTTGAGCAGGGTGCTGGTTGCTTTGCGCCATTCGGCTGCAGCATACCGGGCGAGGCCTTGTTCAGTGAGTTCCCGGGCCTTGCGGGCGCGCCGCGCACCACGCCAGCGGCGCAGTGTTGCGGCAGCATCGACGAGGGTGCTGAGCAGCCCCATTGCCAGCAGCAGCGCGAGAAACAGCACGGCCACGCCGGTGAGCGCAACCCACAGGCTGGTTTCGACGACATATTCATGCCAGGCAACGAACAGGTAACCGGGATCGTCGAGTATCAGTTGGCCGGCGACGGTGCCAAGAGCGAGCGCGGCGAGCAGCCAGAGCAGCGCACGTTTCATGGGGTTGCGCCCGCCTTGGGCAGCAAGCGTGCCGCCAGGGTTCGGGTGGCGGCGATCGACAGCGTCAGATCGGGCTGCTTGCCGCCGATGTCGAGTGTTTGCAGATTGGCGAGTTCGTGATGCAGTGCCTTGCGGCGTGCCGGTTCGCCGGCGGCAATGCGGGCAAGCCAGATATCGGCTTGCGCAAGGCTGTGCCGATAGATACCGGCGTGGTGCTGCAGCAGTGCCAGTTGCGCCTGCTCGATCAGTAACCCGAAGTGTTGGGCGGCGAGCGCGCGTTCGCCGACGGTGATCATGGGTGACAGTGGCGCGTCGACGCGGCGCACAGTGACCAGCGACAGCAGTGAGTTTTGCATGCGTTGCCACCAGGGTTCGTTCGTTGCGCTTGCCGATTGCGCAGTGGGTGGCTGTGGCATTGTGCTGATTGCCGGTTGCATGTCGGTGGCGCGGCCGGCAATGGTATCAACGGCAACGGACAACGCGGCAAGGCGCAGATACAGGCTTTCGATATCGCGCGCCGCAGCCATACGCAATAACGCCATGTCGCTGGCCAGCGCGGCGCGCGCGGCATGCGCATCGATGTCGTCGATACCCTTGAGCGATGCCTCGGCGGCGTCCAGCAGTGCCAGTGCGCCGGCCGGATCCTGCATCAGTGCGAGTCGTTGCGCGGCGAGGCGCACCAGATACTCTGCCTCTGCCGCAAGCAGGCCGGGGCGGCGGGTATCGTGAAGGTCATCGAGCTGTTTGGCGATAGCATCATGTCGGGTGCGCAATGCATCCAGTGACTGTGCGAACGACTGATCCTGCGCGGCAAGTGCCTCGGTGTGGCGCATCACGGCGTCGAGTCGCTGTGCGACCGCTGATTCGCGTGCCCCGAGTGCATGCACGTCGCGCCAGACCCACAGCGCGGTGCCGATGGCAACGATGGCGAAAGCCAAAGCGAGGCTCAGCAGCGTCTGTCGGCGACGGTAGCGGTGGGCGGTGGCGGAAAAGCTGTCAGTCATGCGTGATCCTCGCTGTTCCGTGCAGCACACGCCCAGGCGCGCAATGCCGCTACCATGTGGGTATCGTCGGCGCCCTGCGCCGTGCTGACATTGGTAATGCCTGCAGCACGGGCCTGTGCCGCGATGCGCTCGCTTGCGACGACAACCCGGACATCACTGCCCGGTAACCAGGGCGCGAGCCCGAGCAGATTCTGCAACGCCTCGCTGCTGGTCACCAGCGCGGCGCGCGTGCCGACGCCATCGGGTGCATCGACAAGAATGTCACGAAATGCATTGATTGCGAGGGCTGCATCCGGCGCGCCAATGCGCCGGTAGACAGCCAGGCGCGACACGGTCGCGCCGCGGGCAGCCAGGGTTTCCTCGATCAACTCGCGGCCGCCTTCACCGGTAATCAGCAGCACGCGCCGGCCGGCGACATTGCGCAGTGCGGTCAGTGCCAGCAGGCCTTCGGAGCGCGCGTCTGCCGGCGCCGTCGCATCAATGCCATGCGTGGCGAGCGCCGCTGCGGTGGCGGCACCGATGGCCAGCCACCGTTGGGCGACCGGCCACTGCGGCCAAAACCTCGCCAGCAGCGGCATACCGTAATGCACGGCGCTGCGGCTGGTGACGATGAGGATGTCGTAACGGTCGAGTTCCTGCGCGTGTGCGCGCAGCGCCGGGGTTTCCGGGATGGGTTCCAGCCTGAGCAGTGGCGCGCAGTACAGGCTGGCGCCGGTATCGATGAGCATCGCGACAAGCGCGTCGACGAACACCGCCGGGCGCGTCACCAGCACGTGGCGGCCAGCCAGTGGCCGGTCGGTGTCAGTGGTGCGGTCCGTTTTCATAAACCTCGCTCAGGATGCGGCCGGCACCTTGCGCCAGCAGCAGATTGGCGACGGCGATGCCGAGCGGTTCCGGGTCTGTCGCGCTGCCTTGCTGCGTTGCGCGCAACAGGGTGCGGCCATCGACACTGGCGACCAGCGCTTCGAGATGCAGGGTGTGGTCGGCGCCTTGTTGCGCGAAGCCGGCAATCGGCACCTGACAACCGCCTTGCAGTTGCCGGTTGAGGGCGCGCTCGGCACGCACGCACAGCGACGATTCCATGTGGTTAAGTGGTGCGATCAGGGCAAGGGTCGTGGCATCGTGCGTGCGGCACTCGATACCGATTGCGCCCTGGCCGACAGCCGGCAGGCTGTCTTCAATGGCGAGGAAGCCGGCAATGCGTGCAGCGAGGCCCAGACGATTCAAGCCGGCACTGGCGAGAATGATTGCGTCGTAGTTGCCGGCGTCGAGTTTGGCGAGGCGCGTCTGGACATTGCCGCGACAATCGCGGATGACCAGATCGGGCCTTCGCGCCCGCAGTTGTGCAGCGCGGCGCAGGCTGCTGGTGCCGACAACGGCGCCGTGCGGCAATTCGTCGATCATGTGGAACCGGTTGGCGACCAGCGCGTCACGCGGGTCTTCGCGCGTGCAGATCACCGGCAGCGAGAGGCCATCCGGCAGCGCCATCGGCACGTCTTTCATCGAGTGCACGGCGATGTCGGCGCGACCGTCCAGCATGGCCTGCTCCAGTTCCTTCACGAACAGTCCTTTGCCGCCGACTTTTGCCAGCGGTGCATCGAGGATGCGATCACCCTGGGTGGTCAGCAGCAGCAGTTCCGTGCGCAGCCCCGGATGCAGTGAGCGCAGCTGGTCAGCGACGTGATTGGCCTGCCAGAGCGCGAGCGGGCTCTGGCGGCTGGCAATGCGGATGATCTCAGTCATGGGTTGATGATGCCCGGTTATGGTGGTGCAGGCAGCCGAAAACGTAAAAAGGCCGCACGATCGCGGCCTTCTTGCTGCACTGCTGCAGATCCGGGTCTTCCCGAAGAGCGCAGGCTCCCGAAAGGGCGTGCCCGTCAGTTGCCGTAAACGACTACGGTGAAGTCGGCCACCACACCGAATACGTTCTGGGCTTCGTAGTCGACGTGGTGGATTTCGGTAATGCCACCGTTTTGTGCTGCCGTCTGGATCGAGGCATCACCGGTGGCGACTGCGCCGAAGAACGAGCGCACGGTGGCGCGACCGACGCGGGTCGGCTCCTTCGGGCTGCCGGTGGCAGACCAGGGGTATTTCGCGTTGGTGTAGGCGAGGCCGGTAACCGGCCCGAAAGTAACCGCACAACCACTCACCACGGCGGACAGGGCCACGACGGCAGTCAGGACAAGGAGGCGCTTCATACGACGTTCCTGTTTATTGTTGTTATCGGATTGGGTTGGGCGGCAGGCCGGTGAAGAACGTCCGCAGGATAGCGGAAGCCGGCAGGCGGGCCAAGCGGCGCCGCAGGCCGGTTACAGATGCTGCAACAACCGTCGCAAGCCGGCTACATGGCGACGGCTCACAATCAGTCTTTCGTCGGTGTCCTTGAGCCGCACTTGATAGTGGCCGGCACTCACATGCTCCAGGCCGTCGATGTAGCGGCGGGCGACCAGCGAATTACGATGAATCCGCACGAAGCGCTCGCCGAACTCGTCTTCCAGCTCCTTGAGCGTCTCATCGATCAGGACCTCACCGCGACTGGAGCGAACCGTGACGTATTTCTGATCGGCGAGGAAATAGCGGATATCGTCCAGGGCCACCAGCTCAATACCCCGATGGGTCTTGGCACCAATGTGGGTGCGCTGTTTGTGCGATTGATCATTGGCGGCGGTGACCGTGGACAGGGCGGAAAGCTGCACGCGATTCAGGCTGCGGGCTTTGGCCAGCGCCTCGGCCAGGGCTTCACGGCGCACCGGTTTCAGCAGATAGCCGACAGCGTTGACGTTGAAGGCCTGCAGGGCGTGATCATCGTAGGCCGTGCAGAAAATGATGGCCGGCGGCGTTTTGTTCAGGCTGATGAGTTTCGCCGCTTCGAGGCCGTCCATTTGCGGCATGCGGATATCCATGAGGATGATGTCGGCCTCGGTCTCATTCAGCCGCTGCACGGCTTCCGCACCGTTCATCGCCTCCCCGACAACCTCATAGCCATCCATGTCAGCAACGAGCCGCGACAGCCTTTCCCGGGCCAGTTGCTCGTCATCGCACACCAGTACTTTCATTGGCGTGTACCTGCTTTGTTGTTCTTCTTTACCGGGGCCAGCGAAAGACCCTACCGGCTGATATTAAAAGGATAATGGAGCGTCATGCCATAGGTGTCTGCATTCCGGTCGCCGCTGATGCCGGCACCGGGGCCATAAAGGGCCTGCAGCCGGTGGCGGATGTTGTCCAGGGCCATGCGATTACCCCGGTGGCCGCTGGCCCCGGGCCCGTTCGCCGTCAGTGGGCTGACCGGGTTGGTCACGTGGATGGTGACAATGCCGTCCCGGTAGGTGATCTGCAGGGTCACCGTGCCACCTTCGGCCAATGGCTGGATACCGTGATAGATGGCGTTTTCCAGCAGCGGTTGCAGGGTAAGTAGGGGAATCCGCAGGTCGTTGAGCGGGATATCGCCGACCTGCCAGTCGACCCGTAGCCGCTCACCCATGCGCAACTGTTCGATGCGCACATAGCGCCGGCACAGATCCAGTTCGTGGGCCAGCGATACTTCGTTGCCGGCATCGTGCAGGCTGGCGCGAAACAGGTCGGCAAGGTCCTCGACCACGACCTCGGCGGTGCGCGGATCGGTGGCGATCAGGCTGGCGATGATGTTCATGCTGTTGAACAGAAAGTGCGGTCGGATGCGCGATTGCAGGGCCTGGATGCGGGCCTGGAGTTCGGCTTCCTGTTGCAGCCGCAACTGCTCCTGCACATAGAAGTAGCGCAGCACCAGGCCGCCGATGATGGCGGCAATGAGCACATTGGCCGCCACGGCAGCAAGGGAAGGTTCTCCCTGGGGTGCGAACGGGCCGAGCAATGAGCCGTAGCCGTACTGGGCAATCAGGCTGAAGATCAGTGCATCGAGCACTATCACACCGTAAGCAATCGTGGCGGCCATGCGCCGCTGCATATGGGCCAGCGGCTTGCGTAACGCGCAGAGTGCTGCGGCGGTGGTAAGGGCCACCCACTGCACGAACAGGGAGGTAATTCCCAGATCGTTCCACAGATCGCTGTCAAAGCCGGTGCGCGCGAGTACCAGGACAACCGCGAGCAGCTCGGCAACCAGTACCACGACGCCAACGGCACGGCGGCCGCACAGATCCGGAAGAAAAAAGTGATCGACAGTGGGTGCGGCTGTTTGCATGCGTTCCATCGACAGCGAGTGTCACGGTGGGCCCGCCGCTTGGCAAGGGCCGACCCCGGCGGCGGGCTGTATACTGCGCGCTTTATTTTGGTGGGCAATTGCCCTGTGGGTCACGCGGATTCCGTCATGAGCGAGAAACAGGATACCAATCAGGCCTGGGGCGGGCGCTTCACCGAGCCCACCGATGCCTTTGTCGCCAGGTTCACGGCCAGTGTTGCTTTCGATCAGCGCCTCTGGCGCCACGACATCACCGGTTCAATCGCCCACGCCACCATGCTGGCGCAGGTAGGTGTGCTCACTGTGGCAGAGCGCGACAGCATCATCGCCGGACTGGAGCAGATTCGCGCCGAGATTGAAGCCGGCACTTTTGTGTGGTCGGTGGCGCTGGAAGACGTGCACATGAACATTGAGGCGCGGCTTACGGAGCGCATCGGCATTGCCGGAAAGAAGCTGCACACGGGCCGTTCGCGCAACGATCAGGTAGCCACCGATGTACGACTGTGGCTGCGCGACGAAATCGATTTCATTCTCGGTGAAATCCGCCGCCTGCAGCGCGGGCTCATCGATGTTGCCAGTCGCGAAGCTGATACCATCATGCCGGGCTTTACGCATTTGCAGGCCGCGCAGCCGGTGACTTTCGGCCACCACATGCTCGCCTGGTTCGAGAACATCGAGCGTGACCACGAGCGTTTCGTCGATTGCCGCAAGCGTGTCAACCGGCTGCCACTGGGTTCGGCGGCGCTGGCCGGCACCACGTACCCGATCGACCGCAACCTCACCCGCGAATTGCTCGATTTCGACGATATTTGCCGTAATTCGCTCGATGCGGTAAGTGATCGCGATTTTGCTATCGAGTTCTGTGCGGCGGCGGCCATTCTGCTTACGCACCTGTCGCGCTTCTCGGAAGAGCTGGTGCTGTGGGCCAGTTCGCAGTTCAATTTCATCAACCTGCCGGATCGTTTCTGCACCGGAAGTTCGATCATGCCGCAAAAGAAAAACCCGGATGTGCCGGAACTTGTGCGCGGCAAGAGCGGCCGGGTTTACGGTGACCTGATGGCGCTGCTGACGCTGATGAAATCGCAGCCGCTTGCATACAACAAGGACAACCAGGAAGACAAGGAGCCGCTGTTCGACGCTGCCGACACGGTGAGGGGTTGTCTGCGCGCTTTCGCCGACATGGTGCCGGCGATCGAGCCGAATCGCGAGGTGATGCGCGAAGCGGCGCGGCGCGGTTTTTCGACGGCAACGGATCTTGCCGATTATCTCGTCAAGAAAGGCCTGCCGTTCCGCGAGGCGCACGAAGTTGTCGGCAAGGCGGTGCGTTTCGGCGTTGAACAGCAGCGCGATCTGGCGCAACTGACGCTTGCGGAGTTGCAGCACTTTGCACCAGAAATCGGCGCCGACGTGTTCGCGGTGCTCACACTCGAAGGCTCGGTGAATGCACGCGATCACATCGGTGGCACTGCCCCTTCGCAGGTGCGCAAGGCGATAGCCGATGCTTGCCAGCGGATTGGCAGCTGAGGCGAGCACGATGAACAGTCGTCTTGTGTGCATGCTGGTGGCGTCGATTGTGCTTGGCTGCGCGTTGGCCGGCTGCGGCCAGATGGGCCCACTGTATTTTGATGAGGAGCCGCCAGCTGACCAGTTACCGCCCTCGCGCAAGGCGCCGCCGATAGTGCCGGCGGCTGCGGTTGCGCCACCGGCGCAACCTGCTGCCGATACAACAGTGGAAAAAAGCAATGGATCACTTTGAATACCGCGACGGCGAATTGCACGCGGAAAGTGTGCCGGTGCGGGAACTTGCCGCGCGTTTCGGTACACCGTTATATGTCTATTCGCGAGCGACGCTGGAGCGGCATTACCGCGCTTTCGACTCGGCATTTGGCAAGCACCCGCATTGCATCTGCTTTGCAGTAAAGGCCAACTCCAACCTGGCCGTGCTCAATGTGCTGGCGCGGCTCGGCGCCGGGTTTGATATCGTTTCCGGAGGCGAGCTGGCGCGTGTCATCGCGGCCGGCGGCGATCCGGCGAAAGTGGTTTTTTCAGGCTTGGGCAAGCAGGAGCACGAAATCCGTCGCGCGCTGCAACTGGGCATCGCCTGTTTCAATGTCGAATCCGATGCCGAGCTTGATCGCATCAATGCGGTTGCCGGCGAACTTGGTATCAAGGCGCGCGTTTCGTTGCGGGTGAATCCGGATGTTGATGCGCAAACGCACCCGTATATCTCCACGGGGCTCAAGGAAAACAAGTTCGGCGTCGAGATTGGCAAGGCGCAGGAAATATACCGCCGTGCCGCTGCGTTGCCGCACATTGCGATCGTCGGCGTTGCTTGCCATATCGGCTCGCAGCTGACCACGACCGCGCCGTTTCTCGATGCACTCGACCGGGTGCTGGCGTTGGTCGACGCGCTCGCTGCCGACGGCATACCGCTGCAGCATCTGGATCTTGGCGGTGGTCTTGGGGTGCGCTATCGCGATGAAACGCCGCCGGAACCGGCCGCATACATCGGCCAGGTGCTGGCGAAGCTCGGCAGCCGCCGCATCCCGGTGTGGATGGAGCCGGGTCGCGCGATTTGCGCCAACGCGGGCATCTTCGTCACCCGCGTTGAATTTTTGAAAACCAATGAGCACAAGAATTTCGCCATCATCGACGGTGCCATGAACGACCTGATTCGCCCGGCGCTCTATGGTGCCTGGCAGGAAATTGTCGCGGTGGCCCCGCGCGACGGCGAACATGCGCAACGCGCTGACGACACGCCAATGAAACGCTGGGATGTGGTCGGCCCGGTCTGCGAGACCGGCGACTTCCTCGGCAAGGATCGCGAACTCGCCATTGCGCCGGGCGATCTGCTGGCGATTCGCTCGGCCGGGGCCTACGGCTTCGTCATGAGCTCCAACTACAACACCCGGGGTCGCGCCGCCGAGGTGATGGTCGATGGCGATGTTGCGCATATCGTTCGCCGCCGCGAGACGGTAGCGGATCTGTTGGCGCTGGAATCGTTGCTGCCCTGAGTCCACAATCACTGCCATGCGCCTCAAATTCAGCAAGATGCACGGTCTGGGCAACGATTTCATGGTTGTCGATCTCGTCACCCAGCACCTCGACGGCCCGCTGCGCGAGCGCTTCTTCGCGCCAGCCAACATCCGGCGTCTCGCCGATCGCCACTTCGGCGTCGGTTTTGACCAGTTGCTGGTGGTCGAGCCGCCGGCCACGCCCGCCGCCGATTTCCGCTACCGCATTTTCAACTGCGACGGTGGCGAGGTGGAGCAGTGCGGCAATGGTGCGCGCTGTTTTGCCCGTTTTGTGCGCAGCCGCGGCCTGACCCGCAAGCGGCATCTGGTGGTTGAGATGATGAAGGGCGTGATCAGTCTTGAGGTGATGCAGGATGAGCAGGTGGTTGTCGTCATGGGCGCCGCGCAGCTTGCCGTCGCTGATATTCCGGCCGATATCACCCATGCGATCGCCACGCGCAACACTGCCCAGGGCCAAGGCACAGTGGCTACCGTGGCCACGGCGCGGGGTGAGTGCGAATTGACGCTGGTATCGATGGGCAACCCGCATGGGGTGCTGCGTGTCGATGATGTCGTGCAGGCGCCAGTCGGGTTGCTCGGCCCGGAACTGGAGCAGCACCCGCTGTTTCCGGCCCGGGCCAACATCGGCTTTATGCAGGTGCTGGGTCGCAACGCCATCGCCTTGCGCGTGTTCGAGCGCGGCACCGGCGAGACACTGGCCTGCGGTACGGGTGCTTGCGCCGCAGTCGTTGCCGGCCAGCTCAACGGCTGGCTCGACGGTGACGTGTCGGTTACGCTCCCCGGGGGCAAGCTGGTCGTCCGTCACGATGTGCGCGTCTTTGGCGCCCACGTGTTTATGACCGGTCCGGCAACCACAGTTTTCCACGGTCAAATCGATCTGTGAAACAGTTGGCGGCCAAAAAATTGGCGAAAAAAGCACTGGCAGGCAGCGCATGAGCGAGCAAACATCGACCCAAAATGCCGAGCAGAATGCGACGCTCACTGCGGATCAAGTAGCGCAGTTTTTGCGTGCGCACCCGGATTTTTTTGCCGGCCACGCAGATCTGTTGGCGGATCTTAGTATCCCGCATGGCGCCGGCACCGCGGTGTCGCTGGTCGAACGCCAGGTCGGTGTGCTGCGCGAGCGCAATGTCGAGTTGCGCGAACGACTGAACGGCTTGCTGACGATCGCCCGCGATAACGATCTCATTTTCGAAAAGACGCGCGCGCTCGTACTGGCACTGATCGAGAGCGAGGATGTGGCCGCGCTGGCACAGGCGTTGTCACGTTCATTGCTTGATGATTTTTCCATGGCGACACTGTCGCTGACGCTGTTCGATAGGCGCGCAGATGCGCTGCCGGCGCGCGTGCGGGTGGCGGATGCTGCTGACGCCGAAGTGCAGATCGGGGGTTTGCTGAAAGGTCAGCGTGTCATCTGTGGTGTGCTGCGCCCGGAAGAATTGCGGTATGTATTTGGCGACACCGCCGAGGCGGTTGGCTCTGCTGCCATAGTCCCGCTCTTTTTCCACGCCGCCCCGCTTCGGCAGCTCGGATTGCTCGCCATCGGCGCCCGCGATCCGCAGCATTTCAAATCCGGCATGGACACATTGTTCGTCAGTTACATTGGCGATGTGGTGGCCCGCCGGCTGTACGCGCTGCGTTCAGGGCGCGAGGCCGTGGAGCGTGTCCGCGCCGGCGGCTGAACCGGATGCTGCGATGACCGACGCCTTGCGCGCGGACATCGCGGCATTTCTTCGGCATCTCGCCACCGAGCGACAACTGTCGGCACATACCCAGGAAAGTTATGCGCGTGATCTCGCGCGACTTGTCGCCTGGTGCGCGCAGCAGCCCTTGTTGGCCAACTGGGAGCAGGTGAAGACTGCGCACTTGCGCCAGTTTGTCGCTGCTGCGCATCGTCAAGGTCTGGGCGGGCGCAGCATTCAGCGCGCGCTGTCGGTGGTGCGCACCTTTTACCAATACCTGCTGCGTGAAGGCCACGCCACCGACAATCCTGCGCTCGGCGTGCGGGCACCGAAGAGCGCCCGCAAACTGCCTGACGCACTCGATCCGGACGATCTTTCGCGGCTGCTCGATGGGGCTGCCGTTGATGACGACGCCGTGGATGCCAACAGCACCGAGACCGAGCGCTGGCTCGCGGCGCGCGATCAGGCGATGTTCGAGTTGCTTTATTCGTCTGGCCTGCGGCTGGCCGAACTGATTGCCATCGATCTTCATGCGCTGGACTTGGGTGCAGCAGAGCTCACCGTCACCGGCAAGGGCCGCAAGACGCGCATCGTGCCGGTAGGCCGCAAGGCGATCATCGCCATCAGGGCCTGGCTGCCATGGCGGGCACAGATGGTCCTTGATGGCGGAATGCGCGCCCTGTTTGTTACCCGGCGCGGTGAGCGGATTGGTCCGCGCGTGGTGCAGCAGCGGTTGGCACGGGCGGGGCTGGCGAGGGGCGTGCCGTCACGGTTGCATCCGCACATGCTGCGGCACTCGTTCGCTACACATCTGCTTGAATCCTCCGGCGATTTGCGTGCCGTGCAGGAATTGCTTGGCCATGCCGACATCGCCACGACGCAGATCTACACGCACCTGGATTTCCAGCATCTGGCCCAGGTGTACGATCAGGCGCATCCGCGCGCGAAAAAGCGCAAGCGGCAGTCCGATACATGAAGTGCCCATGCCGCTGCGCCTGATTTGCTTTGATCTCGACAACACCCTCTGGCCGGTCGAGCCGGTGATTGATCGTGCCGAAGCCGAGACCTGGCGCTGGCTGGCGGCCCGGGCGCCGGCGGTTGTCGCGCAGATTGATGTCGATGGCATGCGCGCTCGGCGCAACGCCTTGTTTGCGGCGCAGCCGGATTATATCCATAACCTGAGCGCGCTGCGTCGCGATGCAATGACCGGGGCCCTCGTCGAGGCCGGCTACGGCGCTGCGGAGGCGCGCGTGCTGGCGCAGCAGGCACTGGAAGAATTTCTCACGCACCGCAACGCAGTCACGTTTTTCCCTGGTGCGCGCGAATTGCTGGAGAAACTTGCCGGCCGCTATCTGCTCGCCGCGCTCAGCAACGGCAATGCCGATCTTGCCCGTATCGGTGTTGGGTATTTGTTTGATGTCATTCTGTCTGCGGAAAAAGTGGGTCGTGCCAAACCGGATCCGACAATGTTCACGCGCGCTTTGGCAGATGCCGGGGTTCCTGCGCGCGCTGCCGTGCATATCGGCGATCACCCGGAGCAGGATGTGCGTGCGGCGCGCGATTTGGGCATCGGCGTGATTTGGGCCAATCCGTTATGTTTGCCACGCCCGCAGGCGCTGGCTGATGATGTGCATGCGTTTGAGCATTTTCACGAGCTGGAAAAGCTGCTGGGCCATTTCGATGAATGATCAGGAAGATGCCGCGTTGCGTGGCGAGCTGGTTTTGCGGCTGGCCGGTGCCGAGCGCGAGTTGCGCGCCCTCGGGCTGTGGGAAGGCATGGCGCCGCCCCTGGAGCGGCTGGCCAGTGAGGTGCCTTTCTGTCACGACTCCCTGGCGTTCACCCAATGGCTTCAGTGGATATTCATTCCCCGTTTCCGCGCTCTGTTGGAGGGCGATCACCCGCTGCCAACCCGTTGCATGATCGTGCCGGTCGCCGAGCTGGCCCTTGTGGAGATCAGCGGCGATACAATTGTCCTGCTCGATCAGTTGCGTGCCATCGACACGCTGATCAGCGGGCAGGGGCAGGAAATTCTTGGCGACTGATTTTTCCGGGATCCTGGTTGTCCGGGGTTGGGCTGTCCGGAAGTGACAGATTGCTGACAGATATAGCCATGCAAGACGGGTTGTCAGGAGGTCATAGTGTGGGCCGGCAACTGACTACCCGGCCCGGAGGCCCGCCATGATCAAGCAGCAGGATTTTACCGCACGCGAGCTGGCGCGCTTCCGTGACGTACAGCGGCTGGCCTATGCCTGTGTTGAGCAGGTTGGTGCGCAACTCGAAGCGGGCATGACCGAGAAAGATGCGGTGGTGTTGATGGAGGCGTGGTTGCGCGAGAGTGGCGTCACGACTTTTTTTCACAAACCGTTTGCCTGGTTCGGTGATCGCACCGCCTTCACCGGCTTCTGGAACGATTTCCAGTTCTTCCCCACCAATCGCAAGCTTGAGCTTGGCATGCCGGTGATTCTGGATGTTGCCCCGCTGGTGGACGGTTATGCTGCCGACATTGGCTGGTCGACATTTTTTGGTGCGGAAAGTCCTGTATATGAGCAGCTGAAACGCGATCTGATCGCCTACCGTGCATTGATCCTCGACGGCGTAAAGGCCGGCCGGACATTTCGCGATATTTATCAGGATGTCGATGCGCTGATTGCGCAGCAGGGCTATGTGAGTGCGCACCGCAAGTATCCGCAGCGCGTGCTTGCGCACCGGGTCGCAAAAATTGAGGAAAGCTGGTGGACGAATCGCCATCTGTTTGGTTTCGGTCTTGATCAATTCACCTGGCTGGTACCGCAGGGCCTGCGCGCCCGCTTCAGTCCGGCGCAGAGCGAATCGCCGCTGTGGAATGATGGAA
>JBMOOP010000105.1:0-1196 GCA_049324495.1 Pseudomonadota bacterium
GCCGCGCGTTGCTGCGGACCGGTTGACGCTGGGCGACGCACTCGCGCGCTACCGCGACGAAATTACCCCCAGTAAAAAAGGCGCAGTGGTCGAGCGTTACCGGATCGCCCGTTGGCTCAAGCACCCGTTTGCGCAACGATCGTTGTCCGGCCTGCGTGGCATGGACTTCGCCGGTTACCGCGACCAGCGTCTGGCCGAGGGCGTGTCACCCGCCACGGTGCGCCAGGAACTCGCACTGGTGAGCAACGTGTACACGCGCTGCGCGAAAGAATGGGGGCTGGAAGGACTGGCCAATCCCGTTGCGGCAACGGCGCTTCCGAAAACATCCAAAGGCCGGGAGCGGTGGCTGCGACCCGGCGAAGAAGTGGTGTTGCTGGAAGCTGCGGCGAAAATCGACGCTCGTTTGCCGGGGCTGATCCGGTTTGCGCTGGAAACCGCCATGCGCCGTGGCGAGATCGCCGGCATCCAGCCACATGACATCGACCTCGACGCGAAGACCGTGACGCTGAGGGACACCAAGAATGGAGAAACCCGCACGGTGCCGCTGTCGAGCCGGGCGGTGGTGACGTTGCCACCTGAAGGATTCGGTATGACGCTGGAGCGCATCAGCCGCGCGTTTCGCGAAGCGTGCGACCTGGCGGGTATTGACGGCCTGCATTTTCACGATCTGCGCCACGAGGCGACTTCGCGCCTGTTCGAGTTGGGTAAATTAAATGTGATCGAAATCGCGATGATTACCGGGCACAAGGATTTGCACATGCTGCGGCGCTACACGCACCTCAACGCCCGGCAACTGGCCGACCGGCTGGGATAGGCCAGCCCGTTCGCGCAAAACGCCGTATCGGCTTTTCATCGTCGGGCTTCACCGTCGCCAGCCGGCCGTACCACTGCAACACGTCTTCGCGCCGGAACTCGATCTGGCGCCCGGTGCGCACATGGGGCGGATGCCCCGCACCCTTTGCAGACGGTTGCGCAGTTTGGCTTCCGTCCACCCCAGCCAGGCGGCGACTTCCGCCACGGTGGCAATCATCGGTAATTCGTTCATTGCACCCCTCAACCCGTTACGTCGGTTTCTGTGACGGGACCAGTCTGGTCGGTGATTTCCGCAACGCAAAACCCGTTACGTATACGTAGGGACATTGAGCGGCCGTTGGTCGGCCCGGCGAACCCCTACGTTACGTAACGTTGTCGCGCAG
>JBMOOP010000106.1:0-1193 GCA_049324495.1 Pseudomonadota bacterium
TGGCAAAGGAAAAATTCGAACGTACCAAACCGCACCTGAACGTGGGCACGATTGGCCACGTTGACCATGGGAAGACGACGCTGACGGCGGCGATCACGACCGTTCTGGCTTCGAAGTTCGGCGGTGCGGCGAAGAAGTACGACGAGATTGACGCGGCCCCGGAAGAGAAGGCGCGCGGCATCACGATCAACACGGCGCACGTGGAGTACGAGACGGCGAACCGTCACTACGCGCACGTTGACTGCCCGGGCCACGCGGACTATGTGAAGAACATGATCACGGGTGCGGCGCAGATGGACGGCGCGATTCTGGTGTGCTCGGCCGCTGACGGTCCGATGCCGCAGACGCGTGAGCACATCCTGCTGGCGCGCCAGGTAGGCGTTCCGTACGTGGTGGTGTTCCTGAACAAGTGCGACATGGTTGACGATGCCGAGCTGCTGGAGCTGGTGGAGATGGAGGTTCGTGAACTTCTGTCGAAGTACGAGTTCCCGGGCGACGACACGCCGATCATCAAGGGTTCGGCGCTGAAGGCGCTGGAAGGCGACAAGGGCGAGCTGGGCGAGCAGGCGATCCTGAAGCTGGCCGAGACGCTGGACAGCTACATTCCGGAGCCGGTGCGTGCGATTGACAAGCCGTTCCTGATGCCGATCGAGGACGTGTTCTCGATTTCGGGCCGCGGCACGGTGGTGACCGGTCGCGTCGAGCGCGGCATTGTGAAGGTCGGCGAGGAAATCGAGATCGTCGGCATCAAGGACACCCAGAAGACGACGGTGACCGGCGTCGAGATGTTCCGCAAGCTGCTGGACGAAGGCCGTGCGGGCGAGAACGTGGGTGTGCTGCTGCGTGGCACGAAGCGTGAGGAAGTCGAGCGTGGCCAGGTACTGGCCAAGCCGGGTTCGATCAAGCCGCACACGGAGTTTGAGGGCGAGGTGTACGTGCTGTCGAAGGAAGAGGGTGGTCGTCACACCCCGTTCTTCAAGGGCTACCGCCCGCAGTTCTACTTCCGTACCACGGACGTGACCGGGGCTGTGGTGCTGCCGGACGGCGTGGAGATGGTGATGCCGGGTGACAACATCAAGATGAAGGTGACGCTGATCGCCCCGATCGCGATGGACGAAGGCCTGCGTTTTGCCATCCGCGAGGGCGGCCGTACCGTCGGCGCCGGCGTCGTCGCCAAGATCATCAAGTAAGGC
>JBMOOP010000107.1:0-1192 GCA_049324495.1 Pseudomonadota bacterium
TTCCTGAGCGTGCACCGGATCACGTCGTCGAACAGGCAACGCATGAAGAGCAGGGGGCGCTGTATCGTCTTACCGGCGATCGCAACCCGATTCATATCGATCCGCAATTTGCCATGTTTGGCGGCTACAAAGAGCCTTTCCTGCACGGCCTGTGCACCTATGGTTTTGTCGGGCGCGCCATCTTGCACTCGCTGTGCGGTAGTGAGCCGGAGCGCTTTGTGTCGATGTCCGGTCGGTTCTCCGACCAAGTCTACCCGGGGGATACCATCGTTACTAAAATTTGGGATGAGGGTAAGGGCAAGGCAGTAGTTCAGGTCGAGACGCAGAAGGGCAATGTCGTTCTCAAGGATTGCCGTGTCGAATACAAGCCTGCGTAATTTATGATTTTGCAACGAAAAACGCCGCGCATTGCGCGGCGTTTTTCGTTGGATAATTGTTAGCAATCAGTTTGTCATGGCTCGGTTCGCCACTCAGGACGAGCAGCTGATTTCCATGTGTTTGCTCCAGTCGGGTGGCAGTGCCGCCAGACGTTCATGCTCTGGCCATTCGTCGAACGGTTGTTGGGCCACCTTGAGCAGCAGGTTTACCTCTGAATAATCGCCACTGTTGGCCTTGTCGATCGCCACCTGCAGCAGCCAGTTGCGCAGCACGTACTTCGGGTTGACCCGCCTCATTCGTGCCGCGCGCTCCTGGTCGACGCTGCCTTCGGCGTCCAGACGCGCGCGGTAACGGGCAAGCCAGACGTCGAAACGTTCACGATTGGTAATGTGGTCGCGGATGTTTTTGGCAGGCGTAGCGGTGTTGTCGGTGTCGGTGACGATATCGCAGAGCTGACGAAAGAAGCGCGGATAATCGACCTTGCTTTCCTGCATGAGATCGAGCAGTTCCTGCAGCAGACTATGATCGTCGAGGCGCGATGCGCGCAAGCCGAGCTTGTTGTGCATCAGTGTCGAGAAAGTTCCGTTGAAGATGCCTTCGTATCCCTGTAGCAATTCGATCAGCTGTTCGCGTGGTACCAACGGCGAGAACGCCTGTGCAAGAGCGTGCAGATTCCACAGGCCGATATGTGGCTGACGGTGGAAAGCATAGCGGCCGGCATGATCCGAGTGGTTGCAGATGCGGTGTGCGTCGTACTCATCGAAAAAGGCAAAAGGGCCATAGTCGAAGGTGACGCCGAGGATCGACATGTTAT
>JBMOOP010000108.1:0-1190 GCA_049324495.1 Pseudomonadota bacterium
TTACTTGATGATCTTGGCGACGACGCCGGCGCCGACGGTACGGCCGCCCTCGCGGATCGCGAAACGCAGACCTTCGTCCATCGCGATCGGCGCAATCAGCGTCACAACCATCTTGATGTTGTCGCCCGGCATGACCATCTCCACGCCGTCCGGCAGCACCACCGCGCCCGTCACGTCCGTCGTCCGGAAGTAGAACTGCGGGCGGTAGCCCTTGAAGAACGGGGTGTGACGACCGCCCTCTTCCTTCGACAGGACATACACCTCGCCTTCAAACTCGGTGTGCGGCTTGATCGAACCCGGCTTGGCCAGCACCTGGCCACGCTCGACTTCCTCGCGCTTCGTGCCACGCAGCAGTACGCCGCAGTTCTCGCCGGCGCGACCTTCGTCCAGCAGCTTGCGGAACATCTCGACACCCGTGACCGTCGTCTTCGTCGTGTCCTTGATACCCACGATCTCGACTTCGTCACCCACCTTCACGATGCCCCGCTCCACGCGACCGGTCACTACCGTGCCGCGGCCCGAAATCGAGAACACGTCCTCGATCGGCATCAGGAACGGCTTGTCGATCGCGCGCACCGGCTCCGGAATGTAGGTGTCCAGCGTCTCGGCCAGCTTCAGGATCGCCTGCTCGCCCAGCTCGCCCTTGTCGCCTTCCAGCGCCTTCAGCGCCGAACCCTTGATGATCGGGGTGTCATCACCCGGGAAATCGTACTTGGACAGCAGCTCCCGCACTTCCATCTCGACCAGCTCGAGCAGCTCGGCGTCGTCGACCATGTCGCACTTGTTCAGGAACACCACCACGTACGGCACACCTACCTGGCGGGCCAGCAGGATGTGCTCGCGCGTCTGCGGCATCGGGCCGTCAGCGGCCGAGCACACCAGGATCGCGCCGTCCATCTGCGCCGCACCGGTAATCATGTTCTTCACGTAGTCCGCGTGGCCCGGGCAATCCACGTGCGCGTAGTGACGGTTCGCCGTCTCGTACTCCACGTGCGCCGTGTTGATCGTGATGCCGCGCGCCTTCTCTTCCGGCGCCGCGTCGATCTCGTCGTACTTCTTCGCCGCGCCGCCAAACTTCGATGCCAGCACCGTCGTGATCGCCGCCGTCAGCGTCGTCTTGCCATGGTCAACGTGGCCAATCGTGCCTACGTTCAGGTGCGGTTTGGTTCGCTCGAATTTTTCCTTTGCCA
>JBMOOP010000109.1:0-10032 GCA_049324495.1 Pseudomonadota bacterium
AAATGGTGCCCCGGACAGGAATTGAACCTGTAAAACGGTCATCCCACGTCGCTGCACGTTATGCGAATCAGTAGGTTAGGCCTCTGCCGGTAGTGCTGATTGACGCCCCATGACGCGCGATTGCCCCAAAAATTGCCCCACGAGCACTGTTCAGACGGTCAGTGCTTCCAGCTTGCGCATTTCACGCTCGACGCCGACGTCGAGCCAGCGGGCATAGTGCTTGCTGCAGGTGGCGATCGAGTGCCCGAGTTGCGACGCGACGAACGCGAGCGACATGCCGGAAGAGAGACATGTCGATGCGTAGGTGTGGCGCGTCTGATAAGGATTCCGGTAACGGATGCGCAGCGTTTTGAGTGTGGATTTCCAGATCGCATCGACCGCGTCGGCTCTGCGAATCGGCATTCTCGATTTCGGGTGAACAAAGACGCTTCCGCCGGCCAGTGCGGTCTCGGCGCGCATGATGTCGAGGGCCTGGCGAGAGATCGCGTTCAGGCGCACGGTCCGCTTGCGGCGGGTCTTGGTCCGCTCCTGGGCGTTCGACCGAACCACGGCCCGGCGTACGACCACCATGTCGGCACCGGTGTCTGGCCAGAGTAGGCCGCGCTGCTCGCTCGGTCGCATCCCGGACCAGAAGGCGAAGGCGAACCACGCCCACCAGATCGTCCCGTGCTTGGCTCGGATGTGCTCCAGGATCATTCGAACCTCTTCCGGGGCGAACGGGTCCGGGTCATCCGCCTGCTCGCTGGGCCTGGCTTCCAGGGGGGCGGTCGGGTCGCGGTCGATGATCCCGTCCTCGTGGCACAGCCGGAACACGCCGCGGCCGGCGGCTAGGACGTTGTTGTAGGTCTTGGCCGATTTCCCGGCCAGCATCTTGTCTAGGGTCTCCCGGACCTCGGCTGTGGTGACGTTGCGCACCGGCCGGTTCCAGAAGGTTGGCATCCAGTAATGGTCGAGCAGCCGGCGCATCTCAAGGCAGTAGGATGCCGCCCAACCCCGGCTCTGGGCCTTGTGGTTCAGGAAGATCTGGGCGGCTTCGGCGAAGGTGCGGCCGGCGGCGCGCACCCGGGGGGAGTCTGGGAAGTGGGCCTCATACCGGAAGCACCCATGCCGGATCTCGTCGACTATCCGCGCGCGGAGGCGGCCGGCGCGGGCAATGTTAGCTGCGGTCGGCGACCAGGTGAGGGTTTCCCGGCAGCGCTCACCGGCGACCGTGAACGTGACCCGGATACTGTCCCCCCGGACTTCGATCCCCGGCGGCAGTTCTCTACCCATGCGTGCCACCCCTCAAGATCAACCAGTATCCGCCCACCGGCCCGCACGTACTCTACACCCTCGGTCCACTTGCCTTCCCGGATGTAGGCCCTGCCGGCGGGCACCGTCAGGCCTGTGATCGATGCCCACAGCTCCAGGGTGACGAAGCGGTCCGGCTGGATCAGGGCAGTGTCTTCGCTCATGCCGCTTTCCACAGCACCAGTGGTGCGTCGTTCGGCACGCGGTTCTTGCCGCGCGCCAGGGGGTGAATGGGGGCGCCGCTGCCGGTGCGGCCCATGCAGAAGATCTGCTGGGTGGTGACGGCACACTCGATTTCGTCGAGGACGTTCTGGGTCCAGTCGGGGCAGCGATCGCCGAGCGCCCCGTACGCCAGCAGGATGTCGTCGGCTTCGGCAACACGCTCCTGGATTAGCTCGATGTTCCGGTGCAGATCATCACGGCCGTGCCAGTCCCGGCGCTCGTCCCAGTGATTGACGAAATCGATCGCTGGCGCAGGATTCGGACTGCGCAGCGGGATCAGGTTCACGACCTCGATGCCGCCATAGCCCCACACACGCGAGGCGCGCTGCATCAGCGTGCGGATCGTCGGGTCGTCTTCCATGTGGTCGGCCGTGCTCGGGTTGAACATCACCACCAGCAGCATCGGCCGGTCGTCCCACCGGCGCGTCAGCGTCCAGCGGTAGGTGCCGCACTCGGACAGTTTGGCGGCGCGTATGTCGCAGGGGTTCATCGCAGCACCTTGATCTCGATACAGGCCGCGTGCTCACCCGGCCCGCTTCCGTAGCATTCCTTCCAGCCCGGCAATTCGTCCGGCGTTTCGCAGACGCTGAAGCTGGTGATGACGCCGCGCAGCCGGTATTTGTTGCCGTAGCCCTTGCTGAGGATTACTTCGCGGCCGATCACGCACGAGGTCGCGCACCAGCGCGCGCTCCAGCGGCGATACTCGGTCGTCTTCTCGCCGCGCGCGAAGGCGTCGAAGTACTCGGACTTGAGTGGGATGAACAGCGGCTTCATTTCGGCGTCCACGGCGCATCGTTGGGAATGAAGAATTCTTCCCAGCCATCGCCCATGTTGTGCCAGTAGTCTTCGGCGTGGCCCTGCTCGCCGGCTCTCCAAAGAACGAACTCCAGGCGCCCGGTCTTCGTGTTCAGCCGCACGTTGTCGCGGGTGTGCCCATCGGCAGGGCGGAACACGCGGCCGTAGATGTAGCGCGGCTTTCGGCGGAACAGCGCCCACAGGCCTCCGGCGAGGACAAAGGCGGCGGCGCCAGCGGACAGCACAATCCATGCAGCGCCAAAAGCGATAGCGGCGGCATCATTCATCACTCACCACCCTGCGCGCTGGCCATCGGTTTTGTGGTCGGGCACGGAAGTCCGCTGTGGCCGCCGGGCTCTCCGCAAACTAGGCATGGCGGATGCAACACAACAGCGGTAACCAGTTTCAGTCGCGGGCACCAGTTATAGTGAGCATTGATGTAAGTGCTGCCACATTCCGGGCAGGCATTGCTAGTCGCCGCTTTCATGCCACCACCCCCTTAGCCGCCTCTACGATAGCGCGGCGCAGGCCGGCCTTGGTGCCGTCGTATTTCGCCAGCGGTTCGATATACCCGTCTCGTGTAATCCTGTGTGGGTGAATATGACAGCCGTTCTCCAACAGGAACATTTGTACCGCGAACGCATCGGCGCTGTCGTTGAGTGGGTCGAAATAAACAACGTCCTCATGCCCGATAGCACGCGCGATGCGGAGAATGTCGGAGGGGGTCATGGTTTTGCCACCTCGCAGTTAGGGCTGGCGATCCGCTTCTGGATCGCATCAAGTACATCTGGATCGCCGGCACACAGGAAGATGAGCGCGACCACGGCGATGATGAAAACCGAGTCACTATTCACGGCTTCTCCTCCCGGTAATTCGCCAGCGCCTTGCGTATCCCCTCGGACACGTTGCCGGCGCCGATTTCCTCCGCACGTTTCAGTGGCGTATTCCCGCCCAACCTGGACGCGCAGTCTTCGCCACGGTTTCAGCGAACTCGCGGGCCTTGCGCGCGAGGCCGCGAGGGCTGTACCGCTTTCCGCTGAAGTTGCGCATGTAAAGGCGACCACACCAGATGAAGTCGAGGCGCGAATGGTGGCTGTGCGATTCGTCGCCGTGCGCGTAGACGATAACGATGCCGTGCGGGGTCAGGACTGTTCCTTCTGTCCATCCTTCATTGCGCACACTGATCCTCGAGTACGCTCGGCTTACGGCCAGCGTGTCGTCGTAGACTTTCATTTCTTTTCCCCCGCGCTGGCTGACTGGGCGGCGAGCATGGCGGCGTCGATGTCAATCCGAGCTCCACTCAGTGAGCGTGTCGGGAGTTGTTCAATGATCCGCCGGCAAGCGTCCCTCGTGGCGGCATCCGAATGATCTTCGGTAATCCAGCGGAATCGTATCGCGTCAAGCATCTCGTCGGAGAGAGCGGCCAAACCAGCGCCAACATCGGCGTCGCACTTGCTTTCCGCGTGGGATTGTTTGGCGTACCACTCCTTTGACAAGGTCGCATCGCGCGCATCGTCCGCCTTCGGTTCGGCTGCCGGCTTGCCGGTCGCTGGCTGCGGTGACTCGCCGAAGAAATACGGGATAGCGCGGATCGGCTGGCAGCCATTCCACGGTCTTCCCTCCGTGAATCGAATTGACCCATCGTGGTATTCGTATGCGTAGCCATCAGGCTCACGGGGAGAAACCGGCGATGCCGGCTTCCCAGTATTGGCGGAGAGCAAGGCCAGAAGCCGATCAAGTTCTTCGCTGACCGCATCAGCATCTTCCTTTTCGGCGAATCCGCCAGTTAGCTCGCCAATGTTGTCTATGACGGATGAAATGACTTCGGCTACATCGCTAGAAATTCGGAGGTGCGCCTGCCGGCCGAAATGCCACCCCAAACGGACTGCGCTCAGGTCGTATCGCGCCAAATAATTCGTCGGGAGTTCGTCACGGAACGCCGCGAATTCCGGGTCGGGCCGCCCCAGAACGGAATCTAATTCCACATTACCAGTTGGTTTAAATTGGCCCTCCGGCACCGCCGCGACTGCCACGGGTTGCGCTTTCAGGGCGGCGCGGAGACTGTCGATTACATCAGCGGCGACTTCAAGCTGTGAAAGCAACTCGTCGTTTTCGGCGCGAAGTTTATCCATCACCTCGAAGACGGCCGCGCCAATAGCCCGAGCGTCGTCCACCTTATTTTGATAGTCACTCATCGCGGCGTCTCCTGCCGGGCGGACAGGATTTCGCACAATTGGCGAGCCTGCATTAGTTGTGTGAAAGCGTGGTCGTGACTGTCGAACGGCAATTCCAACGTATTCCCGACAACACGACAATTCCGGTCGAAAAGGAACAACAGTTGTGCGGAAATAGACCGGCGCAGCAATGCCAGTTCGTCGTGTGATTCCGGCACCGCATTCGCGGCAGCGGGCGGGGCGACGGGGGAGGTGTACCTCTCCCCGAGGCATTTCGCATCATGCTTGGACACCTGCGCCTTGAGCGCGGTCAGTTCTTCGGCCAGCGCGCGGAGGGCTTCTTCGGCCTCTTCACAGATATTCCAATAGTCTCCGATGTCGAATCGGTGCCGCGTTCCTTTCCACGACATTGTGCCGAGCCGCGCAATCAGCGCCTCAACGTCCGCCGGCTCCCACTTGTTGGCGTCAGTCATGGTCGGACTCCATAGGTTTTCGAAAGGTCACCGCTCACCGCCGGCGGCGCGCTGGATGTCGGCCGGGGTCGCTTCGCACCAGCCAGCCGGCGGCTCCTTGCCGTGGAAGTCGATGTACTGCGCACGATCGAACAGATCCATCACCGTGCCGCGGCAACCGGTGAGCAAGTCGAAATTGCGAATCGCCAGCGGATCGACGTCGATGCCGCCGATGCAGCGGAACTTCGCCTCCAGTGAGCCGACACGCGCCTGGCCGTTGTTGAAGCCCTTGGCGCCGCCGCCCAGACCACAGAACAGATGGAAGTGACGGATCTCGACAGGGGTCATGCGTGGGTTCCGCAGGTATTCGGAATTTTTATTTGCTGGCCTTCCAGCCGGTAATCGAAGCGGCGGCGCTTGATGGCGGACCGCAGCCATGGGAATCGCTTCTGCAGGCCCTCGCTCAGCCGCGCGTGGTTCGCGTGCCGCAGGTGTCCGCCATAGCTGTTGGCGACGGACTGGATGTGTCTCAGTTCCGCCGGCGTTGCAGTTATCTGCGTGCCAGAAACGTGCTTCTGCCCCCACTCGGCGAGCGCGGCTCGCGCATGGGATACGACGCGGCGCCGCACCAGCGTGTGACTCGGGCGGATGACATAGCCAAGAAAGTCGATGCCATCACCCAGCGGTTTCAGTCGCTTGTCTTCCTTCAGTCGCAACTGCAATTCGCCAGCGAGAAACTCCTCGATCTCGCTTTGCCAGCGCGCCAGCTGCGCGCGGTCGTGATGGACGATCACGAAGTCGTCGACGTAGCGCACATAGCGCTTTGCTTTCAGGGTGTGCTTGACGAATTGATCGAGCTTGTCCAGGTAGACATTGGCGAAAAACTGGCTGCTCAGGTTGCCGATGGGAAGGCCGCAACCTGGCGCGGCGTTCGCCAACCGTTTATGCGGAGGCACCATGGCGAATTCTTCCACCGACCCGTGCTGGATAACGCCGGCCTTGAGCGGTGCAGATCGCAGCAGCGCATGGGTGGCCTGCATGACCGCCAGCGAAACGCCACTGCGCACCAGCTTCTTCTTGAGGATCTCCCACAGAGTCGGGCGGTGGATCGAGTTGAAGAAGTTGTGGATGTCGAGCTGCAGATACCAGCCACCGCCTTGGCCGCTATCGACCTCGCGCGTAAACGCCTGCAATCGCCGCACGGCCGCGTGGCTGCCTTTGCCGCGGCGGTTGGCGTAGCTGTCGTGGATAAAGGCCGGCTCCCAGAGCGCCTCCAACTGCGGCACTAGCCAGTGGTGGACGACGCGGTCTGGGAAGTCAGGCGCGTGGATCTCGCGGGCCTTCGGGCGCGCCGCCACAAAGCAGGTGCTTTTCCCGGGAGCCCAGGTGCCGCCCTGCAGGCGGCGCTGAAGTTCCAGCAGACCATCGGCCCAACGGACATCGAACGCGAGCTGGTTGCGGCTCGGCTTCTTCCCTTTCCTGGCTTCGCGCCAGGCGTCATACAACGCCTTGAGCGGTATCGCCTCAGCACCTTGATACTCACCGGCCGGCGCGACACGCACCGCCCGGACGCAAGCGTCGTTGTTGCGGTGATTGTCGTTGGCATTGCCGTTGTTGAAGTCGACGACCCAAACAGCGGACGCGTTGCCACGCGCTTGCGACTCTGCCGCGCATCCCTGCGGGTAGTACGGCGTCGTCATGGATTGGCCCCCGCGTCAGCAGAGGCGGCGTGGCCACTCAGTATCTGGGCACGCTCCGGAGCATTATCCTGCCCAGGATTCTGGCCCTTCTGGTGCAAACTCTTTTTCCAGCCGCCCGCGCGCTTGCCGAGTTCCTCGGTGGCGCGGATGAGCTGTTCGAATTGGGCGAAGCTCTTGAAGGCCCGGATCATGCTGCCGAGCTGCAGACTGATCTTCATCTCATCGATGGCCCATACCAGTTCCGACACCCACTGCGCTTGCTTCGAGCGATCCCGCCAAGCCCGGTGGCACAACCGCGTGACAAGCATGGCTTGCTCACGCAGCTCGCTACCGAGCGAGTATTTGTGGTAACGCGGGAATGCCTTGACGGCCTGCTCTATGTCGCAGAGCAGACGTTCCGCAAGTTTTGCGATGTCGGGCAGCTCGGCTTTCATGGTCTGGAATTCAGAAATCCGAAATTACTGACCGGCCGGCGCGACACGCACCGCCCGGACGCAAGCGCCGTAGCTGCGGTGATTGACGAGGGCATTGCCGAGGTTGAAGGCGAAGACCCAAACAGCGGACGAATTCCACGCGCACGGCGTATCGGTCCAGTACCAATCGTTCGCAGTATCCTGAAACGCATCGGTGTCGATCGCGGGGCTGTACTTGGTCCTGTCTGCCAGGGCAAACAGTTCGTCGAGCGTCGGCAAACGCCAGCCTTCGCCCAGCGCCGCAACCGCCTCTTTCGCGGCCTCGTGCGTGACGTCCTTGGCGACGGTGTTCTGCGTCCAGATCAAGCCGGTGGTGGTGTCGGTGACGGTGTTGTCGGGATTGATGGTGAAGCGGCTCATTTCGCTTTTCCTTTGTGGCTTCGGTACGAATCAGAAAACAGAGTTACTGACCGGCCGGCGCGACACGCACCGCCCGGACGCAAGCGGCGTTGTAGCGGTGATTGACGGAGGCATAGCCGAGGCCGAAGTCGACGACCCAAACAGCGGACGCGTTCCACGCGCACGGCGTGCTCGTCCAGTAGTAGGTCGATTTCGTGTCGGGGAATCGTTTGGTATCGATGGCCGGATCGTGGCGCGTGAGGTCGAGGATGGATTCCAGTTCCATCCGCGTCGGCAGGCGCCAGCCTTCACCCAGCGCTGCGATTGCTTTCTCGGCGGCGTCGAAGTCGACGCGTTCGCCATCGCAGAGCGTGTGGCTCCATTCCAGCTTTTCCGCGGCAGGCTTCGAAGTCGGTTGTTCGGCGCCAGTGAGCGCAGGCAGCAGAATGCGCGTGGCGACATCGTGCGGCACATGAAGCGCTGCGCCGGATTGCAAAGGAAGCGTGATCGTTGTGTTCATGTGGTCCTCGTCGCCTTGGTCTTTCAGTGGGTTTCTACTGCCGGGATTTGTGCGGTGTTTCTCGCGCATCGCGGGCAGTCGTGGTGGAAGATCGGAATGCCGAAAACTTCCTCCAGTCGCTCACGCCATCCGACGATCAGCGCTCTTTTCAATGCATCGTCTTTGTCGATCCCCGAATAGGTGGAGGAAACCGGGATGGACGCGGGGTGATTGCGGTTGTTGCAGGTGATGGCAATCACCACGCAGGCCCGAACAGTCATTGCGGCGTGTACTCCTGGCCGTTGATGACCACGCGCACGCTTTCGGTCGGCACCATCAAGTTGATCGTCTTGACGCCGAGACAGAAGGCGCCGCCGAGCACGTAGGCCACCACGCAGAGGTAGACGATGGCGCCCATCTGCGCGGACAACGTGGGGCCAGACTGTTTCGGTTGCTGTTCGGCCATGGCGATCACCAGACCAACAGGCCGATGACGATCGCGACCGCAACAACACAACCGACGATGCGCATGTTGCGCACCGAGCGCTGGCGGTCCTGCGCCGGCGAACTGGGGAGGTAATGCGGTTTGCCTGGGCACGCCTCGGCCGCGGTGTCGTTGGCCGCCTCCTTCGCTTTCTGCTCCTGGAAGGTCAGGATTTCGCCCATTTCCGCAGCGCGGATGCCGTCGAGGAAGGTGGTGGCGATGTAGCCGTTCGGCATCCGGACATACACCTTCGAGAAGCCGCCGAAGGACTCCCGGGCCTCGATCTTCGTGACCTCGCCAGCCATGGCGAACCGGGTGGACAACTGGTCGGTGATCATCACGACTTGGCCTACGGTGATGGTGTCCGTAGCGCGGCTGGGCGAGAGCGTCGAGCGCGCGACCTCGGCCTTCTTGGGCTTGTCGGCGGCTGCAGGTGCGGGCTTGGTGGCTGACTTCCGCGCCTGCTGGATCCGACGCGTAGACCGCCCGGCGTTCGGCGTGGCTCGCTTCGCGTTGGAGCTTTTCTTGGCGGTCTTTCCCTTGCTCATGGGATCTCCTGGATCGCTGCAGTGGTGGCTTAGGGGTGAATCAGAAAACAGAGTTACTGACCGGCCGGCGCGACACGCACCGCCCGGACGCAAGCGCCGTAGCTGCGGCGATAGCCGCCGGCAAGGCCGAGGTAGAAGAAGACGACCCAAACAGCGGACGACGGCGCCGGCGCGTACGCGGTATCGGTCCAGTACCAATCGTTTTTCGTATCGGGGAATGCGTCCGTGTCGATCGCGGGGCTGTAGCGCGTGCGATCAACCAACGAGAGCAGTTCATCTGCCGTCGGCAATCGCCAGCCTTCACCGAGTTTCTCGGCCGCTGCTTTTGCTTCTTCGTGCGTCGCGCGTTTTGCAATCGTTTCGCGCGACCAGATCAGACCAGTGCTCGTGTCGGTGACGGTGTTGTCGGGATTGATGGTGAAGCGGCTCATTTCGCTTTTCCTTTGTGGCTTCGGGGTGAGTCGAGGTAGGGAGAGAGGTGTGCCAGCAGGCCGCTGAGCCGGCTCCAGGCTTCGTCCCGGTCGCTGGCGAAGGTCGCCAGTTGGCCTTGCTTGGCCACGAAGTAGCCGGGGCGGGTGCGCGAGGGGGTGACGCTCATGGCGTGGCCTGCGCTTCTTCTTCGCGCTGGGGGCGGATAACCGCGCCCGCAGGCATCTGGCCGTAATCGAATCCGGGGGCGATGTCCGGCTTGATCAGGTCCCGGGTTTCGGCGGGCTGGCGCTCATAGATGGCCTGCCGCATCTGCTGCTTGGCATGCCCGGGGATGCCGTCCTCGACGACATCGAAGTCGCGGCCGTATTTGCCGGGCGCCATGACCGGCACCACCTTCGGGTAGTCGGCGGGCCACCAGGGCAGATGGCAGGCGGTGACGTCCAGAACGTATTTCGTGCGCTTCATGGCCGCCCCCATCACTTCCGGGCCATGGGGGAGCGCGCGCGGATGTTCCGACGCTTGCGCGCGGCTCGGCGGATCTGGGCCGGGGTGGGCTTGTTCTTGGTGGTGAACTGCCGGCGCGGCTGGTGGCGGGGCAGCTCAGCTTGGCCGGGGAGAGAGGGG
>JBMOOP010000110.1:0-25332 GCA_049324495.1 Pseudomonadota bacterium
TTCCGGCGTCTTGCAGCCGGCCAGAACTTCGTCAAGAATCCTTACTTCCATTGCCATGTAATTGCTCCTCGGCGGTACTGCCGCCATCATCTCAAAGGGCAGTTACACAGTTCAATTTACAGGCCCTACGAAGCCGAACTGGCAGAGGTTTCTACGAACTAGTGCCCAGTTGACTGTCGCACAACCCACTCCCGGCGCTCAAGCGAATAACGTCCCATACATGTCGTCCAGCCGCCCCGCTGCCTATCCAAGGGTGATTTGCGGTGATGCGACAACTATCGTGACGCAGCGGGCTTCCGCCCCCTATATGTGGGAACAACAGATGCGACAACTATCCTGACGCGGGGGGAACTCCTCACCCTGCACGGCCTCGACCTTGAAGGAATGGAAGAAGCTCTCGGCGACGGCATTGTCCCAGCAGTCGGCTTTACGGCTCATGCTGGAGCGCATGCCGTACTGCCTGAGCAGGCGCTGGAAATCGTTCGAGCAGTACTGACTGCCACGATCGGTGTGCACGATGACGCCACTGGGTCTCTTGCAACGGAACCATGCCATTTTCAGCGCGTCGCAAACCAGGTTCGATGTCATGCGTTCGCCCATGCTCCAGCCGACTACTTTGCGTGAGTACAGGTCGATGAACACGGCGAGGTACAGCCAGCCTTCCGGCGTTGCCAGGCAGGCGGCAGCCACGCCATATGAGCGGTTACGTAAAGTCTGATTCCGTACCTCCGTAATTCCCGAGGCTGTCATTGATCGGCCGGTCTGGTTCAGGATCGTCTGCTCGCCTACAACACCTACACCTATGGCATCCACGGCAATCTGAAAATCGCCGACACCAACCCCGGCTTCCAGGACCAGGCGCAATGCAGGCGGAGGGTCCGTCGCGACGACTTTCTCTATCTATATGTTTTAAAAGAAATTTATCCGGGAACTTCTTCTCTTGTTAGCACTCTTGTCGGTCGAGTGCTAATATTGGCCCAACGCAACAGGGGAGGTATCCATAATGTCTGCAACCCTTAAAGCAACTGCTCTGGCGGGCCCGGCGCTGTCTGTGCCGTCTTTGTCCGTACCAGGCGCGAGTCTGGAAGCCTATGTCGCGGCGGTGAACAACGTGCCGCTGCTCTCCTTTGAGGATGAACAGGCGCTCGCGCGTCGTTATCGCGATGCAGAAGACCTGGACGCTGCTCGCCAGCTGGTGCTCTCGAACCTGCGCTTTGTGGTGCATGTTGCCCGTAGCTACCAGGGCTATGGTCTGCCGCAGGCGGATCTGATCCAGGAAGGCAACGTTGGTCTGATGAAGGCGGTGAAGCGCTTTGATCCGACGATCGGGGTGCGGCTGGTGTCGTTCGCCGTGCACTGGATCAAGGCCGAGATCCACGAATACGTGCTGCGCAACTGGCGCATCGTCAAGGTCGCCACCACCAAGGCGCAGCGCAAGTTGTTCTTCAATTTGCGTGGCGCCAAGAAGCGTGTTGGCCGCATGACGCTGGCTGAAGCCGAGCAGGTGGCAAAGGATCTCAATGTGCCCGTCGCGCAGGTATATGAGATGGAAGGTCGCCTTTACGCGCACGACACGAGTTTCGACATCACGGCCGATGACGATGAAGACGCGCCGATGGCACCTGCACAGTATCTGGTGGCTGCCGATGCCGATCCGGCACTGGCGCTGGAACAGGAGGACAGCGAGCAGGATGAGAGCGGGCGCCTGCACGAGGCCATGGGCGCGCTTGATGCACGCTCACGCGACATCCTCGATCGCCGCTGGCTGCGCGAGGATAACAAGGCGACCCTGCAGGAGCTGGCTGACCAGTACGGTGTGTCTGCCGAGCGGATTCGCCAGCTGGAAGCAAATGCCATGAAGAAGCTCAAGGAGGCAATGACGCTGACGGCCTGATTTCTGCGGGAGACTCTCCGAGGGCCGCGTATAATCACGCGGCCCTTTTTATTTCAGGCCCGTAGATACACCATGAATTGGATAATGGTTGCCGGCGCAGTGAATGGCGTGCCTGCCGCAACGGCCGGTACCTTCGGTGCGAACGCATGAAGGTTTTTGTCAACGGTGAGATGCGCGAGCTGGCCAATGGCACAACGATTGCCATGCTGGTCGCAGCGCTCGATCTGGCAGGCCGCCGGGTTGCGGTGGAAGTGAACGAGGAGATCGTGCCAAAAGCCGTGCACGCGCAGACATTGCTGCGCGACAACGACCGTGTCGAGATCGTGCATGCAATCGGTGGCGGCTGAAAATTTTTCCAGAGAATCATCATGAGCAATGACCGTTTCACTCTCGCGGGTAAGACATACAGCTCGCGCCTGCTGGTGGGCACTGGCAAGTACCGCAATTTCGATGAGACGCGTGCGGCCATCGAGGCCAGCGGCGCCGAGATCGTGACGGTCGCGATTCGCCGCACCAATATCGGCCAGGAAAAGAACGAGCCCAACCTGCTCGATTATGTGTCGCCGTTGAAATACACGATCCTGCCGAACACCGCCGGTTGCTACAACGCGAAGGATGCGGTGCGCACCTGTCGTTTGGCGCGTGAGCTGCTCGATGGCCACAGCCTGGTGAAGCTGGAGGTGCTGGCGGATCAGAAGACACTGTTTCCGCATGTCACCGAAACACTTGTTGCTGCTGCAGAGCTGGTGAAGGACGGCTTTCAGGTGATGGTCTATACCAGCGACGATCCGGTGATCGCGAAGCAGCTGGAGGAAATCGGCTGCATTGCGGTGATGCCGCTGGGCTCGTTGATCGGTTCGGGCCTCGGTATCGTCAACCCCTACAATCTGCGCATCATTCTGGAGCAGGCGAAGGTGCCGATTCTGGTCGATGCCGGGGTTGGCACGGCCAGCGATGCAGCGATCGCGATGGAGCTCGGGTGCGCCGGTGTGTTGATGAATACTGCCATTGCCGCAGCGAAAAATCCGGTGCTGATGGCGTCGGCAATGAAGAAGGCGGTGGAAGCCGGGCGCGAGGCATTTCTTGCCGGGCGCATGCCGAAAAAGCTTTACGCCAGCGCCTCGTCGCCGCTGGGCGGCCTGCTTTCCTGATACAGCGTAATGAGCGACGTCTACACGCCCGAGTTCGATCCAGAAACCGGCGTACCGTTGCGCAAGGTGCGCAGCTTTGTGCTGCGCGAAGGCCGCTTGACGAAAGGCCAGGAGCGCGCGCTCAGTGAGTTGTGGCCGCACTTCGGTGTTGACTACCGTGCGCAGGCGCTCGATGCAGCCATGCTGTTCGAGCGCACAGCGCCGCTGGTGCTGGAGATCGGCTACGGCATGGGCGCTTCATTGCTGACGATGGCACAGGCGGAGACGGAAAAGAATTTCCTCGGCATTGAAGTGCACACACCCGGTATCGGCGCATTGTTGATGGGGATCGAGGAAAAGTCGCTCAAGAACGTGCGCACATTGCATCACGATGCGATCGAGGTGCTGGAGAATATGCTGCCGGAGGCATCGGTGGACCGTGTGCAGCTGTACTTTCCCGATCCCTGGCACAAGAAGCGGCACCACAAGCGGCGCATCGTCCAGCCGGCGTTTGTCGCGTTGCTGGTGAAGAAACTGAAGCCCGGCGGGCTCCTGCATTTCGCCACCGATTGGCAGCCGTATGCGGCATGGATGCTGGAGGTGCTGCGCGCGGAGCCGGCGCTGGTGAATCTGTCGCCGACGGGCGATTACGTGGAGCAGCCGATCTGGCGGCCGGATACCAAGTTCGAGGCGCGTGGCGAGCGGCTTGGCCACGGGGTATGGGATCTGCTGTTTCGACGCTGAACGCCGCGCCGCTCATTTGCCGAAGGCGTTGATTACATCGTTCAGGAAACGCAGGCCAGCTGGGGTGCAGGCGATGCGTGATGTGTCGTCGATCAGCAGACCGCGATTGCGCAATGCAGCCTGCGTCGGAGCAATCGCGGCGAGTGACAGCCCGGTGTGGGCGGCGAACAGTGCGGCATCAACGCCACGGGTGAGCCGCAACGCATTGAGCATGAACTCGAAGGGCAGCTCTGCTGCGGGTATCAGCAACTGTTCGCTCGTGAACGGGTTGCCGTACGCAGTAATGTACTTTGTGTGGGCAAGCCCTCCCGGCGCGGCATGCAAATAGTCTTTTGGCAGGCGCGTCTTCCGGTAACGCGATACGCTGCGGTCGTGGTTGGTGATTTTGCCGTGCGCGCCGGCGCCAATCGCCAGGTAATCGCCGAATTCCCAGTAATTGCGATTGTGCCGGCACTGCTGGCCAGGCTGTGCGAAGGCGCTGATTTCGTAGCGCGCATAGCCGGCGGCAGCCAGGCGCGCGAAACCTTCGTCCTCGATATCAGCGAGCGCATCGTCCCCCGGCAGTGTCGGCGGTTTCGCGAAAAAAACCGTGTTCGGTTCGATGGTGAGCTGATACCAACTGATATGCGTTGGGGCGAGCGCGATGGCTTGATCGATATCGGCGATGGCCTCGGCAACCGATTGTCCGGGCAGCCCATGCATCACATCGAGATTGACGTTGGCAAAGCCCGCAGCGCGCGCCGCCTCGGTAGCGCAGATGGCTTCATCGCGGTCGTGGATACGACCAAGCACCTGTAACTGCCCCGCATCGAACGATTGCACACCGATCGACAGGCGGTTGATGCCGAGTGCGCGATAGGCGCGAAACTTCTCTTGCTCGACCGTGCCGGGATTGGCTTCCAGGGTAATCTCGATGTCGGCCGCAAAGCGCAACGCGCCGCGCAGCCCGGCAAACAGTCGTTCATAGGCGGCCGGCGAAAAAAGGCTGGGTGTCCCGCCGCCGATAAAAATACTGGTGATTTTCCGGCCCTGCACCATGTCGAGATCCAGAGCCAGATCGGCAAGCAGTGCGTCGACGTATTCGCGTTCGGGCAGCACGCCACCGGCTTCGTGCGAATTGAAATCGCAGTAAGGGCATTTGCGCACGCACCATGGCACATGCACATAAAGTGCGAGTGGCGGCAGGCTCATCGGCGCAGCAGCGCAGCGAGTTTCACCAGCGCCTGAGCACGATGGCTGAGCAGATTTTTGCGTGCCGGCGTGAGTTCGGCCGCCGTGCAGCCTTCTTGCGCAACGAAGAACAGGGGGTCGTAGCCGAACCCGTCGGCGCCACGCGGTGCAGCAGAGATCACGCCTTCCCAGGTGCCCTGTGCGATCAGCGGGACCGGGTCGGCGGCATGACGCATGAACACCAGCACGCACTGGAAACGGGCTGTGGCCTCGCGCACACCGCGGGCGGCAAGTTCAGCCAGTAGTTTGCTGTTGTTCGCGGCATCGACGGTGCCGTTCGCAACGGGGGTGCCGGCATAGCGCGCGCTGTAGATGCCCGGTGCGCCGGCCAGCGCGTCGACTTCAAGGCCGGAATCATCGGCAATTGCCGGCAGCCCGGTGTGTTGCGCGGCGTTGCGCGCCTTGATGATGGCGTTTTCAACGAACGACAGGCCGGTCTCGTCGGCATCCGGTACGTTTAAATCACTTTGCGCGACGACCTCGAAACCGAGCGGGCAGAGCACATGCTGCATTTCGCGCAGCTTGCCCTTGTTGCTGCTGGCAAGGACGATTTTTCCCGGGAAATGCACCCTGCTCATGCGAGTTGTCCTGCCAGGCGCGGCCGGTATATCACTTGCGGGTGAGCCGGTAGATGGCGATTTCGCCGAGGAGGTTCGGCAGCGATTGCATCAGCGCGCCCTGCACATGATTGGCATCGGCGACCAGCCGTTCCAGGACTCGCCAGCGATTTTCACGGCAAAGCACCTCGAAGTCGCGGAAGGTGCACAGGTGGATGTTCGGCGTGTCATACCATTGGTGCGGCAGCGATTTGCTGATCGGCATGCGGCCCTTCAAGGCGATATGCAGCCGCGGGCGCCAATGCCCGAAATTCGGAAAGGTAACGATTGCCTCTCGGCCGACGCGAAGCATCTCACCGATGACCAGGTTGGGCCGATGCAGTGCCTGCAGCGCCTGCGTCATGACAACGGTGTCGAAACTTCCGTCATCGAAATTGCGCAGGCCGCCGTCGATGTCCTGTTCGATCACGTTGACGCCTTTTTCAACGCAGACACGGATTTCATTGTGGCCGATCTCGATGCCGTAGCCGGTCACATTGAGCGCATCGTGCAGGTGCGCCAAAAGGTCACCTTCACCGCAGCCAAGGTCGAGCACGCGGGAGTTCGGCGCGATCCATTTCGAAATCAGTTCGTATTCGGCGCGCATGTCATCTCCTTCCTTCTGGCGAGAGTTTTAGCGACATCTCGCGGGCGATGCGTGACATATAGGCGCTGAACAGGTCTAGATAACGCGCGTTGTCGAGCAGAAACGAATCGTGGCCTTGCGGCGCATTGATGTCTGCATAGCAGACGTTCTTGCGGTTTTTCAGCAATGCATTGACGATCTCGCGGGAGCGCTCCGGTGAGAAGCGCCAGTCGGTGGTAAATGAGGCAACAAAGAAAGACGCTTTGGCACCGGCCAGCGCTTTTACCAGATCGTTGTCGAAATCGCGTGCAGGATCGAAATAATCAAGCGCCTTGGTCATCAGCAGATAGGTGTTGGCATCGAAGAATTTCGAGAACTGCTCACCCTGGTGGCGAAGGTAGCTTTCCACCTGGAACTCGACATCGAAGCCGAACTGAAATTTGCCGCTTTGCAGGTCGCGGCCGAATTTCTGCTTCATTGCTTCGTCGCTGAGGTAGGTGATGTGGCCGACCATGCGCGCGAGGATCAGCCCTTGCTTTGGGAAAGTATCGTGCTGGTAATAATGCCCGGCGTGGAAATTCGGGTCGTTGAGGATTGCCTGCCGCGCCACTTCGTTGAAGCCGATGTTCTGCGCCGAGAGTTTCGGTGCCGAGGCGATCACCAGCGCATGGCGGATGCGCTCCGGGAAATCGATGGCCCACTGCAGCGCCTGCATGCCGCCGAGGCTGCCGCCTACGACGGCGGCCCATTGGTGGATACCGAGCCGGTCGGCAAGCGCCGCCTGCGATTTCACCCAGTCCCTGACCGTCACCAGCGGAAAGTCGGAACCCCAGGGGCGGCCGGTTTCCGGGTTGACGTTGGTGGGGCCGGTGGAGCCATAGCAGCTGCCGAGGTTGTTCGGGCAAACAACGAAAAAAAGGTTGGTGTCGATTGGTTTGCCCGGGCCGATGCAGGTGTCCCACCAGCCAGGCTTGCTGTCGGCGGCCTTGTGGAAGCCGGCCGCGTGGTGGCTGCCGGAGAGCGCATGGCAAATCAGCACCGCATTGGAGGCATCCGCATTCAGGGTGCCGTAGGTTTCGTAGACAAGATCGTAACCGGTGAGCGTGCGGTGGCACTCAAGGGCGAGCGGCACGTCGAAGTGCGCCGTCTGGGGGACAACAATGCCGACCGAGCCGGGGACGCGGGTGTTATCGGCGGGGATGACCTCGGGCATTGCGGGGACTCGCATCAGGGGCGGCTGATTATACGGGCGAAAAACATATCCGGATGAGACCGGACAGCAGAGTGTTACTCCGGGACGTTATGCCAGGAGCTTACTCCAGCGTGACAATACGGCTAATCGCCAATTGCGGTGCCGGCCGCTTCAATACAGTCAGGCTGTTGTCGAGCATGGCGTACTGGCGCTCAAGTTCGGCGAGGATGCGCTCGACCTCGGCCAGACGCTGCTGTCCGGTCTGCCCGGCCTGCGAGAGCATGGCCAGTTGCTGCATCTGTTCGCCGAGCAGGTTGCGGCGAGCGACGGCTTTCTGGATCACCGGGTTCAGTGCGTCCTTGCACCAGTGTTGCGCGTTGCGGCCGGCAGCGACATAGATGTCGCGTGCTTTTTCGGCCAGGGCATGGAAGAAACGGGTACCTTCCCGGCCCTGGCCGCTGGCCAGTTTCGTCAACCGCAACTGGTAACGCCCGGACTGGGTGTGCAGCCTCTCAAGTGAATCGAGTTGTTCCTTCGCGGAGAACGCCGACAGTTTCATCTCACCGATCAGGCCTTCGGTGCGGCAGTCGGCATAAAAACGTTGAATCTCCTGACTCATGCTGTGCGCTTCGTTGTCCAGTTTTTGCAGATCCTGCTCTAGCGCGGCAAAAAAACGGTCGATGGACTCATTGATGCCAGTCGCAGTCCAGCTGCGTTCAAGGGCCATTTTGGAGCCATTGTAGTGCTCGCGCAGCCTGTCGGATGAGACGCATGAGAGCAGTACCGGTAGCCGCGTTTCAATCAGTGCCCGTCCGCTTTTCAGCACGATCTGCGCGCGCTGGAAGAACTGCTGTTCCTGTTTCGTGCGCCGGGTCAGCGCAACAAGTTCGCTCTGTGAGTTGCTGATGTTGTCGCCAATGGCCCGCTTTTGTTCAGTCATTGCTTCGACGCGCCCGGCAATCGCGTCGCGGGCATCCTGGATCATGCCGAACAGTGCCCGTACCAGCGTTGCCTGCAAAAGCTTTTCTTTCTCGGCGATGATGCCGCTGGCGATCAGCTCTTCGAGCTGATCGAGGCAGGAGCGCGCAAGCAGAGCGCCGTCACGGTCGATCTTTGCCTTGAGGCCCATCTTTGCCGACAGCGTGATGACCTTATCGATCTCGACGCCGAGCTGCTGCGCCGAGAGCTTGCGAATTTTCTCGATCGACTTGTCGACGTGGTCATCACCTTCGATGTCGTCCCAGACCAGATCGATCTTGTTGATGACGACGAACAGCCCCTTGTGCATGCGCCCACCGAGGTGCGACACATGCTCTTTCCAGATTTCAAGGTCGGTGGCGGTGACGCCGGTATCGGCGCTGAGCAGGAAGATGATTGCCTGCGCGTCAGGCAGCAAAGAGAGGGTCAGTTCCGGTTCGTAGCCGAGCGCATTGAGCCCCGGCGTATCGACGATATTCAGGCCTTCCTGCAGCAGCGGATGGCGGAAGCTGATCAGTGCATGGCGCCATGCCGGGATGCTGAAGCGTCCGTCGGCGGCAGGCTCGAGCGCGTTGACATCAAAGCCGAATTTTGCGGCGATGTCGCCGGTGACGATTTTCGTTGCCGCGACTTCGGCAAATGCCATGGTCATGGCATCGGGGTCGTTGGGGTCGAGATCGATCTGCTTCCACTTGTCCGGCAGCCGCTTGAAGTTGTCGATGCTGATGTCGCTGGCGCGGGTTTCCACCGGCAGCAAACGGATATAGGACTTGTCGAGACGCCGGTCGTAGAACAACTCGGTCGGGCACATCGTGGTGCGGCCGATGGTCGATGGCAGTATGCGACGGCCATACTGCGAGAAAAACATCGCGTTGATCAGCTCGGTCTTGCCGCGCGAGAATTCGCCGGCAAAGGCAACGGTGATCTGATCGGCAATGAGCTGTTGCAGGGCGTCGTCGAGCTGCTCCTTCAGATCGTCAGTCATCAGGTGGTGCCCGTTCAACCAGGTGCGGAAGCGGACAGCTTCGCGAATGATGTCCTTCTTCCACTGATTGAATGCCAGCACCTGGCGGGTGAACTGCGCTTCTGACACGTCCTGTTCTCCCAAGTCCTTGCTGCTCAGCGCGGCGGAATGCCGAACTCGTCGGGCAACGTCTGCGGCGCCCGGATGCGCACGGTTTTTTGGCGCCCGGCATCGCCGTTTTCTACGGTCACTGCACTTTTTGCCACGCCACAGGCCTTGGCGAGAAAGCGGCAGAGCGCCTCATTGGCTGCGCCATCAACGGGTGGTGCAGCCAACCTGATTTTAAGCGCATCACCATGTATCCCGACAATCCCGTCGCGCGATGCCCGTGGCTGGGCGTAGACCCGCAACAGCAAGTCGTCGCCATCCCAGCGTGCGGGAGCGGCCATACGGGTTTAGAACAACACCTGCTGGAGAAGTTCGGCAAGTGCCGGGATACCGTAGTCGCGCAGGATGTTCAGTGCCAGCAGGATAATGATCGGCGAGAAATCAAGGCCACCCAGCGCCGGCAGCAGGCGACGTACCGGACCGAGCAGGGGTTCGGTGAGGCTCCACAGCAGTTGGGTGGCCGGGCTCTGGCCGCCCGGCGCGAGCCAGCTGGCGACCACTGCAGCAATGATCGACCAGAAGAAGAACGTGAGTAACAGCTCAAGCAGGGCAATGCCGCTCATGGCGATCAGGAAAACGGCCCCCGGGATGTTGCCGTGCGCCATCATCATCAATGTCGCCAGTTGCGCAATTTTCAGCGCGATGAGCGCCAGCAGGGTGGCAAAATCGAGCCCGCCACGACTGCCCAGCAGTTTGCGCAGCGGATTGAGGAAGCCGGTGGCGCGCACCACCGACTGCGCCAGCGGGTTGTAGAAATCGGCGCGGAACAACTGCAACAGCAGCCGCAACAATACCAGGATGATGGCAATGTCGAAAATCGTACGGACGATGAGTTGGCCGATGTTGTTCGCTGTATCCATGTGGTGATTCTCCAGTTTAGACGGCCAGCTCGCGCGCGCGGTCGCGGGCGGCAATGAGCGCCTTGAGGAAAGTGTCGCGCAAATGTTCGGACTCGAATACGTTCAGCGCCGCCTGCGTGGTGCCACCGGGGCTGGTTACCTTGCGGCGCAGTTCGCTCGGGTCTTCGTCGCTGGTGATGGCCATTTGCGCCGCGCCGAGCGCAGTCTGCAGGGTTAATTGACGGGCGATTTTTTCGTCGAGGCCCATGGCGCGGCCAGCGGCGATCATTGCTTCCATGACCAGGAAAAAATACGCCGGCCCCGAGCCGGACAGCGCCGTCACCGCGTCGAGTTGCTCTTCGCTGTCCAGCCACAGTGCGATGCCGACTGCATCGAGCATCGCCTGGGCGAGCAGGCGGCGCGCAGCGCTCACCTGGATGCTGGCATAGAGTCCGGTAGCGCCGGATTGCACCAGCGCCGGCGTGTTCGGCATGCAACGCACGACGGCGGCATCGGCACCCAGCCAGCCTTGCAGTTGCGCGATCGTGGTGCCGGCGGCAATGGACACCACCAATGGTTTGCGGGCCTGCACGATCGGGGCAATTGCCGCAGCCACTTCGGCCATCTGCTGCGGCTTCACGGCGAACAGGATGACATCGGCGTCCCGCGCCGCCTCGGTATTCGATGCGGTGACGCGCACGCCATATTGTGCGGCGAGCATCCCAAGACGTTCGGCATCAACGTCGGCGAGTGTGATTTGCGCCGCACTGAAGCCACGGGCGAGCATGCCGCCGACGAGACTGGCCGCCATGTTGCCGGCGCCGATAAAGGCAATACGGGCGGACTGTTTGTCGGTCATGGCGCGTCTCTTAAGGTGCCGGCTCGTCAGGTTTTTGGTTTTGGCGGCCGCGCACCGAACAGCGCGGTGCCGATGCGCACCCAGGTGGCGCCGTGGGCGATGGCCAACTCGAAATCGTCCGACATGCCCATCGACAACGTGTTGAACATGGTGGAATCAAGGCCGGGTATGGTACCCGCTAATTCCTGCATCGTCTGTGCAAGGCGGGCATAGGCATTGTCGGCAGCGGCCGATTGATCCGGACGCGGGATCGTCATCAGGCCGCGCAGGCGCAGGTGCGGCAGACCGACCACCACCGTTGCCAGTGCCCGGACATCAGCGGGTGCGACGCCGCTCTTGCTCGCTTCGCCGTCGAGGTTTACCTGGATGCAGACGTCAAGCGGGGGCAAGCGGGCGGGACGCTGGTCGTTGAGGCGGCGGGCGATCCGTTCCCGGTCGAGGCTGTGTACCCAGGCGAAGTGCTCGGCCACCACACGGGTTTTGTTCGCCTGCAGCGGGCCGATCAGGTGCCAGTGGATGCCACCCGGTGGCGCTGCCAGCCCGGCCAGCGCGGTGATTTTTGGTAGTGCTTCCTGGACGTAGTTCTCGCCGAAGTCGGCCTGACCGAGCAGGGCGGCACTGCGGATCTCGGCGATGTCGCGGGTCTTGCTCACCGCCAGCAGTCGGCAAGTGCCGGGGCTGCGGCCGGCCTGCGCGCAGGCGGTATCAATGCGCGCCCTGAGGGATGCCAGGCGGTGTTCGAGGTCGTCCATGCAGGCAAGTCCGAAAAGGCACCGTACGGTTGAAGGTGCAGGGGCGGTCGGAGTAATGTCAGAATCCTGCTGGCGGTTGCAACAGCATGCAGAACAACAGATTACCGCACTGTTGGTTACAACACAGCGTTACAGCGGCGGTTACCGCACGGCGCCCTGCCCGGGCCGGTGCGCTGCTCTCGAACAGGAAGTCTTCCCATGGATATCACCGAACTGCTCGCGTTCAGCGCGAAGAATGGCGCGTCGGACCTCCACCTCTCGGCCGGCCTGCCACCGATGATCCGCGTTGATGGCGATGTGCGCCGCATTAACCTGCCGCCACTGCAACACAAGGAGGTGCACTCGCTTATTTACGACATCATGAACGACAAGCAGCGCAAGGATTTCGAGGAATTCCTTGAGACTGACTTCTCGTTCGAGGTGCCGGGCGTTGCCCGTTTCCGGGTCAATGCCTTTAACCAGAATCGCGGTGCCGGCGCGGTCTTCCGCACCATTCCGTCGAAGATTCTGAGCATGGAACAGCTCGGCATGGGCAAGATATTCCAGCAGATCTCCGATATTGCCCGCGGCATCGTGCTGGTTACTGGCCCAACCGGTTCGGGCAAATCGACGACGCTTGCAGCGATGATTGATTACATCAACTCAACGCGCTACGAGCATGTGCTGACTATCGAAGACCCGATCGAGTTTGTGCACGAGTCGAAGAAGTGTCTGATCAACCAGCGTGAAGTACACCGCGACACACTGGGCTTCTCCGAAGCCCTGCGTTCGGCGCTGCGTGAAGATCCGGACATCATTCTGGTTGGTGAAATGCGGGACCTTGAGACCATTCGTCTGGCGCTGACGGCTGCCGAAACCGGCCACCTGGTGTTTGGCACCCTGCACACCACCTCGGCCGCAAAGACCATGGACCGTGTCATCGACGTATTCCCGGCAGAAGAAAAGGACATGGTGCGCGCGATGTTGTCGGAATCGCTGCAGGCGGTCATTTCGCAGTCGCTGCTCAAGAAGAATGGCGGCGGCCGCGTGGCCGCGCACGAAATCCTGATCGGTACGCCCGCGATTCGCAACCTGATCCGCGAGAACAAGACCGCACAGATGTATTCGGCGATCCAGACCGGCGGTGCGCTTGGCATGCAGACGCTGGATCAGCATCTGTCGAAACTGGTGGCCGGTGGTATCGTCAATCGCGATGTGGCGCGCGAATACGCCAAGAATCCGGACGCGATCTGACGCGCAGCTGATACGGGAGATCCACCGCGATGGAATTCGAAGATCTGCTGAAGATGATGGTGCAAAAGGGCGGTTCCGACCTTTTCATTACGGCCGGCGTGCCGCCATCCATGAAGTTGCACGGCAAGATGATGCCGATCACCAAGACGCCGCTGACGCCGGACGTCACCCGCGACATCGTGCTCGGGGTGATGACCGAGAAGCAGCGCAAGGACTTTCTCGATTCAAAAGAATGCAACTTTGCAATTTCCGCGCGCGGCATCGGCCGTTTTCGAGTCAGCGCTTTCCACCAGCGCAATCTGGTCGGCATGGTGTTGCGCCGCATTGAAACCAACATTCCCACACTCGATGAGCTGAAATTGCCGGAGATCATCAAGGAATTGGCGATGACCAAGCGCGGCGTCATGCTCTTCGTCGGGGCCACCGGCACGGGCAAATCGACGTCGCTGGCCGCCATGATTGGCCATCGCAACAAGAACTCGCGAGGGCACATCATTTCCATTGAGGATCCGATCGAATTCATCCACCAGCATCAGGGTTGCATCGTGACCCAGCGCGAGGTGGGCCTCGATACGGATAATTTCGAGGTCGCCCTGAAGAACACCTTGCGCCAGGCTCCGGATGTGATTCTCATCGGCGAGGTGCGCACGCGCGAGGTCATGGATTACGCCATTGCCTTCGCTGAAACCGGCCACCTCGTGCTTTGTACCTTGCATGCGAACAATGCCAACCAGGCACTGGATCGCATCATCCACTTCTTCCCGGCCGACCGGCATTCGCAGCTGCTGATGGATTTGTCGCTCAATCTGCGCGGTATCGTTGCCCAGCAGTTGATCCCCACCCCGGATGGCAATGGCCGGCGGGCTTGTATAGAGGTGCTGTTGAACTCGCCGCTGGTTGCCGATCATATCCGCAAGGGTGAGATGCATCTGATCAAGGAATTGATGAAAAAGTCACGCGAGACAGGGATGCAAACATTCGATCAGGCGTTATTTGATCTGTACGCTGCCGGCGAAATTACTTACGAGGACGCCATTCGCCATTCCGATTCGCCAAACGATCTGCGCCTGATGATCAAGCTCAATGCCGAGACCGATGCCAAGTACCTCGACAGCGCCACGCGTGGCCTGTCATTGCAGGACGACAACGAAGGCAACTCGATGCGCCGTCGTTGAACGACGGTGCCCGGCGGCCAGCCCGGGAGAATGTGCATGCGTACATTGATGAGGGCGCTGGCTTTGGTGCTGTTGTTGCTACCCGGCGGTATTGCGGTGGCCGGCGAATGGGTCGGCGCTGCAGCGCCGGCGGTGAAACTGCTGGACCAGGCGGGCAATAGCTTTGATCTGGCAGCGCTTCGCGGCCAGTGGGTGGCGCTGTATTTCTACCCAAAAGACAATACGCCCGGCTGTACCGAAGAAGCAAAACAGTTCCGTGACCATTTTGCCAGTTTGAAGGCGAAAAACATTGCAGTTGTCGGCGTCAGTGTCGATGACGTGGAATCGCACCGTGCTTTTGCTGAAAAGCTGAAAATTCCGTTCACGCTGCTGGCCGATACCGACGGTGCGGTCGCGAAGCAGTTCGGCGTACTGCATGGGTTCGGGCCGGTGAAGTTTGCCGGGCGCGAAACCTTCCTGATCGATCCGGAAGGAACGATTGTCTACCATTACGCGGAAGTAAATTCACGCGAGCACGCTGCCCAGGTGCTTGTCGATGTGGAAAAACTCCAGCAGAAATAAGTGGCCGCAGTGGGTGAGCCGGTGCCTCGGCTTTTTGTGTTACGGCGTGATCGTCGCTACTGCGCGCTGCACTTTCTCCGGCGACCAGGCATCCGGCGCGGCGGGCGTTTTGCCGGCCTGCACTGTGGTGCCGGTACCGGCTTCGGTCAGCTCGATTGTGCCGGCGTCGTTTTTCACATAAACGCCTTTGCCTTCCAGCATCACCACTTCGAGCGCATCGGGCGTCAGGTTCAGGCCGCCCCAGAACTCGGTGCCGCGTACGCCAATGGTTGCGATGGCCGTCCTTACCTCGACCCGATGCCGCCTTTGGGTGATCGCCCCGGTGAGTGCGCGAAATGCGCCTTTTACCAGCGCGAAAGTTGCTTTGTTGGCGAAGAATCGCCGCTCTTGCCAGCGCTCTATGGTGAACTCTGTGTTCTTGCCGACGGTAATCTCACTGCCGTCGCGAAACGCCAGTTCGGTGACGCCCTTGCTGTTGGTGAGGAATCGGTCGCCGGCACAAAACGCCTCGCCCGTCCTGGGTACCAGAGTGTTGCCGCCGCGAATGATCTGCACGCCGCCAAATACGCGGCTGATGTCGCCGATACGACAGGCAGCGGCATCGCCGGCATGGGTCGGCAGGGAAACCAGGGTCAGCAACAGGCCGGCAAGGCAGGGCAGGGTAGTGGCTGTTAGGCGGCGCATGGTGTGTCTCCTGCGTGATGGTCGGCAAGTGTGCATCATTCACGGATCAAACTGGAACATGCCGCTAGAATCCACACCAAAGCAGGATCATGCGGTCAGGAGGATTGCGCGTGCAAGTGATTGAGTCATGGTTGTTGCGGAGCGTGCGCCTGGCCCTGTTTGTCGTCGTACTGTCATCCGGGACGCCGCCGCCTGCCTGGGCCGACGAGCAGGCGACGACTGAGCCGCCGCTCGACGCCGCGCTGCAGCAGTTCAAGAAGGACATGCTGGACGTCAACAAGCGCCTGCTGATCATGGAAGAGGAACTGTTGTTCCCGGCGAATGCGCAGTTCACCTTGTTCGTGTCGCTGGATGTCGGTCACTACCTGGTCCCGGACAGCGTCACCATCGCGCTGGACGGCAAGCCGGCACAGAGTCACCTCTATACCGAACGCGAGGTCGAGGCGCTCAAGCGCGGCGCGGTCCAGCGTGCGCTCACCACGATCATCAAGCCGGGCACGCATCGCCTGACGGCCGTCGTTGCCGGCACTGACGGCCACGGGCGGCCGGTGCGCCGCGCCGTGACCACCGACTTCGTCAAGGACGAAGGCCAGCGCTACCTCCACCTGCGTATCGTCGACGACACGACCGCGCAGCAGGCTGACCTGCAGTTCCGCGACGAGTGATCGCTACGGTGCCGGCACGGCGACATCATCCTGTGCATCGCCGCGCATTGTGCATATGCGTGCTGGCGACAGCTCTGTTCATGGCGCCGCTCACCATCCTCGCGGCGGAGGAAAGGAAGCCGGTAATCGTCGATCCCGCCTTCGGCGAAACGCTCTACGCTTTCTATCAGAAGCAGTATTTCGACGCGATCAGCCGGTTACTGGTAGCACGCGAGCGCCAGGAATTTCACCGCCAGGCCAGTGAAGCCGAGTTGTTGCTTGGCGGGTTGTATGTGCAATACGGTGTGCCGGATGCTGCCAGCGAAATTTTTGCGAAATCCTTGCCGGATGCTGGCGATTCACCGCAGGTGCAGCGCATCTGGCTGGCGCTCGCCGAACTGAATTACCGGCGCGACCGCTTTGCCGATGCGCTGGCGATCGTCGGGCAGCGTTTTGTACGCGAGAGCGCGCCGGAGCAGGCGGTGGTGCTGGCGGTAAAGTCGCTGATGCGTCTTGGTTGCTACCGCGAGGCGGCAGACTGGCTGGGGCCGAACATTTCCGATCTTCCGGAAAGCCGTTATCTGCGTTTCAACATCGCCGTTGCGCTGGTCGCCGACGGCGATGCCGAGGGCGGCGCGGCCATGTTCATGCCGCTGCTCGCCCTGCCGGCTGAAGACGAGGAAATGCACGCGCTGCGCGATCGCGTCGCGCTGGCGCTGGCGGCGACGCGCTTGCAGCAGCAACGTCCCGCTGACGCGGTGACCGCGCTCGCCGTCGCGCAACTCGACGGGCCATACAGCGACGAGGCACTGCTGATATATGGCATCGCGGCGATGCGCAACGGCGAAACGAAGAAGGCGCTGCGGTCGCTGTTGCCGCTGGTAAAGCGCTCGCCGCACGAGCAGGCAGTGCAGGAGGGCGCGGTGGCGCTGGCGCAGGCCTACGAGTTCGGCGGCGACGAGCGCCGCGCGCTCGCCGCCTATCGCGCGGCGCTGCAACTGCTTGAAGGCGAACTTGGCTACCTTGATGCGCAGCAGGCCGCCATCGACAAAGGTGAGTGGTTCGCTGAACTGGAAAATCGCGCCAGCGACATCACCTTGCGCGATGACCGCGCCGGTCTCGCCGACAACGACGTGCTCGGCCTGCCGCTGCATTACCGCCAGTTCGCCAGCAACCGTTTCGTGCTCATATTTGCGCAATATATCGAGGTGCGGCGGCTGGCGCGGCTGGCTGTGGAGTGGCGGGAACGGATTCCGGTGATGGCGTACCTGGTCACCAGCCGCCTTGAGCGTCATGGGCGGCTTGCCGACGAGGCGCAGGCCCTGCTCGCCGCGGCGCCTGTCGAACCACTTGCCGCGCGACAACTGGCGCTGGCGCAGCGCGTTGAAGGCGATATTGCCGGCGGCAACCTGCTGGCGCTGGCAAACCAGAAGCAGCAGCTGCTCGCGGCGTTCATTGCCGATTTGTCGACGAAAATGCAGCGCTGGCCGCAGCACGACTGGTCGGCCCAGCGCGCCAGGCTGGCGGTGTTGAAGGGCGTGCTCGAATGGGACATGGCACGTGACCAGCCGGAGCAGGCGTGGGCGTTGCGGCGTACGGTGCGCGACAGCGCCCGGCTTGTGGACGAAGCCGGGGCGCTGCGCGCGCGAGTGGAAAAAGCGTTGCGCCGCGAGGTTGTCAGCGTCGACGGCTGGCAACAGGAGCTGGTTGCCGAGGCTGCACGATTACAGGCGCTGGTGACGCAGTCGGCTGGCTTGCGCTCCCTGCTGCGCAAGCAAATGGAAGATGATGCCCGCGAAACCATCCGCAACCAGCGCGCGCGGGTGGTGCAGCTGGCGGCAGACTCGTACTACGGCATCGGCCAGCTCGAACACGGCGCATGGCGCGCGCAACGCGATGCGCGACGCCGCATGAGTGATGCAGAGGTTCCTTAGATCGTGCCGTTGACGATCGGCGCGAAAGCGGTGAGCCGGTCGATCATCGTCGCGCTGCCGAGGCCGTGGCCGGCAAAGCGGGTTGCGAACTGCGCTTGCTCGCCGTGCAGCGCCATGTAGTTGAGCGCGACGGTTTCCACCAACAGGTTGACGTTGTTCGCCGCCGGCGTTGCCGCAGTTTCGACGTCGCCACTGCTGCGGAAATAGCCGAGTTGCTGGTGGCGAAGTTGCTCGGCAACGGTGCCGCCCAGCAGTTGCGCCTTGCCGCCCGGATTGTAGACCAGGAAAAATGACGCGGCAGTCTGCTGGTCGTCGCCGGTCCACACGCCCTTGCCGCGACCGTTCGCCGAGTTGTCGATCATGCCGTTGCTGAACAAGCTGCCGTCGCTGAACACGTAGACCATCAGCGGCATGCCGACGCGGGCAGCGTATTCGAGGCAGCCGCCGATGCAGCGGCCGGCACGCAGGTCGCGCAATTCGCCGGTGGCGCGATCGCCGGTGTGGTAGTCGAAGCCGCCCATCTCGATGCATCCGGCGCCGGCGTAGCCGTTTAACACCAGTTTCATGATCGATGCGGTCTTGGCAAACTCGCCGTCGCTGGCGAGTTCCGCAGCGGTGAAGATCGCCGTCTTGCCGTCGCCGCCGACGATGTTGGTGTCGATCAGCGGATTGAGCGCGCTCGGATCACCGAAACGATCGGCGAGATCCGCGGATTTCACGTAGCCGCAACGCACCAGGTCTTTGACCACGTCGTCGGCGGTGATGCCTGTCGAGACACGGCCGAGTTTCTTGTCGCTGATGCGCACGACCGATTCCATCACCGCGACGGCGTCGGCCTGGCTGAGCATGCCGACCAGCTTGCCGGTGTCGACAAGGCCGGTGACGTCGCCTGGGCGGTCGATTTTTACCGGCCGCGCGGCGGCGTTGAACATCGCCATCGGGTAAGTGGAGTTGCCGCCGGAATCCGAGTTCACCGAGCCGATCAACGACAGTAACTGGCCGTCGGCACCGGCCTTGAAGATGCCGTACAGCGGGTTGTGCGGGTTGTTGCCGGTGTCGTTCTCCGAGCGCGCGGGAATCACCGCGCCGCTGACGCCGTTGGCAGTGCCGGCAGCAGCACGTTCCATGATGCCGCGCAGGATGGCGCTATCGCTGTGGAAGCCGAGCCCGAGGCGGATGTCGGTGTGGTCACCGGTACCGCCGACTTCCACGAGGCCGGGAATCATGTTGCCGGGCAAGCCGAGTTTGCTGTAGCCGGCAGTGGTCAGGAAATCGAACTGGCCGGCCGCGCCGCCGACCAGCACGTTGCTGCCGGCAATGTTGGCGCCGCCGGCGAGATCGAAACAAATGAACGGGATCTTGCCGGCGCCGGCGACGCGGATGCCGCAGGCAGTGCGCATCGTCGCGATGTCCGACGATAGCGCAGCGTACGCGGCACGCGGGCTGGCGAACAGCGACAGCACGGTCGGCGCTGCAATCAATGCCGCACCGCGCATGAAGCCGCGGGCAATGAATTCACGACGAGTCAGCGGCCGGGCGTGATCAGGCAGCAGCAGTGGCGCATCGGGCGGCAGCGCGTTTGGTAACTTGTTGATGCTTCGGCGCATGGCGGGCCTCACTACTTGATCAGCATGGCGGCGTTGGCGACGGCGGCTGCGCACGCTGCCTTGGCAATGGTTCGCGTACGGCCGACGGGGTCGGCAGTACAGGTGCCGGAGCACGAGGCAACCAGGCGGTCGACGAGATTGTTCAGTTCGGTTTCGAGGTCGACGACATCCGGCATGCTCAGCAGTGTGCTGTTGGCAACGTGCACGATCAGCGGATCGATCAGCGCGCTGCGCTCGCCCGCGTCGTTCAGCGCGGTGGTGTAGCCGCCGTCGAGGTTCAGGCCGCTGAAGTACAACGTGCCGATGAGCGGGTCGTCGACCAGCGAGTTGCAGTACTCGATCGCCAATTGGGTGATGCCGATTTGCTGCGCGCTGGAGAAACCGCCGATCTGGTCAGAGGCCGGCAACTGCTGCTTCACGCGCTCATACATGTCCGCTACCGCGATGTCGGTGATCGGCACGGTGGTGATTTCCGACAGCGAGGCGTTGATCGCGTCGAACATGCGCAGGCCGATGTCGGATACCGCGTCGCCGGTGGTCACCGCTGGCACATCGGGATCCGTTTCGCTGACGACGTGCTCGAAGGCGCCGATCCGTTCGAAAGTCAGGAAGAACTGGTCGAAGTCTGGGCCGTTCTCGATCGGCACAACAGTGCCGACTCGCGAAAGTTCATCGCCGGTGCCGGGAATCCATCTGCTGCTGTCGAGCACCAGGTCGAGCGGAATGTACGCCTGGCCCAGCCCGGCTTCGCGGCCATTGAGGCCGATGCGCATGCCGGCGAGCGGAATCCCGTCCGGAACGAAATCCGGATCGAGGCTGACCACGCGCGGCGATGTCAGCAGGTAACTGTAGCTGTCGAACTGGCTGCCCTCGAACAAGACATAGGTTTGCGCAACTTCAACCAGGTGGCTGATGTCGAACAACAGGAAGAAGCGTTCGCCGACACCGGCGTTGAAATTCTCCGTGACTTGTTCCGGCGTGAGCGCGCGACTGTGGATCGCCAGCAGGCGGATCACGCCGCTGAACGCATGCGTGCCGTTCACCTCGCTGCCGACGGCCAGCGCGAAGCTGTCGTTCCAGCTGCCGAGCAGGCCGGCGGCGGCCGTGTCGGCGTCGCCGGTGTATGCGCCGTTGACGTAGATGCGGCGGCCGCCCGCGGCGGTGTAGGTCAGCACTATGTGCTGCAGTGTTGCCTGCAGGCGCTTGTCGGCGTCGGCGGTGGACAGCGCCGGCGAGCCGTTGGCGTCGGTAGTGTCGTTGCGATTGTGGAAATCGTAGTTGTACATCGACTGGCCGAGCATGAAGTTGCGCACGTCGTTGCCGCCGGAATAACTGACGATGCGAGCCGGACCTTCCTGCGTGACGTTCGCCGGCGCCACCCACGCCTCGATCGAGTACGCGCCGCTGGCAGTGAGCAGGCTATGGAGTTTGCGGCTGTTGAGCGTGCTGCCCTGCGCCTTGCCGCCGCTGAGCCGGATGCCCCAGCCGCCGACCCATTCAGCATTGCCGGAAAGCGTCAGGTCGAGTGCCGGCGTGACGCCGCTGGTGTCGTGCGCGGTGAGGCCGCTGCCTTCCTTAAACTCATACTTGGCAATCACGTTGGCTTCGTGGCGGCCGCCGGTCGAGGCGATGATACCTTCGCGCAGTCCCAGCGCACGACTGGCGAGCAGGCCCGGATCGAGCGGCGTGATGGTGATGCCGTTGGCCATCGTGGTGATCGCGGCGAGCATTTCCTGCGCGTTGGCCGGGCAGTCATCCCAGCAGTTGTGGAATTCGTCGCGCAGGCGCTGCACAAAACGCGAGTTGGACGGATTGTTGAGATCGATGGCGTTGCGTGCGCCGACGTAGGCAGCGTCGACGTCGGCTGAGGCAAAGAACGGCGCCTGCGGGTTACCGGCATCCGGCGCGTGGCAGCGCGCGCAGTATTCGCGCACCACCGGGTAGACGGTGGTGCCGAACAGCGTGCTCGACGGCGGAAAGTTTTTCGTGGCGCCGGGCACGTGCTGTGGCGGCGCGGTGAGCGTGACATTGGCCGCCGGCCCACCGACAGTCGCCATCGCCCAGTTGCGGATGTAGGTGGTCATCACCTCGGCGCAGACGTCGGTGTCATCGCTCCAGCAGTTGTGGCCGTTGTCGACGCGCTCGACCAGCCGCGAATCTTCCGGGTTGGCGAGATCGACGACGGTGTTGGCGGCGGCGTAGGCGAGGTTGATGTCGTCGTCGCGCACGAACTGCGGTGACTGGCCGCCGGTGCCGTGACAACCGCCGCAGCGATTGGCAACCGCCAGATTGTTCCAGACGTATTGTTTGAATGCGTTGACGTCGGCCGACGCCGGCGGCGGGCCACTATAGGCCGCCGGGTCGATATTATGGGAAAGATCCGGTTGCGTCAGCGTGACCGAATCGTCGCCGCAAGCGGTGAGCAACAGCGCGGCAAGCGCGGCGAACAGGAAGCGGGTAGCGTGCCGGGGAGTTTTCATCATCAGTTCCCCATACAGTACACGCCGGTTTCGGCGAATACCCGGCGCAGGCTGTAGCCGCTGCTTTTGAACGCGCCGGTGATATTGCCGACGGCGGCGTGGTCCGGCGCGGTGGTCGGTTCACGCAGGCAAACGGTGCGGAATACTTTTTTCACCTGGCAATCGGCGAAGGCTTCGCTCCAGGCAATTTCCTGGCCGAACGATTTCGCGCCGTTGCCCTTACCCGGCAGCGACGACGACCAGCCCAGATGCGCGTTGACGCCGTGGCGCCAGCGATTTTCCCAGGCGTCGTCCGGTGTGATGTAACCGTGCTCGAAATTGCTGCCGTTGATCCAGTATTTTTTCTTCACGCGAATGCCGGTGAACGGGTCGCTGTCGTTGGCGGTGTTGTACGACAGGTTGCCGGCGGACTCGCCCTCGACGCCGACGAAGTCGTAAAAGGCAAAAGCCTGTGCGAGTGGGTCCATGCCGGCGTGGCAGGCGAGGCAATTGGCGTGGAACACGCGGCTGTCGCCACCGGGGCTGCGTGACACGTCGCGGCGGATGCGATCCGGTGGCCGGGTGTTGTCCTTGAGCTGCTCGAGATCGCGGCAAAGGTGATTTTTCAGCGTGAAGCGCAGCATTGCGCGATTGGTTCCGGCGATGAAGAATGCCTGCGACGAGGCACGCGAGGTGATCACGCCGGCGGTCGCATCGGCCGGCAGGCCGGTCACTGCCGATTGCGCGCGCTGGACGAGGACGTTGCGCAGGTCGTAGCCGCGCCGCTCCAGCGTCTCGTAGTGGGTGTTGTTGTCGTTGTCGTAGGCAGGCAGGGTGCTGGCATCGGGACTCACGCCGACATAAAGGATGTCGTCGTAAAGGATACGGCGGAAATCGAGGTTGTCGCGCACCACGCCAGTCACGGTCGCGGTGTAGTCGTTGAGCGGCGCAAAGCGCGTCTGCGTTTCGTTGGTCCAGGGCGTCACCATATTCTTGAGAGTGACGTTGTAGAAGGATTTGTTTTGCATCGCGAGGTCGGCCGCATCAAGGGCGTTACCGCCGGCGATGTCAGCCTCCATCTGGCTAAGGACGGACTGGCTCGGGGGAACGCCGGCGATGCGGTCGTGCAGGCGGCGCGCCTGCTCGCGGGCGCCGGCAAACGCATCGGCGGACACCAGCATCAGCATGCTCAGGCAGGCCAGGATGCGGGCAATATCCGGGCGTCTGTTCGTGTTCGGCGTCATCGTCATTTTCTTCGGTATCGGGTCCGTACTTTTCGGTCTTCGCGATCGTGGTCCGGTGCGGGGGGGGTCTTTGTCCGTTGATTGTAGTGGTTCGCCCTGCCGTGCATTGTGACTGCCGTTGCAAATTATTGTGCAGGTGCGCCGTTGTTTGTGATGATGCACGCGGTTTTTGACGAATCGGCTGTCTAGAGTGTCGCCATGGGCAATGGACCGGAAGCATGCGGATTGTGATGTCGTTGGCAAGGCGGAGCGCAATGAAAGCGTCATGCGGGACCGCGCGTCGCGCGATCGGCATCGCCTGTCTGGCGTTGCCCGGACTGGTCGGATGTAACGACGGCGGCTCAGGCCTGGCGGTCACTGGCGAGTACCCGGTCGCCTGGGTCGAACGCGCACTGCCGCGTGATGATGTTGGTGCGATCGTATCGGATGACCTCCGCGACCCCGGATTTTTCAATCCCGGCGCCCGCCTGCTGATCAAGCGCCGCGCTGCCCCGAACGCACCCGTGATCGACATCGCCACCCGACTGTTCCATGACGGCGAGCGCTATGACGTGCGTGATGTCACCGCGGCATACGACGGCGAGAAGCTGCTGTTCGCGCTGCGTGGCCCCTACATCGAGGACGCCGACGACGAAGACCAGCCGACCTGGAACATCTGGGAATACGACATTGCCACCGATACCGCGCGCCGGCTGATTGCGTCCAATGTCGTTGCCGAAGAAGGCCAGGACATCATGCCGGCATACTTGCCGGATGGCCGCATCGTGTTTGCCTCGACGCGGCAGCGCGGTTCGCGCGCGGTGCTGGTCGACGAGGGCAAGCCGCAGTTCGCGGCGCTTGACGACACGTTGCAGAATGAGGTGTACGCGCTGCACGTGATGGACGGCGACGGCACCAACATCCACCAGATTTCCTTCAATGCCTCGCACGACATCTACCCGACGGTACTCGGCGATGGTCACGTGCTGTTTGCGCGGCAGGTGCGCGTCGGTGGCCGCGTCGCCATGCATTTGTATCGCGTGCGTCCCGATGGGCGCGACCTGCAACCGGTGTTCGGCGGTCACAGCCATCCGGAAGTCGATGCTGAACAGGTGCAGTTCGCGCGACCGCGGCTGCTCGACGACGGCCGCGTGCTGGTGATCGAGCGTCCGTACCAGACCGGATTCTTCGGCGGCGCGCTCGCGGCGATCGATATTGCCCGATTCAGCGACGTCGATCAGCCGCTTGATGCCAGTACTGGCACCGGCGGCATCGCCATGTTCGACCTCGATGCGTATCCAGGTGAGGCGACGGCATCGCGCGGCGGTCGCTACGCCGACGCAACGCCGCTCGGCGACAACAGTGGCCGGTTGCTGGTGAGTTGGTCGGCGTGCCGTTTGCAGGCGGTGCCGAATGCGCTCGCGTCGCCGCCGGTGACGCCGGCGCAGATCGTGCCCTGCGCCGGCAACGATGTCAGCGATCCGGCATGGATGGAAGCGGCGCCGATTTACGGCGTGTTCGTCTACGATCCTGCCGACGGTTCGCGGCTGCCGGTGGTCGTACCGACCGAAGAGAAAATGCACACGCACCTGGCAGTCGCTGCGCCGCGCCCGCTGCCGGAATATATTGCCGATGGCGAAGCCGGCATCGACCTCGATCGCGTTCTGGTCGAAGAAGGCGTTGGTGTGCTCGACATCCGCAGCGTCTACGACATCGACGGCATTTTCGACCCACTCGGGTCGCTGTTCACCTCGATCGACGAACTTGCCAACCCGGTAACCGCTCTCGCAGCGCAACGTCCGGCGCGCTGGCTGCGGCTGGAAAAAGCCGTGGCGATTCCCGATCGCATGGTGCTCGATTTCCGCCGTACCGCGTTCGGC
>JBMOOP010000110.1:25432-90450 GCA_049324495.1 Pseudomonadota bacterium
GATCGACGAACTTGCCAACCCGGTAACCGCTCTCGCAGCGCAACGTCCGGCGCGCTGGCTGCGGCTGGAAAAAGCCGTGGCGATTCCCGATCGCATGGTGCTCGATTTCCGCCGTACCGCGTTCGGCGTCACCGCCGCGTTCGGCATGCGTGAAATTCTCGGCTATGTGCCGGTCGAGCCGGATGGCTCGGTCCGAGTGAAAGTCCCCGCCAACATCCCGTTCACGTTCAGCGTCGTCGACGACCGCGGTCGCCGCATCGCGTCGCGCCACGATGCCTGGCTGCAACTGGTGCCCGGAGAAACACGCGTCTGCGCCGGCTGCCATGACAGCATGTCGTCGCTGCCACACGGTCGCAACGACAGCGGTGTGCCGGTGTTGCACGCAGGATCCGCCGGCGGCGCGCCATACCCGAATACGCAGCCGTCGCTGCTCGCCAACAGTGGCGAGACGATGGCCGAAACGCGCACGCGACTCGATGCCGACGCGCTCGCGCCAGCCATGGACATGCTGTACAGCGATGTCTGGACCAGTCCGCTGGTGCGCGTCCCGGACGCCGATGCCGTGTTCCGCTACGCCGATCTCGCCACTGCCGCGCCGGCATCGGCCGATTGCCAGGCGTCGTGGGCGGCGCTGTGTCGCGGCGTGATCCATTACGAAACGCACATTCATCCGTTGTGGAGCGTCGATCGTCGCCTGTTTGCCGGCGACGGCGTGACGGTGCTTGCCGACCATACCTGCACTACCTGCCACAATTCGCGTACCGCGATGGGAATGCCGCAGGTGCCGGCGGCGCAACTCGATCTGCGCGATGGCATGTCCGGCGAAGTCGCCGACCACATGGCCGCGTACCGCGAATTACTGGCCACCGATGCACAGCAGGAAATTGTCGACGGCACGTTGGTCGACAAGCTGGTGCAGGCGGTCGATGCCAGCGGCAGCTTGGTGTTCGAAACCGACGCCAGTGGCAACCTCTTCCTCGACAGCAACGGCCAGCCGATCCCGGTGATGGTCACCGTTCCCCTCATGCCGTCGCTGGTCGCGGGTAATGCGCGCGGCAGCCAGCGCTTCTTCCTGTCGTTCGCCGCCGGCGGCAACCACGCCGGCTGGCTCACCGATGCCGAGTTGCGTCTGCTCGCCGAGTGGGTCGATATTGGCGCCCAGTATTTCAACGATCCATTCGCAGCGCCGCTGAATTAATGATGCTGACCGCAGCGGTACGCCACATGATTTTCTTTTGCTGCATGCTGGTTGCGCTGCAGGCGTTACTGGCAACGGCCGCGCACGCGGCTTCGCCGGGAAAAGTCACGGTGGTCGACCCGTTCGTCGAATTGCACAGCGGTGCTGGGCGCGGCTACCCGGTGCTGGAGATCGTTGAGCAAGGCGGCGAGGTCGAGGTGCTCGAAAGCCGTACCACCTGGTATCGCCTGCGCACCCGGCGCGGTACCGAAGGCTGGGCATCGCGTGTGCAAATGTTGCGCACGCTGACGCCCGCTGGCGAAACGTTCCACGAGGACGAAACCACTGCGGAAGACTTCATTGATCATCGCCATGAAATTGGCGCGCTGCTTGGTGATTTCGACGGCAGCGCGCTGATGGGCCTGTACGGCGCGTGGCGTTTTACGCCGAACCTGACTACCGAACTTGCCGCCGGACAGGCGATTGGCCGCTCCGCCGACAGCCTGGTGATTGACGTGTCGCTCGCTGGCTATCCGTTTCCGGCGATGAAGTATTCGCCCTATGCCGGCATTGGCACCGGCCTCGTGCAGACGCGGCCATCTTCCATTCTGGTTGGCGCGAATCGCCGCGAAGACCAGTCGCTCAGCGTCGCGCTGGGTGTCAAAGGCTGGGTTTCGCGGGCTTTCGTCCTGCGCCTTGAATATCGACAGTACCTGCTGCTCACCAGCCGGGAAGAACACGAGAAACTCGACACATGGAAAGCCGGACTCGCCGTATTTTTCTAAGTGCCGTGCAGCGCGCCATTCCGGTCGCGCTGCTGGCGGCATCACTCGTCATGCCGGTCGGATTCGCGCGCGCGGACGAACCGCCGGTCGATCCGCTGGATCCGTCGTCTGAAGCGCCGCTGGTCGATCCGGATGTTGCGCGTCGCGAAGTCGACGAGGTGAAGATCGACAAACAGGACCTTGAACTCGGCGTTTACGGCGGCATGCTGTCGATCGAGGATTTCGGCAGCGCACCAATGGTGGGCGTGATGCTTGCCTGGCATTTTACCGAAGACCTGTTCTTGCAGGGCCACGTCTATTCCTCGCAGGCCGGACTTACCAGCTACGAAGTGTTGAGCGGCTCGGCGCGCCTGTTGACCGACAGTGAGCGCGATTACTCCGGCTACGATCTCTCGGTAGGCTATAACCTGTTTCCTGGCGAAGCATTCATTGGCCGCAAGCGCGCCTACAACACCGCGTTCTACCTGCTTTCCGGCATCGGCTCGACGAAGTTCGGCGGCGACGACCGTTTCACGCTCAATCTCGGCGTCGGCTACCGTCTGTTGCTCACCGACTGGTTGGCCTGGCATATCGGCTTTCGCGACCACGTGTTCGCCTCTGACATCACCGGCCAGGACAAGAACACGCACAACATGGAAATACAGACCGGAATTTCCAGCTTTTTCTGAAAGCCGGATTGTTGCGAAGAAATCACCTTGTTGACGAGGAACAGAACATGACGCGCGATATCTTCCGGATATTCCTGCTTGGCGCTTTCCTGCTCGCGTCGTTCGCCGCATCCGGCGCCGACACCACAGGCAAGACCGCGCCGGACTTCACACTGAAGAGCACCACCGGCAAGAACGTGCGGCTTGCCGAGCATCGCGGCGACGTGATGATGGTCAATTTCTGGGCGACCTGGTGCGGCCCGTGCCGGCAGGAAATGCCGCTGCTCGAAAAGATCAACAAGAAATACAAGGGCCTCGGGTTCACGCTGCTCGGCGTCAATGTGGAAGCCGATTCGTCGAACATGGAGAAATATCTGAAGGACGTACCGGTGACTTTCCCTATCCTCAAAGATGACGCCAATAGCGTCGCGAAACTCTATGGAGTTGACGGCATGCCGAGCACTGTGATCATCGACCGCAACGGCATCGTGCGTTTCATCCACCGCGGCTACAAGCCCGGCTACGAGCAGAAGTACGAGCAACAGGTCAAGCAATTGGTGATGGAGTAAGTATGCAACGGTTTCTCGCGCTGCTTCTTGCTGCAACCATGTTGGGCGGCTGCGCAATCAAGCCGTGGGTGGCGCCGTACGAGCGCAACCTGCTGGCCGAGCCGTCGATGAGCTTCGGCCGCGACCCGGTGAGCGACAATTACATGAATCATGTGTTCGAGGCGCGTGAAGGCGCGCGTGGCGCGGCAGGCGGTGGCGGGGGCGGTTGTGGCTGCAGTTGACGGTCGCGACGACGTGTTGCGGGAGTTGCGGCAGGCAGTTGCCGCTGTGCTTGCCGTTGCGGCATTTCCGGCGTGCGCCACTGTCCTGCCCGAAGAGCGCGCCGACGTGCTCTATCACCACTACCACGGCGGCGGCATGGACATTTCCGGCCCGTCGGTGCTGGTGCGCAAGAACTGGCGCGACAAGGTGTCGGTGTCGGCGAATTATTATGTCGACAGTGTCACCAGCGCCTCGATTGACGTGATGACCACGGCCAGTCCTTACACCGAACAGCGCAACGAGACCCGGTTCGGCGTTGATTACCTGCACGACAAAACCGTGATGGGCGTTAGCTGGGTGCGCTCCGAGGAAAACGATTACTCGGCCAGCACAGCCGGCTTTTCCTTCAGCCAGGATTTTTTCGGCGACCTGACCACGCTCAATTTCGGTTATGCGCTCGGCAACGACGAAGTGCGGCGCAATGGCGATCCGTCATTCGCCGAACCCGTCAATCGCCAGACGTTCAATCTCGGGCTTGCACAGGTGTTGTCGAAACGCGCCGTGCTTGGTCTTGCCTGGGATGTCACCGCCGACCAGGGTTATCTGCACAACGCCTATCGTTCTGTGCGCTTTGCCGATCCAGCCAGCACGCTTGGTTACGGTTATCAGGGCGAGGTGTATCCGCACACCCGCACCAGCAATGCCGCCGCGCTGCGCGTCGCGTACCATCTGCCGTGGCAGGACGCATTGCGCGCCGAGTACCGTATCTATACCGATACCTGGGGTGTCGGCGCGCAAAACCTCGAGCTGGCCTACACCCGCAACATTTCGCCGAACTGGCGCATCGATACGCGCGTGCGAACCTACAGCCAGGATCGCGCCGATTTCTACAGCGACATATTCCCGTATCGCGACGCGCAAAACTACTTGGCGCGCGACAAAGAGCTGTCGACCTTCGACTCGTTGTTGTTCGGGTTTGGCGCCAGTTACCAGCTAAAGGCGCCGGAAGCCAGCCGCTGGAAGCAGATGAGCTTCAATCTGCAACTGGATTTGATCCAGTTCGACTATGCCGATTTTCGTGATGTGCGCGTGATTTCTGCGCCTGGCACCGAGCCGCCGTACGGCTACGATGCGACCGTCACGCGGCTGTACTGGTCGCTCTGGTACTAATTCTTTTACCGCGAGTGCAACACCCGGTTCCCCAGCATCGTGAACAACACCCGGCCCTGCATCTGTTCGCCGAGAAACGGTGAGTTGCGTCCCGCCGATACCATCGCGTCCGGGCCTTCGTTGCCGAGCGTGTAGCGCGCTTGCGGGTCGAACAGGCAGAAATCCGCGCGTTCGTTGACGCGCAGGCTGCCGCCGGCAACGCCGAAACAGGCAGCGGGCCGGCTGGTGAGTGCGCCGATTGCCTGCGACAGCGTCAATACGCCTTCTTCAACCAGTCGCAGTGTCAGCGAAAGCAGCGTTTCCGTGCCGCTGATGCCCGGGCGCGCTGCCGGGAACGGCGCCTGTTTGTCGGAGCTTTCGCAGGGTTGGTGATCCGAACAGATTGCGTCGATGGTGCCATCGGCAACCGCCTGGCGCAGGGCATCGCGGTCGGCGAGCGAACGCAGCGGCGGGCGAACATGCGCCAGCGCGTTGAAACCCTCAATCGCGCTTTCGGTAAGCAGCAGCTGGTGCACGGCGACATCCGCCGTCACTTTCAACCCCTTGCGGCGCGCCTCGGCGATCATCGCGACGGCACCGGCAGTCGACAGCTGCGCGAAGTGCGCGCGTACCCCGGTGTGTGCGACCAGCTCAAGATCGCGCGCCACAGCAACGGTTTCCGCCATCGCCGGAATGCCCGGCAGGCCCAGACGCGTGGCGACGGCTCCTTCATGCGCGCAACCGCCGGCGGCGAGATCCACGTCTTCTGGATGAAATACGACGGCAAGATCGAATGTTGCCGCGTATTCGAGCGCGCGGCGCAGCACCTGATTGCTGGCCATCGCGCGCCGCCGATTGCTCACAGCCACACAGCCGGCCTGCTTGAGCGCGGCCATGTCGGCGAGTTGTTCGCCGGCGAGGCCTTGCGTCATCGCGCCGACCACCCACACCCAGCTGCGCCGTGCACTTGAGGCGGTCTCGTGCATCTGGCGGACAACGGCGGTGGTGTCGGCAATCGGGAAAGTATCTGGAGGACAAACTGCGTGGGTGACGCCGCCGGCGGCGCAGGCGGCCAGTTCGCGGATCATGCCCTTGCTGTGCTCGGCGCCCGGTTTTTTCAGGCTGACTGACGTGTCGATGAGGCCCGGTGCGGCGATGAGGCCGCTGGCGTCGACTTCGCGCTCGGCAAGGAAGCCGCTCGCCGTCGCGCCGATGGCAACCAGCTTGCCGTCAAGAACGTAAAGGTCAGCGATAACATCCAGTTGTTGCGATGGGTCGATGACGCGCGCACCGCGGATCGCGAGGCGGCCATTGAGCTTGCCTTCAGCCGGTAAGTCACTCATTGCCCGCTCCGTAAGCTCGCCGTCTTCATTCGGTGGCCGGGGCGTGGCCCTGGCCATTCATGCACATTGCCATCACCGCCATGCGCACCGCGATGCCGAACGTCACCTGCTGTAAAATCACCGACTGCGGGCCGTCGGCGATATCGCTGGCAATTTCGACGCCGCGATTGATCGGGCCCGGGTGCATCACGATCGCATCCGGTTTCGCTACGCGCATCTTTTCACCGGTGAGACCATAGAGCCGGTAAAACTCCTGCTCGGAAGGCAGCAGGGCTGTCTGCATGCGTTCTTTCTGCAGCCGCAGTGCCATCACCACGTCGGCATCGCGGATGCCCTCGACGAGATTGGTATAAACCTTCGCGCCCAGCGACTCGGCATCGGCCGGCAACAAGGTGCGTGGCGCGACAATACGCACGTCCGGGCAGCCGAGCGCGCGCAGCGCAGCGATGCCGGAGCGTGCGACCCGCGAGTGCAGGATGTCGCCGATGATCGTCACAGTGAGTTTGGTGAAGTCGCCCTTGCAATGGCGGATGGTGAACATGTCGAGCATCGCTTGAGTTGGATGCGCGTGGCGGCCGTCGCCGGCATTGATCACAGCGACTTTCGGCGTCACATGCCGGGCAATGAAATCCGGCGCGCCGGGATCACCATGGCGCACGATGAACATATCGGCGCCCATCGCTTCAAGATTCCAGAGCATGTCCATCAGTGTCTCGCCCTTGGAAGTCGAGGAGCGGCCGATATCGATGTTGAGTACGTCGGCAGACAGACGTTTGGCGGCCACCTCGAAGGTGGTGCGGGTGCGGGTACTGGGTTCGAAGAACAGGTTCACCACGGTCTTGCCACGCAGCAGGGGCAATTTTTTCGCCGCGCGTTCGCCGGCGATAACAAAAGATGCGGCGGTGTCGAGGATTTCGGTGAGAGTTGCGCGCGACAGGCCATCAATGGTGAGGAAGTGCCTCAGCCGGCCTTCTTTGTCCAGTTGCAGATCATCGAGTTGCGGGCGCGCGTGGACTGCACTGCTTTCGGCAAAATCGGCGGTCGTCATGCAAAGATTCCTGTCAGGACCGGTGCTTTGCCCGAGCTGGGCTTGTCGTGTCGCTGGCGGTGCAATTCTAGCCGGGCTGCGCTCCGGGTGCGAGTCTAGCTGTGGGGCTGTTGTGCCAGCCACGCCTCGACGATCAGCGCTGCTGCCAGCGCATCGACTGCCGGCTGGCCGCGCTTTTGTTCCGCGCGCAGCAACGCGTTGCGAGCTTCGAAACTCGACAGCCGTTCGTCGATAACCGCGACCGGCAGGACCAGACGGCCGGCGAGCTTGCGCGCAAAGCTGCGCGCGCAGGTCGACATTTCACTTTCGCTGCCATCCATATTCAATGGCAGCCCGACCACCAGCTGGTCGGGCTGCCATTCGGCGACCAGCTTGCCGATCTGCTCCCAGTCCGGTGCGCCGTCGCGCGTCGGCAGTACGGTGAGCGGTCGTGCGGTGCCGGTCAGGGTATTGCCAATGGCAATGCCGATACGTTTGGTGCCGAAATCGAAACCCAGGATGGTGGCTTCCCGGTGACCGGACGACGGGTTGCAAGGAGAGTGGTTGCCGGACATTCAGCCGCCCTCCGATGACACCGCGCGCCGCTCATCGAATTTCCAGGTACGGATGACCTCGAGAATGTCGGTGATCTTGCGCATCTCCGGCGGGAATGGCGCAAACGGTGCCGCCAGTCGCACGCTGCGCATGGCGGCTTCGTCGAGAAAGCGATGTCCTGATGATTTCAGTATCTCGATGGCGCGCACCTCACCGTTCGGGTTGAGCGCGACCATCAGGCGCACCTGACCGAAGATCTGGTTGCGCAACGCCTGCTCGGGAAAATTGCGCGTACCCACTTCCTCTACCTCGCGGCGGAAGGCTTCAACATACAGCGCGTCGAAACTCTCGCGGGTCGATACCGAGGTCAGCTGACGCACTTTCGGCCGTTTTGCGTAGGCTTCTTTCTCGCGTGCCAGCTGCGCTTCGAGGCTGGCAATCTCACGCTGCTGGCGTTCGGCTGCGTCGACCTCTGCCTTGCGGGCATCCTTTGCATCGCGCTGCTGACGTGTCTTGCCGGTCTTGCGCGCCTTGGTGTTGTGGGTGACCACAAGGTTGTGCCGCGTTGCGGTGGCGGGTGCGCGGGCGGACTCCTCTTCCTGGAGTGTCTCGCGGATTGTGTTGTCTTCGATCGGGGCGTGTTCGGTGGTGGTCAGCAGCCGCTTGTCGATTTCAGTGCCGGAGCCGATCTGGTTGGCCTGGGCAACGAAATCGGCCTCGCGCGGGGCCTGCGTACTGCGGAAGTGGGCCAGCGTGACTTCGAGGACACTCGGACTGCGTTTGGCGTCCTCGGGAATAAATCCCACGGTCAGCGCGACCAATGCATGCAGGCTCATTGCGGCGACGATCGCCCAGGTCAGGCGGTCGCCGGATTGGTGCCAGGGCAGCGGCAAGGCGTCGTTCATCGCATTCGTTTGCCGCCGGTCAGGCGGGCGGCGAGGTGCTCGAGCAGCTGCCCGGCGATGTCGAGGCCGAAAGCGGCGTCGAGCTCACGAATACAAGTCGGGCTGGTTACGTTGATCTCGGTGAGATAGTCACCGATCACGTCTATGCCGACGAAAAAAAGCCCTTTTTCCCGGAGAGTTGGCCCCACTTGCGCGGCGATCCAGCGATCACGGGCGGTCAGTTCCCGGCCCTCGCCCCGGCCACCGGCGGCGAGATTGCCGCGGGTCTCTCCGTCCTGCGGGATGCGAGCGAGGGCGAACGGTATCGGTTCGCCGTTGATCAGCAGGATGCGCTTGTCGCCGGTGCGGATTTCCGGGATGTAGCGCTGGGCCATCACATGCAGGGTGTCGAGTGCGGTGAGGATTTCCAGGGTGGCGCCGATGTTGGGGCCGTCGGCGGTCAACCGAAAGACGCCAGCGCCACCCATCGCGTCCAGCGGCTTGACGATCACATCGCCCTGCTCGCGGATGAACTGGCGCAGGCGGGCGCTGTCGCTGCTGACCAGGGTCGGCACCATGCATTGCGGGAAGCGGGCGGCAAACAGCTTCTCGTTGGCATCGCGGACGCTGCCCGGACGGTTGGCGATCAACGCCCCGGCGGCCTCGGCACACTCGAGGATGTAGGTGATGTACAGGTAGGCATTGGTGATCGGTGGGTCCTGGCGCATCAGGATGATGTCGATCTCGGCCAGCGCGATGTCGCCGCCGGCGGACAGCGTGTACCAGTCGGTCCGGTCGTCGCGAACCTCGAGAGCGCGCCAGCGGCCGCGCGCAACGCCGTCGCGCATGTAAAGGTCGCCGGGCTCGAAATAACGGATGTGCCAGCCGCGCGCGCGCGCGGCCAGCAACATGGCAAAGGTCGAATCCTTGTATGGCTTGATGCCCTGGATGGGGTCCATCACCACACCGAGAGTCACGGGCATCGCAGTTGTCGCCGGAAGTTTGGGGGTGAATCGAGGGGCGCATCGCCGGGTGAATCGCAGCGCGCCCGGCGGCTATCGTAGCCAATGCCCGTACTGGCCGATAGGGCCGTTGAAAATGGTGCGCGCCGGCAGCGCGCAGAGAGGCATTTTCCCCGTGTTTATGGGGGGTTATAGCTTGAACATGGAAACTGTGTTAAAAACGCCCCTTGATGTATTTCAGGCCTTTTTCGTAAGGCTGGCCGACTCCGGAAGAACAATTTTCCGGGCGGTGGATACCAACCACAGACACGCAAGGCTGCCTGACGATGAGCCAGAATCTCGAAGGTCTGAAGGTCATGGTCATTGATGACTCAAAGACCATTCGCCGTACCGCTGAAACCCTTTTGCAGAAAGCCGGTTGCGAGGTGATCACCGCCACCGATGGCTTCGATGCCCTGGCCAAGATTGCCGACACCCGCCCCGACATCATCTTCGTTGATATCATGATGCCGCGCCTGGATGGCTATCAAACCTGTGCCCTGATCAAGAACAACAGCAATTTCAAGAGTACCCCGGTGATCATGCTGTCCTCCAAGGACGGCCTGTTCGACAAGGCCAAGGGCCGCATTGTCGGTTCCGATCAGTACCTCACCAAACCCTTCAGCAAGGACGAACTGCTCGGCGCTATTGAGCAGCACGTCAAGAAGTAATCACGCAAAGGCAGGCCATGGCGCGCATCCTGATCGTCGATGATTCGCCCACCGAGACCTACAAGTTTCGTGAAATTCTGGAGCGTAACGGACACCAGGTGCTGGAGGCGGGCAACGGCGCCGATGGCGTCGCGGTGGCGCGCCAGGAAAAGCCGGATGTGGTGCTGATGGATGTTGTCATGCCGGGCCTCAACGGCTTTCAGGCGACGCGGCAGCTCACCAAAGGTCCGGATACCGCGCACATTCCCGTGATTATCGTTACCACCAAGGATCAGGAAACCGATCGCGTCTGGGGCAAACGCCAGGGCGCTCGCGACTACCTGACCAAGCCGGTGGATGAAGCGATGTTGCTGGATGTGATCCGCCGTGCGCTGGCGGGCGTCTGACGGTGCGCAACGATGGCTGATGCCCAGGGCGTTTTCACCAGGCTCGTCGCGTTGCAGCGGCTTTGTCGCGAGCATGCTGTTGGTCTGCCGCAGCAGGATGACATCGTCGAGTACTGGAGTGGCATAGGCTTTACCATGGATGGCGTGAAATACGTTTCGCCCATTCCGGAAGTGTCGGAAATCCTGCATGTGCCGCGCTATACGCGCGTGCCCGGTGTGTTGGGCTGGATGAAAGGCATTGCCAATGTGCGTGGCCGCCTGCTGCCAATCATGGATCTGATCGGTTATTTCAACCGCAAATCCGGGCTTCAGGAAAAGAAACGTCGCCTGCTGGTGCTTGATCATGGCGATGTCTACTCGGGTCTGGTGGTTGATGATGTGATGGGTATGCAGCATTTCCCCGTCGATTCCTACGCGCGCGATTCCGGCGAGCGGGATCCGGTGATTTCGCCCTATACCGACGGCTCTTACGAGCGCGAGGACGGCACGTGGATCGTGTTCAGCCCACACCGCCTTGCCGAGGATCCACGATTCATGCAGGTTGCGCGCGCCGGCTGATGCCGGTGCCGTGAAAACAACAAACGAAGAATGATGAGGCCGGGAGCCTACATATGAAGCAGGTTCAATTATCCCCGCTCGGCCAGTTCCGCCGCAGGTTTGCCCAGATCGGCGCCAGCGTCCGTGAATTGCTCGGCAGGGTGACGGGTAATTTCGGCGGAACTGCCGAGCAGGGCGCTGGCGCGCAGGTTGGCGGTCTGCGTGTGTACCTGGGTGTTGGCGGCGCGCTGTTGGTGGTGATCGCGCTGGTCATCTTCGGTGTCGTGTACGTGCGATCTGCCGGCGTTACCGATGCAGTACAGGACGCGTCCGAGTTGCGCGTGCTGTCGCAGAACCTTGCGAAGAATGCCCTGGAGGCGGCTGCCGGCAACCCGGCTGCGTTCGGAGCGTTGGGCGAGGCGCGCGCGGAATTCGACGCCAAGTGGCAATCACTCAAGGACTCTTCCGCTGCGGCCAACATCGAAGAGATGAAGAAGCTTGAGGAGGTGTGGGCGCGTGTAGGCCCGGACACCGACACCATTCTCGCCGGTGAAGATACGGTGATCGACCTGCACGACGTGGCCAAAACGCTTGCCGAAACGATCCCGAAGTTACAGGCCGAGTACGAGACGGTGGTCGATACGCTGGTGGAGGCGGAGGCGTCGGCCGATCAGGTCGCCATCGCCCAGCGCCAGAGTTGGCTGGCTGAGCGCATTGTCCGCTCGATCGCGAAGGTGCTTGAGGGTGGCGCGGGCGCCGTGGTGGCCGCCGATGCCTTCGGTCGCGATGCCAATCTTTTCGATCGCGTCCTGAAGGGCATGATCAACGGTGACAGGGCTCTCGAGATTGAGAAGGTAACTGACGAGGACGCCATCGACGCTCTCTCCGAAATTTCCGATCTGTTTAGCGAGTACGTGCAGGGTTCGGTCGATGAGATTCTCGAGACTTCGCCGGAATTGTTCCGGGTGCGTGATGCGGCCGGCAAGATCTATACCGAATCGCAGGCGCTGCTCGACTCCGCCACAATCGTCTCCCAGGAGACCGCCGACAAACAGGCCGGCGGTATCTGGGTGTACGTGGGCACATTCTGTGCGGTATCCGGTCTTGCGCTGTTCGTGGTCCTGTTTTTCAGGCAGCGCGGCGAAGACCGCGACCGTCGTGAGTCGGTTGAAACGGAAAACCAGCGCAACCAGCAGGCCATTTTGCGACTGCTCGACGAGCTTGGCGACCTTGCCGACGGTGACCTTACCGTTGCTGCGACGGTATCCGAAGATTTTACCGGCGCAATCGCCGACTCGATCAACTTCGCTATCGACCAGCTGCGCAGTCTGGTATCCACCATCAACCAGACAGCCCTGCAGGTGTCATCTGCAGCCCAGGAAACGCAGTCCACCGCCATGCATCTGGCCGAAGCGGCTGAGCATCAGGCGCAGGAGATCGCCGGCGCCTCTGCCGCCATCAACGAAATGGCGGTATCCATTGACCAGGTGTCCGCGAACGCATCCGAATCGGCTGCGGTAGCAGAACGTTCGGTAGCGATCGCCAACAAGGGTGCCGAAGTCGTACAGGCAACGATTCGCGGCATGGACACCATCCGCGAGCAGATTCAGGAGACTTCGAAGCGGATTAAGCGACTTGGTGAATCGTCGCAGGAGATCGGTGACATCGTCTCGCTGATTACCGACATTGCCGATCAGACCAACATTCTTGCTCTGAACGCGGCGATTCAGGCGTCGATGGCCGGCGATGCGGGCCGCGGCTTCGCGGTCGTAGCCGACGAAGTACAGCGTCTTGCCGAGCGCTCGTCTGCTGCTGCAAAGCAGATCGAAACGCTGGTTAAAACAATTCAGACCGACACCAACGAAGCTGTTATCTCCATGGAGCAAACGACTTCGGAAGTAGTACGCGGTGCGCGTCTCGCGCAGGACGCAGGTGTCGCGCTTGAAGAGATTGAGAGCGTATCGGAAACGCTTGCCGAGCTGATTCAGAATATTTCGAACGCTGCGCGCCAGCAGGCGGCTTCAGCCGGCCATATCTCCAACACGATGAACGTCATTCAGGAGATCACGTCACAAACCTCTGCCGGTACAACAGCTACTGCGAAGTCAATCGGCAATCTTGCCGAGATGGCGGCCGAACTGCGTAATTCGGTGGCCGGCTTCAAGCTACCGGAATACATGTAATGCCGACGACGCATGACGTTGCCGATTGACAAGAGAGTGGTGACGCGCTGTGGCCCAGCATTGGTCGATGCGCAATCTGCCGGAAATGGACGGCGAACAGTTCCGTCTGTGGCAGGCGTTGCTTGAAGATCGCACCGGCATGGCGCTCGCGGTCGAACGCAAGAGTTTTCTGGAGGCCAGTCTCGCCATCCGTACGCGCGAGCTTGGCCTGCAGACATACGAGGCGTATTACGAGCAACTCGTAAACCGCTCGCCGGCCGACTCCGTCATGGAGTGGTCGATTCTGATCGACCGGTTGACGATCCAGGAAACGAGTTTTTTCCGGCATCGCAGCTCTTACGAACTCGTTGAGAAATATGTCCGCGACCGTGTTGTTACAGGCAAAGCGCCGAAGAATTTCAATGTCTGGTCGGTTGGCTGTTCCTCCGGAGAGGAGCCGTACTCGCTGGCCATACTTCTCACCGAAATGTTTGCCACGCTCAACGTCGTGCCGTACTGGGGCATCACCGCCACCGATATCAGTCTGCCGGTGCTGGCCAAGGCGCGTCGGGGTGTCTACGGTGCCCGCAAGGTGGATCTGCTTGATGCGGCGCTCAAAGAGCGCTATTTCCGGAAAATAAGCGACCGGGAATACGAGATATCCGCCGAGCTGAAGACACGCATCTGTTTTGCGCGTGTTAACGTGCTGGAGTTGGATAAGGTGCCGTTTCAGGATATCGACCTGATTTACTGCCAGAACATGCTGATTTACTTCCGCCGCTGGCGTAAGCGCGAGATTGTCACTCGCCTCGCCGACCGGCTGGCCCCGGGCGGACTGCTGGTCCTCGGTCTTGGTGAAGTGGTCGATTGGCAGCACCCGAACATGGACAGGGTCCGGTTCGATGACTCCCTGGCATTCATGCGGCGCGCGCACTGAAGATGCTGTGCCAGAGTGGGTGTCTTGAACGCAGGTATCCCGGTCGGAAAATAGAGACGCAGTGATGGCTGAGACGCACGATTTCCTCGCGCTCGACTGGGTCAAGGGAGAGATCGAGGAAACCCTGAAGCAGGCACAACAGGCTCTGGAGGCTCACGTTGAGAATCCGGAGGATCAGACGCGCCTGCGATTCTGTCTGACCTATCTGCATCAGGTGTACGGCACGCTGCAGATGGTCGAGTTCTACGGCGCTGCGTTGCTGGCCGAAGAAATGGAGAAGCTCACCCAGGCACTGTTGAGCGGAAAAGTGCCGCGTGTGGCTGATGCCCAGGAAACGCTGATGCGCGGTATGCTCCAGCTGCCTGCGTATCTCGATCGCATCAAGGCCAGCCGGCGCGACATGCCGGTCGTATTATTGCCGCTGCTTAATGATCTGCGTGCCGCGCGCGGCGAAAAATTCCTCTCCGAGGGCTCGCTGTTCAAGCCAGACATGACGGGCTCCGGCGGCGATGGCGAGGTGCTCGTCGCCGTGGCTGCAGATCCGAATCTCGCCGAGTTGTTGCGCAAGATTCGGCAGATGTTCCAGATCGCGCTGGTCGGATTCATTCGTGGCGAGAATCTGCCGACCAATATCGGCCATATGGCCAAGGTTTCGGCGAAGCTGGTAAAGGTTGCCGGAGACTCCGCGATCGCACCGCTGTGGAAAGTCACCGGCGCCATTGCCGAAGGGCTCGCCAGCGCATCGATAGAAGGCAGCACCGCGATCAAACTCCTGCTTGGTCAGGTTGATCGACAGATCAAGTTGCTGGTCGAGCAAGGTGCGCCGGGCTTTGCGCAGAAGCCTGCTCCGGATCTGTTCAAGAATCTTCTCTTTTATGTTGCGCGCAGTGAAGCCGATTCGCCGTTGATTGCGCAGGTGCGCAAGATATACAAGCTGGATGAGGCGTTGCCATCGGATGAGACAATCGATGCGGAACGCTTGAAGCTTGCCGGGCCTGACCGGCAGACGATGACGACTGTTGCGCGGGCAATTTCTGAAGAACTGGCACGCGTCAAGGAAGCGCTGGACATCTTCATGCGCGGTGGCCCGCAGAGCAAGGTTACGGACCTTTCCCCGCATATCGGCACGCTCAAGCAGATTGCCGACACTATCGCCATGCTGGGTCTTGGTCAGCAACGCAAGCTGGTGCAGGAACAACACGACATCCTTGAGCAGATCGTCAAGGACGGCAAGCTGGAGAATCCCGCTCTGTTGATGGATGTCGCTGGCGCCCTGCTTTATGTTGAAGCGACGCTGTCTGGCGGGGACGGCCGGCCGCAGGCGCGGGTGCCGGCGACACCGCAGGACGCTCTTGCCCAGGATGGGCTTGCGAAAGCGCGTGAGGCAGTCGTGCGCGAATGCCGTGCCGGTCTTGAATTCACCAAAGACAAGATCGTCGAGTACATTGCGTCGCAATGGGATCGGGTTCATATCCAGGATGTCCCGGACACGCTGGTCATGGTGCGCGGCGGCCTGCAGATGATTGGGCTGGATCGTGCCGCAATGGTGCTCGTGCAGGCGGCGAATTTTTTCCGAGCGGAATTGCTTGGCGAAGATGCACAGCCGGACTGGAAGCGTATGGACACGCTTGCCGACGCCATCAGTTCGGTCGAGTATTTTCTTGAGCGGATCATCGAAGATCCGGAAAGTGGCGATCATATTCTCGAAATTGCAGAAAAATCCGCCGCAGATCTCGGCTACCCGGTATCTGACGTTTCAAAACCAATCATGGAGTTCGACATACCTGCTGTTGTCATGAAGCAGGAGCCGGATGCGTTTGCTCCTGATGCCGATGAGGAGATCGAGGCGCACGCGAAATATGAGATACCAGCCGTCATTTTCAGCAATGAGTTGAGCGACGAGCTGGTTGCCGAGCCGACGCTCGATGTACCAATGACGGCAGCCGAGGAAGGCAAAACCTCGTTCGCCGACGAGGAATCGCCGCTGATTGATGAAGACATGCTGGCGCTTGCAGACTTGATGGATGAGAGCTCGGCTCCAGGCGAGCATGCGAACGAGATTCCAGCTGAGGAGATTGTTGCGACAGATATTCTTCCGGTTGCCGATCAGGGGATTGAGGATGCCTCTGTCGATGCCGAAATCGTCGAAATTTTCGTCGAGGAAATCGGCGAAGTTATGGAGAATTTTGACGAGTACTTTCCGCAGTGGGTTGCCAATCAGCAGGATGAGGTGTCGCTCAAGGAGTTTCGCCGCGCTTTCCACACGCTCAAGGGTAGCGGTCGGATGGTTGGCGCGAAATATGTCGGTGAATTGGCGTGGGCAGTCGAAAACATGCTCAACCGTGTTATCGACAAGACAATTCTGCCAACACCGGTGATGGTCGAGCTGATCCGCACGGTCAAGGGAATTGTCCCCGACCTGGTCGATGCCTTTGCGCAACGGCGCAAGCCGCCGTACGCTGTTGAGGCGCTGATGGCGTGCGCAAGCGCATTTGCGCGCGGCGAGAGTCCGGATTTCGTACCATCGCTTGCTCAGCATGACGCCCTGCTGGCAGCAGAAGGTGCTCCGGATACAGAAATTGCAGTAGCCGACTCCTTGTTGGCGATATCGACCGAAGAAGATGTATTTGCGCCGTCGTCACTTGCCGGGGAGGATGTTCCCGCGCCTGAGGATGAGGTGAAGGCCGAATACGACATGGCGTTGATGGAGGTGTTCTCCGGCGAGGCCGAGCAGCACATCGCCACGCTAGACGCATATCTGGCAAGCCTCGATCCGGATGTTGCATATCATCCGATTACAGACGAGTTGCTGCGCGCATTGCATACGCTCAAGGGCAGTGCGCGCATGGCTGGCATCATGCCGGTTGCCGAGGTGGCCGGGCCTACCGAGAAATTCTGCAAGGAATTGCGCAACAACGGCGAACTTGCCGACGCCGACGTGATTGCGCTGGTGCGCGAGGCGACGAACCTTGTGCGGCTGCGGGTGAGATACTTGTTGCCGGATCCGTACGCGCCGATTCCCGGTGCCCAATCCTATCTTGAGATGCTGTTCGCGATTCAGGATGCGCGGCATGCGCCGCGCGCAGCCACTGTTTCGGTTGAGGCGCCGGCAAAGCATGCCGTGCAGCCGCGGCCCGGCATGATCAACGCGTTGCTTGCCGAGGGCATTGAACATGTGCTCGATGGCGGCGATTACGCCGCGCAATGGTCGCAGCAGGGTGTGGTTGGGCAGGATCTTGATGCGCTGCGCGAGCAGTTGCGACGCTTGCACAATACCGCCACGAGCGGCGGTATTGTGCCCATTGCGGATATTGCCCGGCGACTTAGTCGAGTTTATGACGCGATTCATGAAAGTCACCTGATGCTCGCCAATAATGTGCTGGATGCCCTGCAGCAGGGGCATGAGGCGATTATTGGAATGATGGACTGCATGGCTGCGCACCAGAGCATCTGGCCGGCGACAGAAGTCGAGCAGTTGCTTGATGCTGTTACTGCGGGTTTGCCGAGTGATGGTTCATACGGTGATCAGGCGCTGTCCGGGAATACGCCGACAGGCATATCGACGGATACGGAACAAGTATCTTCGTATGACGAAGAAGAGGTGTTGTTCTCTGCTGACGAGTTTGCAGTTTCCGAAGCGGAGGTGATTGCAGCCACGGGGACGGTCGAGCCGGAAGATGCATTCGACGATGTCGAGCTGTCTGCCGACGATGTGAGTCTCTCAGAGGAGGAAGTGCTCCGGCTGACCGGCAGTGTCGAGCCGTCGATCCCGGCGCCAGAGGGCGCGCTGACTGAGAACATCGTGGCGGGTGGCGGTGAGGGCCCGATCAACGTGCCGGAGCGTGATCCGGAGCTGGTCGAAATTTTTCTGGAGGAAGCCGGCGAGCTTGTCGAGAGTTCGGGCGAATCCTTGTCGATATGGCTGCGCAATGCCGACAATCTGATTGAAGTCCAGAAACTTCAACGCGACCTGCATACGCTCAAGGGCGGTGCACGGATGGCGGAAATTGCGGAACTGGGCGATCTGGCACACGAACTTGAAAACCTGTACGAAGGCCTCAGCCAGGGCACGCTGCCTGTGCGGCCGGTGCTGTTCGAATTGCTCAATCGCTGCCATGACCGTATTGCGGATATGGTGGACGATATTCGTAGCAAGGGCTGGTGCAAGGACGGCAGACAATTGATTGCGCAGATTCATGCGTATATCAAGAATCCGGAACAGTTCAGCATGGATGCTCTGGCGGCGCCACTCAAGGTGGCAACCGTACCCGTGCCGGTAACGGAAGGGCAGGCTTCTGCTGCGAGCGAAGTGCCACGCATGATTCTCCCGGCAGCGCGACCTGCGGAAGAAAGTGAGCCGGTCGTCGATGCCGACATTCTGGAGATATTCCTTGAGGAAGCCGAGGATCTCACGGCACAACTCGATGCGGCGATAAGTGGTTGGCAATCAGAACCGGGCAATAGCGCGCATGCCGACCAGATCAAGCGAGTTTTGCACACGCTGAAGGGCGGTGCGCGGCTCGCTGGTCTTAAGCGTCTTGGTGATGTCAGCCACGAATTCGAGACGCGGGTGATCGACCTTGTTCCGCGGGCACCGGACGCGGCATTCTTCGCTGCAATCGTGGCGTATCACGACAATATTTCTGCGCAGGTCGAACGCATTCGTGCCGGCGGCGCTGCCGCAGCAGCGACCAATGCTGCTAGTACCACCGCGAAAGCGGCGGAGGTACCCGTTGTATCGGCCCCTGCTGCGTTGCCGCCGGAACAGTCGGCTGCAGAGCCGGCCACCGGCCTTGTTCCACATGACCGCAAGGAAGATAAGGATGAGGATCGCCGCGGGCCGGTGCAAACGGCAGTGCGGCAGGCGCAGCCGCAGGAAATGGTCAAGGTGCCGTCAGATTTGCTGGAGAAACTCGTTAACCTCGCGGGTGAAACCTCCATCAACCGCAGCCGTATCGAAACGCAGGTGACCGATTTCCGCTACACGCTGGGCGAAATGGGGTCGACAATCTCGCGGCTTGCCGCGCAGTTGCGTCGTCTCGATGCGGAAGCAGATTCGCAGGTCAAGGCGAACTGGGAGAAGGGTGTTGCCGAAGGTAAATACTCAGGCGAGTTCGATCCACTGGAGATGGATCAGTACTCTGCGCTGCATCAGCTGACCAAACAGTTGTTCGAATCGGCATCTGACCTGCTCGACATTCGTGACACGCTGACCAGCAAGTCGCGTGATACCGAAACGCTGTTGCTGCAGCAGTCGCGCGTCAATACCGAGCTGCAGGAAGGCCTGATGCGCTCGCGCATGGTGCCCTTCTCGCGGCTGATCCCGCGCTTGCGCCGCATTGTCCGCCAGGTGTCCGGTGAACTGAAGAAGCAAGTCGATATTGACTTCATCAATCCGGAAGGCGAGATGGATCGAGCGTTGCTCGAGCGTATCGTCGCGCCGCTTGAGCACATGCTACGCAATGCCTGCGACCATGGCGTGGAGAGTCCGCAGGTGCGCATTGCCGCCGGCAAGCCGGCGATGGGTCGTATTCGCCTTGCGCTGACGCGTGAGGGTGGTGAGGTCGTGCTGAGTATTTCCGACGATGGCAATGGCATCAATGTCGACGCCGTGCGCAAGAAAGCGATGGAGCGCGGCTTGATGGATGCGACTTCCGAGTTGTCCGATCAGGAGGTGATGCAGTTCATCCTTGAGGCCGGATTCTCTACTGCCGAGAAAGTGACGCAGATTTCTGGGCGCGGTGTCGGTATGGACGTCGTGTCCAGTGAGATCAGGCAGATGGGCGGGGTATTGACGATCCGTTCTGAAGTCAATCAGGGCACGACTTTCGAGATTCGCCTGCCATTCACTGTGTCGGTGAATCGTGCGCTGATGGTGCGCATTGGCGAGGAGCAGTTCGCGATCCCTCTGGTGCAGATCGAGGGTATCGTGCGCGTGTCGCCCTACGAACTTGAAGCCTATTACCAGCCGAACGCGCCGGCTTTCGAATATGCCGGGGAGTCATATCGCCTTGATTATCTCGGCGGTTTTGTGCACGGCGTTGCTGCGCCGGATCTGCGTGGCGCGGCAATGCCGTTGCCGGTGTTGCTGGTGCGCGGTTCCGAACACACTGTTGCCGTGCAGGTCGACCAGTTGATCGGTTCGCGCGAAGTGGTGGTGAAAGCGGTTGGGCCGCAGTTGTCCACGGTGGCCGGCATTTCCGGCGCAACGATCCTCGGCGATGGCCGGGTGGTGATCATTCTCGATTTGTTGTCGCTGATTCGTGCTGCGCACCTGCAGCATGAGATGGCGCTTGCTACACAGCGCCGCCTTGTGATGCGGCGTGGCGAGGCAACGGGTGTTGGCGGTCTGGCTACAGCCGTACGCGAAACGCCACTCATCATGGTGACAGACGACTCGGTGACGGTGCGCAAGGTCACGGGCCGTTTCCTTGAGCGCCAGGGGTTTGAGGTTATTACCGCGAAAGATGGTATGGACGCAGTTGCGCAACTTGCCGATATCAAGCCGGATATCATGCTGCTCGATATCGAGATGCCGCGCATGGACGGTTTCGAGGTGGCATCACACTGCCGCCACGACAGCCGCCTCAAGGATTTGCCGATCATCATGATTACGTCACGCACCGGTGAGAAGCACCGTGAGCGTGCGATGGAGCTCGGGGTCAATGCCTATCTTGGTAAGCCCTTCCAGGAAAACGAATTGCTGGCGAAGATCCAGGAATTGTTGGCGGAGCGGCGCGCGCAAGCGTCGCCCTGAGGGTTGGCTCGCAGTATGGGAGAAGAAGTCAACCCTCGTCTTGGTGTCATCTCCGACACACTCCTGCAAGGCAGTTTGCTGGCGAATGCGGCGAAGGCGCTGGGCTATGATGTGGTCATCAATACCCAGCCGGGCAATCTTGATACTGTCAAATGGGTCGACAAGGGTGTCGTCGAGTGCTGGCTGATCGATCTGCACGATCAGGAGAAGTGGGCAGACTTTCTTGATCTTCTGCTCGATCAGACGGATGCACCGCTGATTTTTGGCGATGGTGCCGCGCCGCCGAAAAACCACGAGGAGTATCCGCGTTGGGAGCGCCGTCTGTTTCAGACCCTGATCAAAAGCGTTGGCCGGCCGGTGATTGCAAAAGTAAATCTGAATGTGCCGGAGAAAACGCAGGCCAGGCCGCGTTCCACGCTCGTTATTCCGGAGGAGTTCAAGGATCCGTCGCTCACCTCGGGCCGACCACAGCGCGTGTGGGTCCTCGGTGCGTCAGCGGGTGGCCCGGCAGCGGTGAAGTTGTTTCTCGATTCATTGCCGAAAGAGTTGCCGGTGGCATTCGTGCTTGCCCAGCACATTGATCCGAAAATGCTCGAAGGCCTGGCGCAATCGCTTATCCGGCATAACTGGTTCAAGATGCGCATCGGTCGTTCCGGCGAGCCGTTGCGTTATGGCGATATCGTCGTTGCGCCCTGCGATGCCGAGATTACATTTGATGAAACCGATTGCATCGTTAAAACCGGCAAGCCCTGGGAAGGGCCCTATGCGCCATCAATTGACCAGGTGATGGCCAATGTGTCGTCGCGCTATGGCAGCCAGGCCGGTGCCATCCTGTTCTCGGGCATGGGCAACGATGGCTCCATTGCCGGGCCGATGATGGCCGCGCGTGGTGGTACCGTATGGGCGCAATCCGCCGAAACCTGTACGGTCAGCTCGCAGCCTGACTCGGTGCGCGATACCGGCTGCGTGAGTTACAGTGGATCGCCGGAATTTCTTGCTCAACAGTTGATAGAGAGTGTACGTCAGCAACTCAAGGGCAGGTCCAAGCCGCCCGGTGAGGCGCTTGCCTCCTGACCCGATACATCCTGCATGCCAGACCGGATGACACCCCCATGAGCCAGATGATCCCGCGCGCCCCCGTTTCGAAAACACCCGTCCCGCAGGCCGAAGTGCCAAGCCTGATGGTGCCGCAACAGGGGCGCCCGTTGCTGGTACCGAATATCGCAGTGGCGGAAATCGTGCCGTTCAGTGCGCCATTGCCGGAAGTCGGCAAACCGCAGTGGTTTCTCGGCCACATCATGTGGCGTGGCGAGAAGGTGCCGGTGATATCTGTAGTGCAGTTGCGCGGCGAAGAGGAGGACATTCCGTCCGAAGCGCGAATCGCGGTATTCAACGGGCTGGGGGGCGCGCTGCGGTTCTATGGCGTAATCACCCACGGAATTCCGCGACTGGTGCGTGTGCGTGAACAGGACATCGAGAGTACCGACGGCATGTACACGTCGGTCGATGATGCTTTTGTTGCTGTTGGTGGGGAACTTGCGGTCATTCCCAACCTCATTCAGATCGAGACGATGATTGCCGGCGTGTGAGTCTGCCAGACCATGACAGGTTCAATAAATCATGTGCAGCTCGCGGCATTGCGCGCGGAAAGGCGGCAGCATGGCGAAAACTGGTTTCGCAACAATTACAACAGGGATCGTCGCGGTGTTGCCGACTTCATACGCTGGATGCGCGACAAGCGTGGCTTGTGGCCAGCGCCAAAACGGTTTCCTGTTGACCGTCCGGACAGCAACTGGCTCGCCGTCAATCGCAGCGACAGCACGCTGACATGGATTGGGCATGTCACCTTTCTTTTTCAGCATCGTGGCCTGAACGTACTCACTGATCCGGTATTCAGTGAACGCGCCTCACCGCTGTCCTTCGTCGGACCAAAACGCTATACGCCGCCGGCGATGCATGTCGATCATCTGCCGCCGATTGATATCGTTCTGATTTCACACAATCACTACGACCATCTTGATCGCGATGCGGTGCGCCACATCGCCAGGCGCAACGAGGGCCGCACGCGTTTCCTTGTGCCGCTGAGGCTCGCCGGCTGGTTTCGGCGCGAAGGGATCGACAATGTTGTTGAGCTGGATTGGTGGGATGAAACGCTTCCGCTGGGCGAAAAACCAGGAAGTGTCGGGCGCAACAAGGTATATGCCTGGTTTGTACCGGCACAACATTTCAGTGGTCGCGGTGTGAATGACCGCAATGCGACGTTGTGGGGTGGTTGGGTACTGGAGATCGACGGGTTCCGCCTGTATTTCGCCGGTGATACCGGTTACGGGAAAGATTTTGCCGATATCGGCGCGGTATTTGGCGGTTTCGATTTATCCCTGATTCCGATTGGCGCCTATGAGCCGCAGTGGTTGATGGGTTCCGTGCATGTGAATCCTGAAGATGCTGTGCGTATCCATCGCGACGTAAAATCGAAACATTCGATTGGCATGCATTGGGGCACGTTTATTCTTACCGACGAACCGGTTGACGAGCCACCACGCCGTCTTGCACGTGCGCGCAGCGATCAGGGCCTCGCCGACGGTGACTTCGTTGTGATGCGGCACGGTGAAGTGCGGCGCTGGTCGCCCGGCTGCGTGCCTGGCTACAATCTGTAGCTGTAGCGCGCTAATCAGGCAGCAGAGGGAAAGACGCCATGAACATGACCAACACCGACAAGCGTTGGGGGCTCATCGCCCAGAGTTTTCACTGGCTGATGTTCTTGTTGATCATCGGCTCCTGGTTTGCAGTTGACGCGCGTGAAGGTTTCCCGAAGGGCAGCCCGGAACGTGACGCCTGGATGCTGCTGCACAAATCGTTGGGACTTAGCATATTTTTCCTGGTGTGGTTGCGCATCGGGGTGCGGTTCACGCAAGTAACGCCGGCCGATATTGGCGCGGTTTGGCAGCAGAAAGCAGCGAAGCTGATTCACTTTTGTCTCTATACTGCGATGATCGCCATGCCGATTACCGGCATGCTTGCCAGTCAGTTCTTCGGCAAGCCAGTCGGTTGGTTTGGTGTATTCGAGTTGCCGATGTTGGTCGGCGAAAATAAGGATCTTGGCGAAGTCTTGGAGGAAGTGCATGAGGCCGGCTTTATCGCGCTGCTTGTGCTGCTCGCAGCACACTTTGGCGCTGCGCTTCACCATCACTTCATACTCAAGGACGACGTGCTGAAGCGTATGTTGCCGTGGGGTAAATGACGCGGCAGGTTCCTTAGCCAGAATCACCGTAACGCGCCTGCAGCACAGCGAGTGCCGCCACTGGCGCGGTTTCCGTGCGCAGCACGCGCGGGCCGAGGGTGAAGGTGATGAAGCCCTTGCCCTGCGCAGCAGCAATTTCTTCCGGCGTCAGCCCACCTTCCGGCCCGATCAGCAAGGCGCTGCTTCGGCATTTTTCCGGCAGTGCTGATTTGCCATTGCCGGGATGCAGCACCAGTTTCAGTTGCGCCTCGACCTTCGCAATCCATTTCACGAGATCTACCGGTGGATGAACTTCCGGTACGCGCACGCGCCCCGATTGTTCGCAGGCTGCGGCCGCGACCATCTGCAGGTGCTCGCGTTTTTTCTCAAAGCGATCGCCATCAAGCTTCACGTCGCAACGGCTACTGGAAAGCAGGGTAATTTCAGTAACGCCCAGTTCTGCGGCTTTTTGCACCGCGTACTCCATGCGGTCGCCCTTGCTCATCACCTGGCCCAGATGCGTGAGCAACGGCGACTCTGTCGCAGGCTCGCGACGCGCCATGATCCGGACAATGGCCTCGCGCTTGCCGGCACTGATGATTTGCGCAGTGTACTCGCTACCGTTGCCGTTGAAGATGCAGAAGGCATCCCCTGGCGCCATGCGCAGCACGCGTACCAGGTGTTGCTGGTTGCGTTCGCCGAGGACAATTTCGGCGTCTGTGGCGAGTTCCTGTTGCTCAAAAATGCGCGTGGCCATGCTCAATCTCCCGGCTCAATCACGGGTCGCTATATCGATGCTCTCGGCTGCGATCTGTGCCAACAGGTTGATCTGCTCCGGCGTGATCACGTAGGGTGGCATGAAATAAACCACGTTGCCCAGTGGTCTGAGCAGGGCGCCGCGTTGTAGCGCGTGCTGGTAAACGCGCAAGCCGCGGCGCTCGGTCCAGTCGTACGGCGTTTGCGTGGCCCTGTCCTTCACCAGTTCGATGGCGGCGATCATACCGGTCTGGCGCACCTCCGCCACGTGCGGGTGGGCAACAAATGGCGCCAGTGCTACGCCCATGCGGGCAGCGAGCACGCGGTTGTTTGCCAGCACATCGTCATCCGCAAAGATTTTTAGCGTGGCGAGCGCAGCGGTGCAGGCCAGCGCATTGCCGGTGTAACTGTGCGAATGCAGAAAGGCGCGCAATGTTGTGTAGTCCGCGTAGAAAGCGTCGTAAACCTTGTCGGTGGTGAGCACAACTGACAGCGGCAGATAGCCGCCGGTCAATCCTTTGGAAAGACAGAGAAAATCCGGTGTGATGCCGGCCTGCTCGCAGGCGAACAGGGTGCCGGTGCGGCCGAAACCGACGGCAATTTCGTCGGCAATCAAATGGACGTTGTGCTTATTGCACGCCTCCCGCAGCATCTTCAGGTAGACCGGATGATACATGCGCATGTTGCCGGCGCACTGCACCAATGGCTCAACGATCACCGCGCAGGCATCTTGCGCATGTTGCGCAAGTGTGGCGTCCATGTGCGCAAACATTTTACGGGTGTGCTGCTCCCATGTTTCGCCGGAAGTGCGATAAAAGCAGTCCGGCGACGGCACGGTGATCGCCTGCATCAGCAGCGGGGCATAGGTGTCCTTGTACAGGGCGACATCCCCAACGGCGAGTGCGCCCAGCGTTTCGCCGTGATAGCTGTTGGACAACGTAATAAATTTTGATTTTCTCGGTTGGCCGACATTCTTCCAGTAGTGAAAGCTCATCTTCAGCGCTACTTCGATGGCGCTGGAGCCGTTGTCGGCATAAAAGCATTTATTAAGACCCGGCGGCGTCATTGCCACCAATGCTTCCGAGAGCTCAACCACCGGTTCGTGGGTAAAGCCGCCGAGAATCACGTGTTCCAGCTTGTCGATCTGCGCCTTCAGCGCCGCGTTGATGCGCGGATTGGCGTGGCCGAACAGGTTGACCCACCAACTGGATACCGCGTCGATGTAGCGATTGCCGTCGAAATCGTGCAGCCAGACGCCTTCGCCGCGCGCAATCGGAATCAGTGGCAACTGCTCGTGATCCTTCATCTGCGTGCAGGGGTGCCACAGGACCGCGAGGTCGCGACGCATCAGGTTGGTGTTGCTGCTCATGGGTTTTTCAGAGGTTTCCTAACCTTCCAGCCCAAGGTTGCGCAAAATCGCCAGCGTCGGTTCGGACTGGTTCATCGTGTAGAAATGGATGCCCGGTGCGCCGGCCGCAAGCAGGGTTTCGCACAGGCTGGATACCACGTCGATACCGAAAAGTTTCAGCGATTCATCGTCGTCCCCATAAGTTTCCAGTTGCTTGCGCAACCAGCGCGGAATTTCTGCGCCGCAACTGTCGGAGAAGCGGAACAGATTCGTTGCGTTGGTTATCGGCATGATGCCGGGCACGATCGGAATATCGATACCGTCATCCAGTACGCGATCCATGAAATGGAAGTACGCATCCGGGTTGAAGAAATATTGCGTGATCGCCGAGTTCGCGCCGGCTTTTGCCTTGGCAACGAAGTGGGTGATATCGGCATCGAGGTTTACCGCCTGCGGGTGCATCTCTGGATAGGCGGCCACTTCAATGCGGAAGTGATTGCCGTAATGCCGGCGAATAAAGGCAACAAGATCGTGCGCGTATGGCAGCTCGCCACCGGTCGGCCCCATGCCGCTCGGCAAGTCGCCGCGCAGGGCGACGATCCGCTGCACGCCGTCGGCCTTGTAGCCATCGAGAATCTCTCGCATCTGGGCTTTGGTGTGGCCGACGCAGGACAGGTGCGGTGCCGTATCGATGCCGCATTCGCGCACCATCTTCACTGTGTTGAAGGTGCGTTCACGCGTTGAACCGCCCGCGCCATAGGTGACCGAAAAAAACTCCGGTTGTTCGGCGACGAGGCGATCCCGCACCTCGGCCAGCTTGGCGAAGCCGGCCTCGGTCTTCGGCGGGAAGAACTCGAAGCTGATCTGGACTTCCTGCAGTTCGTCGTCGCTCATTTCCCGGTTCCTGCCATCAATACTTGTAGTGTTCAGGCTTGAACGGGCCGTCCACGCTCACCTTGATGTAGTCGGCCTGCGCCTTTGTCAGTTTGGTAACGACGCCGCCAAAGCCCCGCACCATTTCCAGCGCCACTTCTTCGTCGAGTTTTTTCGGCAACACTTCCACCTTCAGCATGGCCGATTGCACGGCGGCGGAGTGATCGGCGAAACGCTGCTCGTACAGAAACATCTGCGCCAGCACCTGATTGGCAAAGGAACCGTCCATGATGCGCGATGGGTGGCCGGTGGCATTGCCAAGATTCACCAGGCGACCCTCGGACAGCAAAATCAGATAATCGTCGGATTCCTGGTTGATCTTCGTGCCCGGCGCCGCATCGCGGAATACCTTGTGCACTTGCGGTTTCACCTCAAGCCACGTGAAGTGCTCGCGCAGGTATGCGGTGTCGATTTCTGTATCGAAGTGGCCGATGTTGCAGACCACAGCGCCTTTTTTCAGCGCGCGCAACATGTTGCGGTCACAAACGTGGTGATTGCCGGTTGTGGTGCAGATCAGATCGGTTTCGCTGAGCAGGCACGTGTTGATGCAGTCCGGCTTGCCGGTGTTTTCGCCGTTGATGTACGGTGACACCACTTCATAACCGTCCATGCAGGCCTGCATGGCGCAGATCGGATCGATCTCGGAGATCTTCACGATCATACCTTCCTGACGCAGCGATTGTGCCGAACCCTTGCCCACGTCGCCATAACCGATCACCAGCGCCTTGCGGCCGGCCAGCAGCATGTCGGTGCCGCGTTTGATCGCATCATTAAGCGAATGACGACAGCCGTACTTGTTGTCGTTCTTGCTCTTGGTGACCGAGTCGTTGACGTTGATCGCCGGGACTTTCAGCTCGCCCTTCTGCAGCATTTCGATCAGGCGCTTGACGCCGGTGGTGGTCTCTTCGGTGATGCCGTGGATTTTGTCGAGCATCTGCGGGTATTTATCGTGGATGAGGCCGGTGAGATCGCCGCCGTCATCAAGGATCATGTTCGCATCCCAGGGCTTGCCGTCCTTGAGGATGGTTTGCTCGACGCACCACCAGTACTGCTCTTCGGTTTCGCCTTTCCAGGCAAACACGGGCACGCCACGCGCAGCGATGGCGGCAGCGGCATGGTCCTGCGTCGAGAAAATGTTGCACGAACTCCAGCGCACCTCCGCACCCAGTACCTGTAGCGTTTCGATCAGCACGGCGGTCTGCACCGTCATGTGGATGCAGCCGATGATTTTTGCGCCGGCCAGCGGCTTCTGCCTGCCGTACTTGGCACGCAGATTCATCAGTGCCGGCATTTCGCGCTCGGCGAGGATGATTTCCTGACGGCCGTACTCGGCCAGAGAAATATCGGCAACCTTGTAATCGACTTTAACGGGAGCATTCATGAGTTTTGTTCCTGAACAATGAATTCGGTCGGTTGTTTATTTCAGGCCGGCAGCGGCGCGCAATTCTTCGGCCTTGTCGGTTTTTTCCCAGGTAAAGGTATGGTGCGTGTGGCCACCCACCGTCACCGTGCCGGGTGTGCGGCCAAAGTGGCCGTAGGATGCCGTTGGCTGATAAATTGGGTGCAGCAAATCGAGTTGCCTGGTCAGGCCATAGGGGCGCAGTTCAAATACTTTGCGCACCAGGGCAACCAGTTTGGTATCGGAAATTTTTCCTGTGCCAAAAGTATTGATCGAAATGGATGTCGGCTCAGCCACGCCGATGGCATACGACACCTGGATTTCACAGCGATCAGCCAGGCCGGCCGCAACAATATTTTTTGCCACATAGCGGCCAGCATAGGCCGCGGAGCGATCAACCTTCGATGGATCTTTTCCGGAGAATGCACCGCCGCCGTGACGGGCCATGCCGCCGTAGGAATCGACGATGATTTTGCGTCCGGTGAGTCCGCAGTCGCCCATCGGCCCGCCGATCTCGAAACGGCCGGTCGGATTGATGTGCACCTTGGTGTCCTTGTGCATCCATTCTTTCGGAATGACGTGCTTGATGATGAGTTCCATCACGCCTTCATGGATGTCCTTGTCCTGCACGTCGGCAGCATGTTGTGTGGACAACACGATGGCTTCCGCCGCGACCGGCTTGCCGTTTTCATAACGGAACGTCACCTGTGATTTCGCATCCGGGCGCAACCACGGCAGCAAGCCGGATTTTCGCGCTTCGGCCTGACGCTCGACCAGGCGATGCGCGTATTGAATCGGCGCCGGCATCAACACGTCGGTTTCGTTGCTGGCGTAGCCGAACATCAGGCCCTGGTCGCCGGCGCCCTGGTCTTCCGGTTTTGCCCGGTCAACCCCCTGGTTGATGTCTGGCGACTGTTTGCCGACCAGATTCAGCACGCCGCAGGTACGGCCGTCGAAGTGCACTGCCGATGAGTCGTAGCCGATGGCAACGATCACATCGCGAACGATTTTTTCGTAATCAATGTTGGCGGTGGTGGTGATCTCGCCGGCAATGATGGCGACACCGGTTTTCACCAGCGTTTCGCAGGCGACGCGCGCGTACTTGTCCTGCGCAATGATGGCATCGAGGATGGCATCGGAAACCTGGTCGGCGAGCTTGTCCGGGTGGCCTTCGGAAACGGATTCGGAGGTGAAGACGCTGTATTCGCTCATGGCGTGCTACCTGTTGTTGCCTGGTCAGTGATGGGAAAACGCATTTGCAAGAGGAACTGAAAAGCTGCGAAACAACACCTGGAAGCCGTTGCGCAGCCCCAGGTAGAAGCTGTTGCCGGCGATGAAGCCGGCGGTGCGTGCCCAGCCGTCGAGCTCGGCGTCGTCGAAGCCCTGCCACAAATCGCCGCAGTGCGCGCGCACCCAATCCTGTTCGTGGCGGGACAGATCGGTGACCAGCATGACGCCGCCGGGTTTGAGCAACTTTGCGGCGTCGCGAAACAGGTCGGCGGGCGAGGGCACATGGTGCAGCACCATGTTGAACACCACGGCGTCAACGGCGAGGTGGCGGGCCAGTGCCGCTTTTGTATCGCCTGCCACCAGCGTTACATTGGTCAACCCGTCGGTGTCGATGCGCGCCCGGGCCTTCGAGAGCAGCCCTTCGCTGATGTCGAAGCCCCAGACCTTTGCATAGCGTCCGGCCAGTTCAGCGAGGTATTCGCCGGCGCCGGGGCCGACTTCCAGCACCTCGGCTGTTGGCGGCAGCTGCGCGGCAAGCAGCAGGTCGCGGGCGCCGTCGGCGTACTGGCGGTACTCGGCGATCAGGTCCTGGCGCTCGCGGAAGTCGTCGGTATGACGGGCAAAAAAGGCCCGGCAGACCTCGGCACGCTCGGCGCGGATGCGCTCGATGTTGGCGTTCGCTTCGGCGGCATGCGGCAGTGCGTCAAGGGCAGCGAACAGCGCTTCCTGCACCGGGCCGGCCGGATCGTCGGCCTGCGGCAGGGCGCGGCGGTAAAAGATGGCGTTGCCTTCGCGACGGGCGGTGACCAGTCCGGTCTGGGCCAGCACCTTGAGATGATGGCTGATGGCCGGCTGCTTCTGGCCGAAGATCTCGCCAAGCTCCAGCACCCCGAACGAGCCCAGGCCCAGCACCTGCAGAATCGCCAGCCGCAGCGGGTCGCCGCCGCCTTTCAGCAGGTGGGCGAGATCGGTGAGGGCGGCGTCGGGAGTTGGGTGCTTCTCATCCAGAGTAGCGACGGGGAGGAGGGCCATAAGCAGGCCAGTCTATGAGCTATATCAAAGGGATTCAATATTGAATCTCTTTGATATTTGATCGGATTGCGGGCGCTGCAGCGCTCCCGGTATTACTGGCAACCAGGAAAGCCCGAGACGAGGACGGTGGCCAGGTTGGTGCCCAGGCCCAGTTCGGTCTGATAGGCCGGGAATTGCGTCTGCAGGCCGCCTGAGACGGTGTTGGCCAGGCGCAGGCGATTGGCGCAATTGGGTTCGGTGCGCAGCGATGACAGGTTCCCGATCAGGCTGCCGGCCATATTGGCGCGTGAAGTATTGCCGGCGCTGGATGCCTTGCTCTGTTCGACCGACAGCCAGGTCTGCAGGGCGATGATGGTGGTTTGCATCGCTACGCCGGGCGAGGCTGATGCAGCCGGGGTTCCGCTTGCGGAAGCGTCAGCGAGCCCCATCATGTTGCACCCTGCCAGCAGGGTGGCAACGGCAATCGTGATGGCGGCAATGAAGGAACGGGTCATGGCAGGAGGTCTCCGGCGGCGAGCTTTGAAGAATGCGACGGGGAAGGGCCGCGTGCAGTGCGCAGGGTACCGGAAGTGAGGGTGATTTGCCGACTCGGCTGTGGTGCCTTGTGCCTGTGACATTAACTTTACTGCCGGTGCGGGCGAAATCCGGGTCACGCCGGGGTTGGAATTTGGGCACTGTTGCCGGCAGTCCGGGTCGGCGTCGCAGACGCCGCCGAGCAGTTGGGCGTCGCACCCGGCCTGCTCTACACCTGGCCATGCTTTCCCGACCGGCACAGACACCACCGGCAATCTATTTCAGATCAATTCCAGACTCTTTTTGCCACCCAGGACAGCATCCGCAGAAATTCGATGATCCATACGAAGCAGCCCATTTTCCGTAATGGGGCAAGTAACAAAACTCTTTTTTCCCACCCGAGCGAACCACGCATGTGCCTCTTCGTGCTGCACATGTGCAGGATCAACAAGCGCAATCAGGACATTCACATCCAGTAGGTAAGTGGTCACGCCTGCTCATCCCGCAACTGATTGATGAGTTCAAGCGTGACAGGTGAACCACTGGTACCCGCCGCCAGCGCAGGCACCCCATTTCGGACAGGCTTTGCTGACCGGGAACCCATGCTGATGAGCAGAAAACTCCAACCCGGCAGGCGAATGGCCTGACGGGGCGGCGCTGGACTCAAACAAAATGCGGGGCGAAGTGATCGCGCCAGGCATCCGGTGTCTGTGCGCGCAACGCGCTGACCAGGGTGCGTGCCAGTACGGCGCCGCGCGGCCCGGCACGATGCAGTGCGCAGAGGTCGCTGCCGTCGATATCACCAGCGAGCGTGCCGCCGGCGCGGGCCAGTGCGTCCGTCAGTGCCGCAATCGCGTCGCGTGCCGCGCGCGTGCCGCTGCAGTTCAGCCATGCGGTGACATGACGGAACAGCAAGGCAGGTGCCTGGTGAATATCGTCGCTGTTCGGCGTCGCCAGCACATGCGCAGCCAGGCGCCGGGCTGCCGCATCGAGCATGCCGTCACAGAAAGCTGGCTCGTTGGTGAGCACAACGGGAATCTGCGTCGGCAGCCAGTCGCGCCAGGCAATCAGTGCAAAGCGCAGCAGCCCTTCGCCGAGGATGCCGTGGCGCGGTAATGCTGCGAGGCGCGATAGTGCGCGCTGCACATCATCGGGCGATCGCGCAGCAGCACAGGCGACCAGCCCCAACTCGGCCAGCTCGGCGCCGGCAATCAACCGCTCGCGCACGTCGTCGCTGCATGCAAGGCGGCCGCTGCCATTAGCGAGTGCCGTCACGATGCGGGCGCGGAATGCTGGCGTCGAGGCGGCGCTGATGAACAAGGTATCGACATCGACATGGTCGAGCTTACCGTGGGCAAGATTTTCCAGGGCGCGATCGAAGAACAACGGATCGAACGCCGGCGATGGCGGCCGCGATGCGGCGAGGGCTTCCGGATCAAGAAAAAATTCCGCCATGCCCGACGTAAACAGCAAAACGCGCCGCAGTGCGGTCGGCAGCCCGCGAAATGCATCGTAGTCAAGGCGCGGGTGGCCGGCGTCGCCGGTTATCAGTTTCTGCACGAGGCGGACATGACGCAGCAGTGCGGCACGGCCTTCGTCCTGCGCGGCGGCAAATTTCAGCAGACGTAGCGTCGATGCTGCCGTTGTCAGCGTACCGGTTTTGGCCAGTTGCGCGGCCTGCAGTGCCAGCAGGGTATCGGTTTCGACGGGCGCGATTTCCGGTAGCCGGGCGGCCGGCAGCGTGCCATCGCGCAGTAGCCGCCAGTGCGCTGCGACCGGCGCGGATGCGTTGTCGAGTAGTGCGCGCCGTGTCGCCAGTAATCCGGTTGTTGGCGTATTGCGTTCGGCGTAACGCAGTGCCAACCAGAGCAGAGGAAGCTCGGTTTCGCTGCTGGCGGCAATCAGGTCGTTAAGGAATTTACCAAACGTCTGACGACGGTTTTTCGCGGCGTCACGCAGCAGTTCGCCGACGGTGCCTGCATAAAGTGCGAGTGCATCACGGGCGCGCGCCATCGCATCCGGCCGCGACCAGTCGATGCGGGCGGTCACGGCGACGAGCCGCGCCGCGCCGTAGCCGTGGTCCTGCAGGAACGTTTTCTCAGCGCGCGGCGTTGGCATCGGCGACGGTCACCGCGGTCATGTTGATGATCCGCCGCACGGTCGCCGACGGCGTCAGGATGTGTACCGGCTTTGCCGCGCCCAGCAACAGCGGGCCGATGGCGATGCCGCCGCCAGCCGCGGTTTTCAGCAGGTTGTAGGCGATGTTGGCGGCATCCAGGTTGGGCAGCACCAGCAGGTTGGCGTCGCCTTCCAGAGTCGAGGTTGGCATGAGCTTTTTGCGATAGACACCGTCGAGCGCCGCGTCGCCGTGCATTTCGCCGTCAACTTCCAGCCAGGGGGCGGTGCCCTGCAGAATGGCCAGCGCCTCGCGCATCTTCACTGCCGATGGCTGATTGCTGGTACCGAAATTGCTATGCGAGAGCAGTGCCGCTTTCGGGTGCAGGCCGAAGCGCATCATTTCCTCGGCGGCCATCACCGCGATCTCGGCAATCTGTTCGGCAGTCGGATCGTAATTGACGTGTGTGTCAACCAGCATTACCTGCCGATTCGGCAGGATCAGGCCGTTCATGCAGGCGTAGGTTTTTGCGCCTTCGCGCAGGCCAATTGCCTGATCGATGTAGTGCAGATGCAACGGCGTGGTGCCCCAGGTGCCGCAGATCTGACCGTCGACGACGCCTTTGCGCAGCAGCATGGCGCCGATCAGTGTCGTGCGGCGGCGCATCTCGATCATCGCGTGTTGCTCGGTGATGCCCTTGCGCGCGGTGATACGGTGGTATTCGCGCCAGTATTCGTCGTAGCGATCGTCTTTTTCTATGTTGACGATGTCGTAGTCACGGCCGACTTCCAGACGCAAACCGAACTTGGCGATGCGATGGGAAATCACGGCGGGCCGGCCAATCAGTGTCGGTCGCGCCAGGTTTTCGTCGACCACTACCTGGACGGCACGCAGTACGCGCTCATCCTCGCCTTCGGAATAGGCAACGCGTTTTTTCGTTGATTGCTTGGCGAGCATGAAGATCGGCTTCATCGTTGCGCCGGAGGCATAGACGAAGGTTTGCAGTTTGTCGCGATAGGCATCCAGGTCGGTGATCGGGCGTGCCGCCACGCCGGAATCGGCGGCAGCCTGCGCCACGGCTGGCGCGATTCTCATCATCAGTCGCGGGTCGAAGGGTTTCGGAATCAGGTAGTCGCGCCCGAAGGTCAGTGACGTATCGGCATAGGCCGCTGCCACGACTTCATTCTGCTCAGCCTGCGCCAGCTGGGCTATGGCATGCACGGCTGCTATTTCCATTTCCGATGTAATGGTAGTGGCACCGCAATCGAGGGCGCCGCGGAAAATGTACGGGAAGCACAGGACGTTGTTGACCTGGTTCGGGTAGTCGGTACGGCCGGTAGCAATGATGGCGTCGCTACGCACGGCGAGCACTTCGTCTGGCAGTATCTCTGGCGTCGGATTGGCAAGCGCAAACACCAGCGGCGATGCGTTCATGGTTTTCAGCATGTGCGGTTTCAGTACGCCGCCCGCGCTTAAGCCAAGGAAAATATCGGCACCGCCCAGCGCTTCTGCCAGGGTGCGCTGGGCGGTTTTCTGCGCGAAGACTGCCTTGTCTTCATCCATCAGCTCGGCACGGCCTTCATAGACAAGCCCGGCAAGATCGGTCGCCCAGATGTTCTCACGCGGCACGCCGAGTTTCACCAGCAGGCCAAGACAGGCAAGCGCGGCGGCGCCGGCGCCGGAGGTGACGAGCTTTACTTTTTTGATGTCTTTCCCGGTGATCTTGATGCCGTTCAATACAGCGGCACCGACGACGATCGCCGTACCGTGCTGGTCGTCGTGAAACACCGGAATTTTCATCCGCGCACGCAACTGGCGTTCGACGTAGAAACAATCCGGCGCTTTGATGTCCTCGAGGTTGACGCCACCGAAAGTGGGTTCCAGCGCGGCGATGGTGTCGACCAATTTGTCGAGATTCGATTCCTGCAATTCGAGATCGAAGACATCAATGCCGGCAAATTTTTTGAACAGCACGGCCTTGCCTTCCATCACCGGTTTGGCGGCGAGCGGCCCGATGTTGCCGAGGCCCAATACCGCAGTGCCATTGGTGATGACGGCCACCAGGTTGCCGCGCGAGGTGTAGCGGAATGCGTTGGCCGGATCGGCGACGATCTCCTCGCAGGCGGCGGCGACGCCCGGCGAATACGCCATGGCGAGATCATGCTGGTTGACCAGTTGCTTGGTTGCCGTAATGGCGAGTTTTCCGGGCGTGGGAAACTCGTGGTATTCGAGCGCGGCGCGCCGCAATTCTGCGCGTTTGTCGTCGTTGTCGGGCATGGCGTGGATAGCTCGCAGGGCGTGGTGGCCGGGTTGATGGATCCTGATGGAAACGCACTTGATTGTAGGGGCGGCGCACCACTGCGGGCCAATGGCAGTGTGCAGACCGTGGTGCAGAGAGTCATTCGCAGGTGGCCGGCAGTCTGATTGCCCCCCCGGTACCCTTCGGGGACAATGGCGGCCCCCGGCCATACCCCGCCCCAGGAGCCCAGTCCGATGCCCGCAACGCCCAGTCGCCGAGAGCTTGCCAACGCCATCCGTGCCCTGAGCATGGATGCGGTTCAAAAGGCGAAATCCGGGCACCCCGGCATGCCGATGGGCATGGCCGACATCGCCGAGGTGCTGTGGCGCGATTATCTCGCCCACAACCCGGCCAATCCGCACTGGGTCAATCGCGACCGCTTCGTGCTCTCGAATGGCCACGGTTCAATGCTGTTGTATTCGCTGCTGCATCTGACCGGTTACGACGTGTCACTCGATGATCTGAAAAATTTCCGTCAGCTGCATTCGAAAACGCCGGGCCACCCGGAATATGGCTACACGCCGGGCATCGAGACGACGACCGGCCCACTCGGCCAGGGACTTGCCAACGCCGTCGGCATGGCCATCGCAGAAAAAACGCTGGCGGCGCAGTTCAATCGCGACGGCCTGAACATCGTCGACCACCACACCTATGTATTCGTTGGCGACGGTTGCCTGATGGAAGGCATCTCGCACGAAGTCTGTTCGCTCGCTGGAACCCTCGGCCTGGGCAAACTGATCGTTTTTTATGATGACAACGGCATTTCGATTGACGGCGAAGTGCACGGCTGGTTCACCGATGACACGCCGGCGCGTTTCCGCGCCTACGGCTGGCAGGTGATCCCGAATGTCGATGGCCACGACACGCAGGAACTGCAAACTGCGATCAATACCGCGCGTACCAATACCGGGCAGCCAACACTGATTTGCTGCAAGACGATCATCGGTTTCGGTGCGCCGACCAAGGCCGGCAAGGAAGAGTGTCACGGGTCGCCCCTGGGCGATGAAGAGATCAAGGGTGCGCGCGAGAAACTGGGTTGGAAATTTGCGCCGTTTGAGATTCCCGCCAACATTGCCGCCGCCTGGAATGCGCATGATGCCGGCGCAAAACGCGAGGCAACCTGGAATGGGCTGTTCGAGCAGTACAGGACGAAAAATCCGGCGCTGGCTGCCGAGTTCGTGCGACGCATGCGCAACGAACTGCCGGCCGGCTGGCACGAGAAGGCCAATGCGTTCATCCGCGATGTCGCCGTCAAGGGCGAAACGATTGCCACCCGCAAGGCCTCACAGAATGCACTCAACGGCTTCGGTGCGCTGCTGCCGGAACTGCTCGGGGGCTCGGCCGATCTCGCCGGCTCTAACCTGACGATCTGGAAGGGCTCGAGGGGCATTACCCACGACGACGCCAGCGGTAATTATCTTTATTACGGCGTGCGCGAATTCGGCATGACCGCGATCTGCAACGGCCTTGCCCTGCACGGCGGGTTTATTCCCTATGGCGCGACATTTTTGATTTTTATGGAATACGCGCGCAACGCCATGCGCATGGCAGCGCTGATGAGGCAGCGTAATATCCAGGTGTATACGCACGATTCGATTGGCCTGGGCGAAGACGGCCCGACCCACCAGCCGGTCGAGCAGTTGGCCAATTTGCGGCTCACGCCGAATATGAGTGTGTGGCGCCCGGCGGACGCAGTGGAGTCGGCGGTAGCGTGGAAGGCAGCGATCGAGCGCAAGACCGGGCCGACGGCGCTGGTTTTTTCGCGACAGAACCTGCCGCATATACCCCGTAGCGAAACCGCGCTCGCCAACATTGCTCGCGGCGGTTATGTCGTTGAGCCATACAATGCGGCGAATCCGGATGCGATCATCATCGCCACCGGTTCGGAAGTGGAACTGGCAATGGCGGCGGCGAAAGTGCTCGGTGAAAAGGGCCGCCATGTGCGCGTTGTGTCGATGCCGTCCGCCGACGTGTTTGATGCGCAGGAAGCCGCTTACCGCGAATCGGTGTTGCCAAAATCCTGCCGTGTGCGCGTCGCTGTTGAGGCAGGCATCAAGGAATACTGGCGCCGTTATGTTGGCCTGGATGGCGCGATCGTCGGCATGGAATCGTTCGGTGAATCAGCACCGGCCGCGCAGCTGTTCCAGCATTTTGGCATCACCACGGCGGCGGTCGTCGCCGCCGTTGAGGGCTTGCCGGGATGACCGGACGGGCATTGCGCATCGCGATCAACGGCTACGGCCGCATCGGGCGCAATGTGTTGCGGGCGCTGCATGAGCGCGGCGAGTACGGTGTTGAAATCGTCGCGATCAACGAGACAGGCCGTGCTGATGCGATTGCACACCTGACGCGCCACGATTCCACGCACGGGCCGTTCAGTGGTGAGGTTGCCCTGGAAGAAGGCTGCCTCATCGTCAATGGCAAACGCATTGCGCTGTCCGCAATTGCCGATCCCGCCGAGTGCCCGTGGTATAAGCTGAACGTTGATCTCGTGCTTGAATGCACCGGAGCGTTTCGGGCGCGTGCCGATGCCGCGCGACATCTTGTTGCCGGTGCACAGCGTGTGGTGATCGGCGCGGTTGGTTTCGATGAGCCGGACGCCACGGTGGTCTACGGCATCAATCACACAACGCTGACTGCCGACCAGCATGTCATCTCGGCGTCATCCTGCACCACGCACTGTTTGGCGCCGGTGCTGTCGGTTCTCAATGACGCGTTTGGCGTTGAGCGCGTGCTGATGACCGAGATCCATGCCAGCACATCGGATCAGCACCTGCTTGACCATGTGCACCGCGACTTGCGCCGCGCCCGCGCTGCCGGCCAAAGCATTATCCCGACCACATCGAGCAGCATCGGCGCCGTGCAAAAAGTGTTGCCGTGGCTGGCAGGCCGCATCACCGGCTACTCGGTGCGCGTGCCGACGCAGAATGTTGCACTGGTCGATCTTAGCGTCGAGTTGCGCACACCGCCGACCGCACAGGCGATCAACGCGCTGTTCAAGCGGGCAAGCGGCGGCGAGTGGCGGGGCCTTGTCGGTTACAACGATGAGCCATTGGTCAGCATCGATTTCAACCATCGGCGTGAATCGGCGATTTTCGATTCCACGGAAACGCACCTGCTCGGAAATCTCGCCAAATTGATGGTTTGGTATGACAACGAGTGGGGATATGCGAACAGGTTGGTTGATTTGTGCGTCGCGTTGCGCAAGTGAATGGTAATTCAATCAGGAACCGAGCATGTCCATCATAAAAATGTCTGATCTTGACCTCAAAGGAAAGCGCGTTTTGATTCGCGAGGATCTCAACGTACCGGTGAAAAACGGCAAGGTTGCGTCGGATGCGCGCATTCTGGCCTCGCTGCCCACCATCAGGCTGGCGCTGGAAAAAAGTGCGGCGGTGATGGTGATGTCTCATCTTGGTCGTCCGGAGGAGGGTGTATTCAGCGAGGAGAACTCGATGCAGCCGGTCGCCGACTATCTGGAAAAGGCGCTGGGCCGGAACGTACCGCTGCTGAAGGAGTATCTCGGCGGTGTTGACGTAAAACCGGGCGAGATCGTGCTGTTCGAAAACGTGCGCTTCAACAGGGGCGAGAAGAAGAACAAGGACGAGCTGGCGCAGCAGTATGCCGCGCTGTGCGACGTGTTCGTGATGGATGCCTTCGGCACCGCGCACCGTGCCGAAGGTTCGACGCATGGCGTGGCGAAGTTCGCGAAGATTGCTTGCGCCGGTCCGTTGCTGGCCGCCGAACTGGAAGCACTGGGCAAGGCGCTGAAGACGCCGGCGCGGCCGATGGTAGCCATCGTCGCCGGCTCCAAGGTATCGACCAAGCTGGACGTACTCACCTCGCTGACCGGCATCTGCGATCAACTGATCGTCGGCGGCGGCATCGCCAACACCTTTCTGGCGGCGGCCGGCTACAAAGTCGGCAAGTCGCTGTGCGAACACGACCTGATCGACACCGCGAAGCAGATCGCCTTGAAAGTGAAGGTGCCGCTGCCGGTGGATGTCGTCGTCGCGAAGCTGCCGGACGGCGACGATTTCATGGCACGCGTGGCCGCGTCGAAGGCCGTGGTGAAGAAAGTGACGGACATCGCCGACGACGAGATGATTCTCGATGTCGGCCCCGAAACGGCGAAGCAGTTCGCCGGCCTGCTGCAGAGCGCGAAAACCATTTTGTGGAACGGCCCGGTCGGCGTGTTCGAGGCAGACCAGTTCGGCAACGGCACGAAGATGCTGTCGGAAGCGATTGCCGCGTCGAGCGCGTTCTCGATCGCCGGCGGCGGCGACACGCTGGCGGCGATCGACAAGTACGGTGTCGCCGACCGCATCGGCTACATCTCGACCGGCGGCGGCGCGTTCCTGGAATTCGTCGAAGGCAAGGTGCTGCCGGCGGTTGAAATTCTGCAGCAGCGGGCAAAGGGATAATCGATATGCGCGCAGGGATGTTCGTGGCGACCATGCTGGCTTCGGTGCTGGCGCAGGCCGGCGATGGTCTCGACCCGGCCATGAACGGCGACTACCGCTGCGATGGCGGCGTGACGTTCAGTGCGAAGGTGAAGATCGCGCCGGACGTGAAGTCGGAGGTTGTTTTCTCCCCCGTAGGCGCCTCGACGACCGGCAGCACCGAGAATGACAGCGGTGCGCGGATGCGGGACAGCATCCGCGGCACGCGTTACTACGGCGTCCATGTCCGCCATGAGGGCAGGAAGTACAAGCTCTACCCGGTGGATGGCGAGGCGAACGTCTACACTGACAACAACGGAAAATTCAGGTGGTTCTGGTCGATGGCAGTGCTCCTTACGCCAGCCTGATCATGGGCCCCGATGGCAAGACCGTGAACAATTGCCGCCAGGCGGCAGCCGCGGAAAAACAGTGAGGTAACGACATGGCACTCATCACCCTGCGTCAATTGCTCGACCACGCGGCTGAAAACAGCTACGGCGTCCCGGCATTCAACGTCAACAATCTTGAGCAGATGCGCGCGATCATGGAGGCGGCGCAGAAATGCAACGCGCCGGTGATCGTGCAGGCCTCGGCCGGCGCGCGCAAATACGCCGGCGCGCCCTTTCTGCGTCACCTGATTCTCGCGGCAATCGAAGAATTTCCGGACATCCCGGTGGTAATGCACCAGGATCACGGCACGTCGCCGGCAATTTGCCAGCGCTCGATTCAGCTTGGCTTTTCGTCGGTAATGATGGATGGCTCGCTGGGTGAAGATGGCAAGACGCCGATGGATTACGCCTACAACGCGCGCGTGACGAAGCAGGCGGTCGAGATGGCGCACGCTTGCGGCGTATCAGTGGAAGGTGAGATTGGTTGCCTGGGTTCGCTGGAATCCGGCATGGCCGGCGAGGAAGACGGCCATGGCGCGGAGGGAACGCTGGATCACTCACAACTGTTGACCGACCCGGAAGAAGCCGCGCAGTTCGTCAAGGACACCGGCGTCGATGCGCTTGCCATCGCGATCGGCACGTCGCACGGTGCCTACAAGTTCACCCGGCCGCCGACCGGCGACATCCTCGCCATCGAACGCGTCAAGGAAATCAACCGTCGCATTCCGAACACTCACCTGGTGATGCACGGTTCGTCGAGCGTGCCGCAGGACTGGTTGAAAATCATCAACGACAACGGCGGCGACATCAAGGAAACCTACGGGGTGCCGCTTGAGCAGATCGTCGAAGCTATCAAGCACGGTGTGCGCAAAGTGAACATCGATACCGACTTGCGTCTCGCGTCCACCGGCGCGATACGTCGCCACCTGGCAAAGAATCCGGCCGAGTTCGATCCGCGCAAGTACCTGAAGGATTCAATCACTGCGATGCGCGACATCTGCATCGGGCGTTACGAAGCGTTCGGTTCTGCCGGCCAGGCCTCGAAGATCAAGGTGGTGTCGCTCGAAAAAATGACCGAGCGTTACGCGAAGGGCGAGTTGGCGCAGAAGGTGAATTGAGCGCACGGGTCAATACGGCGTTTAAGGGGAAGGCTATATGTTCGATGTTGCCGCCGCGCGTGCCGCGCTTCTCCCGATCGATTGGGCCGACCCGGCACCCGCCAAAGGGGCGCTGGTCGATTATGTTCGCCACTACGGGCTTGATTTCGGTGGCCGCATACCCGGCCTGCGCCACGGCCTGGGTTTCATCGACGTCAGTACGCCGCAGCTGAACGACTACCGCATTGCCGTGCAGTTGTTCCAGGTGCCGGCACCGCGCGGTACGGTTCTCGTCGTGCATGGCTATTACGATCACGTCGGTATATTCGATCATGCGATCGAGCATCTGTTGGCACGCGATTTCGATGTTGTCGCATTCGATCTGCCCGGCCACGGTCTTTCCAGCGGTGCGCCTGCAGCCATCGACAGTTTTATGGAATACCAGCACGCGCTGGATGCAGTGCTCACGGGCATGGTGCAGACCCGGTTGGCGGTCCCGCTATCGGTGCTCGTGCAGAGCACCGGCGGCGCGATCATTATGGAGTGGCTATTGCGTGCCGGTTCAAGTACGGCGAGCTCGCCGTTTGCTGCTGTTGTTGCACTGGCGCCGCTGGTGCGCCCGGTGCACTGGAAGCTGAACCGTGTGCTGTACTACCTGCTGCGGCCGTTCCGTCAGCATATCGCCCGAAAATTCGCGGTAAATTCGCACGATGAGAAATTCCTGCGTTTTCTGCGTGAAGAAGATCCGCTGCAATCTCGACAGTTATCGACGCGCTGGGTCGGGGCGATGAAACGCTGGATCCCCCACATGGAAAACGCCACGCCCTGTGATTACCCGCTCGTTGTCGTGCAGGGCGACGCAGATGGCACGGTCGACTGGCAGCATAACCTGGGCATAATCCGCATGAAATTTCCCCGCGCTTCGGTGAACATGATTCCTGCTGCGTATCACCAGCTTGTCAATGAATCCCCTGAATTTCGCGCTCAGGTTTTTGCCGTGCTTGATCAGGTTCTGCCGCGCAGCGATGTCGCCTGAGGAGTTTCGCATGTCGCACATGGACTGGAATAACCTGCTCAACCGTACCCGCTATCGTTCCAGTGATGAAGCGCAGGATGAGTTGGGCCGTTCGCCGTTCCACAAGGATCACGACAAGATCGTTTTTTCCGACGCGTTTCGTCGTCTGGGGCGAAAAACACAGGTGCATCCGCTCTCGCGCAACGATCATGTGCATACGCGGCTAACGCATTCTCTTGAGGCGAGTTGTGTTGGCCGTTCGCTCGGCATGCGTGTGGGCGAGTTGATGCGCATGGAGCTTCCCGGCGCACTGCCGGAATGGACGGGCCCCGCCGATCTGGGTGCCATCGTGCAGGCAGCGTGCCTCGCCCACGACATCGGCAACCCGCCGTTCGGCCACGCCGGTGAATATGCGATCCGCGACTGGTTTCACAGCGCCGATGCACGCAGCCTGCTGGTGGCGTTGTCCGCCGAGGAGAAGAAGGATCTGCTGAATTTCGAGGGCAATGCCCAGGGTTTCCGCATGGTGACCCAGATCGAATACAACCAGTTCGAAGGCGGTATGCGGCTTACCTGCGCCACGCTCGGTGCGCTGATGAAGTACCCGTACAGCTCGCGGCATGTCGATCACGGCAAATACGGCGTCTGTCACACCGAGCTGCATATTTTGCGCGATGTTGCGCAGAAGCTCGGCCTGCTACAAATCGCTGACGAAAAATGGTGCCGCCACCCGCTGGCATATCTCACCGAAGCGGCTGACGACATCTGTTATGCAATCATTGATCTTGAGGACGGCAACGAGATGGACATCCTTGACTACGAGGATGTTGAACCGATCTTTCAGCTGCTTTCCGACAACGAGCGGCCGGCAGCGGTGGATAAATATTCAGATCGCCGTCGCCTTGCAGCCTGGCGCGGCAAGGTGGTGGAGCGGTTGGTGACGGAAGTCTCGAACGTGTTCGTGCGGCAGCAGGCGGAATTGTTGCGCGGTGCGCTTGATGGCGACCTGATCGACTACTGCCATCCGAATGTGCGCGACGGTATTCGGGCCGCCAAGCAGCTTGCGCGCGAGAAGATTTTCAACAATCACCGCAAAACCCAGATCGAAATCGGCGCGTTCTCGACCATTGCCGTGTTGCTTGAGGCGTATTCCGGAGCAATCCACGAACTGCATGCGCGTGGCGATTCGAATTTCCGCAATCGCAAGTTGCTGGGGCTGATCGCGAACAACCAGCCGTCGGCAGCGGAATCGATGTATTTGTCGTATATGCGTGTTGTCGATTTCATCGCCGGCATGACCGACAACTATGCGATCGGCCTTGCGCACCAGATTACCGGCAACCGGTACGACTGAGCGTTGCCAGCCCCAGCCGTACCCGTCTGGTTCAACCCTTCTTGGCGGCCTTGTCGGCCCGCTTTTCTTTCAGGGTTTTTTCAGGTTTTTTCTTGGTTTCCTTCCGCTTTTCCATACCCTTTGCCATGGCGCGCACTCCTCGTGGTTAATGATCTGTGGGGCCCTTCATCATGCCATCTTGCGGCTCACCAGGTGAGTGGTTTGTCGCTTGATCCCGGGGTTATCGCCGGTGCGGCAGTTGGTGCGGCAGGCATTGCATCTGCCGGTTCTGCCTCCTGCGCCAGCGCTGCGCCGGCCACCTGCCTGGCCAGTGCGGTGAACAATTCGCCGGCCTCGAAGTCGTTGCGTTTGGTCCACGAATAGCGGTTCTTCTCCTTGCGCTGGTTGTCGAAAGCAACGTTGCCGGCAGCCAGCAGCTTGCCGGTGGCCGCTTCCACCATGCGCCAGGTGAGGCGAATTTCGTCGGTCTTCTTCGGCTTGCTGCCGTAGGCGCCCGGTTCGGCTTCGGTACGCGCTTCCTGCACGCGCCCAACCATCAGGAAATCCGCGCCGACCGAGGCGCCGAGTTTGGTGAGCTCTTCCGGTGCGGCATCGGCGCCGAGTACTGCTTTTTCGAGACCCAGCTCGGCAAAGAAATCGCGGTTCACTACCACCACGCCCTGTTGCGTGCTTATCTGGGTCACCAGATGATCGGCGAGGCGCTGCGAAAATGCCATCGCGTCGCCATGATCGGCGAGGCGATAGCTGTCGAGTGTTACGCGGAACGGCAGCACTGCAATGCGTTTTTTCCCCGCGTCGCTGATCGCCGATTCAAAGCTTGGCACCAGAGCGCGGATGCGCACATAAACGCTTTTGTCCGTCGCGCGCTGCTCCAGTACCTGATAGCTGCGCACAAAACCGCGCGACTCGGTGTAGACATCCTGCACAGGTTTTGTGGTCTTCTCGATGACCGTGCCGTCGGCACCGGCAACAATCGCCAGCGTCTCCTCGACGCTGCGGTCGACACCGGCGGCCGAACCGCGCACCTGGCGCACCGCTTCCACCAGCGCATTGGTCACGGCTTCCTGCTGGGTTGCGCCGTAGCCTTCCGTTTCCCGGGTAACATCATTCGTTGCCGCGAATGCGGCGGATGACAGCGTCACCAGTACCAGCAACAATGCATGCCACATGGCGGCATCCTCCCTGTGTCGATCAGGCGGGCGAGCGATTTGCGGATGCCAACTACATGCCCAGCAGTGACTTGCTCTTGGTCTTGCGAATTTCCTTCTCGCCCTGCCACTCGACGATGCCGCTCTGCAGGTGCATCAATTTCAGGGTGAACTTGTAATACACATCCCGGGTTTTACCGGCCTGCTTGACGATGCTCGACAGGTTGCCATACAGCATGTATTCGGCGCCGATCTGCTGACCGATCTTCACCGCAGTTTTGGCGTCGACATTGCCGGATTCCTGCTGGAAGTCGAGTTGCTCCTGCACCTGCTTCACGGCTGTCATGTCAACGAAACGGAACTTGCCGGAGTTGATCACCTTGGTCTGGATGGTGTCGGTAATCGATTCGGTATCAATGTGTTCGGTCGTCTTGTTCTTGACCTTGTCGACAAAAATGACCGGGCGACGCTGCGCCGTTACTTGTACAACCGGCGGGAAAGCCAGCATGTCGTCGGTCATTTTGCCGGCGATCATCTGCAGGTCGGTGGAGCCGAAATCGGTGTTGACGGTTTCAACCGCCTGGGCGTCACCGTAGGCGACCTTGTTGGCGCAACCGGTGAGCAAACCGGTACTGATGAGTGTGGCACCGACCAGCGTGGTGACGAAAATGCGCTTCATGTTCTTTCTCCTTGTGGGTAAGCGACCGACAGTCGTGGCTTAGGGTTTTTCCTGCAGGAACAGCTTGAACGTGGCGGCGGTGGGATTCGGGGCCAGCGCCTGCAGCGATTTTGTTTCATGCGCCATGATGGCAACCGGGGTCCAGCCGGTGCTGTCCGGGTTGAGCTCCATGCCGTTGGCGTCATACCACTTGAATCGGTACTCGAAGGTATAGCTGAAGTTGGAGTCGTTCTGCAGTTCGACGCTGGCCCTGGCCAGATCGCCGGCCCTGGCGGTGACGACCTTGAGCACGTCGAGGCGATCCTTGGTGTCGCCGGCGGTAATCACCTGGTATTTCACCGGGTCGTCGTCGCCGGCCGACACGGACTTGAGCCCGCTGCAGCCGACGGTGAGGGCGACCATGATCGTGGTGAGAATCGTAGCGAGAAATGCACGGTATTTCATGGGGTTACTCTCCTTGGGTCATAGCGCATACGTCTGGGTGGTCAGCCGCCCGTTCGCTTCGACAACACGGACGATAGTCGTTCTCCCGGCGCGAACGGCCACCGGCAGTGACAGGCTGCCGGTGGCACCGACAAATTCCAGCGACCGGTTGCCGGCCGGCAGCGCCAGGCGCACGCCCTGGGCATTGGCCGGCAGCGTCAGCCAACTGCGCAGGTCGGCCTGCTCGGAGACCAGGTTATAGATGTTGGCAGCAAACTGTCCGAGCACTCCGCCCTGTTTGGCCGCCTGTTTCTGGATTTCATACTTGGAGCGGGCACGCAGGATTTGGCGCACCAGCATGGCGGGCACCTGCTCCCTGAGCGCTTTCATGGCCAGCGCGCCGGTGTCCACCAGCAGCGCAGTCGTAGCGAGCGTGTTGTCGTCGCTGCGCACGGTCAGGGGCGTCGGCGGTGCGTAGTCGAGGCCGTCGTAAATGGGGAACTGGATGCTGAACACCCCGCCGTCCATGGTTGGAATGGGCAGGCCGACCGGCTTTTTGGCCGGCACAAAGCCCTGCTCGAACAGCACCACGACGCTGCCCGTCGGCGGCGATGCCGACGTGGTTTTCGCCGCCCGCCCGTCGAAATACTGGTTGGCACGGATCACATCGTCGCGCAGGACTGCGTTGTCCGGTGCGAGTTCGAGGGCCTTTTTGTAATCGACCAGCGCGTCGTTGTACTCATCGAGTGCTTCCCAGATGACTGCCGAGGTATAGAACGTGTAGCCGTTCTGGAAGGAGTTCTTCAGGCGACCGGCGATTGAGTCCATGCCGGTGAAATAGTTGTCGAACTCGCTGACGAAGATATTGTTCTGTGTTGCTTCGCCCTGCGCCTTGGCGATCTCGTCGGCGTACTTCAGTTCGAGCTCGCGCTGCATCTGTTGCGCCCGGCGCAGCTCGACGGCGGCACCCTGCACATCGCCCAGGCCGAGATAATTGAACGCCTGGAACTGATGCGCCATCACCCGCTCGTAAGCGTAGCCCTGGTAGGGAATGGCGTTATCGTTGGTGAGCAGCGCGCTGCCGGTGGCGCCGGCGCCACTGAGCGACAGTGCGGCCTTGTCGGCCACCGCCTCGAAGCCGGCGATGACGGTCTCGAAATCCTGTTTGCTGGTCGCGTAGTCGCCCTGCAGTTGCGCGAGGCGGGCGCGCTCCATCAGGTACAGCATGCGATCGGCGTTGGCGCGTTTCGCATCCAGTTTCGCCATCACCGTTGCGGTATCGGCACCGCCCGGTGTGGCCTGCCGAAATGCCTGCGCCTGGTTCGGGTAGGGGTTGAACACGCTCGTTGCCGCGCAGCCTGACAGCAGGAGCGCGGTGACGGCGGCGAGCAGCGGGCGCAGCGGCACAGACTGTCTTTGCGGTCGGTGTGCGATCAGAACCGGAAGCCAAGACCGACGCGCGGGCCGGCGATGGTGGCGTTGTACGATATGCCCGTATTGCCTTCCATGTCACCGTCGAACAGCGAAACGTAGCCGGCATCGGCGAAGAAATGGTCAGCCAGGCGGAACTGCAGACCGGCGCCCCAGGTGACACCCTTGCCGTCGATGTCATCGATATTCGAGAGCACTTCCGCCGTGCCATAGCCGAGATAGGCATAGCCGGCGACATAGTGATTGAACTCCGCTTGCGCGCCGAGGTTGAAGTTCAGCGCGGTGCCGAGTTTGGCGTCAAGACCCGATGCGTTGTCGCTGTTGAGCGAGGTGGCGAGGCCGGCGCCGACCCAGAAATTGCTGCCAACCGGCTGACGGATTTCCAGGGTGAGGCCGTCCGGGCTGGCCGAACCGCTGCCGCTGAGCGAGGGTGACGATGCGTCGGCGTCCGGTGCGTAGATGCTGCCGATGATCGATGGGCCGGCGCCGGCAGGAGCACTCAGGAGGCCGGCACCCAAGGCGGTGCCCAGGACGAACAAGGGCAGGGCGCGGATCTTCGTGGTGCGGGTCATGGCACAGGTCATGGTGTTGTTCTCCCTAACATGGACAACGAACCCGTCCGGGAGGACGGAGTATGGGTTAGAACAGTACGCGGGTACGGATGGTTCCCTCAATGGTCGAGAGTTTTTCCAGAGCGAGCTTGCTGTACTCGGCTTCAACGTCGATCACCACATAGCCGATATTGGCGTTGGTCATCAGGTACTGGCCGGAGATGTTGATCTTGTTGTCGGAGAAGACGTTGTTGATCTTCGACAGCACGCCCGGGACATTCTTGTGGATGTGCATCAGGCGGTGCGCGCCCGGGTGCGGCGGCAGGGCGACTTCCGGGAAATTGACCGCCGACAGCGTCGAGCCGATGTCGCTGTAGCGGATGAATTTCTCGGAGACCTCCAGGCCGATATTGGCCTGTGCTTCTGCCGTCGAGCCGCCGATGTGTGGCGTCAGGATGACATTGTCGAATTTGCGCAGCGGCGACATGAACTCTTCGTCATTCGCTTTCGGTTCCACCGGGAACACGTCGAAGGCAGCGCCGACCAGGCGCAACTCGGCGAGTGCCTCGCAGGCGGCGTCGATATCGACGCAGGTACCGCGCGCGGCGTTGATGAAAATCGAACCGAACTTCATTTTGCGGAACTGCGCCTGGCCCATCATGTTCTGTGTGCTCGGCAGCTCCGGCACATGCAGGGTGACGACATCGGCGGTTTCCAGCAGCTCGTCCAGCGAGTTAACCTGTACCGCGTTGCCCAACGGCAGCTTGGTAACGACATCATGGAAGATGACCTTCATGCCGAGGCTTTCGGCCAGCACCGACAGCTGCGTACCGATCGAGCCGTAACCGACGATGCCCAGGGTCTTGCCGCGCACTTCCCAGCTGTTTTCCGCCGATTTCACCCATACGCCACGGTGGGCGAGCGCATTTTTCTCGGGAATGCCGCGCAGCAGCAGAATGGCCTGGCCGAGCACCAGCTCGGCGACCGAGCGGGTATTGGAATAGGGCGCGTTGAACACCGGGATGCCGCGGATCAGTGCCGCGTTGAGATCAATCTGGTTGGTGCCGATACAGAACGCGCCAACGCCGATCAGTTTGTGCGCCGCAGCGAATACGTCTTCGGTCAGGTTGGTGCGCGAACGGATACCGACGAAATGGGCATCGGCAATCGCCTTCTTCAGGTCGTCCCCGGCCAGCGCTTTCTTGTGGTACTCGATGTTGGTGTAGCCATTGCGCTTGAGGTTGTCGAGCGCGGTCTGGTGCACGCCTTCGAGCAACAGAAACTTGATACGGTCCTTTTCGAGGGACGTCTTCGACATCGGGGGAAATCTCCAGTGGGTACGGCCTTGAAAAAGGCTGCGCATGATACCATGCGCCCCCCGAATTCGATGATTTCCAAGGGCTTGCGATCGTGCCCAGCCTGACCCCCACCGACACACAGAGCCAGACCGCAGAGCTCTTCCGCTCGGCAGTGCGGCGCATCCTGACCGACGCCGAGAGTCTCCTGCGATACGGCCGCGACTGGACCCGTGCCCAGGATCCGGCGCCAGCGTGCATCCTGTTGCCGGCTTCGATCGAGGAAGTGCAGGCCATCGTCAAGCTGGCCAACCAGCACCGCATTGCGCTGGTGCCTTCCGGTGGTCGCACCGGCCTCTCCGGCGGCGCTGTCGCCGCCCATGGCGAAGTGGTAGTTGCCATGGATGCCATGAACAAAGTGCTCGGCTTCAATGCGCTGGATCGCAGCGTGCAGGTGCAGGCCGGTGTGGTGACACAACAACTGCAGCAGTTTGCCGAAACGCAGGGCCTGTATTACCCGGTCGATTTCGCCTCCGCAGGCTCCAGCCAGATCGGCGGCAACATCGCCACCAATGCCGGCGGCATCAAGGTGATCCGCTACGGCATGACCCGCAACTGGATCAGCGGTCTTAGGGTCGTTACCGGCAAGGGCGACGTGCTGGAATTGAACAAGGGTCTCGCCAAAAACGCCACCGGTTACGATCTGCGCCATCTTTTCATTGGCAGCGAAGGTACGCTCGGCATTATTTGCGAAGCGACCGTGCAATTGACGCGCCCGCCCGCGGGCTTGACGGTGCTGGTATTCGGGGTGCCGGATTTTTCTGCCGTGATGAACGTATTGCACGCTTATCAGGAAAAAATCGACCTCACCGCCTTTGAATTTTTTTCCGAGCAGGCGCTGCGCCATGTGCTTGCGCACGGCGTGCCGCGCCCGTTCACGGCGCAGGCGCCGCTCTATGTGCTGCTCGAATTCGAGAACGCAAGTGAGGCGGTGGAAAGCGATGCCATGGCGCTTTTCGAAGCCGGCGTTGAAAGGGGCTGGGTGCTCGATGGCGTTATGAGCCAGTCGGTGCAACAGCTCAAGGATTTGTGGGCGCTGCGCGAGCGCATCAGCGAGAGCATCTCGAAATACACGCCGTACAAGAACGACATCTCCGTTACCGTTGCCAACGTGCCGGCCTTCGTGAAGGAGGTCGATAACATCGTGCAGGCGAACTACCCGGATTTCGAGATTGTCTGGTTCGGCCATATCGGCGATGGCAACATGCACTTGAACATCCTCAAGCCCGAGGCGGTGACGCGTGATGATTTTCTTGCCAGGTGCAAGCACGTCAGTGGCTGGGTTTACGCTGCGGTGCAGAAGTACAGCGGCTCGATTTCGGCCGAGCACGGGCTGGGCAATATCAAGAAACCGTTTTTGCATTACACGCGGGGTGAAACGGAGCAAGCGTATTTGCGCGCTATCAGGGCGGCGTTTGATCCGAATGGGGTTATGAATCCGGGTAAGGTGATTTGAATGGCCCCACCACCTTCCGCCCGCCCATCACCGGCAGGCGTCAACCCGCACGCGCAACAACCCACCTCGCTGGTGGCCTTGGCAGGCAGCCTGTGGCGCAATCGCCGGCTCATTGCACAGATGACCCGGCGCGAAGTGGTGGGGCGCTACAAGGGTTCGGTGATGGGTCTGGCCTGGTCGTTCTTCAACCCGGTATTCATGCTGGCGGTGTACACCTTTGTTTTTTCCGTCGTCTTCAAGTCGCGCTGGGGCGTTGATGGCGATGAGAGCAAGATGCAGTTCGCTGTCGTGCTGTTTGTCGGCATGATCGTGCACGGTTTTTTTGCCGAAGTGCTCAACAGGGCACCAGGCCTGGTTCTATCCAACGTCAACTACGTCAAGAAAGTCGTGTTCCCGTTAGAGATACTGCCGGTCATTGCCATGGGCGCGGCCTTGTTCCACAGCCTGATCAGTCTTGGCGTGTTGCTGTTCGCCTTTGTGATATTCAACGGTTACGTTCCCTGGACGGTGGTCTTGACGCCGCTGGTGCTGCTGCCGCTGGTCATCCTCACCCTGGGTTTCGCCTGGATGCTCGCCTCCCTCGGTGTATTTTTGCGCGATGTCGGCCAGACCATCGGCATCATCACCATGGTCATGATGTTTCTGGCGCCGGTTTTTTACCCGGTTACGGCGCTGTCGGAAGAATTCCGGCCCTGGATCATGGCCAATCCGCTGACCTTCATCATCGAGCAGGCCCGCGAGGTGCTGATCTGGGGGCGTATGCCGAACTGGTTGGGTTTGGGCGCCTATCTGGCGATGGCGATGGCGATGGCGTGGGCGGGTTACGCCTGGTTCCAGAAAACCAGGAAAGGGTTTGCCGATGTCCTCTGATGCGATTTTTTCTGATGAAATTGCGATTCGCGTGCAAGGTCTGAGCAAGTGCTACCAGATCTACGAAACGCCGAGCGACCGGCTCAAGCAGTTTGTTGCGCCGCGATTGCAGCGCCTGGTCGGGCGGCCTGCCGGGCAGTATTTCCGTGAATTCTGGGCGCTCAAGGATGTTTCGTTTGAGGTCAGGAAAGGCGAGACGGTCGGCATTATCGGGCGCAACGGCTCGGGCAAATCGACCTTGCTGCAAATCATTTGCGGCACGCTCTCGCCCACCAGCGGCAGCGTGGAAACCTTTGGTCGGATTGCCGCCTTGCTGGAGTTAGGTTCCGGCTTTAATCCCGAATTCACGGGGCGTGAGAACGTCTACCTGAATGCCGCTGTATTGGGGCTCAGCAAGGAAGAAGTTGACGCGCGGTTCGATGCTATCGCGGCCTTTGCCGATATCGGCGAGTTCATCGAGCAGCCGGTAAAAACCTATTCGAGCGGGATGTTTGTGCGACTCGCTTTTGCAATCCAGGCGAATGTCGATCCGGAAATATTGATCGTCGATGAGGCGTTGGCTGTTGGCGATGCCTACTTTGTGCATCGGTGCATGGCTCGTTTCCACGAGCTTCAGGAAAAGGGCACGACCATCGTGTTCGTCAGCCACGACGCCAGCGCTGTAAAGCGCCTGTGCGCCAGGGCGCTGTGGTTCAAGAATGGGCACTTGATCCTGGACGGGAATGCGACGGTTGTTGTCGATGCATATCTCCAGGACTTGTTCGGCCTGGACGACAAGAAAACAAGCGGTACGGCTGTGGTGCTTTCCGAGGAAAAAATATCTGGGGGAAATAACGTCAGTCTGAAGCTGGCTTTGCCGCCAGGCGACGGCCGCCTTGGCGCGGGGGCGCTGGAAATCACCGGCATGCTGCTGTCTGACGCGCGTGGATTACCAGCTGGCACGGTCGGCTGGAATGAGGTTGTTTGCCTGCTGCTGGAAATACAGAACAAGGACGTGCCACCCGGCCAGGCCATCAGCACCGGTTACATCGTGCGAGACGGCAAGGGCATCGAAATCGCCAGCGCGAATACGCGCTGGCAGGACGTCGAGGTTTTTGCGCCGGCGCGGGGCGGGTTTGTTCGCGTGTTGATCGAAGTGACAATCCCGATGCTGCATCCGGGTCATTACTCGCTGACGCCCAGTGTTTCCTCGATTGCCGGGGATCAGAAACAGGTTGTTCAGGATCGCATCCTGAATGCGCTTATTTTTGAAGTGACGACCAGCGAGGAAATCGTGACGCCCATTCGGTTTGCAACCAAATACTCTGTGTTGCCTTCGGGGCGACCGGCACCAGGTTCGGAGGAAATCGGCTGATGGATCGTTTCTTTATCTCCGGCTGCCAGCGATCGGGGACGACCATGCTGCGGTTGGTGCTTGAGTCGCATCCCGCGGTGCTGTGTGTCGACGAGGCGGTTGGTTACGACATCCTCGTCCGCGAATCAAAAGGCGAGCGTTGCGAGATTCCCGCCAAGGCGGGTGCGACGCTTCTCGGGTTCAAGATTCCGCGCTTCACGGAACAGTTGCTGTGGAAGGAGTTTGTCGATCTGGACTATGGCGCATTTCCGTCTTTCTACAAGGACGAAAAAGTCATTCATATTGTCAGGGATGCGCTGGACGTGATCGGATCGATGATGAAATTGAAGACCGAGGGCGGCGCGTCGTGGCTCGACCGATACGGCCGCAGCATTCTTCAGGCCCTGGTCAGGCACCCGAACATCAGTGCGCAATACCGGCAGGCATATGAGGATCTGGAGCACCGGGGGCTGCCGTCTCACCTGGTGGGGGCGCTTTATTGGCAGGTCAAGAACCAGGGGCTTCTTGACCTGCTTGAACACGGCAAGCCGGTCTACCCGGTCAGGTATGAATCCCTGGTTGGCTCGCCGGGGAGCGAGTTGCTGAAACTCGTTCAATTCCTGGGCGTGAACTGGAGCGACTCGTTGCTCAATCACCCCGGAAGCCCGCATGCGGAGATCGATGAAAAGGGGCTGGCGATTGGCGAAACCGATCCGCTTCGAACCATCGATATGCAATCGATAGGCGGCCATCGTCAGGTGATGACCGAATTGCAGATCCAGGATGTCAGGCAGTACGTTGAATCTTTTTCAAAACGAATTGATTGCGCGATAACGACATGATCTTTGACCAATACAGTCGCTACAAAGCCTGCGCCGATTTGCTTCGGCTTGCCGGCTTTTCTCCAGGTCAGTCTGTACTCGACGCAGGCAGTGGGCCGGAGTGCCTGTTCGGGCAATTCATGCCGGATGCTGCGATGACCTATGTCGATCCGCTGATCCCGGGCGGTTCCGGATCGAACCATATCACCGGCGACGTCTTTGCCGGCCAGCTGGATGGGCAGCTTTTTGATTGCGTGTCTTCTGTCGACGTTCTGGAGCATGTGCCGCCGCAAGATCGCAAGGCAATGTTGCAGCGCTTGTCATCGTTGAGCCGGCATACCTTGATTCTCGGCTTTCCCACGTCCGACTCTTCCCGTGCGCTGGAGACGGACAGGGCCATCGAGGATCAATACCGGGCTGTTTATGGCCGGGATTATTCGTGGCTTGAGGAGCACCACAAGTTTGGTCTCCCGTCCCTCGCGGAAACGGTGACGCAGTTAAGTGAGTTGGGATGGCATTGCCAGTCGGTTGGCCACGGCCACGCGCCCTGGCTGCAGGAACTGCTGGGCTTTGTGATTTGCGCGTGGGAAATCCCCGGGTTGAAGGATGTCGTTCTGAAGATCAGCGATCGCTTCAATCGCGAATTGTATCCCCATGACTTTTTGTCCCCGCACTACCGGCAGTTTGTCATTGCCACGCGCAATCCGGTGCCGCGCATCGTTCCGCCTGCGGGCGCAGGAAGCCGCAGTGATGCCGAGGCTCTCTTCCGGGCACTGATGGAAGATGCGCACCACCAGTATTTCGCCGCCAGCATGCGGCAACTTGTCGATCGGGAAATCCTGGTTGTCGAGCGGAATGCCGTGCTGGCTGAGCGCGACCACGAGGTCGGCGCCCTCAACGCGAAGATTCAGGAAGTGTCTGCCTGGGGCAAGAAATTGCAGGGTGAAATGGTCGAGCGCGACCGGCAGGTGGGCGCGCTCAATGCGCAGGTCGAGAAGGTCTCCATCTGGGGCAAAACCCTGCAGGACAGGGTAGCTGAGCGTAACGCGCAGATCGATGTGCTCAACGCAAAGATTGAAGAAATATCTACCTGGTCCCAGGCCATGCAGGGCGCGCGAGACGCGGCCCTTGCCGAGAAAGACGCGGCCCTTGCCGAGAAAGACGCGGCTCTTGCCGAGAAAGACGCGGCTCTTGCCGAGAAAGACGCGGCCCTTGCCGAGAAAGACGCGGCCCTTGCCGAGAAAGACGCGGCCCTTGCCGAGAAAGACGCGGCCCTTGCAGCGAGGGATGCAGCGCTTGCCGAAACCGGGGTGGTGAGCAACGAACGCGATGACGCGCTGCGCCTGCGCAATGATTACATGCGCCTGGTCGATCTCATGCGCAGCAGCCTGTCATGGCGCCTGACCATGCCGCTGCGGTTGATTGCCAGAATTTTCCGGCACGGCCTCGTCGGCGATGACCGCCGCCGGGTTGTCGACATGTTGCGGCGCCTGTACCACCGGGTGCCGTTGCCGGCGGCAGTGCGATACCGTGTCAGCCAACACATGCAAAGTCGCCGGCGTGGTTTTGTGTTGTCGGTTGAACCGCAGAGGGATTCGCCGCTGTCGACCATGCCCGATTCTGCAGTCAGGCTGGAGGTTCAGCAGTCGGGCCTTCCGGATTACATCTTTTGGGGCGTGATTGACTGGCATTTCCGGCACCAGCGCCCGCAGCAGTTGGCGCAGGCGCTGGCCGACAGCGGGCGTCGCGTGTTTTACGTGTCGGAATCGATGGTCGACAATGAAGCGCCGGGCTTCGATATCGAGCCGCTCGGCGATACCGGCCGGCTGTTCAGCATCAGGTTGTTCGTGAAGGGCGCGCCGGTGATTTATCACTCGGTTCCGACCGGCGACCATATCGTGCAGTTGCGGCAAAGCGTGGGCGAATTGCTGGCCTGGGCCAACACCGGCTCGACCGTGTCGATGGTCCAGCACCCGTTCTGGCTCAACGTGGCCGCTGCGCTGCCTGACGGCCGGCTTGTATACGACTGCATGGATCACCACGAAGGCTTCGGCAACGTGCCGCCGGAAATGATTGCCATGGAGCGGGCGCTGCTCGCCAGCGCCGACCTCACCATCACGACATCTTCCTGGCTGGACCAGATCGTTGCCGGCAAGACCGCTAACCGCGCCATCATCCGCAATGCCGGCGAGTTCGAGCATTTTGCACGGGTGCCGGGCGACATCTTCCGCGATCCGAAGGGGCGGCGCGTCATCGGCTACTACGGCGCCATTGCCGAGTGGTTCGATATCGAACTGGTCGCGGCGATTGCGCAGAAATTTTCGGATTGCTGCATCCTGCTGATCGGCTCCGATACCGTGAACGCCAAGGGCGTGCTCGGCAAATATTCCAACGTCACGTTTACCGGCGAGATTCCCTATGCGGAACTGCCGCGCTACCTGCATGCGTTTGATGTGTGCCTGCTGCCGTTCAGGGTCATCCCACTGACGCTGGCCACCAACCCGGTGAAGGTCTACGAATACCTGAGTGCGGGAAAGCCGGTCGTGGTCGTGGATCTGCCCGAGATGGCGCAGTTCGGCGACCTGGTCGATGTTGCGCGGAATCATGACGAGTACTGCGCTGCCATTGAGCGGCACCTCGCACTAAAAGCTGCTCCGGCGGCAGTGGCAGCACGGCAGGAGTTCGGCCGCAACCAGACTTGGGGTCACCGTGCGACGAAACTGATCGAGCATGTTGAATCGGCAGCGGGAGATCCGCCGGTCAGCGTGATCGTTGTCACGTACAACAATATCGAATTGACCAAGGCTTGCCTCGCGAGCCTCGATGCGCATTCGCACTACGGCAACATCGAGATCATCGTCGTCGATAACGCGTCCAGCGACGGCTCACCGGAATTTCTTGCCGACTGGGTAAAGCAGGCGGGTAACCGCAAGCTGATCCTGAATACTGACAACCGGGGTTTTGCGGCGGCGAACAACCAGGGCCTGGCGATTGCATCCGGTGATTATCTCGTCCTGCTGAACAATGACACCTACGTTACGCCCGGCTGGGTCAGGACGATGGTGAACCACATGCGTCGCAATACCGGCCTCGGCCTGCTGGGGCCGGTGACGAACAATATCGGCAACGAAGCGCGCATCGAGATTTCCTACGAGTCGATGGACGAGATGCTGGTTCGGTCTCGCGAACACACGCGTCGCCGGATCGGCCGGATATTCCCGCTGCGCACTGCCGCGTTTTTCTGCGTGATGATTCCCAGGAAGACGTATGAGGCCGTTGGCCCGCTCGACGAGGCGTTCGGCCGTGGCTTCTTCGAAGATGACGATTATTGTCGCCGCGTGGAGCAACTCGGATTGCAGGTCGGTTGTGCCGAAGATGTGTTCATTCACCACCACCTTTCCGCGTCGTTCAACAAGCTGAAGCAGGAAGACCGGCAGCGTCTCTTCGAAGAAAACAAGAAAATCTACGAGGCGAAGTGGGGTGCGTGGATTCCGCATACCTATGAACGGGTCGGCGAGGGGGGGGCGCCGCCGTGAGCGGCCAGCTCTTCCGGTTCTTGGCAACCGGTGCCCTCGCGACGGCGCTGCAGTATATCGTGCTCTGGTTCGGCGTCGAGATGCTCGCCTGGCAGCCAGTGCGGGCGTCGGGCGCCGGCTACCTGGCGGGTTCTGTACTGAGTTATGTACTCAACTATTTCTTCACGTTCGGAAGCGATCGCAGCCATCCCGAAACGGTCATGAAGTTCTATGTAATGGTTGCGATCGGCTGGTGCGTGAATACTGGGTCAATGGCGTTCCTGACCCAGTTCCTGCACTGGGGTGTCTGGGTTTCCCAGGTCCTCGCTACGATCATCACGCTCGTCTGGAATTTCCTGATTTCCCGTCACATTGTCTTTCGGTCGAACTGATATGAAAAAGCTTATCTCAGTCATTGTCCCCGCCTTCAACGAGGAGGATGTCATCGATATCTTCCACGCCAGCATGAGTGAGGTGTTCGACAGGCTGCCGCAATATCGCTGCGAGATGATATTCGTCAACGATGGGAGTTCGGACCGTACCCGGGAGATCATCCTCGCGCTCGCGGGCCGGGATCCGCGCGTTTCGGTGATTTCCCTGTCACGCAATTTCGGCAAGGAAGCGGCGATGACGGCCGGGTTCGATCATGCGCGCGGCGATGCCGTCGCGATCTTCGACGTCGACCTGCAGGATCCGCCGGATCTACTCTTCCAGTTCGTCGAACACTGGGAGAAGGGTTATGACGTCGTCTATGCGAAGCGCACCCACCGGGACGGCGAGTCCTGGGTGAAGAAGGTCACCGCGGCGGCTTTCTACCGCGTGATACAGAAGCTCTCTCGTGTTTCCATCCCGCAGGATACCGGCGACTGCCGCCTGATGAGCCGCCGGGTCGTGCAGGAACTTATCCGGCTGCGCGAGCATCACCGCTTCATGAAGGGGCTGTTCGCGTGGGTAGGCTTTCCGTCGATCGCGGTTGAGTACCGCCGGGATCCCCGCGTCGCCGGGGAAACCAAGTTCAACTACTGGAAGCTCTGGAACTTCGCGCTCGAGGGCATCACGTCATTCACCATCGCGCCGTTGAAAATCGCCATGTACGTGGGTTTCCTGATCGCGGCAGGCGCTTTTCTCATGGGCGGCTGGATCGTACTCAAGACGCTGCTGTGGGGTGAGGCGGTTCGTGGTTACCCGACCCTCATCGTCACCGTCCTGTGCATGGGTGGCGTCCAGCTCTTCTTCATCGGGGTGCTGGGCGAGTACTTGGGGCGGATTTTCGGTGAGACCAAGAATCGGCCGCTCTACCTGGTCGAGTGTTTCCAGCCTTCGGCCGTGAGTGCAGGTGGTCCCGTTGAGCCGGAAACGGATCGGGGTTGAATACTGGATTGGGCGGCGACGCCTTTCGCGCCGCTGCCAACGGTGAATTGAGGATGTTTCGACGCCATGAAAATGCTGGGTGATCTGTTCAGCGGCCGCGAGAACAACATGAACCTGATGCGGCTAGTGGCCGCATTCGCGGTCATATACGGGCATGCCTCCGCCATTACGGGGCATGGTCCGGGAGATATATTCCTGCAGCTTGTTGGTTTCAAGTTCATCGGTGGCGTCGCAGTCGACGTGTTCTTTGTGTTAAGCGGCTTCCTCGTTTGTGCGAGTGCGATGAGTGTCAACGGGCTCAAGTACTACTTCGCATCGCGCCTGCTGCGCATCTACCCGGCGTTGTTTGTGTGCGTTGGCTTGTCGGTGCTGGTCATCGGGCCGCTGCTGAGTGTCTCGGATATGTACTGGTCCGATCCGCAGACCTGGCGGTACCTGTTCAACAACGCCACGGCTTTCCGCACGGAATACTTCCTGCCCGGCGTCTTTACGAGCCTGCATGACCCGGCGGTGAATGGCTCGCTCTGGTCGCTCCAGGTCGAGGTCAGGCTCTATCTGATCCTCGCGTTGGCGGCGATCCTCGGTGTGTTCCGCAACAGGGCGCTGTTCAATTTCCTGTTCTTCGCCACACTGGTCATCGGTTACCTGAAGCCTGACGTCTTTGGCGGTTTTCTCGGTCCGGAGAACCATCGCCACGTCGCGATGATGTTTCTGATCGGGGCTTTCGCGTGGATCAACCGTGACCAGATTCCGATGAGCCCGGTGTTCATGCTGGCCTTGCTGTTCTTCGCTGCGACCTTGCACGGCACCGACAAGTTCAACTATGCCTATTCGATCCTCCTGCCCTATGCCGTGCTCTACATCGCGGTAGCTCCGGGTGGGCGCTGGTTTGATCGCTTCGGTGATTACTCGTACGGCGTGTACCTGTATGGCTGGCTTTCGCAGCAACTGGTGATGGCCGCATATCCCGACGCGAGCAATGCGGCCAACGCCTGGCTCGGCGCTCTGCTCGCCCTGGCGTTCGCGATGATGTCATGGCATTTCATCGAGAAGCCGTCCCTTGCCTACAAGAAGTTGTTTGCCCGGAAGGTCGCATGAGCATGTACACGAATGCCGGGGTCACGCGTACGCTGCAGGACGTCGCGCTAATTTTCTGCCTGTCGCTGTTGGGGCTGCTGTGGTTGATTGCCAACCCGGGGTACTACAGCCACGACGAATTGCAAAAGCTCGATCATGTCGTCCGCTATGGCTTCCAGGAATACCTGAAAGCGTATGTCGTTATCGTCCAAGGCAGTGAGTTTGGCACGCCGGTGCGGCCGTTCGCCTTCTTCATTCAGGGTGTACTCGCGCTGGGGATGAGGGATTTCCCTTTCCTGGTCCATCTGTTCGACGTGCTCACCCACGCGGCGGTTGCGGCGCTGGTTTACCTGGCATTGCGGCGGTTCGCCGTCGAACGGCGCGTGGCGCTGGTGGCTGCCGCCGGTTTTGCGCTGAGCCCCATGGCCGTCATTGCGGCCGGCTGGTCTGCGGCACTGATGGATCGCTGGTATGTCCTGTTCGGTTTGCTGGCGCTGCTTGCCGTCGAGCGCTTCCTGAGCGGCACACAACAAAAGCGCTATCTCGTCCTGCTGTTCCTTTGGGCGTCGCTCGCGATCCTGTCCAAGGAAACGGCGATCATGCTGGCCGGGACGATGATGATCTTCATCCTGATACGTCCGCAGATCCTGAGGGAACGGAAGTTCTGGGTCGCGCTGGCAGTGTTCGCGCTCCCTGCGCTGCTGTATCTGTTGTATCGCTTGCCGGCCATCGTTTCCTCGTTCGGCAATCCGGCCGGAGGCGCCTACAAGGCATCGACGGGCAACCTGCCGGAAGGGATCGTCCTCTATCTCGCCTATCCCTTTCTCTATTCGGTGACGGAGGCAATCAACTGGGTGTTCGTCCCGAAGTTCTGGGTGGGCGTGGCAGTCGCTGCGAACCTTGCCATCCCGCTATTGCTGTGGCGCCTGAAGAGTGCACGGTTCGCGCTCGGTTATGTCTTTTTCTATTTTCTGTTCCTGCTGCCGGTCCTATTGATCCCGAACCGGGGAGCACATTACCTGTATGGGTCGTCGATCGTGGTTTGTGTCGCGCTGGCATGCCTGCTCTGCGATCGGGCATCGTGGTTCAGTCCGCACCGTATCGCTGCCCTCGGCCTAGCCGCCGTTTTGCTGGTGCACACCGTTTACCTGCAGGTATTTGTATATTCGATCGGGTCATGCATGGACTCGGCGATGACTGGCGTCGAAGCGAGCTATCTTGGCATCGACAGGCCTTCTGCGCTCGAGTTGCGCGCGGAGCCCGGTGCTCCTGGCCATGTTCTTCACCGGTTCACCACCGGGCGCGAGCAGATCGGAGAAAACTATCCGGTGAAGATGACGGTCGCTGAATGGGATGCACCGTCTGACGGCGCGACGCCGGTTCTGATCATGGACAGGCAGTGTCGGGTTTTTGCCCGCCTTGCACCGAAGCGATAGGTTTCGCTCAGTGCGAGGCGGCCGTGAGGACGCTGGATTCCAGACAGGCGAGAAGCGAGAATTAATCGTGAACAAGGTTTCCAAGATTCTGTGCGTCGTCGGCACCCGCCCCGAAGCCATCAAAATGGCCCCGGTCATTCTCGCGCTAAAAAAAGAGCCCTGGGCGGAGGTGCGCGTGCTGGCCACGGCGCAGCATCGCCACATGCTCGACCAGGTGCTGAAGTTTTTCGATATCGAGCCGGACATCGACCTCGACATCATGAAGCCGAACCAGGCGCTGACGACACTGACGGCGCGCCTGCTGCTCGATCTTGACGATGTGCTGACCGCCGAAAAGCCGGACGTGGTCCTGGTGCAGGGCGATACCACCACCGTCATGACCGCGGCGCTTGCGTCTTTCTATCACCGCATCCCGATCGGCCACGTCGAGGCCGGGCTGCGTACCGGCGATATGCAGAATCCCTTTCCGGAAGAAGCCAATCGCGTGATTTCCGGTCGGTTGGCACGCTGGCATTTTGCGCCGACGGAAAGTTCGCGACAGAACCTCCTGCGCGAAGGCGTTGCCGATACCGCCATCGTTGTTACCGGCAATACCGTCATCGATGCGCTGCTGATGACGGCGTCGCGCGAGCTCACGCTCGATGTCCCGCTGGTTCCGGACAGGCGAATGGTGCTGATCACGGCGCACCGGCGCGAAAATTTCGGCGAGCCATTCCGCAACATCTGCCGGGCGCTGCACGATCTCGCTGCTCGCAACCCGGATGTGCAGTTTCTGTATCCGGTACATCCGAATCCGAACGTCAAGGACGTGGCGCACGAGATGCTGGGCAAGTGCGCCAACTTCATGTTGTGCGATCCGCTCGACTACGCGCCATTCATCGCCGCCATGAAGCGCGCGCACTTCATCATCAGTGATTCCGGTGGCGTGCAGGAAGAAGCACCGGCGCTGGGCAAGCCGGTGCTGGTGCTGCGCGAGGAAACAGAACGGCCGGAAGCCGTGGATGCCGGCGTCGTGAAACTGGTGGGGTCCGATTACCAGCGCATCATGACCGAAGCGCAACGGCTGCTCGACGACGACGTTGCGTACCGGGCGATGGCTCGCGGTGTTTCACCCTACGGCGACGGCCATGGTGCCGAACGCATCGCCAAGGTATTGCGAGAGCATTTTTCTTGAGGCGACTGGTTTATCTTTCGCCGGTTCCGTGGGCGAGCTACGCCCAGCGTCCGCATCACTTCGTGAGATGGTTTCGCGCGCGCACCCGCGGCGAGGTGCTGTGGGTGGATCCGTACCCGACGCGTTTGCCGACGGCCGCTGACTGGCGACGGGTTGGTCGCGCCGATGAGCCTGTCGATATCGTTGTGCCCGATTGGCTGCGCCTCGTCCGGCCCAGGGCGCTCCCGATCGAACCATTGCCCGGCTCGACCTTCATCAATCGCCCGTTGTGGTGCAATACCCTGGAGCGTGCCAGCGATTTTCTGGCGGCGGGCGATGCCGTCATCTGCATCGGCAAGCCATCCGCGCTCGCGCTGGATGTGTTGCGCGGCGCGGCAGGCGTGCCGGCAGTCTATGACGCGATGGACGATTTTCCGGCGTTCTATTCGGGATTGTCGAAGGTATCGATGCGCAGGCGTGAGGGGACAATCCTCGCGCAGGTTTCCCGGGTGCTGGTTTCTTCGACTGCGCTGGCGGGGCGTTTCGCTGCGCAAGATATCGAGGCGACGCTGGCACTCAATGCCTGCGCGACCGATACGCTACCGCCGGTCGCGGCTCTGCCGCCACGACCGGCGAAAGAGGTGATTGGTTACGTGGGTACCATTGGCGCCTGGTTTGACTGGGAATTGGTGACGAGAATCGCAAAAGAGAACCCGCAGGCTCAGCTCAGGTTGATCGGGCCGCTGTATCTGCCACCGCCAGGCGCCTTGCCGGCAAACGTGTCGCTGGTGCCGGCTTGCGATCATGCAGCGGCGATCCGCGCCATGACGGAATTTTCTGTGGGCTTGATTCCTTTCCGTCTGACGCCGCTGACGGCATCGGTCGACCCGATAAAATATTACGAGTACCGGGCGCTCGGGTTGCCAGTAGCCTCGACGCGATTTGGTGAGATGGCGCTGCGCGGGCAAAATGACGGTGTACTTTTGATTGGGGCAGAAGATGAGTTGTCCAATCTGGTAAGGGTAGCGAGTCATCTTGTGCCTACGCACGCACAGCAGCTGGAGTTCCGCACGAAGAATTCCTGGGAGGCTCGCTTCGATGCAGCCGGTATTATCGGCGGACTGTGACATCATCATCGTCAACCACAATGCCGGCGCCTTGCTCGCCCGCTGTGTCGGTGCCGTACAGGGTGTCGCATCACGGATTATCGTCGTCGACAATGACTCGCAGGACGACAGCCTGGCGTTGTTGCAACAGGCAGTGCCGCAGAACGAGCGGCTGCAACTAATCCGCACCGGCCGCAATCTCGGCTTTTCCGCCGGCTGCAACATCGGCATTGCCGCATCAACGGCGAATCACCTGCTGTTCCTGAATCCGGATTGCGTCATGCAACCTGGTTCGCTGCAGCGCCTGCTTGCCGTGTTGCAACATGATGCAACGCTCGGCATGGTCGGCGGGCTGCTGACCAACCCGGACGGCACCGAGCAAGCCGGCGGCCGGCGTTCGGTGCCAACACCTTGGCGATCCTTGGTGCGGGTTCTTGGCCTTGCACATTTTTCGTCACGCTGGCCGGCATTATTTCCCGATTTCAACCTGCACGAGCAGCCTCTGCCTGCGGAGCCGGTCGAAGTGGAAGCAATTTCCGGTGCACTCATGCTGGTTCGCCGCCAGGCGATGGAAGATGTCGGTCTGTGGGATGAGGGCTACTTTCTACACTGCGAAGATCTCGATTGGTGCATGCGCTTTCGCCAGAGTGGCTGGAAAATTTTTTTTGTTCCGGATGCGCCGGTTGTGCACGAGCAGGGTGCATGCAGCAGGGCACGACCGGTATTTGTCGAATGGCACAAGCATCGCGGCATGATGCGTTTCTACGGCAAGTTTTTCCGCAATCAATATCCGGGCGTGCTGGGCTGGCTGATCAATCTCGCGGTGTGGCTGCGCTTTGCTGCCGTGGTGTTGCGCATACAGGCCCGTAAGCTGTTGCCGGGTGCGAAGGTTACGCATGAGTGAGCGCGTCGTCGGCATCATCGGCGCCAGCAGTCTGGTTGGCGATTGCCTGCTGCCGCTGTTGGTGCAATCCAAAGTTGGCGTTGTCGCCTGGTCGCGTCGTGCGGTCACGGGTTGCGATTTTGGTGTTGAATGGCGAGTTCTGAATTCATCGGCGGAAATGGATAGTCGCGGCGACACCGTGCGGCCGATCAGTGACTGGATCATCGTGGCGCCAATCTGGGTGATCCCGGAACACTTTGCGCTGCTAGAGGCCTGCGGGGCGCGCCGGGTCGTTGCGTTGTCCTCCACCAGCCGTTTCGTGAAGGACAACTCTTCGGATGCCGGTGAGCAGCGTGTGGCAGCGCGGCTTGCAGAAGGCGAGGCGGCGCTGCAGAGTTGGGCCGAATTGCGCGGCGTGGAATGGCTGGTGCTGCGCCCCACACTGATTTACGGCAGGGGAAGAGATCAGAACATTGCTG
>JBMOOP010000111.1:0-1168 GCA_049324495.1 Pseudomonadota bacterium
CGCTTGTCTTATGACTTGTTGGTCCGTTTGGGTCAAAATGGATAGCCACCTCCGGGGCGGCCGCCCCGGAGGTGGCGGAAGGGTACGGATCGTCATACCGCTGGTCGATAACGGACCGGGTTAGAGTGTGATCGCCCCTTTCTTTTCCATGCGGCCTGAACGGATACATGGGCGTTAGGCCCGGATGACAAGCAAAGGACACGGAAAAGATGACCCACTGCATAGCACAAAATGTTGGCGTCGACATCTCGAAAGATTGGCTCGACGTTCATCTCCATCCTGATGGCGCTTGCCGCCGCTTCGGCAATGATCCCGCCGGGCATAAGGCCCTGCTCAAATGGCTCGGCGGCTGGACGGTTGAGCGCATCGCCTATGAGGCGACAGGCGCCTATCACCGCGCCTTGGAACAGGCCGGGCGCGCCTTGCCGCTGGTCAAGCTCAACCCAAAGCGCGCCCGGCGGTTTGCCGAAGCCACCGGGACATTGGCGAAAACCGACCGGGTCGACGCCGCCATGCTGGCGCGTATGGCCGCCACGCTCAAGCCCGCCATCCGCCCCGTCAAAAGCAAGGCGCTGGTTGAACTGAGCGAACTCATGACCGCACGCCAGGGCCTGGTCAAAGACCGCACCGCTGTGGCCAACCGCGGCAAAAACCTGACCCTGCCTCTCCTCAAGCGCCATAATGAACAGCGCCGGGTCCAGATCGTCAAACAGATCGAAGCCATTGATGACGCCGCGACAGCCCTCGTCAATGCCAATCCCGAACTCGCCCGCAGACGCGATATCATCACCAGCATCAAGGGCCTCGGCACCACCACGGCAAATCAGATCATTGCCGGGATGGACGAACTCGGCGCCCTTGAAAGCAAACAGGCCGCCTCACTCGCAGGCCTTGCGCCCGCCACCCGCCAATCCGGCAACTGGCGCGGCAAAAGCTTCATCCAGGGCGGCAGAGCAAATATCCGCCAGGCCCTCTATATGCCAGCCCTCGTCGCTAGCCGCTTCAACCCAGACCTCAAAGCCAAATACCAGCAGCTCATCAAAGCCGGAAAACCCGCTAAAGTCGCAATCACAGCCATCATGCGAAAGCTCATCGTCTTGGCTAACGCCTTGCTCAAAGCGGATCGATTGTGGCAGCCAAATCATGCTTGACCATCACGGATACTCTA
>JBMOOP010000112.1:0-9755 GCA_049324495.1 Pseudomonadota bacterium
GCCGGCCAGGAACGGGGCACGAACGCTATCGAAATCCCCGGGCTGTCGCCGTACCATGACGGCCTTTCCCGGCCAGCGCCGGCAAGCCACCGGATTTGTGCGGAGATTTCATGATCAAGGGCAGCATCGTTGCTCTCGTTACCCCCATGCAGGACAACGGTGACATCGATCGCAATGCGCTGGCGAATCTTGTCGACTGGCACATTGCCAGCGGTACCGATGCGATTGTCGCGGTAGGCACGACCGGCGAATCGGCAACACTCGATCTCAACGAGCATGTCGGCGTGATGAGATTTATCGTCGAGCGGGTGAAGAAGCGCGTGCCTGTCATCGGCGGCACCGGCGCGAACGCGACGCAGGAAGCGATCGAATTGACCCAGGCGGCGAAGGATGTCGGTTGTGATGCGGCGCTGCTGGTCACACCGTACTACAACAAGCCGACCCAGGAAGGGCTGGTGCTGCATCATCAGGCAATTGCTGCTGCTGTTGCGTTGCCGCAGATTCTTTACAATGTGCCGGGGCGCACCGCTTGTGACATGAAGCCGGAAACCGCGATTCGCCTGTCTGCCGTGCCAAATATCATCGGTATCAAGGAAGCAACCGGGGAGTTGGCGCGGGCGCAGGAAATTCTGGCGCGTGCACGTGATGGTTTTGCGGTATATGCCGGCGATGATGCGTGCGCAGTTGAACTGATGTTGGCAGGCGGGCACGGCAATATCTCCGTGACCGCCAATGTGGCGCCAGCCCAAATGCATTCGCTCTGTGTGGCAGCATTGCGCGGTGACGCAGCGATGGCGCGTGCGCTCAATGGCAAGCTTGCGGAACTTCACCAGATATTATTTGTCGAATCGAATCCGATTCCCGTGAAGTGGGCGCTGCACCTGATGGGGCGCATCGGCACTGGCATTCGTCTGCCGCTGACCGTGCTCTCTGCGGGGTACCGTGCGCCGCTGTATGATGCGCTCGCCCACGCCGGACTGGTGAAATCCTGATGCGTATCGCGCCAATTTTTATTGCTGTACTCGGCGGAGCACTGGTCCTTCCCGGCTGCGGCTCTCACGGAATATTCCGTGATCGTGGGCATGACTATCTGCGGGCTCAGGTCGGCAAGCCACTGGCCTACCCGGATGGTTTAAGGCCGCTGCCTGCGCAGGAACTGTATCCCATACCGAATATCGAGCAGCGGCGTACCCTTGCTGCCGGCGAGAAGCCTGGCACCGAGATACCGGTGCCACCGCAGGTAGTAACGCTTGTGGCCGATGCGCCGGCCGCGGCTGTGGAAGGCGATGTTGTCGGCAAACGTGTCCCGGAGTCGAAAGTGGTCTTGACCAGTGACGGCAATGGTTATCCGGTGCTGATGCTTGATCTCGATTTCGATTGGGCCTGGCAGGTGGTTGGTGACGCGTTGCGATCACTTTCCACCGTCAAGATCGATGATCTTGATCGCGGCCGCGCAGTCTATTATGTGGTGGTTGATGGCAAGCGCAACGGTGCGGGCGATCCTTGGCAGTTGAAGCTGAACTACACGGCCAACGGCATCCAGGTTGCGTTGCAGGTCGATGAGAACGCCATGGCGTCGCAGGAGCTTTCGGCACCGCTGATGCAGCAACTGAAGGATGGCATCGTCAAGTGAGAGGTTTGCGGTTCGCTTCGCTCGGCAGTGGCAGTCGTGGCAACGCGACACTGGTCGAGACGGGCGATACACGGGTGTTGATCGATAATGGTTTCAGCGTGCGTGAGACCGTTCGCCGTTTGAGGCAGCTTGCAGTCGAGCCCGAATCGATCACGGCCATTCTGGTCACGCACGAGCACAGCGACCACGTTAATGGCGTTGCATCATTGGCGAGTCGTTTTGATATTCCGGTTTTCCTGTCGGCCGGCACGCAGCGCGCCATGGCGGGTCGCGGCTACTTTGATGGCGTGAAGATCGATTGCCACCGTGTACTGCGAGGCATTAATTTTTCGATTGGGCAGCTCGGCATTCTGCCTGTGCGTGTCCCGCACGATGCTCAGGAGCCCTGCCAATATGTGTTCGAGGCGGGTACTGCCCGGCTCGGCGTTTTGACCGACATTGGCAGCCTGACGCCGCAGGTGGTTGCGGCGTACGCGCATTGCGATGCGCTATTGCTGGAGTGCAATCATGACGCACACCTGCTGGCGGCGGGATCTTACCCGGCCTCGCTCAAAGCCAGAGTAGGCGGCGATTTTGGGCATTTGAGCAATGCGCAGGCTGCGCAATTGCTGATGCAGGTTGATCGCAGCCGGTTGAAGACGCTGGTGCTCGGTCATCTGAGCGAGAAAAATAATCTTGAGCATCTGGCTCGTCGTGCTGCCGCACAAGCGATCGGCTGGCAGGAGCAAGGCATCGTGGTGGCGAGCCAGGCCGGCGGGCATGGCTGGCTGCCGGTTATTACCGGAGCATCCTGCAGGGCAGGCGAAAGTGGAGCATGAAGATGGAAAAGCGTGAGCAAATCTACGCAGGCAAGGCCAAGAGCGTGTTCGCCACCGATGATCCGGCGCACGTCATCATGATGTATCGCAATGATACGTCGGCTTTCGATGGCAAGAAGCTTGCGCAGCTGGACCGTAAGGGGATGGTAAACAATAAATTCAATGCCTTCATCATGCAGAAATTGCAGCAAGCAGGCATCCCGACTCATTTTGAGCGACTGCTGTCTGATAACGAGTCGGTGGTTAAAAAGCTCGACATGATTCCGCTGGAGTGTGTGGTGCGCAACTTTACTGCGGGTTCTTTGGTGCGGCGTTATGGTTTGGAGGAGGGTATGGCCGTCAACCCGCCAACATTCGAACTGTTTCTGAAGAGCGACAAGCTTGGTGATCCGATGGTCAATGATTCGCACGCGCTGGCGTTTGGTTGGGCGACAACGGCACAGCTTGCGCTGATGAAGGAGCTCACCTATCGGGTGAACGACACCCTGAAAAAACTGTTTGCCGATGCGGGCATGCTGCTGGTCGATTACAAGCTGGAGTTCGGGACTTTTGGCGGCCAGCTGATGCTGGGTGATGAGTTCTCGCCGGACGGTTGCCGCATTTGGGACAAGGCGACCCGCAAGAAGCTGGACAAGGATCGCTTCCGCCAGGATCTTGGTGATGTCATTGAGGCATACGAGGAAGTCGGGCGGCGTCTGGGTGTCGTATTTGACTGAGTACCCCCGGTACGGCTTCAATAGAAACGTTCGTTACCTCCCCCGCAAAACAATCAGGAGCTTTCCCATGCGCAAGTCCATGACCCGTGCTGTTGTTCTCGTCCTGATGGCCACACTGCTCAGCGGCTGTTTCCTCACCAAGCTGGTGACGGTGCCAATGCGCGTGGTGGGTTCTGCTGTTTCCCTGACCGGTGCCGTGGTATCCATCGTGCCGGTCGTCGGCAACACCGCGGATGCAGCGCTTGAGAAGGTTGACGCAACCATCGACACCACGGCCGATACAGTCGATGAGGTTCCGCTATAAGGGCGCGCTGCCTGATCCCCGGCGGGAGCTGCCAACAGCGGTTCTTGCTTTGCCGGCACAGCGCTTCACCCTCCCGACTGATTGCCGGGTTGGGTGCTTTGCTTTAAAACTGCTGTACCGTTACACCCATAACAACAAAATGTGAACTACCCATGCACGTGACTTCCATGCACGTGACTGCCGCCCACATAACGGCCATGCGGCTGTGCAGGGCAGCGGCCATAGCCCTCGCGCTCCTGCTGGCTTGCGGTATTGCGCCGGCCAGGACCCTTGAGCAGGTACCTGCGTACCTCAAGAAAGAAGGCAACTTTGTGGCCTATCCGGCGATCGCTGGGGGATGGTTAGGCATTTTGGTCGGTGGTGTCATCGCCTTGCCGGCGACGATCATCGCTGCACCGATTGGCTGGGCGGCGGGTGACCCGCTGGGTTATGCGATGATCCCTTTATCGGTGCTTGCCACGGGTGGCGGTGAGATCGGCTACAACATTGGTGGGGCGATCCCCTGGGTTCTGAAAAATGGGTTTTACGATGCACCCATGCAGGGTATTGCCAGAATCAAGGGTGAGCCGCCAAGCGGACTCGTTGCCCAGGTTGAGCCGCCACCTGTAACCAACGGTGACACTCAGTACCTGGACTCGACACCCGGTGATGCGCGAATTCCTGTGGTGTTGTCGCGGCGGTCATCTGCAGCTCTGCCGCCACCTAAAGAACCCACATCCTTGATGCTCAGGCGGCAATTGTCGCCGTTCAAGCCGCCGTTCAAGCCGCCGGTCAAGCCGGTGCCCCGAGCGCCGGTTGCCTCTGTGACGTCCGCCGCTGCAGTCTCGGCCTCTGCTGCCGCGCCAGAGCCGGCTCCGGAGCCACCCCCACCTGCTCAAGCCCAGGCGTCTCCTTCTCAAGCCGTACCAACTGAGGCCAAGATCGGGTCAACGGTTGAGCCGCCGCCATCCACGGCAAGGCCGCCCGATCCCGATCCTGAAGCCGACCGGCCGTCGCTCAAGAGCAAGAAAAAGAGAAAATTTTCCGAGCGGTTCCGATTTTGAGCCGCCGCCGTGTGCGTTGGGTTACAAGAAACTTACAGAACCGTCGGCAGGCTGCTGGGCATGATGCGGCCCCGTTGCCTGTGCAGGGAGAATCTGTGATGCGCGCCGTTGCGCTCTCCATACTGGTCTTTGTCGCGGGCTTGACCCTGGCGGCACCGGCCCGCGCTGAACTGTATCTGGGGCTGGCTGTCGAGTCCGGCTTGTTTGGTGTGAACATTGAGCTTGCAGGCCCGGCAGGCAGCGTTTATGCGGTACTCGGCTCATATCAAGGTGGCACCGGTTACGAGTTTGAAAACATGACGGGTTTCGTGGGCCTGCGCCGTTTTCAGGACGGCAAGTTCGACGAAGGCGGTTATTTCGGCGGCGTTTTTGTCGGCGATATCGGCGGTGACACGGACTACAATCGTTTTGGTTTAGGCGGCGAACTTGGGTACCAATGGTTGACCAGTCACCTGCGGATGACCCTCCAGGCCGGAATGGCCCTGATGGGAGACGGGTCGGGCAAGGGGGCTCCCGAGACCGGTGACATTGAGCCCGCTCTCCTGCTGGGCTCCAGCATCAGCATGCGCTTCTGAATTCTTCCTGCAGCGTCTTTGTTTGTCCCCTTGCCTGCATGGGGAGTCTGTTCGCCCCGATCTCCTTTCTGTGCACAATATTAGGCGCGCTTTCGGCGCGCCTAAATGTTCCTGCTGCAACTCGCTGATTTTCCTTGTATATGCCATAACGCATTGAATTTAATGAGATTTAAGCAGCTCAAAAAGTGAGCATTCCGTAAAGGTGCCACGCTGCCTTGGTATCAGGAGCTGTTCCCGACAAATGCTCAACAGAGTTATGCACAGAATCTGTGGGTAACTGTGGCGCCGATCAGTCGCCTAATGTTTTGCGTTGCTTTGCGGCATTTTCCACGCACAGAACTTCCGGGAAGCATCATTCTTTCCGGGGACCGGCCAACCCCAGGAGTCCATCCGAGTATGACTGCCAAGCCCGATTACATCGTGGATCTTACCGAGGCCAACTTCGCCGACATCGTTGGCCGTTCCCGCCAGCTTCCGGTGTTGGTCGATTTTTGGGCTGACTGGTGTGTGCCGTGCAAACAGATCGCGCCCGTACTTGAAAAGTTAGCAAAAGAGCACAAGGGTCGTTTCGTGCTTGCCAAGGTCAATGCTGACCACGAGCTCTTGATCACACAGCAATTCGGGGTGCGGGGTTTGCCCACCCTGAAGTTGGTGTCTCAAGGGCAGATGGCGGGCGAGCTGGTGGGGGTCCAGCCGGAAGCGGCGATTCGCAAGTTGCTTGAGCCTTTCCTGGGCGCTAATGCGGCGCTTCCCGCCGCCCCGGCGGAAGAGGTGAGCTTTCACGCGCAGGTTCTTGCCATATTGCAGGCCGGCCGGATCGGGGATGCGATAGCGGCATTGCACGAGCAGTTGCGAATCGACAAGGACGATCACAAGTCGCGCACCTTGCTGGCCGAGGTGTTGTTACAGGCCGGCCGGATCGACGACGCTCAGGCTGTGCTCGATGCGATCCCGGTGACAGTTGCCGAACTGCAGCGGCCGCGCGCACTGACGGCCTTTGCGCGGCGCGCAACAGGTGTGCCCGGCCTGCGTGAACTCGAAGCGATGATCAGTACCGCCGCCACGACCGGGACGCGTTATCACTATGCGCTGCGGTTGGTAACGGCCGGCCGGATTGAGGAAGGGCTTGAGCTGTTGCTCGATATCCTGCGCACAGATCGTCAGTTTGGTGAGGATGCGGCCCGCCTGGCGATGCTGGAAATATTTGAGATGCTGGGTCGCGAGGATCTGCTGACAGGGAAGTACCGTCGTCGATTGGCTGCGATCCTGTATTGAGGCCGGTGCGCAGCTGGCGGATAGCGGCGACGCATATTTTTGGTGCATAAAAATGAGATTCTGCACCACAATAATGCGCATTGTGATCGGCATGGCCGTGTAACAGTTTGATTTCCGCCAACGATAACTGGCCCGGATTGTGCATGCACCGGAAGCGTGCGCCAGCCTCGTCACGGTGCGCTTTTTGTCCGATGTGCCTGCCGGCCGCCGGCCCTATTTCCGAGCAACAAGTACTTTTAAGGAGCAAGCCCCATGAAAATGGTCACGGCCATTATCAAGCCGTTCAAGGTAGACGACGTGCGCGACGCGTTGTCGCAACTGGGTATCCAGGGTATGACCGTTACCGAAGTCAAGGGCTTCGGGCGGCAGAAAGGGCATACCGAACTGTATCGCGGCGCAGAATACGTCGTCGATTTTGTTCCGAAGGCCAAACTTGAGGTTGCCGTTCGTGACGATCAGCTTGAGGCGGCGCTTGAAGCAATTCTCGGTGCGGCGAATAGCGGCAAGATAGGCGATGGCAAAATCTTTGTCACGGCACTTGAGCAGGTCATCCGCATTCGTACCAACGAAAGCGGCAATGACGCGCTTTGAGGGTCATGTCATGAAGAAATTTCTTGCCTGTCTGCTTGCTGTGTTGCCGGTCGGTGCGTTTGCTGCCGACAGCATTGATGCTGGCGCCACCTCCTGGCTACTCACCGCCACCGCGCTGGTACTGTTCATGACGTTGCCAGGCCTCGCGCTTTTCTACGGTGGCTTGGTGCGCAGCAAGAACGTTCTGTCGGTGCTGATGCAGTGTTTTGCGATTGCCTGTGTCGTTTCCCTGCTCTGGCTGGTCGTCGGCTACACCATGGCGTTTGGCGCTGGCGGCAACGGTTTTATCGGTGGGTTCGGCAATGTGATGTTCGCGCAGATTACCGAGCACACGCTGACGCCGACGTTGTCGGCTAACGTACTTGTACCCGAGTCGTTGTTCGCGATGTTTCAGCTGACTTTCGCCATTATTACTCCGGCGCTGATTTGCGGCGCTTATGCCGAGCGCATGCGTTTCGGCGCCATGCTGTTGTTCAGCGCCGTCTGGTTGCTGGCGGTATACGCGCCGGTGACCCACTGGGTCTGGCACAGCGATGGCTGGCTGTTCAAGGATGGCCTGCTCGACTTTGCCGGCGGCACAGTGGTGCACATTACTGCAGGTGTTGCGTCGCTCGTTACGGCACTGGTGCTCGGCCCGCGCAAAGGTTTTCCGCAGCAGGCGATGGCGCCGCACAATCTCACCATGGCCGCCACCGGCGCCGGTATGCTGTGGGTTGGCTGGTTCGGCTTCAATGCCGGCTCGGCGCTTGCCGCCGACGGCAACGCAGCAATGGCGATGTTGGCGACGCACATATCGGCGGCGGCGGGTGCCTTCGCCTGGATGGCGATGGAATGGATACGGCATGGCAAGCCGAGCGCACTGGGGGTCATTACCGGCATGGTGGCGGGTCTTGGCACCATCACGCCGGCATCAGGTTATGTCGGCCCGGGCGGTGCGCTCGCTATCGGTCTGAGTGCCGGTATCGTGTGCTTCTTCGCGACTATGGCGCTCAAACGCAAGTTGAAGATTGACGACTCGCTGGATGTGTTTCCGGTACACGGTGTCGGCGGCATCCTTGGTACCCTGCTGGCCGGCGTTTTTGCCTCTGATGCGCTGGGCGTGTTCAGCGGGCAGGGTTATGCGGCTGGCGTCACGATGGGCAGTCAGCTGGGTGTGCAGCTGCTCGGTATTGTCGCAGTTGCGGTTTACACGGCGGCAGTGACCTGGGGCCTGCTCAAGTTGATCGCCCTGGTCACGCCCCTGCGCGTCACTGCTGACGAGGAGACCGAGGGTCTGGATCTGGTCATGCACGACGAGCGAGGCTACGACATTCGCTGATCCTGGCGGGACAGGCGGCGCGGGATGCTGCATGCCATCTGTGCAGACGGTGGGTTCGGCAGCGGCCCCGCCGTTTTGTTTTGTGGCAAATCGTTGGCCATTGACCGGAATTGGCCTGTGCCTGGACAAAAATGCTATTGCCAAGACCGGGAGGCATCAGTAGGTTTGTTCCTCGCTTGAGGGCCCGTTTGGAAACGCCGGGTGCTTCCGCGCAGAGCCTTCACGGAGGCGATATTCAACTCATTTCAGGAGAGATTCCTATGGCTGCCAAATTCATGACTGATGCCTGGTTCAACGAAGTCGATGCCCTTATTGCTGCCGCTGGTGACCTAGAAGCCCCGCCGGCCCTGCACGACCTCGTATTGAATGTCACCGTCACCGGCACCAGCGAAGGAGACAAGAAGATGGCCATCGTCGGTGGCAAGTTTGAGCGCAATCACAAGGCTGGCGCTCCCACCACCATGATTCTGCCGGTAGATATTGCGCACCGCATTTTTGTCGACAACGACCAATCGGCGGGCATGCAGGGCTTCATGAGTGGCCAGATCAAGATCGAGGGCGATATGAGCCGCCTGATGGTCATGAACACCGTGCAGCCGTCTGCCAAGCAGCGTGAGCTGCAGGGCAAGATCAAGGGCATCACTGCTTGAGCAAAGTTTGTGACTAGACCGCAAGACGAAAGGGTCCTTCAGGGCCCTTTTTTTCGTATCGACGCCAGCCTGCGCATCCTGAGCATCGAGGCTGACCAAAGGGCCAGGTAAATTGATCGCCGCGGTCATTGGCGCCTGCTGCCACGGCCGCCACTCTGTGGCAGCCCTGCGGACTGTGGTTTGTGGTGGTGTCGAATTATATTGAAACCGAATACTAGCGAAGGTGTGTCATGGCTGAATCAATTTCGCCGGCCCTTGTTGGCCGTGAATACCCGCCGATCGACGTCAAGTGGGAAGAGAAGGACGTACAACTTTATGCCGTCGCTGTTGGCGCGCGGCCAAAAACGGAACTCGAGTTTCTCTACGAGAACAAAGGCCCCAAAGTCCTGCCGACCTACTCGGTAATTCCGTCATTGAGCATCATGGGCGCTGCTATCGGCAACATTCAGGTCAACCTTGCCATGCTGTTGCACGGTGAGCAAAAGATTACCCTGCACCGCGCGCTGCCGCCGAAGTTCAGTGGCAAGGGTGTGGCGAAAATCACTGAAGTTTACGATAAAGGCAAGGCGGCAGTTGTCGGCGTCACTGGCACGGTAAGCGATGAGAATGGCCCGCTGGTCACTACACACGCGACGCTGTTTATTCGCGGTGCCGGTGGTTTTGGCGGTGAGCGTGGCCCGTCCTCCGAAGAGACGACCGTGAAAATTCCTGAGCGTGCACCGGATCACGTCGTCGAACAGGCAACGCATGAAGAGCAGGGGGCGCTGTATCGTCTTACCGGCGATCGCAACCCGATTCATATCGATCCGCAATTTGCCATGTTTGGCGGCTA
>JBMOOP010000113.1:0-1131 GCA_049324495.1 Pseudomonadota bacterium
GGAGGAGACAGTGTGGCCATCGTTACGCCATTCGTGCAGGTCGGAACTTACCCGACAAGGAATTTCGCTACCTTAGGACCGTTATAGTTACGGCCGCCGTTTACTGGGACTTCAATCAAGAGCTTGCACCCCATCATTTAATCTTCCAGCACCGGGCAGGCGTCACACCCTATACGTCGACTTTCGTCTTTGCAGAGTGCTGTGTTTTTAATAAACAGTCGCAGCCACCGATTCTCTGCGGCCTCATTGGGCTCCCCCTGTACGGGTTCACCTACTAAAGGCACACCTTCTTCCGAAGTTACGGTGTCAATTTGCCGAGTTCCTTCTCCAGAGTTCTCTCAAGCGCCTGAGAATACTCATCACGCGCACCAGTGTCGGTTTGCGGTACGGTCGTCTATAGCTGAAGCTTAGTGGCTTTTCCTGGAAGCAGGGTATCACTCACTTCGGAGGCAAGCCTCCTCGTTATCACACCTCAGCTAAGCCCTCCGGATTTTCCTAGAGGGCACGCCTACATGCTTGAACCGGGACATCCAACACCCGGCTGAGCTAACCTTCTCCGTCCCCACATCGCACTATAGATCGGTACAGGAATATTGACCTGTTTCCCATCAGCTACGCATCTCTGCCTCGCCTTAGGGGCCGACTCACCCTACGCCGATGAACGTTGCGTAGGAAACCTTGCGCTTACGGCGAGGGGGCTTTTCACCCCCTTTAACGCTACTCATGTCAGCATTCGCACTTCTGATACCTCCAGCAGACCTCACGATCCACCTTCACAGGCGTACAGAACGCTCTCCTACCACTTGCACTTGCGTGCAAATCCGCAGCTTCGGTAACTGGCTTAGCCCCGTTACATCTTCCGCGCAGGACGACTCGATCAGTGAGCTATTACGCTTTCTTTAAATGATGGCTGCTTCTAAGCCAACATCCTGACTGTTTTAGCCTTCCCACTTCGTTTCCCACTTAGCCAATTTTAGGGACCTTAGCTGGCGGTCTGGGTTGTTTCCCTCTTGTGTCCGGACGTTAGCACCCGGTGCACTGTCTCCCAAGCTGTACTCATCGGTATTCGGAGTTTGCAATGGTTTGGTAAGTCGCCATGACCCCCTAGCCATAACAGTGCTCTACCCCCGA
>JBMOOP010000114.1:0-1122 GCA_049324495.1 Pseudomonadota bacterium
CTCCCCCTCTTGTGCTCCCGACGGGTTGCACCTCTGGCACATAGATGCCGTAAGAGTGCGGGAGGAGTCCATTACATCACTGCAGGCGCGACGGCCCTGACGGGCCGCGGCCTGAGCTCAAACGTTATGCACTCACGCGAAGTTTTGATTGAGGGTTGTGCAGATCCGAAGCGTCGTGCCTGTCTGCGAGGAAAAGCAAAGGCCAGAGAGTGGCGGGTTCCGCGCGTTTCCTTTGTCGGTAGCGCGGCGCGAACGGTTGTCTTAAGGTGCCTTCGGTTGGCGCGCGTTCGGCCCCAAGGTATTGCTGTTGGTGTCATTGACAACAGGGGCCTGCGTTGGCATTATCCCCAACATGAAGGCTACAGAACTCTTCCGCCAGCGAATCGTCTACGCCGAGAACAGGTTCGCGGAGTTGGTTCTTTGGCGGCTGCCCCAGCCCTTGGCCGGCTCCAAGCATTCCTTTAAGTACCGCTTGGCCTATGTCGTAAACGAGGAGTGCGTACTCCGTTATGACAATGAGACCGGCAAGGGTGACCACAGGCATTGGGGTGGCAAGGAGACCCATTACCGCTTCTCCACCCCGGAGAAGCTGTTAGGCGACTTCCAGCGAGATATCGAGAGGTGGAACCATGAAAACAGTGATTCTTGAGGTTCGTACCCCGAGCGAAGCCATCGCCGGGTTTGCGGAGGCCTGGAATACCGGTAAGTCCCAGAAGTCCGCCCGGATCAGTTTTGCCTCCCCGGAGTTGCTCTGGAAGGTGCTCACGGCCAAGCGCTGGGAGCTGCTCAAGGCCTTGTGTGGTGCTGGCCCGGTTTCCATTCGTGAGGCCGCGCGTCGCGTCGAGCGTGACGTAAAGGGTGTCCACGGCGATGTGGTTGCCCTGCTGCACGCCGGACTCCTCAACAAAACGGCAGAAGGCGCTATCGAGTTTCCCTACGAAGCCGTGAAGGTTGAGTTCCTCCTCCAGGCAGCGTGAACATTTCGGTCTGCTGTGGCCGAACAATTCGTATATGGACTCCTCCCACAAGTAGCGACGACGCTGTTTCTTTCGTGACCTGACGGCGGGCTGCATTCGTATATTCGGCCTTTGGGTGGACCCGAAGGCCCTGGCCATCATGTAA
>JBMOOP010000115.1:0-85753 GCA_049324495.1 Pseudomonadota bacterium
GCGCTCATCGGCGGTGCCGTGAACAACGAGGGCCTGATCACGGCGCGCCTCGGTCGCGTCGATCTGGCGGCCGGTTCCGGGGCGGTGCTCACCTTCGACGAAGACAACATGATTGGTGTGCGCGTCAGCAAAGACGTGCTGCGCAATATTGGTGCCGGGGCGGCGGTGAGCAACAGCGGCGACATCATCGCCGACGGCGGTATGGTGGTGCTGAGTGCCGCTGCTGCGCGCGCGTTGTTCGATACGGCGGTGAACAACGTCGGCCTGATCCAGGCAAACGCTGCCAAGGAACACAGCGGCCGTATCTTCCTGACGGGCGCTGAGGGTGCCGGCAACGTGCTGGTCAGCGGTAACGGTGCGCTGGTTGCCGACAACGCCAACGGCAGGGGCGGCAGTATCGTGGTGACGGGCGACAACGTCGGCTTGTTCGATAACGCCGTGCTGAGTGCGAACGGCGCCGCCGGTGGCGGCAGCGTGCTGCTCGGCGGTGATTATCAGGGTGCGAATGTCGACGTGCGTAATGCCACGGCGGTCTATCTGGGCGAGAACACGCGCGTCAGCGCCGACGCGATCCTGAACGGCAACGGCGGCAAGCTGATCGTCTGGTCCGACGAAGCAACGCGTGTCTACGGAGCCCTGTCCGCGCGCGGTGGCAGCGAGGGCGGTGATGGCGGTTTCATCGAGACATCGAGCCATAATTTTCTCGATATAGGTCCGACGCCGGATGTCACGGCAGCAAACGGCCGGGGTGGCACCTGGTTGATCGACCCGCGCAACCTCACCGTGACAGCCAGCACGACGGCGAACCTGGCAGGTGCCGGAACGTCTGCCTCGCCGTTTCAATCAGACGGCAGCGGCAACGCGAGCATTGCCGTGAGCAGCATCAATACTGCCCTCACCGGCGGGGCGACCGTGGTACTGCGAACCATTAGCGGCTCAGGTGGTTCGGAGGGCGACGTGATCTGGCAATCCGGCGCTGTGCTCGATTACAACAGCAAGGGCGACAATGCGTTGCAGATTGATGCATTCGACGACATTTTATTCAGTGGCACGATCAGGGATGGCACATCGGGTGGCGATTCGCTCGCCGTCAGCTTCAATGCCCAGGACGACATCCTGATTGGCGGTGTCATCGAGAGCAATGGCGGGAACATCAGTTTTACTGCGGGCAATAACAGCGGTGCCGGTGTTGGCACGGGCAACACCAGCGGTATCGTATTTGAGGACGAGGGTACGGCAGCCAACGGCGTCTATGGCCGCATCGATGCCGGCAGTGGCAACGTCCAGCTCACTGCCGGCACGGGTGTCGTTTCCATCAATATCGACAGTGCCAATGAAAATTACGGGAGCGGTGCTCTGCCGGCGGTGATCAGAGGCACCAACGTTACCGTCATCACACCGCAGTTGATCGCCAGCAATGCCGACTTCGCAAACAAGGAAATTGCCGCAGCGGGCGATGTGGCGCTGCAGGTCGCTGCAGTGCATGGTCTGGCCCCGACCGACTCTTTCGACATCGTTGCCGCTGGTTCGGGCGGCACGATGGGCACGCTGAAAGTCGAGGACACAGGCGTCGGCGATATTGTGTTGCGACTGCTTTACGATGATCTTTTCGGCACCACTGTTCGGCAGGATCAGGTCGCCATCGGCAATATTGATATTGGCTACAACCGGAACATTACGTTTCCGAGCGGCGATGGCAATCTGGTGATGCTCGATGACGCGACCAACCATGTGATCGACTGGCTGCAGACGGCGGATCAGAACATCGAGATCCAGGTTGGCGCTGCCGATCTCGTCTCGACCACCAACAACAAACAGGTCAGCAGTGGCAATTTGATTTTGCGCAATACCTTTGCGGACGGCGATGTGTTGCTCAACAGCGGCACCTTTGTCCTTGATGGCATCACGCCGGGCATGTTGCAGATCGAAACTGCGGGTACAGGTGGCAATGTCGATCTTGCCAATACCTCCGGTGATCTGTCGTTTTCCGACCTGACAGATATTGGCGGCAATCTGAATCTGATTTCGGTTGGCATCGTGCAACTCAACAACATGGTGGCGGGTGGCGATGTTGATCTGAAGCTGACGAGCAGCGGCATGGCGGTCAGCAGCGGCAGCGGCTTTACCTACGGTGGTGTCCTCAATGCGCTGACGCGCGGCAACGTGACGCTCGAGGTGAGCAGTGTCGGAACGATCGATACGACCGATGGCGGGCAGGCAGGCGGTCACGTCGTGCTTACAAACGGCGACGGCGACATTGAGGTCAACTACATCACGACGCGCGACGGCGATGTGACGCTGGATGCCGCTGATAACGTGACGGTATACGGAAATATTGACGCCCTGGACGCCGGCGGCAGTACGGCAGGTGGCGCGGTCCTGGTGAAAGCCGGCATCAATCTGTCCCTGCCGTCGGTGATTGCGGGTGCCGGGGCTGTCACCGTGCAGGCCGGTCTGGCCAATGCCGGCAGCGTCAACCCGATCGGTTCACTGCAGACGACCGGTGTCATCAATGTGTCCGGCGGCAGCACCGGTGCCGACGAATTCCTCTTCGGTGATCCGAACGCTGCCGGCAGCAAAGTGAACATTACGGGCACCGGCATCGACCGCGTCTCTCTTGACGGTTCTGGCGCGACGCCGCATACGTTCAGCCTGTCTGGGAATGATATTTCTGTTGACGGTTCAGTGGCCGATTTCACCCTCAGCGGGTCATTGCAACTGGTGCTTACCGGTAGCAGCGGTGCCGATACGCTGTCCCTCAACAGTTCGCTTGCATCCTATTATTCTGCGGTCACCTTCAATGCCGGAGGTGGCACCGACAGGATCGTTGGCGCCACCGGTACGGGCCTGAACTGGGATCTTGCCGACAGCGGTAGCACAGTCAGTGCCGAAAATTTGACATTCAGTAGCGTTGAGGTGGTACAGGCTGGCGCTTTCGACGACAGCATCACCCTGAATGATTACACGGGCGACCTGTACGCCGGGGATGGCGCCGACACCATCAATATTCTTGGCACGCTCACGGGCAATCTCGATGCCGGCGCCGGCGCCGACACGGTCTATCTCAACGGCGGTACGGTGACCGGCACGCTCGATGGCGGCGCTGATACTGATTCCGACCGGCTGAATGGTTGGGCCGGCGACGACGTTTTTGTGCTCAGCGATGTTGACACAACTGGCGGCACGCTCAACGGCGTGTCGTTTACAAACTTCCAGCAGCTCGACGGTGGTCTGGAGAGTGCCGGTGGTGGTGACAGCCTTATCGGCACGACGGGAGACAACACGTTCTCCATCACCAGCAAGGGTAGCGGCACGGTCGGCGCCTTTGCCTTCAGCAATATCGAAAGTTTCGATGGCGGGCCTGGTGCTGATGTTGTCGACTACAGTGCTTACGTTGATGTGTCGCTGATCGGTGCAACGATCGATCTGGCGCTGATCAGCAACATCGAAACCATCGTCGGTAGCACCTATGCTACCGATGTGCTGCTCGGAACCGGCGGCGCCGACGTCGCCACCATCACGGCAACCCATGGGGGCGATCTCAACGGCATCCTGTTCTCCGCTATCGAGTCGATTGATTTGGCAGGAGGTGACGACAGCCTGAGCCTGCAGGCGAATGGCGTGATGGTCAACATTGATGGCGGCACCGGCACCGATGCGTTGAGCAACGCATCGGCGGATCCGTTCAAAATCGACATCACGGCCGATGGCCAGGGTGCGATCTACGATGGCCCTTCGCTGTCAGCCGCGGTGAGCAATTTCTCCGGCATGGAAAACATTGCCGGTGGCAGCGGCGACGATGTATTCGTCGTCGGGGCAACCCATACCGGCATCCTGAACGGTGCGGATGGCAAGGACAGCTTTGATCTTTCCGCAGGCTTTGCGGTCGCGCAGATCGAGGGCGGCCCGGGCATCGATTCTGTCATAGGCAGCGCGCTGGCGACGACCTGGACGCTCAACGGTTCTGATGGCGGGACGATCAATAATGGCGGCGTATCGAATTTTACCGCTCTGGAAGAGTTCTATGGAGGCACCGGCGTTGATACGTTTGCGGTCGACGGCAGCGCGTTTACCGGGCTGCTGTCCGGCGGCGCCGGCGACGATGTCTTCAATATCAATGTTGATTCGGGCGCGACTTTCTACGGCGATGCCGGCAGTGACCGTTTCGTGCTTGCCGACGCCATCAACGTCAGCGGCACAATCTCAGGTGATGCCGGTACGGGTGGCGCGACCGGTATCGACCTGATCGACATGACAGGCTGGACATCGGACATCACGCTCAACATGGCAAGCAACACGCTCACCGGCGTCAGCGGCACGCTCAGCTTTCTCGAAGGTCTCGAGATGCCGGCTGGTGGCAACGATACGTTGATCGGCGGCAACGGGACGAACGCCTGGAGCATTGTTGGTAGTAACGCGATCACTCAGGGCGGCGGCACCTTCACCGGCGTCGATAACCTCGTCGGCGGGACCGGCGCCGATACCTTCAATTTCTCCGCCTCTGTCACCTTCGCCGGCGTCATCGACGGCGGTGCCGGCTACAACGAAGTTGTCGGTACGACTAACGATGAGACGCTGCTGCTTGAGTCTGGCGGCCTCGCGCGGGCCGGCACTTTCGCCGGCACTGCTTTCAGCAATATCGATGGCGTCAACGGCAACGGCGGCAGCGATGCCGCCGTTGGTACGGCCGGCGATGAGAGCGTGGTGCTTGGCGCATCCGGCGCTGCCAGCTTCGGCACGCTGAACCTCATCGGCTTCACGGCATTCGACGGCGCCGCCGGTGCTGATACCTTCAGCATCAATGGCGCTTTCGGCAGCGTCGTCACCCTGGCGGGCAACGCCGGCGACGACAGGCTGGAATTCAATGGCGGCAGCGTCCTGGCCGGCAGCACTTTCGATGGCGGTGCCAACACCGCGCTCGGTGACCGCGTGTTCGGCAGCAGCGGGGCCGACAGTTTCAGCCTGACCGGTACCAGCGGCCAGGTCGACATCGGCGCGATCCTGCTTGCCTCGAACATCGAGCATCTCGACGGCAACGCGGGCAGCGACACCCTGAATGGCTCGACGGCCGGCGATCTCTGGGATCTTGCCGATGCGGGCAGTACCGTTGCGGCGATGGGATTCGCCGGCTTCGAGGCGATCATCGCCGGCAACGGCGCCAACACCTTCAACATCGGCACCTACACCGGCAACGTCACCGGGGGCGCTGGCGACGATGTGTTCGTACTCAACGGCGCGCTCAGCGGCAGCATCGACGGCAATGCCGGCAGTGACACCCTGCGAGGCAGCACCGCCGCCGATTCGGTGGTGCTCAATGGCCTCGCCACTGCCGGCAGCATCAACGGCGCAGCTTTCTCCAACATCGAAACGCTCGCCGGCAACGGTGGCAGCGACAGTATCACCAGTACCAGTGCCACCACGTTTGCCATCAGCGGCACCGACAGCGGCACCGTCGGCACGCTTACTTTCGCTGGTTTTGGCACGCTGATTGGCGGCGCCGGCAATGACACCTTCAACATCGGCACGGCTGGCAGGCTCACCGGCGGTGCGCAAGGCAATGGCGGCAGCGATGCAGTGAACGGTACCAGTGGCACCGAAAGTTGGATCCTGGCAAACGCCAGCGATGGCAATGTCACCAACGGCAACGGCACGACAATGTTCACCGGCATCGAGAGTATCGATGGCGGCAGCGGAGGCAGCGACACACTGACGCTCACCGGCGCGCTCGACGAGACCATCACACTCAACGGCGGTGGCAGCGGCAGTGTCGGCACGCTCCTGTTCGCAGGCATCACGGATATAGACGCCGGGCTCGGCAACGACATTTTCCTGATTGCCGCCGGCGCACATGCCGGCAATCTGGCTGGTGGCGCTGGCGATGACGATTTCCGGTTCAACGGCGGCACATTGGCGGGCAGTATCGACGCCGGATCCGGCAGCGAAACGCTCGGCGACCGGATTGGCGGCACCACCGGCAACGATACTGCGGTAGTGAGTGGCGCCAATGCCGGTACATTCAACGGCATTTCGTTCATGGGGATCGAACGCATCGATGCGGGGGCGGGTAGCGACACCATCAGCACCTCCGGCACCAATACCTGGAGCCTCGGCGGTGGCATCGATCAGGTATCGGGCATCACCTATACCAATTTCGAGTCGCTCAGTGCCGGTAATGGCATCGATGTCTTCAACATCAATGGTGTCGTGGCCTATGCGTTGAACGGCAACGGCGGTGACGACGTCTTCAATTTCAATGTGGGCGGCGCACTCAACAACAATGCCAGCGGTGGTGACGGCGACGATACGTTCAATCTGCTCGGTGGTTCGGTGTCCGGCACGCTCGATGGCGGCAGCACGGCTGAAGTGGCTGGCGATACGGTTGCCGGTGGTGCGCTCGCGGATATCTTCAACGTTTCGGGCCTGGGTAGCGGTACGGCCAACGGCATTGCCTTTACGGGTGCCGAACGGCTGCAGGGCAACGGCGGTGACGACACCTTCACGATGGCGGCACCCGGGAACGTGACGCTGGTCGATGGCGGCACCGGCACGGGCGATGTGTTGTCGATCAATAGCGCCACGCAGATCAACGTCAACGGGTCGACGCTCAGCGCCACACAGAGCACTGCCTGGAGCGGTTTCGAGAATTTGCAGGTCACGACATCCGCATTGGCCGATGTCGTCATCGATGGCAGCCTCGCGCTCACCGGCAACCTCAGCATCAGCAGTGCTGGCGCAATAAGCACGCTGGGCGGCGCCGCGAGCCGGGTTGGTGCCAACGCGGTCAATGCGACGGCAGTGGGTAATGTCGGCCTGTACACGGATACTCTCGGTCTCGATGTTGCGTCATCGAACGGCAACGTCACCATCGACGAACTCAGCGGGCTTGGCGCCGTGCGCGTTACCGGCGTCAATGTCGGGTTGGTGGTCGGTGGCGCAGTCAGCGACGCCGACGCGAGTGTCGACCTTGCCGGCAGCGCATCGACAACCATCAATGTGGCCACTGGCGATATCGGCACCCTGACGGCACCATTGCAGATTCAGTCGCCGGTCGTCTCGACAATCACCGGCAATGGCGCGCAATTCATCACATTGGCATCGAACGTCGGTCGCCTGAACATCAGTGCCGGTACCAATACGGTAGCACTGCGCACCGCTACCGCGGCGCAGACCATCGGTCAGGATGTTTCCGACCAGATTCTTGCCGGTTCATTGCTGCTGCTGAATGGCAGTTATGCGCTCGATGGCAACAATGCCGTGGGCACATTGGCGGCGAACACCGATGGCGCAGTCATTTTCAACAACGGTGCGAACAATCTCGCGATTGGCAGTATCGACATCATCAGCGGCATCACGACCACCGACGATACCGTCGGCCTTGCTGCCGGGACCATAAGCCAGGATGGCACGGCGGCGATTGTCGCCGGCGCGCTGGTGGTGGGAACGACGGGCGGTAACGTCACCCTCACTGCAGCAGGCAACGACTTCGCGACGGTAGCGGCAAACGTGCAAGGTAATCTGGTGCTGGTGGAAGCCAACGGATTTGATGTCGGCACGGTGGGCGGCATTGACGGCATCACCAGCACCGGCTTTACCGCGATCACCTCGGGCGGCGCGGTAACTGACAGCTCGGCGTTGAGGGTTGGCGGGCTTGCACTTGCCGGCACCGGCAGCTACGCGCTCGATGCGACCGGCAACCGGTTCGGCACGCTGGCGATGAATACCCTGACGGACACCTGGCTGGCGCAAACGGGCGCACTGAGCATTGGTGCCGTCAACGGTGTTGCTGGCGTAAACACCGGTGCGGCGACGTTCAATCTCGCTGCCGGCACCGGCGGTTTGAGCATTGCGCAGAATGTCGATGCAGGCGCCATCGTGCTCAGCGCCGACGGCAACATCGGTGGTGCCGGCATACTCAGTGCCGCGACGTTCGATCTTGTCGCCGCCGGCGATGTCAGTGTCAACACGGCGATTGATACGCTGCGGGCCCTCAGCAGCGGCGGTTCGCTCACGGTGAATGACGCCGGCGCCTTGCTGATCGACAGCGCCAGCGCGGCGACTGCGTTGTCCATCAGCAGCAGCGGCGATCTCAGCGTCAAGGAGGTCACGGCGAACACAGTAATGCTTGCCGCAACGGGTGGAGCCATCGTCGATGGCAATGCGGAGGCCACCAACGTCATCGCGACGACGGTAGCGCTGCAGGCTGCGGGCGATATCGGAACCATCACCGATTTCGCCTCGACTGCGGGCGATGCCATCGAAGTAACCGGCCTTGCCGCTGGCGGCCTGGCGGCGCAAACAGCCACCGGAGCGATCAACATCGGTTTCGTTGGCGACTATGTCACCGGCACGGATGACGTGCAGGGCGCTGCGACTTTCCTGCTTGGCGCAACCGGCAACCTCGATGCGGCTTCCGGCCTGGACGCTTTCGCCACTGCAACCAACATCGGCCTCGCCACTGCGGGTACGCTGACGTTGCCGACGATGAGCACGACCGGGGCGGGCTCGACGCTTCAGCTCAGCGCCGCCGACATCGTTGCGGACGGCGGTGTGCGCACTATCGGTATCAACGTGGACACACTGCGTTTCAACGTGGCAGCGCCGGGCGGTGTGACCAGATTGCAGGGTGCGATCGGTACGCTTGCCTCAAGCAGCATCGGCGGTGACATTTTCATCGATGTCAATGCGCCGCTGACGGTCAATGGCCTCACCACCGCCGACGGCCTGGTCGATATCCTGGTCAGCAACGGCGATGCCACTCTGCTCGACATCAACACCAGCGCGGTGGATGACGACAGCAACGACATCACCGTCACCGCGTCTGCCGGCAACATCGTTGTGGGTGTGCTCAGCGCCGGCACGCAGAATGATGTGACACTGACTGCCGCAGGCAGCATCACCGACGTCGCCAACACCGTGCATGCCGGCGTACTGACGATGAATGCTGGCGGTGACATCGGCGCTGCCGACAATCATTTCAATACCGATGTCGTCAGCATCGACGGTGTCAGTACCGGCGGCAGCATCTGGGTGGATGAGACTGACGATATCGATGTAACGAATCTGTCGGCACCCAATGGCGGCGTATTTCTCTACACGCCGGGCCGCAGCAACATACGCAGCGTCACGGCGGGCAGCAGCGGCATCACGGTGCTGTTCAATGGGGGCAGTCTTGCCGAGCTGAGCACGACGGGTGATATCGACGTCACTGCCGCCACCGATGTCAGCCTCGACAATGCCAGCGCTGGCGGCGGCGTTGCCGTTACCGCCGGCGGTAACGCGTCGATCGACAACATCGTTACCGGTGCCGGCGGCTTCACCGCCGATATCACCGGTGCCGTTGCGCTCGGCGATATCGTCGCCAATGGCGGTGCCATCACGCTGACTTCCGGCGGCGACACTGTCATCGGCGGTCTGCTCGAGACAACAGGGGGTGCCGGTAACGACATCATTCTTGAGAGTGGCGGCGGCATATTGATGGCGGTGGATGCTGACGGCGCCTCGGCGGGCATTGCCCAGGTGGATGGTGCGTCAATCAGCCTGACGGCACTGAACGACATCTACATCACGCTGATCGATGCGGGCACCGGTACAGTTGATATCACCAGCACGACCGGCAGGGTCGGGGTGAATGCGCGCAAACTGCAATCGAGCACCAGCCCGAACATAGTCGCGGACACGACATCGATCAGTGGCGCTGCCGGCATTGGCGACTTGACCGGCAAACAGTTGGTCATTGACACCAATATCCTGAATCTGTCGTCCGCCGGCGTCGTCATTCAGCCGATCCTGCTGCGTGACACGATCATCGTGTCCGATGCGCGGATCACCCCGCCCCTGTCGCAGATTCTTGGCAACCTGAAGTTCGATCCGGATCTCGAAGGCCTCGCTTATCTCGATCCGGCGATTTTCACCGCCGTTGGCAACTACGCCACGGACGACAACGCGCTTGAGCTGCCGGAAGATCAGAAGGTTGCCGATGGCTCCGTACCGGATGCGTCGCAGCCGGTGGCGCAGGAGCAAAAGCAGAAGGAAAAGCCAGGCATCTTCAAACGTATTTTCGGCATGCTGCGCGCGCTGCCGGGGTCGCAAGTTCCTGCAACCGAGCAGCGATCGGCGGTGCCGTTGGCGATGAACTGAAGTAGCAAAACGTAAAAAAGGAGGCTTCGGCCTCCTTTTTCATAGCAGGTTTTTTGGCAGCACCACGACGCGCGTATGCGACGCCAGATCATGCCAGGTGCGACCTGTGATCAACACCCAGAAGAATCCGAGCAATGCGCAGAGCAGCGACAGGGTGCCGACAGCCGCGCGGATCAGGCAGTCGCGAATTGTCAGCGCACGATGATTGTTGGTGACAACGCGCAGCCGCCAGGCGCGCATGCCGAGCGTCTGGCCGCCGTGCAGCCAGAACCAGGCGTAGAAGCCCGCCGTCATCAGCCACAGCAGGGGCAGACCCAGCCCTTGCATCAGGCGCGGGTCGATGGCTTCGCCGTGGTTGGCAATGATGGCAAGCCCGACACTCAGGAACCACAGCGCAAGCAACAGCAGGCCGTCATAGACCGCCGCCGCGAGCCGGCGCCAGAGGCCGGCATCGGGCAGGTCGCTGAACAAGACTCGGGTCATGGCCAGTTGCAGGTAGAGAAGAGAGGCCGCGTGGTGCCGGGGGTCGGAATCGAACCGACACTCTGTTGCCAGAACCGGATTTTGAGTCCGGCGCGTCTACCAGTTTCGCCACTCCGGCGCGGCGCGGCGGAATTCTAGCAGACCATCATGGTGGTCGTAGAGTGTCCTTTTCGCTACCCTTGCGCCCGCCCGCCGACCACCCCGCCCTGTCGCGGTACCGACCTCATCCATACCCCGCCCATGCGCGTCTGCGACTTCGACTACGACCTCCCCGATGCGCTGATCGCCCGGTATCCCGCCGCGAAGCGCAGCAGCAGTCGGCTGCTCGTGCTCGACGGTCGCGACGGGGCGATCCGGCATGGCGTCTTTTGCGACCTGGTTGACCTGCTCGCGCCGGGCGATTTGCTGGTCTTCAACGACACCCGGGTGATCCCGGCCCGGCTGTTCGGCCACAAGGCCGTGGTGCCGGGAAGAGGCGGCCCGGGCGCCGGTGGTGGCAAGGTCGAGATGCTGGTCGAGCGCGTGCTGGATGACCAGCGCAGTGCGTTGGCCCATGTGCGCGCCTCGAAACCGCTGCAGCCCGGCGGCCGCATCCTGCTTGCGGACGGTACGGTTCTGGAGATGCGCGAGCGTCGCGGCGAGTTGTTCCTGCTGGTATTTCCGGAAGACGTGCTGGCGCTGCTGGCGCGCCTGGGCCACATGCCGTTGCCGCCTTATATCGATCGCGCCGACGACATCACCGACCAGACGCGCTACCAGACGGTGTATGCCACGAAACCCGGAGCCGTTGCCGCGCCCACCGCCGGCCTGCATTTCGACGCGCCCCTGCTTGCTGCGTTGGCGGCGAGAGGTGTGCGCACCGCTCTGGTCACGCTGCACGTCGGCGCCGGTACGTTCCAGCCGGTGCGGGTCGACAACATTGCCGATCACCGCATGCATGCCGAGCGGGTCGACGTCAGCGAAGAAACCGTGCGTGCGGTCAACGAGACGCGTGCGGCCGGCAAGCGGGTCGTTGCGGTGGGTACTACCAGTGTGCGCAGTCTCGAAGCGGCAGCAGGTGAAACCGGGCAACTTCAGCCGCTGTGTGGCCAGACGGACATTTTTATTTTTCCCGGACGCCCTTTGCGCGTGATTGACGCACTCATCACCAATTTTCACTTGCCGCGCTCGACGCTGTTGATGCTGGTCAGTGCTTTCGCCGGTCGGGAAAACACCCTGGCGGCATATCGCGCAGCGGTGCGCGAGCATTACCGTTTTTTCAGTTACGGCGATGCCATGTTCATTCCCTTTCCGCAACCGGGTGCGAGGGTTGACCGATGAGATTCGATTTGCTCGCCACCGACGGTGCCGCCCGCCGCGGCCGCCTGACCTTTGCGCGCGGTGCGGTAGAAACGCCGGCGTTCATGCCGGTTGGCACCTACGGCACCGTCAAGGGCATGCTGCCGCGCGATATCGCGGCTTCTGGCGCTCAGATCATTCTCGGCAATACCTTTCATTTGCTGCTGCGACCGGGTACCGATGTGGTGCGCAAGCATGGCGACCTGCACGATTTCATCCAGTGGCCGGGGCCGATCCTCACCGATTCCGGCGGTTTCCAGGTGTTCAGTCTCGGCGAGTTGCGCAAGGTAACCGAGGCGGGCGTCAAATTTCGTTCGCCGATCGACGGTGCGGAAGTGTTTCTCGATCCCGAAACCTCCATGCGTGTGCAGCGCGAACTCGGTGCCGACATCGTCATGATTTTCGACGAATGCACGCCCTATCCAGTCACCGAGGTGCAGGCGCGTGCGTCGATGGAGCTGTCGCTGCGCTGGGCACGGCGCTCGAAGGACGCGCACGCAGGCAATCCGTCTGCCCTGTTCGGCATCGTCCAGGGCGGGATGTTCGAGAACTTGCGTGAAGCGTCGCTGGCCGGCCTCACCGCCATCGGTTTCGACGGTTACGCCATCGGTGGCCTGTCGGTGGGTGAGCCCGAGGAGGACAGGCTGCGTATCCTCGACCATCTGCCGCCGCAGATGCCGGCCGACAAACCGCGCTACCTGATGGGCGTCGGCAAGCCGCTGGACATCGCCGAGGCCGTGTTGCGCGGCATCGACATGTTCGATTGCGTGCTGCCGACCCGCAACGCGCGCAACGGCCACCTGTTCACCAGCGCAGGCGTGATCCGCATCCGCAACGCCGTTCACCGCGACGATGTGCAACCGCTGGATCCGGCCTGCGGCTGTTACACCTGCCGGCAGTTCTCCCGCGCTTACCTGCATCACCTCGACCGGTGCGGGGAGATGCTCGGGGCCATGCTCGGCACGATCCACAACCTGCATTACTACCAGGTGTTGATGGCCGGTTTGCGGGGGGCTATCGAACAGGGTAGATTGGCCAACTTTGTGGCAAACCTGAGGGAAAAATCATGAGTTTCTTTATCTCCGAAGCCTGGGCCGAAGGCGCTCCGGCAGCAGCACAGTCCCAGGGCGGCGGTTACGTGACGCTGGCCATGTTCGGGGTCCTGATCGCCATGATGTATTTCATGATCTGGCGCCCGCAGTCCAAACGCGTCAAGGAACACCGCGAGCTGGTCAGCAGCCTGGGCAAGGGTGACGAGGTCATGGTGAACGGCGCGATTCTCGGCCGCATTACCAAGGTGACCGAGGACTACGTGGCCGTTGAAATCGCTGATGGCGTCGAGATCAAGGTCTCGAAAGGCTCGATCACCGCATCGCTGCCCAAGGGCACGATCAAGCAGGTCAAGGACAGCGCGTAATCCCGCGCCCACGGATATCTTTGCGGAATACCCGATGAACCAGAACTCCTGGTGGAAAATCGCGCTGGCGGCGTTCGTTATTGTTGCCAGCACGGTTTATGCCCTGCCCAATCTCTATCCTGACGAGCCGGCGATCCAGATTTCCGGCGCCAGCGCTTCTGCTGCGACCACCGATCAGATTGCCGAACAGGCCGAGCAGGCGCTCGCCGCTGCACGTTTGCCGTACCAGAGGCATGAGCGCGTCGGTACTTCCATGTTGATCCGCATTGGCGACAGCGAGGCGCAGATCAAGGCGAAAGATGTTGTGCAGCAGGCGCTGGGGGACAATTACGTGGTTGCGCTCAATCTTGCGCCGACCACGCCGCACTGGTTGCGGATGCTCGGCGCCGATCCGATGAAACTCGGCCTTGATTTGCGCGGCGGCGTGCATTTCATGCTTGAAGTCGATATGACCAAGGCAATTGCCCAGCGCGAGGAAGCCTGGGTCGATCAGTTCCGGCAGGCGCTGCGCGAAAAACTGCCGGAGGGGCAACGCTACAGGAGCGTGCGCCGCCTGGTCGATGGCGGTATCGAGTTGCGTTTCGAGAACAGCGAGGTGCGCAATGCCGCGCGGCTGATCCTGCAACAGCTCAGCGGCGATTTCATCGGCACGGATGACGAAAGTGGCGGCGAGTTCCGTCTGGTGATGAAGTTCACTCCGGCGGCGCTGAAAGCGATTCAGGATTACGCGATCGACCAGAACCGCACGACGATTGCCAATCGCGTCAACGAGCTCGGCGTTGCTGAACCGCTGGTGCAGCGCCAGGGTGCCAATCGCATCGTCGTCGAGTTGCCTGGCGTGCAGGACACTGCCACCGCCAAGCGTGTGCTTGGACGCACCGCGAGCCTTGAGTTCCGCATGGTCGATTGGGACAAATCCGGGCCGTATATGCCGGGCGATCCCATCCCGCCGGGCGACGAGGTTTATCCGTTCAAGGACAACCGTGAACCGCCGCTCCTGCTCAAGCGCGAAAAAATTATCACCGGCGATTCGGTGATCGGCGCGCAGATGGGTTATGACCAGCAGGACGGTACGCCGAACGTATCGATCACCCTGGATACCAAGGGTGGTCGCGCCATGCAGCGAACCACCACCGATCACGTCGGCCATCTGATGGCCGTGCTGTTCGTCGAAACGAAGGCTGTCTCGCGTACCGTCACGCAGGCGGACGGCACCCTGACCACCGTCTTCGACAAGCGCGAAGAGAAGTACCTGATCAACGCCGCCACGATCAGGGGCGTGTTCGGTTCGCAATTCCAGATCACCGGCCTCGACTCGCCGGCGGAAGCCTCGGAGCTGGCGCTGTTGTTGCGTTCGGGCGCCCTGGCAGCGCCGATGTATTTCGTCGAAGAGCGAACCATCGGCCCGACGCTCGGTAAGCAGAACATCGAATCGGGTATCAGGGCCGCCGGTTACGGTTTCCTGCTGGTCGTCATCTTCATGATTGCGAATTACCGGCTGGTCGGGGTGTTCGGGTCGATCGCGCTGGTCGGCAACCTGCTGTTGCTGTTTGCCGTGCTCGGCCTGATCAATTCGACGCTCACCTTGCCTGGTATTGCCGGCATTGTCCTGACCATGGGCATGGCGGTGGACGCCAACGTGCTGATCAACGAGCGCATCAAGGAAGAGTTACGCAACGGTGTTCCCGTGCAGCAGGCGCTCAATGCCGGCTATGAACGTGCCTGGGCAACGATTTTCGATTCGCACGTCACGACGCTGATTGTCGGTGTGATCCTGTTCGGGTTCAGCACTGGTTCGGTGAAGGGTTTTGCCATCACCCTGTCGATCGGCATTCTTGCCTCGCTGTACACCGCCGTGGTCATGTCCCGGCTGCTTACCAACTGGAAGTACGGCGGTAAACCGGTGAAGTCCGTCAGCATCTTTCCGCTGTGGAGGCGCACATGAGCAACCAAAATGTGCAGGCCGGTGCGCCGGTGAATACTGCGGGCAGTATGGAGGCGATCGATTTCATGCGTTATGCCCCGTACATGACGGGGCTATCGATTCTGCTCACCATCGCCGCGGTGTTGCTCATCACCTTCAAGGGGTTGAACCTGGGTCTGGACTTTACCGGCGGCACGTTGCTTGAAGTGAAATATGCCCGCGAGGCCAACCTGGATGTCGTGCGCGCGCAGCTGGCTGCAGCCGGACACGAAGAAGTGGTGGTGCAGAACTTCGGTACCGCGCGAGATGTCATGATTCGGATGCCCCCGGAGCCGGGCGTTGCCCAGGAAAAAACCGGCTCAGACGTGTTCGAGACCCTGAAAAGAGCGGCGCCGGATCTGCAACTGACGCGCACCGAATTTGTCGGGCCCACGGTGGGCGATGAATTGCGCGATCAGTCCGGCGTTGCGCTGATGCTGTCGCTGGGCACCATGATGCTGTTCATCTCGGTGCGGTTCGTCTGGCGACTGTCGCTGGGTAGTATTCTCGCGCTGTCGCACGATGCGCTGATCGTGATCGGCATCTTTGCATTGACCGGTCTGACGTTTGATCTCACGGTGCTGGCTGCGGTGTTGGCGATCATCGGTTATTCGATCAACGAGAGTATCGTTATTGCCGACCGGATCCGCGAAAATTTCCGTAGCCAGCGCAAGGGCACAGCGGCGGACATCATCAACCTGTCGGTCACCAAAACATTGTCACGCACGATCATGACCGGCATGACCACTTTCCTGTCGGCCACGGCGCTGTTCATCTGGGGTGGCGATGCGATTCACAATTTCGCGCTCGCGATGATGATCGGTATCAGCTTCGGCACCTACTCCTCGGTGTTTGTCGCCGCTGCGCTGATGATGTATCTGGGCGTCAGCCGGCAGGACTTCATCGTTGTGGCGAAGGAAGTCGACGATCGGCCCTGACTGAGCGTGGCTTTGGCGTCAAGCCGGCTGCGCATCCCCGGTGCGCAGCCTGGGTGCCGGCGTCTGGAGTGCTTATGAGCCGATAAGTCAGCGGCAAGACAGGAAATCAAAGCGTCATCACCCTGGTTTATTTTCGGCCTTCAGATTGTTCAGCAGCGTAGTGTTGCCAGTGTATTGGGGCGTCGCTAGACTCCGCGCCTGCAATGGGGTCTGCGCTTTTCGACTGACCATATATTGGTTGCCAACGCGCTTGTTGCTCATGGATGCCGCATGCTTAGCAAAACCACCGTTCGCCGCGCCGGCATAACATGTTTCGCCGTGCTGTCTCTGATGCTTTCTGCGGCCGCGCGCGCCGGCGATCTTGCGCCACCCGAGTACGGAGCGAGTGCAGGGGATAGCGTTTTTATCTCGCCCATTCCCATTCAATCGAATCTGCTGCCATCGGCAGCAGGCGTCGTGCATGTGTGGCAGCAAGGCGCCGGCAATCTGGTTGATATCGAGCAACAGGGCGGTGGCAGCCATGCCTTCGTCCGGCAGTTTGGCGATGGCAACAGGGCGAACGTCCTGCAGCAGGGCGCCAACCACTACGCATCAGTCATACAAGAGGGAAACAGCAACCTGTTTTCCCTGACCCAGTCCGGATTTGGCCAGTCCCTGGCAGTTGTGCAATGGGGTAATGGCTTGTCCGTTCAAGCCGCTCAGCAGTGAGCGGATTTCCAACCAGCAGCAACCAGCAAAAGGAGATCAGCATGAAGCGTTCAATACTTGCGGCAGCGATGATGCTCGCCGGCGCAGCCGGGGCCACGGAAACGGCGGTCATCAACCAACTCGACAATACCTATGCCAGCGCCTCGATCTATCAGAGCGGTGACTGGAACAATGCCAGCATCAATCAAACCAACAACACCTACTCGTACACTTACAACGAGTTGTACAGCTACAACGACGGCGTGAATTACGAGTACTACTACCAGTACGGCTATTCCACCCCGGGCGCCAGCGTCAATCAAAGCGGCTATGGCAACAATGCCAACGTCGATCAGGATGGCAACCAGGGCTCGTCGGTGAATGTGAATCAGACAGACACCTACAACTATGCCTATGTCAGTCAGACGGGTACCTCGGGTGATGCCGGCAGCTACTACGGCTACTACGAGTATCCGGATTACGGCATCGGCTACACCAGCTATTCCTATCCCTACGACAACCAAACGACTGCGTTGGTGAATCAGAGCGGTTACGGCAACTGGGCGCAGCTGTATCAAGCGAACCTGTTCGCCGCGAAGGCAACGATCAACCAGGCAGGCACATACGGTAGTGCGCTGATCAACCAGTCGATGGGTTCTTATCTGACGGCACTTATCAACCAGGTCGACAACTACGCCACCAACGCGTCGATCTATCAGAGCGGGGAGTGGAACAACGCCACCATCAACCAGGCCAACAACACCGACTCGTACACCTACAACGAGTTGTACAGCTACAACGACGGCGTAAATTACGAGTACTACTACCAGTACGGCTATTCCACCCCGGGCGCCAGCGTCAATCAAAGCGGCTATGGCAACAATGCCAGCGTCGATCAGAATGGCAACCAGGGTTCGTCGGCGAATGTGAATCAGACAGACACCTACAACTATGCCTATGTCAGTCAGACGGGTACCTCAGGTGATGCCGGCAGCTACTACGGGTACTACTACTACACGGATTATGGTTACGGCGATTATTCCTATGGCTATGACAACCAGTCGGTAGCGATGGTGAATCAGAGTGGCATGGGTAACTGGGCGCAGATTTACCAGGCGGATGCGTTCGCTGCCAAGGCCATGATCAACCAGTCGGGCACCTACAACGGCGCAATGATCAGCCAGTCTATGGGTTCCAACCTGACGGCCACGATCAACCAGAGTGGCTACGGCAACTACGCTACGATTGTGCAGTAATTCACTCGGCTGTCACGGCTGATTGGGTTATGTGTCAGAGACGGGCGTCGCAAGGCGCCCGTTCTTTATTGAATCTTTCAGGAATCCTGTGATGAATATTGCCCTGCGCCTGTTGCAGGGGCTGGCCCTGCTGTGGTCAGCAGGGTACGCAGGGGCGGATGATCTGGGTGCTGGCGAATGGCCGGCGACGCCCAACAAGCACACATGCGTGGTGATTTCCGCACTGACGACACCGACTGCCTGGGAATTTTACGGGGCTTTTTCACGCCACTGGTGTCTGCAGGGGTGGTCTGTCACCTCGCAATTACTGTTACGGGAAAGTCGCGCAGAAAAATGGCTGACCCGTATCGATATTCTGCGCAATGATGAATTGATGCTGACGGTTCCGATGTCGCCTTATGTGGAGCAAAATGTGGAAAAAGTTGCAGCGGCCGTCGTTGATCAAATGGCTGCACGATTGATGCAGATGGAAATGAATTCCGGCAACAACGGTGACGCAGGCGCAAATGCCGATAATGGCGCCAACAAAGACAGCCCCCCGATTCCCGGGGCGAAACAACCGGGAGGTGAACGAAAATGATCGGATCACACAGGATCACATCCAGCAGGGTCAGGCCTGCTCGAATCGGGTGCGGCACGGTCTGCCGACACAGAACAGGATGGGTCCTGTCGCTTCTGTTGTTGGTGGTCGGCAGCGCCGGCACGGCCAACGAGTTGGTGTATGTGCCGGTCAATCCGTCGTTTGGTGGCAACCCCAATAACGGCAACTGGCTGTCGACCAACGCATCGGCGCAAAATTTGACGGAAGATCCGGAGCAACCCGCCCCCAAAAATCAACTCGAACAATTCAAGGAACAATTGCAGCGGGCTGTACTCGGTCGCGTGGCAAGTTCGGTATCCGGCGTCCTGTTCGATGAGGTCAACAGAACCTGGGTTGAGGGCACGCAAACCTTTGGCGATTTCCAGATTTCGGTGACGCCGTTCGGAACGAATCAGGTAGAGGTCGTCATCACCGACCAGGTAACGGGTTCGACGACCAGTTTCACCGTGGATTCACAATTATGATTGAGCGCCTGGCGATGTGCGCACTGGTGTTGCTGGCGGCCGTATTGTTGTTGCCGTCCTGTACGGTGATCGACAGATCGGCCCGTGATGTGGCGGTGCCGGGGAATAATGCGCCGCAACTGACGCCGACATCCGGCACCCACAAGGATTTGGTGGCTCTGCCGGCGCCGGCCGGGCCGATCACGGCATCTGTCTATGCCTTCCGCGACATGAGCGGCCAGTACAAGCAGGCGCCCGACAGCAGTTACTCGACGGCGGTGACACAGGGCGCGGCGGCCATGCTCACCAAGGCCATGCTGGATTCCGGCTGGTTTGTGCCCGTGGAGCGCGAAGGCCTGCAAAATCTGATGACTGAGCGGCGCATTTTACGCGGCGGCAAGGAGCAGGACAGCAGCGCGACGATTCCCGATTTGGTGCCGGCGAGTCTCATTCTCGAGGGCGGTATCGTTGCCTATGAAACCAACGTGAGTACCGGTGGCATTGGCGTAAAGTATTGGGGCCTGGGCGCCAGTGACCAATATCGTACCGATCAGGTGACGGTGAATTTGCGCGCTGTCGATGTGCGCACCGGGCGCGTGCTGAACAGCATCAACGTCACCCGCACCATCTATTCGAAGAAAGTGGGAGCGGACTTTTACCGTTTCGTCCGCTTCAAGAAATTACTGGAGGTGGAGGCCGGGTACACCCGCAACGAGCCGGCGCAGCTCTGTGTGCAGGAAGCCATAGAGGCCGCCCTCGTTCACCTCATCGTGGGCGGACTTGAGAAAAAGCTTTGGTCGACCAAGGATCCGCAGGCAATCGACAGTCCGCTGGTGCAATCCTACCTGCACTCGCCTCTTGCGGAGGTATTGCCTGATGAGGGTGAAAAAGGCCCGTAATTTCCCGCATCTGCTCTCGGCAACGCCCGATCAGCGTTTCCAGACCGCCGGCACGTGCGGCGTGATCGTCTGCAGCAGCGCTTTGAATACTTTCGGGTTGCCGCCAACAATGTGACCGCTGTCGAGATGGTCTTCCTTGCCGTTGAAATCACTGACCAGGCCGCCGGCCTCGGCGATCAGCAGACAACCGGCAGCCATATCCCATGCCTGCAGGCCGAACTCCCAAAAACCGTCCATGCGCCCGGCGGCGACGTAGGCAAGATCGAGTGCAGCGGAGCCAGGACGGCGGATACCGGCCGTTTGCTGTGCGATATCCTTGAACATAGCCAGATAGGCATCGATGTGCGGCATCTGTTCCTTGCGAAACGGGAAGCCAGTGCCGATCAGCGCCCCGTCGAGTGATTTGCGGTCGGAAACGCGCAGGCGGCGATCATTCAATTGTGCGCCGCGGCCGCGGCTGGCGGTGAATTCTTCGCGGCGCATCGGATCGTAGACGACCGCGTGCTCAAGACGATCACCCACCTTCACGCCGATCGAAACGGCGAAGTGCGGGAAGCCGTGAATGAAGTTGGTGGTGCCGTCGAGCGGATCAATGATCCATGTGGTGTCGGAATCCCCGGCGATGAAACCGCTCTCCTCGGTGAGGATGTTGTGTTGCGGGTAGTTTTTCCGGATGGCGTCGATGATCACCGACTCGGCGGCGCGATCGACGGCAGTAACGAAATCGTTTTGCCCCTTGGTTTCGACAACGGGCGGCGCACCGCGCACGAGGGCCTGTTCGATGACGCGGCCGGCAGCCTGGGCGGCGCGCAGTGCGATATTGACGATGGGTTGGTGCATGGCGGCAACCTCGTGGGGGCGGGTCCCTGATAGATAAGGGATATGAAAGAGCGGGCCCGGAATCGGGGGCGCCATCCTAGCAGAAGGATTTCCCGCCCGGCAGCGTTTCACGCCGGCCGGCAGCCATCCGTTATACTCCCGAGCCCCCGGGTGCCCTGATGGTGCGACAGGATTTTTCCATGCTGGAGCGCATCCGCATCGTGATGGTGAACACCTCGCACGCCGGCAATGTTGGTGCGGCGGCGCGGGCGATGAAAACCATGGGTTTGTCGAATCTGTGGCTGGTCGAGCCGCTGGATTTTCCCAACGGCAAGGAGACCGCCATGGCCTCCGGCGCCACCGATCTGCTCAGCCGGGCGCAGGTGGTGGCAACGCTTGATGAGGCGCTTGCCGGTTGTGGTCTGGTGCTGGGCGCGAGTGCGCGGCAGCGCCGGATTCCCTGGCCGCATGTCGATGCGGCCAGGGGGGCGACGCTGGCGCTGGCGCAGGCGGCGAACAGCGACATCGCCATCCTGTTCGGGCGCGAGCAGAGCGGGTTGTCGAATGACGAACTGCAGCGCTGCCATGTGCATGTCGAGATCCCCGGCAACCCGGAGTACCCGGTGCTCAATGTGGCATCGGCGATCCAGGTGGTGAGTTACGAGTTGCGCAAGCAATGGCTGGTGGCACATGCCGCGCCAGGCAAACCGGATCAGGCGCCGCAGATGCCCGTTGAACTGGTGCGCTGGGACGATGTACCGGCAAGTGCCGATCGGCTTGAGCAGTTTTTCGTGCACTGTGAACAGACGCTGCTCGAAATCGGCTTCTTTGAGGCCGACACGCCGAAGAAACTGATGGCCCGGGTGCGCCGGCTATTTATGCGCGCGCGGCCCGACGAGCGTGAATTGCGCATGCTGCGCGGTATGCTGGCCAGTGCGCAGCAGGCGGCGCGCGGGAAGATGTCTGCGTGTGGTGTCACGCGCAGCGAGGGCAAGGGGTGATGAGCATGTTCGGACAGTTGCGGGATGACGTTCGCTCGGTATTCGCCCGTGATCCTGCCGCGCGCAATACACTTGAAGTGCTGCTCACCTATCCGGGTGTGCACGCACTGATTTTTCACCGCCTGGCCCATGCCCTGTGGGCTGGGGAGTTAAAGCTGCTGGCACGTCTTTTGAGTACGTTCTCGCGTTGGCTGACCGGCATCGAGATACATCCTGCTGCACAGGTCGGCAAACGGTTTTTCATCGATCATGGCATGGGCGTGGTGATCGGCGAGACCGCGGAAATCGGCGACGATGTGACGATCTATCACGGGGTCACGCTGGGCGGTACTACCTGGAACAAGGGCAAGCGCCATCCGACGCTGGAAAACGGCGTGGTTATCGGTGCTGGCGCCAAGGTGCTCGGGCCGATTGTGATCGGCGCCGGCGCGCGCATCGGTTCGAATTCGGTGGTGACCAGGGCGGTGCCTGCGGGAGCAACCGTGGTGGGTATCCCGGGCCGCATCATCGTGCGTGAGCCGCCCGGTGAGGTCAACATCGAGAAGAAGGCGTTCGCCGAGAAGCTTGGGTTTGATGCCTATGGCGTCAGCAGTGACATGCCCGATCCGATCGCCCGGGCCATTCATGGCCTCGTTGATCATGTGCATGCGATGGACCAGCGCGTGGACGGTATGTGCGAGGCGCTGCGCAAGATGGGCAGCGACTACTGCGATCAAAAGCCGCCCGAACTCAAGGACGACCTGCTGGATGACCGGGATAGTGCTGCCTGATGCCGGAGTGTTTGCCGGCCATATAGTTGACATAAATACTCGGGCATTGGATGCTCGCGCATCAACAGGCGAAACAAGCCGTTTTTGGCGGGGGTGCCACCGTGCGTCTGACAACCAAGGGCCGTTATGCGGTAACGGCGATGCTTGATCTGGCGATCAATGCCGCGCAAGACCCTGTCAACCTTGCGGACATTTCCGAGCGGCAGGGGATTTCCATCTCCTACCTTGAGCAGCTCTTCGCCAAACTGCGCAGGAGTGATCTGGTGACCAGCGTGCGCGGCCCGGGGGGCGGCTATCGGCTTGCCCGCCCGCCGGAGCGCCTGTTCGTAGCCAGTATCATCGACGCGGTTGACGAACAGATCGACGCGACGCGCTGTGCCGGCGAGGGCACCTGCCAGGAGGGTGACATGTGTCTGACGCACTACCTGTGGCAGGATCTGTCCTGCCAGATACATACTTTCCTGTCGGGCATCAGCCTGGGCGATCTGGTCGCCCGCCAGGATATCCGGGTCATCGCTGACCGGCAGCGCCAACGTGGGCGGCTGCGGTCGGCGGACGTTGTGACCATCCGTAGCTGAGGCCCACAGGCCGGGGCTGAGGCGGGTGGGACTGTCGTGAGCAAACGCGCCATCTATCTCGATTACGCCGCCACCACGCCGGCCGATCCGCGCGTGGTGGCGCGCATGATCGAATGCCTCGGGCCGAACGGCAACTTTGGCAATCCGGCGTCGCGCGCGCATGGCTATGGCTGGTTTGCCGAAGAAGCTGTCGAACACGCCCGCATGCAAGTGGCCGAGCTGGTCAACTGCGATCCGCGGGAGATCGTCTGGACTTCCGGTGCTACCGAGAGCGACAACCTCGCCCTGAAAGGCGCGGCGGCGTGTTATCGCGAAGCGGGCCGGCACATTGTCACCAGCCGCATCGAGCACAAGGCGGTGCTGGATTCCTGTCACTGGCTCGCAGCGCAGGGTTACGAGATAACTTACCTCGATGCCTCGCCGGACGGCATCATCAGGCCGGAACAGCTGCTTGCCGTGCTGCGCGACGACACCATCCTGGTGTCGCTGATGCATGTAAACAACGAGATCGGCACGATCAACGACATCGCCGCACTGGGCAGCCTGTGCCGTGCGCGCAATATTGTTTTTCATGTCGATGCGGCGCAGTCGATCGGCAAGTTGTCGATCGATCTTGCGCAGTTGCCGGTCGATCTGATGAGTTTCAGCGCGCACAAGGTGTATGGCCCAAAAGGCGTCGGCGCGCTGTACGTGCGCCGCAGCCCGCGTGTACATATCGAAGCACAGATGCACGGGGGTGGCCATGAGCGCGGTCTGCGCTCGGGTACCCTGCCGACCCATCAGCTCGTCGGCATGGGTGAGGCATTTGCCATCGCGCAGCAGGAAATGGCTGCGGACAATGCGCGCATCCGTGCATTGGCGCAGCAATTCTGGGCAGGCATTTCGCAATTACCGGACATACATCTGAACGGCAGCGCGACCGCGCGCATTCCGCATAACCTGAACGTTGCGTTTGGTGGTGTGGTCGGCGAGGTGTTGGTCAACGCGTTGAAAGACATTGCGCTATCAACCGGCGCTGCCTGTAATTCGGCAACGGTGGAGCCATCCTATGTGCTCACCGGCATTGGCGTGCCGCGTGAGCTGGCCGATGCCTCGTTGCGTTTCTCGCTCGGGCGTTTCACCAGCGAGGACGAAATCATGCGCGCGGTGGCGCACATCCAGGATGTTGTGCCGCGGTTGCGAAAACAGGGCGCGGTTGCCTGAGGCTGTGTCGGCGGCGATTTGTTTGAGTGCTTCGCGCAGGCCGCCGGGCATGGGAAACACCGTGCCGAGGCCGTCAGGCCAGGGCGCGCGCGGTATCCTGGATGCGCCGCACCATTGCCCGCAGGCCGTTGCCGCGGGTTTGACTCAGGTGGCGCAGCAGATCGAGTTTTTCGAACAATGCCTCGATGTCGAAAGTGAGAATCGCTGCCGGTGTCTTGCCGTTGTAGGCGGCGAGCACCATGGCGGCGAGGCCCTTCACGATCAGGGCATCGGAGTCGATGCCGAGCCACAGGCGATGCGTATCGGGGTCGTAGCGGGTTTCCAGCCACACCTGGCTTTGGCAGCCGCGCACGATGCGTGCGTTGTTCTTCATTTCTGCGGGCATCACCGGCACCTGCTTGCCAAGATCGATGATGTAGCTGTAACGCGCTTCCCAGTCGTCGAGAAATTCCAGCGCATCGACGATATCGTCGGTGCTGATGCTGTTGCCGAACGGCTGCGTGGTGAGGTCATAGGCGGTGCTCACAGCGTCACCTTACAGGGGCAGGCCCAATTCGAGCTTCACTTCGTCGGACAGTTCGCTGCGATCCCAGGGTGGATCGAACTCGATATCGACTTTTACCCTGTGCACATTTGGCACTTTACCGACGCGGTATTCCACGTCGCCGACCAACACCGGCCCCATGCCGCAGGTGGGTGCGGTGAGCGTCATGCGAATGTTCACGGTATGGCCGGTAATCGAAACGGCTCGTACCAGATGCAGATCGACGATGCTCACCGGGATTTCCGGGTCGTAGATGGTGCGCAGTGCTTTCCAGACATCCTCCTCACGCACGCGATCACCATCGGGCGCAGCGAAAGAGAAATCGAGATTGGCAGTCAGCCCGAGCGCATCGGCATCGGTGCCGTCGACGCGCGCCATATTGCCTTTAACCGTCACCGTGAAGGTGCCGCCGAGTGCCTGACGCAGTGCAACAAAAGTGTTTTTCGGGATGATGATCGGCGTCCCGACCGGCACCAGCCGGGCGGGGCAGTCGCGGGTGGTGACAACGGTGCGTTGTTCGCTCATGCAGCGTGGGTTCCGGTCATTTCACGGTGAAGCTTTCACCGCAACCACACTCACCGGTGACGTTGGGGTTGCGGAATTTGTAGAAGGAATTGAGGCCTTCCTTCACGTAGTCGATCTCGGTGCCGTCAAGCATAGCCAGGGCGCCTTTCTCGACGAACAGGGTGACAGCCTCTGCGTTACTGCCGCCGAAGCGGAAGGCACGGTCGTCCGCCTGCGCTTCGTGCACCAGATCAAGCACGTACATATAGCCGGAACAGCCGCTTGGCTTTACCGCCAGGCGCAGACCCAGGGCATGCTCGCGCGCCAGCTGGGCACGGGCCTGGGCAATGGCGGATTCCGTCATCGTGACCTGTTCCTGGCCGGGGATGTAGCTCTGCACGGACATGGCATCGACCTCGTTTATCACCGCAACGATTTCAGGGCAGACACTTCAAAGCATCTTCCGCGCTTTGGTCAGCGCTGCGATAAAACGCTCGATATCTTCAAGCGTATTGTAGATTGACAGTGACGCACGCACCGTGCCGGGAATGCCCAGGCGCTGCATCAGCGGCATGGTGCAGTGGTGGCCGGTGCGCACGGCGATGCCCTGATGATCGAGCAGCGTGCCGATATCGTGCGGGTGCGCACCGTCGATCAGAAATGAGAACACCGAGACCTTGTGGCTGGCAGTACCCACCGCTTTCAGGCCCGGAATTGCCGTCGCCCGCTCGGCCATCGCCCTGAGCAGCACATCTTCATGGGCGGCGAGTGCCGAGCGATCCTGTTGCATGAACCAATTAATGGCGACGCCGAGGCCGATATTGCCGGCGATATGCGGAGTGCCGGCCTCGAACTTGTACGGCAGTTTGTTCCAGGTGCTTTTTTCGAAGCTCACCGTCTCGATCATTTCGCCGCCATAGTGCCAGGGCGGCATGGCGTCGAGCAGTTCGCGCCGGCCCCAGAGCACGCCGGTGCCGGTGGGGGCGAACAGTTTGTGGCCGGAGAACACGTAGAAATCGCAGCCGAGCGCCTGCACGTCAACCGGCAGGTGCGCCACCGCCTGTGCGCCATCGATCAACACGGTGGCGCCGGCGGCCTTTGCTGCAGCAACGATCTCCGCAACCGGGTTCACGGTGCCAAGTGCGTTGGAGACGTGCGTGCAGGCAACCAATTTGGTACGTGGCCCGAGCAGCGTGCAATACGCCTCGATATCCAGCTCGCCGGCAGCATTCATCGGGATCACGCGCAGCGTGGCACCTGTTGCCGCGCAGACGAATTGCCACGGCACGAGGTTGGCGTGGTGCTCCAGTGACGAGATGATGATTTCGTCGCCGGCTTGCAGGAACGTGCGGCCCCAACTGTAGGCAACCAGGTTGATCGATTCGGTGGTGCCGCGCGTAAAAATGATTTCTGCCGATTCGCGGGCATTCAGGAAGCGCTGTGCGGCGTTGCGGGCATGTTCCATCGCCGCCGTGGCCATCTCCGCCAGTTGATGGGCGCCACGATGCACATTGGCGTTGTATTCGAGGTAATAGCTGTCGATTGCTTCGATCACCGCGCGCGGCTTCTGGGTAGTAGCCGCGTTGTCCAGATAGACCAGCGGCTGGCCATCGAGCGTGCGCTGCAGCAGCGGGAATTCGCTGCGCAAGCGGGCAATATCCTGCGTGTTCATGAGCGGACACCATCCGTGGTGGTGGCGGCCGGGCTGTTGTGGGTTGCGAACCAGCGCACGCATTCGTCGCGGATCCATCCGGCAAGGCCGGTCACCGGCACCTTATCGACCAGCGCGTTCACAAAGCCGAGGCTGAGCATGAGTTCCGCATTGGCCTGCGCAATACCGCGCGAGCGCAGATAGAACACGCCGGCTTCGTGCAGTTGACCAACGGTGGCACCGTGTGCGCATTTCACGTCGTCATTGTAGATTTCGAGTTCCGGTTTGGTGTCGACTTCGGCATCGGCCGACAACAGCAGGTTGTTGTTCACCAGTTCCGCCGCTGTTTGTTTCGCACCGGGATGAATGTGGATGCGGCCATTGAACACCGCGCGGCCGTTACCGCCGATCAGTCCCTTGAAGAGTTGATCGCTGGTGCCGTGCGGTGAGACATGTTCGATGCACACCTGATTGTCGACATGATCGCCGGCACCGGCCAGGTAGACGCCTTGCAATGCCAGCTCGGCACCGGGGCCGGCGATGACACAGGTGACATCGTTGCGCCTGAGCCTGCTGCCGGTCATCAACTGGAAGCCATCGCAGCGGCTGCCGGCCTGCTGGCGCAGGTGCAGGCTGCCGATGAAATATTGCCGGCGGCCGGCGAATTGCAGGCGTATGTGCGTCAGTTTTGCGTCACGGCCCAGATCAATGGCGGTGACGGCATTGGTAAAGATATCGGCACTGTTGCCGGTGTATTGCTCAATGAGCGTCAGCGCTGCCCGCGGCTCGACGCACACCAGCAGGCGGGTCTGCGCCGTCGCCGGTTTGTCGCCGGTCGCATGCAGGATCACATGCAGCGGCCTGGCGATTTCGCCGCAAACCCGGATCAGAGCGCCATCAGCAAAGGCGGCACTGTTGGCGGCGGCAAATGGCAGACGACTGTCGCAGGTCAGGGCCAGCAATTCACGGGCGCCGGCCTGCTCGCTGTCCGGCAGTCCAACCAGCGAAGAAATCACGATGCTGGTGTCGGCAGGCAAATGCGATTGGTCGGCGTCGAAGCGGCCGTTGACGAACACCAGGCGCCAGGCATCGAGTGCCGGCACTGCGATGACGGGCACAATATCGCGGCTGACATGCGCGGTGGTATCGAGCGCGCCGGAAATTGCCAGCGCATGCAGGCTGGTGTATTTCCAGGTTTCCGATTTGCGTTCCGGGAACTGTGCGGAAGCCAACTCGCGCCGTGCACGTGAACGGAAACCGGCCAGCCAGGTCGGGCAGGTCGCCCGCTCCGCGAGTGCCAGATGGCGGGCGCGAATGCTGCCGGGAATGCCGCTGTGAATATCGGTGACGTCACTCATGTGTGCCTGCGCTCAACCGGCCGCAGCGGCGTCTTTCAGCCAGCCGTAGCCCTTTTCTTCCAGTTCCAGCGCCAGGGCTTTGCCGCCGGATTTGACAATGCGTCCGCCTGCCAGTACGTGCACAAAATCCGGAACGATGTGGTCGAGCAGGCGCTGGTAATGCGTGACCAACACGAAGGAACGGTCGGCGGCTCGCAGGCTGTTCACCCCCTGGGCGACCACCTGCAGGGCGTCGATATCAAGACCGGAATCGGTTTCGTCGAGTATCCCCAGCGCCGGTTCAAGCAACAGCATCTGCATGATCTCGTTGCGCTTCTTCTCGCCGCCGGAAAAACCTTCGTTGACGCCACGTTTGAGAAAAGCCTGGTCGAGGTTGACCTGGGTGCAGGCTGCGCGTGCCTTTTTCATGAAAGTCACTGCGTCCCATACGTCTTTGCCTTGGGCTTTGCGTACCTGCTCCAGCGACGCTTTCATGAATTCGAGGTTGGAGACGCCGGGTATTTCCACCGGATACTGAAAGGCAAGAAAAATGCCCATGCGGGCGCGTTCTTCCGGAGACAGGCCCAGCATGCTCTGGCCTTTGAGCAGGATGTCGCCGGCGGTGACTTCATAGCCGGCGCGGCCGGCCAGCACCGCTGCGAGTGTGCTTTTACCGGAGCCGTTCGGACCCATGATTGCGTGCACTTCACCGGCGCCGACGTGAAGATTCAGCCCGTTGAGGATCTGCTTGCCCTGGACGGTGGTGTGGAGGTTACGGATTTCCAGCATGTTGTTTTTCCTTAGCCGACGGCGCCTTCCAGACTTACTTCGAGCAATTTTCCCGCCTCAACAGCAAATTCCATGGGCAATTCCCTGAACACTTCCTTGCAGAAGCCGTTGACGATCATGCTGACGGCTTTTTCTGCATCGATGCCGCGGGCGCGACAGAGGAACAACTGGTCCTCAGACACGCGCGATGTGGTCGCCTCGTGCTCCACGGTGGCACTCGGGTTGCGGCTTTCGATGTACGGGAAAGTGTGTGCGCCGCACTTGTCACCGATCAGTAGTGAATCACACTGGGTGTGGTTGCGCGCATTTTCGGCGCGCGGCGAGATGCGCACCAGGCCGCGATAGCTGTTGCTGCTGCGGCCCACCGCGATGCCTTTCGAGACGATGGTGCTGCGGGTGTTTTTGCCCAGATGGATCATCTTGGTGCCGGTGTCGGCTTGCTGCAGGTTGCGGGTTAGCGCCACCGAGTAGAATTCACCGACGCTGTTGTCGCCGCGCAGAATCACCGAGGGATATTTCCAGGTGATTGCCGAGCCGGTTTCCACCTGCGTCCAGGAGATGCGGGCGTTGTCGTGGCAGACGCCGCGCTTGGTGACAAAATTGTAGATGCCGCCGCGGCCTTCGGTGTCGCCCGGGTACCAGTTCTGCACGGTGCTGTATTTGATCTGCGCGCCCGGCAGGGCAATCAGCTCGACCACGGCTGCATGCAGTTGATTTTCGTCGCGCATCGGTGCGGTGCAGCCTTCGAGGTAACTGACGTAGCTGCCTTCATCGGCAATGATCAGGGTGCGCTCGAACTGGCCGGTCTTCGCCTCGTTGATGCGAAAGTAGGTCGACAACTCCATTGGGCAGCGGGTGTTCTTCGGGATGTACACAAAGGAGCCGTCGCTGAATACCGCGCTGTTGAGAGCTGCGTAATAGTTGTCGCCCTGCGGCACGACGCTGCCGAGATATTTCTGCACCAGTTCCGGGTAGTCGCGCACGGCTTCGGAAATCGGGCAGAACAGTACGCCGGCTTCGGCGAGCTTGGCGCGGAAGGTGGTGGTGACCGACACCGAATCAAACACCACATCGACGGCAATGCCGGCCAGCAGTGCCTGCTCGGCCAGCGGGATGCCCAGCTTCGCGTAGGTGCGCAGCAATTCCGGGTCTACCTCGTCGAGGCTCTGCGGTTTGTCGGTAACGCTCCTGGGCGCCGAGTAGTAGGAAACGGCGTTGAAGTCGATTTGCGGATAGTGCACATGCGCCCAGGTGGGCTCCTGCATACCTTGCCAGCGGCGATAAGCCGTCAGGCGCCATTCGAGCAGCCAGGCGGGTTCGTTTTTCCTGGCCGAGATAAAGCGGATTACACCCTCGTTCAGGCCGGGTGGCAGGGTTTCGGATTCGACGGTCGTCACAAAGCCCGCCTGGTAAGAGGAGGCGATGGCCTTGTCCAGGGTGTTGGCGCCTGGGGCTATACCGGAGTCGGGTTGACCGTTGGGTTCGCTCATAGGGGGTCGCATTCTATAGAGGAAGCGGGCACAAGGCTGCGGGCCTGGGCTTAGGGGCTGCGATTATGGGCCGCAGCGGACAGTCATACCATAGTAAATTACTCGGGTATTAAAGGCGACCACGATGGTCGCTCAGGGTCTTCCTGCGTATAATCCGCGCTCATTTTTGGGCCGCCCTGCGGGCCCTGTCCCCTGTAACTCTTTGCCTTATCAGGCATTTGGAGACTTCGATGGCTGTCGAGCGTACCCTTTCAATCATCAAGCCGGACGCGGTTGGCAAGAATGTAGTCGGTGAGATCTACACCCGATTCGAGAAGGCGGGCCTCAAGGTCGTCGCAGCGCGCATGATGCACCTCTCGCAGGCGCAGGCCGAGGCCTTCTACGGCGAGCATAAGGCGCGCCCGTTTTTCAAGGCACTGGTGGATTTCATGATTTCCGGGCCGGTGATGGTGCAGGCGCTTGAGGGTGAGAATGCGGTGGCAAAGAACCGTGAGTTAATGGGCGCCACTGATCCGAAGAAGGCTGATCAGGGCACCATACGCGCTGATTTCGCCGCGTCGATCGACGAGAACGCGGTACACGGCTCCGACTCCGCCACGTCCGCTGCGCGTGAAGTGTCATTCTTCTTCAGTAATCTGGAAATCTGCGCCCGTACGCGCTGAACCTCATGACGTTCGACGTGGTCTGAAGGGGGCGGCGGACGAAACGGGCTGTACCAGGCTTTTCGAATGAATCCAGGATAGTACGACATGGCCGAGAGCAAGACCAACCTGCTGGGGATGACCCGCGAAGCGCTCGAGGCCTTCTTCATTTCCCTTGGCGAAAAGAAATTCCGCGCGACGCAGGTCATGCAGTGGATACATGCACGCGGGGTCGATGATTTCGGTGCCATGAGTGATCTGGGCAAGGGCTTGCGCGCGAAACTCGCCGAGCTTGCCGAAATTCGGGCGCCGGGCGTGGTGCACACGGATTTTTCTCAGGACGGTACCCGCAAGTGGGTGCTCGAAATGGATGGCGGCGGCAAGGTCGAGACAGTGTTTATTCCCGACGGCGAACGCGGCACCCTGTGTGTGTCGTCGCAGGTCGGGTGCGCGCTGGATTGCTCATTCTGTTCCACCGGCAAACAGGGTTTCCAGCGCGATCTGAGCGCAGCGGAAATCATCGGCCAGGTCTGGATCGCCAACCGGTCGTTTCCGTCACGCACCAATATGGGTGAGCGCAACATCACCAACGTGGTGATGATGGGCATGGGCGAGCCCCTGCTTAATCTCGGCAATGTACTGCCGGCGCTGGAATTGATGAAGGACGATTTCGCCTACGGCATTTCGCGCCGCCGGGTGACTGTGAGCACGTCCGGCGTCGTGCCTGGCATCGATGCGCTCGGTGAGGCGATCGACGTATCGCTGGCGCTGAGTCTGCATGCGCCGAATGATGAACTGCGCAGCGAAATTGTTCCGATCAATCGCAAGTACCCGATCGCCGATGTGCTGGCGGCGTGCAAGCGCTACCTGGCGCGCTACCCGACCAACAGCCATCGCTCCATCACGATGGAGTACGTCATGCTCAAGGGTGTAAATGATTCGGCCGAGCATGCGCAACAGCTCGCGGCACTGCTGCGCGAGTTGCCCTGCAAGATAAACCTGATCCCGTTCAACCCGTTTCCGAATTCCGGTTATGAGCGCTCTTCAAACAACCAGATCCGTCGTTTCCAGGAGGCATTGATGGCTGCGGGCTATGTCACCACCGTGCGCACCACGCGCGGCGACGACATTGCCGCGGCGTGCGGCCAGCTTGTCGGTCAGGTAAATGACCGTACGCGGCGCAGCGAGCGCTGGCGCGCCAGTCGTATTTCGCTTGCCGATGTTGATGCCGGGTCGGCTCATGACGTACAGGAATCCCGAAGGACTGCCGGATGAAAATGATCGTGCGTGTGTTGCTTGCCGTGCTCATTGGCGGCCCGTTGCTGGTGGCCTGTTCTTCCAGGCCACCGACTGATGTGCCTGAGCGTAAACAGCAGCGCGAATTGGCGCCGGTTGATGAGAAAGCCCAACGCGACAAGGCAGTAGCGACGCGCATCGGCGCCGGCATGGAATCCCTGAAGGCAAATGACGCGGAGCGCGCGCGGCGACACATTTCACGCGCTCTGGAGCTCAACCCGTCATCAGCTGAAGCGAATAACGCGATGGCGTTGTATTACCGCCTCGAAGGTGACGAGAAACGAGAGGAAGAACAATACCGCAAGGCACTTCGTCTGGATTCAAAATTCAGCCAGGCCCGCAACAACTACGCGGTGCTCCTGTATCGGCAGGGTCGTTATGAAAAAGCGATCGAGCAACTGAAGGCGGCTGCCGAAGATACCAATTATGACCAGCGACCGGTGGCGTTTCTCAATCTGGGGCGCAGTTACGCAAAGATCGCTGATTATGACAAGGCCGTGGCGGCATTGCAGCGGTCGCTGCGCCTTGACAGTCAGCAGGCTGAGCCACTGCTTGAGCTGGCCGATGTGTATCGCATCCAGGGCAACTACGCTGATGCGCACAGCTATTTGAATGCTTACCTGTCGCGGGCACGGCAAAGTCCCCGCAGCTTGTGGGTGGGTATCCGCATCGAGCAGGCGCTGGGCAATATGAATAATGTTTCCAGCTACGAGTTGCAGCTTGACGGCATGTTCAAGACTTCTCCTGAATACACCGAATGGCAGGCCTGGAAGAAGAGTAGCCCGGCGCCGGTCCAGGCGGACATGAAGTCCGGTAAAGGGATGAGCAAATGAGTTTCACGGCGGGTGAACAGTTGCGCCTGGCGCGTGACCAGAAAGGCTTTTCGATTGAAGATGTGGCGGTGCGGCTGAAGGTTCCGGCGCGTTATGTCACGGCCATTGAGCAGGGTGATGTCGCGGTATTGCCGGAACCGATGTTTGTGCGTGGTTATGTCAAGACCTATGCGCGCATGGTCGGCATTGACGCTGAGGAATTGCTGGCGTCGCTCGCGCCGGTTGAAGTGAAGGCACCGAAGCCGCTGACGAGCATCGAAAAGAGTGCCGGCCCCGCAGGCGGACGACGCGGCGGTGCTCGGGCACCGAAGTTTCGGGCTGCCGCGCGACGACGGCACTGGATTGGCGGCGGCGTGCTGGCGATTGTTGCCGCTGGCTGGGCGGCCTGGCTGGGTTACGAAGACACCATGGATATGGCTGGCGTGCGGGTTGTTGCCGACACGGCGGCACAGGTCACGCCGGGTGCTGTTGCAGCTGTGCCGGCCGGCGACGGCACCATGACTGTCGAAATCCCGCTGCCCGGCGCCGCTACTCCGGCCGCGAGTATTGCCACTGTCGGGGCGTCCGCGCCGCCCACCGTTGCGCCGGCTGCGGCCGCTGGTACGGCACCTGTGGTTGGTGTGGCCGGGCCGGATACGACGCCGGCAGTTGCTGCGCCGATAGTGGTTCCGCCGTTACCAAGACCCGTCGCTGTATCGCGCAAGGGCCTGCACATCACGTTTCAGGCAACCTGCTGGGTCGAGGTCCGCGATGGTGACAATGCTGTGCTCCATACCGGTACCGCGTTACCGGATTCGGAACTGACGATTGACGGAAAACCGCCGTTGATGCTCACGCTGGGAGACTCTTCGGCTGCCCAGGTCTGGTACAACGGCGAGCGCATGTCGCTTACACGTTTCACGCGTGCAGGTGTTGCCCGCATTATTGTCGGGCAGGGTGCGAGGTAATCGTTGTGCATGGCCCATCGCCGATCACGCGGCGCAAGACCCGGCAGATCATGGTTGGCAAGGTGCCGGTTGGCGGCGATGCGCCGATCACGGTGCAGACCATGACCAACACCGATACCTGCGATGTGGCTGCAACCGTGGCGCAGATTCAGCGCTGCGCTGCTGCCGGTGCCGACATCGTGCGGGTCTCCGTGCCGACCATGGCTGCTGCTGAGGCGCTCGGTAAAATCCGTGCGCAGGTCGATGTGCCGCTGGTTGCCGATATCCACTTCGATTACCGCATTGCCCTGGCCGTTGCCGAACGGGGTGCCGATTGTCTGCGCATCAACCCGGGCAACATTGGCGCTCGCGACAAGGTTCGTGCGGTGGTTGATTGTGCGAAACATCGTGGCCTGCCAATCCGCATTGGTGTTAACGCCGGTTCGCTGGAGAAGGATCTGCAAAAAAAATACGGTGAGCCGACCGGCGCGGCACTGGTCGAGTCGGCGCTGCGGCATATCGACATCCTTGAGCAGTTGGACTTCCACAACTACAAGGTGAGCGTGAAGGCATCGAATGTGTTTCTTACTGTCGATGCCTATCGCCTGCTTTCGAAGCAGATCGACAAGCCTCTGCATCTGGGCGTCACCGAGGCGGGCGTGTTTCGTTCCGGTACGGTGAAATCCGCTGTCGCACTTGGCATGCTGATGTATGAAGGCATTGGTGACACCATCCGCGTTTCTCTTGCTGCCGAGCCGGAAGATGAAGTGAAGGTTGGTTTTGACATTCTCAAATCGCTTGGCCTGCGTTCCAGCGGCGTCAACTTCATTGCCTGTCCGAGCTGCTCGCGCCAGGAATTTGATGTGATTCGGGTGATGAACGCACTGGAGGCACGGCTTGAGGATGTGCGGGTGCCAATGGACGTGTCGGTTATCGGCTGCAAGGTAAATGGGCCTGGCGAAGCCAAGGAAGCCGACATCGGTGTGGTCGGTGCCTCGCCCAACAGCCTCGTCTATCACCACGGCGAGAAAAGCCATCTTATCCCCACAACCAACCTGGTCGATGAGATCGAGAAGATGGTGCGTGAGCGGGTGCGGGTGGCCGAGGCGGAAAAGGCTGCGCAAAAGAGTCACGACGACCAGCACGGCATCATCGCGCGCGGCTGACGAATCCGGAACAACGACGTGAGCAAGCGCATCACCGCCATTCGTGGCTTCAACGATATCCTGCCGGCGCAAACGCCGCTGTGGCGTCATCTTGAGGCGACGGTGGCCGGCGTGCTTGATGCCTACGGCTACCGGCAGGTGCGGTTGCCGATCGTCGAGGACACCGAGCTGTTCAAGCGCTCGATCGGCGAGGTCACTGATATCGTCGAGAAGGAGATGTACACCTTCGACGACCGCAACGGCGACAGCCTCACATTGCGACCGGAAGGTACTGCCGGCTGCGTACGCGCCGGTGAAGAGCATGGTCTGCTGTACAACCAGGTGCAGCGTCTTTGGTACGCTGGGCCGATGTTCCGGCACGAGCGGCCGCAAAAGGGCCGCTATCGCCAGTTTCACCAGATCGGTGTCGAGGCCTTCGGCATGGCCGGCCCGGATATCGATGCCGAGCTGATCCTGATGACGGCGCGGCTGTGGAAAGCGCTCGGGCTCACGGATATTGTCACCCTGGAAATCAATTCGCTCGGCACCGCCGAGGCTCGGGCGCGCTATCGCACGGCGCTTGTTGATTTTCTGCGTGTGCGTGTCGATGGGCTTGATGCGGACAGCCGGCGCCGGCTCGAAACCAATCCATTGCGTGTACTCGATACCAAGGATGAGGGCACGCGCCGCGCAATCGAAGGCGCGCCCTCGCTGGCTGATTTCATCGACGACGCCTCACGCGCGCATTTTGATCGCCTCTGCGTCCTGCTTGATGATGCGGGAATGCGTTATGTGTGTAATCCACGGCTGGTACGCGGCCTTGATTACTACTCAAAAACGGTATTCGAGTGGGTAACGAGCGAGCTCGGCGCCCAGGGCACAGTCTGTGCCGGCGGTCGTTACGATGGTCTTGCCGAACAACTCGGCGGCAAGTCGACGCCAGCGGTGGGTTTTGCCATGGGTGTCGAGCGGTTGGTCTTGTTGCTGGAACAAAAGGGCGCGGCGGCGAGCCTCGCGCCGGCGGTCGATGTTTACCTGCTGGCCGTGGGTGCTGAGGCAGAGCGCCGCGCCGTTAATCTTGCCGAGACATTGCGCGACCAGTTGCCGCACCTGCGCCTGCAGCTCAACTGCGGAGGTGGCAGTTTCAAGAGCCAGATCAAAAAGGCTGATCGCAGTGGTGCTGCCATTGCGCTGGTTTTGGGTGCAGACGAAGTTGCCGGCGAAGTCGTTGGTTTGAAAATGCTGCGCGAAGAAGTCGCGCAGGAATCCGTATCGATTCAACAGATAGCAGGTGCGCTGCGCGCGCGCCTGCCGGGGAGACAGTGATGGACGTGTACCGCACCGAAGAAGAACAGGTTGCCGCAATCCGGAACTGGTGGCAGCAGAACGGCATTGCCGTACTCGTTGCCATCGTACTCGCAGCGCTGACTTACGCCGGTTGGCACTGGTACAAACAGCACAAGGCAGAGGAAGCACTGGCGGCGTCGAGCCTCTATCAGGGCATGATGGAATCCTTTCAGCAGATGGCACAGGGCGGCCAGGCGGCGGCTGATGCCGAAGCGCGCATCGTCAAGGCCGGCGACGAACTGATCAACAAGCATGGTGACAGCATTTATGCGCAGTTTGCCGCGCTGATGCTCGCCGGTCATGCCGTTGAGCAGGACGATTACGCAGGTGCGGAGAAATATTTGCGTACGGCGCTCAATCACGATGGCGACAAATCGCTGACGGCGCTGACTACCAACCGCCTTGCCCGCGTGTTGTCTGCTCAGGGCAAGCACGACGAGGCGCTTGAGCTGCTGCAGGGCGATGTACCGGCGAAGTTCGTGGCGGCGCGCGAAGATGTGCGTGGCGACATATTGTTCGTTCAGGGTAAACGTGTCGCAGCGCGCGCTGCCTGGCAAAAGGCGCTGGACAGTACGCCCGAAGATGATACGGCGCGCAGCCTGATTACCATGAAGCTCGATTACGTTGCCGGTGAGTGAGTCTTTCATCATGAGGCTGCGCATTCTGTTTTTGCTGTCGCTGGCATGGCTGGCGGCCTGTGGTGAGAAAGACGCGCTGCTTGCGCCAGCACCGTTACCGGCTTTTGAGCCGGCGGCTAAAATCGTACGGTTGTGGTCGGTCGATACCGGTGCCGGTGCGGCGGTCGCCGGCCTGCGCCTGGTGCCAGCCGTTACCGGTGACGCGGTGTATGTCGTCGATGTGCGCGGGCGCGTGTCTGCCCGTGCCCGCGCGGACGGCCACGAACTCTGGCGACGCAATACCGGCGAGGCGTTCAGTGCGGGTCCGGTGGCAGGTTATGGCCAACTGTTCGCCGGCACCCGCGAAGGTGAGCTGGTGGCGATGTCTGCCACCGACGGCACGGTTGTGTGGCGGGCGCAACTGACGGGCGAAGTGCTGGCGCCACCCGCGCTTGATGGTGATGCCGTCATCGTCAAATCGGCGGATGGTCGTGTCACGCTGTTCGATCGGGCAAGCGGTGCGGTGCGCTGGGTACATGACGGCGGCTTGCCGCCGTTGACGTTGCGCGCGTCGAGTCGTCCGCTGCTGTTGCCGGATGCGGCGATTGTCGGGCTGTCGTCAGGCGTGCTGCTGGCGCTGGAGCGTGCCGGTGGCCAGGTGATCTGGGAGCGCCGTGTCGCCGAGCCGGCCGGCAAGTCCGAGCTTGATCGGCTGGTCGATATTGCCGGCGATTTCCTGCTGATTGGTGATCGCCTGCATGCGGCGAGTTATCAGGGGAGCATCGTCGCCATGGATCTGCGCAGCGGGCAGTTCGAGTGGCAGCAGCCGGTCTCGACTTTCCAGCCGTTGGCAGCCGGCGACGGCAATATCTATGTCGTCGATGCCGACAGCCACATTGTTGCCTATCGTGCCAGTGACGGGGTTGTGGTGTGGCGACTGGAGTCGTTACGCGGCAGACAGGTTGCCGGTGCAGCAGTAACCGGTAGCTTGCTGCTGGTCGGCGATTACCAGGGCTGGGTGCATGTCATCCGGCAGATCGATGGCATGATCGTGGCGCGCCTGCGCGTTGATCGTGCAGGGATTGCGACGGCCCCGGTTGTGGATGAGGGTACGGTTTTCGTGCTCGGCCAAGGCGGCAGGCTTGCTGCGCTGAAAGTCGAATGACACGACCATGAAACCCGTTATCGCAATTGTTGGTCGGCCAAACGTCGGCAAGTCGACGCTCTTCAACCAGCTGACCAAATCCCGGGATGCGATCGTCGCCGATTTTTCCGGCCTGACACGCGATCGCAAGTACGGCGAGGGCCGGGTTGGCGACAAGGCATTCATCTGTATCGACACGGCCGGCATCGGTCAGGAAGTCGAGGAGGGTGTCGATGAGTTGATGTCGCATCAGAGTTGGCGGGCGATCAGGGAATCGGACGTTGTGTTGCTGCTGGTTGATGGTCGTGCCGGCCTGCAGAGCGATGACGATTTCATCGCCCGGCGTCTGCGCAATGCCGGCAAGAAAGTCTTCCTCGTCGTCAACAAGACCGATGGTGTCGATCCGGAAGTGGCGCGTGGAGAATTTTTCAGACTTGGTTTTGAGGAAGTGCATGCCATTGCCGCCGTCCATGGCCGTGGTGTTGCGCAACTGATTGCGCATGTACTGGCAGATATTCCCGAGCAGCCGCCGGAGTCATTGCTGCCGGTCGACGACGACAGCATCCTCATCGCAATTGTGGGTCGTCCCAACGTTGGCAAGTCAACGCTGGTCAACCGTCTGCTGGGCGAGGAGCGGGTTGTGGTCAGCGAAATCGCCGGCACCACGCGCGACAGTATTTATATTCCGTATCAGCGTGACGAACGTAAGTACACGCTGATCGATACGGCCGGTATGCGCCGTCGTGGCCGTGTTGACGAGGCTGTCGAGAAATTTTCAGTGGTGAAGACCCTGCAGTCGATCGACGATGCGCAGGTGGCGATCCTGGTGGTTGATGCGCACGAGGGTCTCGTCGAGCAGGATCTGCATCTGCTGGGCTATGTGCTGGAGCAAGGCCGGGCGCTGGTTATCGCCATCAACAAGTGGGACAACCTCGATACCTACCAGAAGGATCAGGTACGCAAGGAAATGGATCGCCGGCTCGGTTTTGCCGAGTTTGCAAAAACCCACTTCATCTCGGCGCTGCACGGCAGCGGCGTCGGCGATCTGTATCCGTCCATTGATGCTGCTTACGCGGCGGCGCGCGCGCGGCTGTCGACGGCAAAACTCACTGAAATTCTTGAGGGTGCGGTACAGCAGCACCAGCCGCCGATGGTGCGTGGCCGCCGGCCGAAACTGCGCTATGCCCACATGGGCGGTACCTTGCCGCCGGTGATTGTCATCCACGGCAACAGCGTGGATGACATTCCGGAAGCCTACCGTCGTTTCCTTGAAAACATGTTTCGCAAGGCGATGCGGCTGGAGGGCTCGCCGCTGCGCATTGAGTTCAAGGGTGGCGAGAATCCGTTTGCCGGCAAGAAGAACACGCTCACGGCACGCCAGGTGGCGAAGAAGCGCCGTTTGATACGCCACATCAAAAAGCAGAAACGCCGGGACTGATTGAGTCGCGCGATCAGTCATCGGTGCCCGGATTGAGCGGCAGGCTCGATTGCCTCGACGCGGCAATCGAGCCTGCCGTCGCCGAGGCGCGCGCGCAGTCGCGCGCCGACTGTCACATCGGCCACATGCCGCACGATTTCATTCGTCGGCGTGCTGATGATCGCGTAGCCGCGTGCCAGAGTTGCCAATGGGCTGACGGTATTCAATCGCGCCGATCCGGACTCCAGAGCCAGGCGTTTGCCCGTCATGAGTGCAGCAACGGCCCGCGTTAAACGGGCCTGTACGGCAACGACCTGTTCGCCCTGCAATGCCAGGCCGCGATCAGGTGACGATTGGCGCAGTCGGTGCACCAGGGCGCCGAGTAACTGCTGCTGTTCAGCGAGATACGCGCGCAGCGCACGGCGGCCGCGCAGATCGAGTTCGTCGCACATCTGCCGGTACTCGCGCAGGCGCTGGTCGGGGCGGATCAGTCCCTTGCGGGCAATGGCGACCTGCGCGCGGGATTCCTGCAGGGTGTTGCGTATGTGGCGTGCCAGTGTTCGCAGTGAGGTGTTGATGCGCGCGAGCAATTCGTCACGCGGCGGCGCCACCCGCTCGGCGGCCGCCGATGGCGTCGGTGCGCGCAGATCGGCGACAAAATCGGCGATGGTGACGTCGGTCTCGTGGCCGGTCGCGCTGATTACCGGAATGTCGCTGGTGGCGATCGCTCGGGCGACGATTTCTTCATTGAACGACCACAAATCCTCAAGCGAGCCACCACCACGACCAACGATCAGTACATCGACCTCGGCGCGCCGGTTCGCGGCAGCGATTGCTGCGGCGATGCCGGCGGCGGCGTCGCGGCCCTGCACCGGCGTGGGGTACAGCACCAGTGAAATCCAGGGCGCGCGCCGGCGCAGTACCGTGAGGATGTCGTGCACTGCTGCACCGCTGGCTGAGGTGACGATGCCGATGGCTTCCGGGAAGGCGGGAATCGCTCGCTTGCGCTCGGCGGCGAACAGGCCTTCGGCAGCCAGTTTCAGCTTGAGCGCCTCAAAGGCGCGCTGCAAAGCGCCGAGGCCGGCCTCTTCAATGTGCTCGACGATCAGTTGGTAATCGCCGCGCGGCAGGTAAAGGGTCGGCCGGGCGCGCACCCGGACCAACATGCCGTTGCGCGGCTTGATGCCGAGCAGGCGGCTGCGATTGCGGAACATTGCGGCCCGTACCTGCGATTCATCGTCCTTGAGCGTGAAGTAGAGATGTCCCGAGGCGGGCAGCACCAGGTTCGAAATCTCCCCCTCGATCCACGACAACGGCATGCCGGATTCGATCAGCCCGGCAACGCGGCGATTGAACTGGCTGACGGAGAGGATGTCAGGTTGTTTGGCGGCGGTATCGCTCATTGCATGGACTCGACGGGTTTGCTGGCAGCCTAGCAAAGTCCCGGGCCAGGCGGCGATAGCAGGATTTTCCGGTTTGGCCCGGCGGTCGCGGCGGGAATCGTTCAGCGTATAATGCGCGCCTTGTTCCCGGGGCTCCCCGGCCCCGCCAACCGAGGTCCTTCAGCGGCCTTACACCGTGGGTAGTCTCATGCTCCGCATCGTGCAAGAAGCGCTCACTTTCGATGATGTCCTGCTGCTGCCGGCAGAGTCCAACATCCTGCCCAAGGACGTCAGTCTCAAGACCCGTATCTCCCGCAACATCCCGCTCAACATCCCGCTGATGTCGGCAGCGATGGACACCGTCACCGAAGCCCGGCTTGCCATTGCCATGGCGCAGGAAGGCGGTATCGGCATCCTGCACAAGAACATGGAGACCGCCGATCAGGCTCGTGAAGTGCGAGCGGTGAAAAAATACGAGAGCGGTGTCGTGCGCGACCCGATCACAGTCTCGCCCGACATCACCATCGGCGAACTGATCGCGCTCACGCGGGCCAACAATATTTCCGGCGTACCGGTGGTTGCCGGCAGTGAATTGGTGGGTATCGTCACCAGCCGTGATCTGCGTTTCGAGACAAAATTTGATTTGCCGGTATCGGCGGTGATGACGCCGAAAGATCGCCTGGTCACGGTGCAGGAAGATGCCAGTCAGGAAGAAGTGAAGGCGCTGCTGCATCGTCACCGCATCGAGAAAGTACTGGTCATCAACAAGGAAGGACAGTTGAAGGGTCTGGTTACCGTCAAGGACATCGCCAAGGCGGCAGCCTACCCGAGTGCCTGCAAGGATGCGCACGGGCACCTGCGCGTAGGCGCCGCCGTAGGTACCGGTGCCGGCACCGAGGAGCGCGTTGCGGCGCTGATTGAAGCCGGTGTTGACGTGCTGGTGGTCGACACGGCGCACGGCCATTCCCGAGGCGTGATCGAGCGCGTTGCCTGGATCAAGAAAAATTTTCCGGGTGTCGATGTCGTTGGCGGCAATATCGCCACGGCAGCAGCGGCGCAGGCGCTCGCAGCGGCCGGTGCCGATGCGGTGAAGGTGGGTATCGGCCCGGGTTCAATCTGCACCACGCGCATCGTTGCCGGTATCGGCGTGCCGCAGATTACGGCGGTGGCGAACGTGGCGAAGGCGCTCGAAGGCACGGGCATCACAGTGATCGCCGACGGCGGCATCCGTTTTTCCGGCGATCTTGCCAAGGCAATCGCTGCTGGCGCCAGCGTGGTGATGGTCGGCTCGCTGTTCGCCGGCACCGAGGAAGCGCCGGGCGATGTCGAGCTCTACCAGGGCCGTTACTACAAGGCCTATCGCGGCATGGGTTCGCTCGGGGCGATGGCACAACGCACTGGTTCATCTGACCGCTATTTTCAGGATGCCGCCCAGGGTGTGGAAAAACTGGTGCCGGAGGGCATCGAGGGCCGGGTTTCCTACAAGGGCCCGATGTCGAACATCGTGCATCAGATGATGGGTGGCTTGCGCGCTTCGATGGGCTACACCGGTTGCGCCACCATTGACGAAATGCGTACGAAAACGCAATTCGTGAAAATTACCGCTGCGGGCATCAAGGAATCCCACGTACACGACGTGCAGATCACCAAAGAAGCGCCGAACTACCCGATTGGTTGACGTTTTCCGGTGAATCATCCGATGTCGAAAAACATTCACGCGCACCGTATCCTTATTCTCGATTTCGGTTCGCAGTACACACAACTGATCGCCCGCCGCATTCGGGAGATCGGCGTTTACTGCGAATTGCGTTCGTACGAAATGGACGAGGCCGAGATCAAGGCGTTCAATCCTGCCGGGATCATTTTGTCGGGCGGCCCGGAGTCGGTAACCCAGGGTGCGGCACCGCGCGCGCCACAGGCGGTATTCAAGGCCGGGGTGCCGGTGCTTGGCATCTGTTACGGCATGCAGGCCATGGCCGAGCAGTTGGGTGGCAAGGTCGGCACCTCGGAGGTGCGTGAATTTGGTTATGCGCAAGTCAAGCGCGAGCAACCCGCACGGCTGCTGGAAAATATCGAGGATCATGTGGCCGCTGACGGCAGCGCGCTGCTTGATGTCTGGATGAGCCACGGCGATAAGGTCACGATGATGCCGGCGGGTTTCGTATTGATGGCCAGTACGCCGAGTTGCCCGATCGCCGGCATGGCGAACGACGCGAAGCGTTTGTATGGCGTGCAGTTTCATCCGGAAGTCACGCATACCCTGCAGGGCAAGCGCCTGCTCGAAAATTTCGTGCTAAAGATCTGCGGCTGCGAGGCACTGTGGAATGCCAGCAATATCGTTGCGGATGCGATCGAGACTGTACGCGAACAAGTGCGTGACGAGCATGTGGTTCTCGGCCTGTCCGGCGGCGTCGATTCCTCAGTGGTCGCCGCGCTCTTGCATCGGGCCATCGGCAGGCAGCTCACCTGTGTATTTGTCGACAACGGCCTGTTGCGACTCAACGAAGGCGAGCAGGTAATGCGCATGTTCGCGCAGAACATGGGTGTGAAGGTGATTCGGGTCGATGCTGCCGACGAATTTCTCGGCAGGCTGGCTGGCGTTGCCGATCCAGAGCAGAAGCGCAAGATCATCGGCAACACCTTCATCGACGTGTTCGAGCGCGAGGCAGCGAAAATCAGGGATGCGCGCTGGTTGGCGCAGGGCACCATTTACCCGGATGTGATCGAGTCGGCCAGGAGCAAGACCGGCAAGGCGCATGTGATCAAGAGCCACCACAATGTCGGTGGCTTGCCGGAACACATGAAGTTGCAACTGGTCGAGCCTTTGCGCGAATTGTTCAAGGACGAAGTGCGGCGGCTGGGGCTTGAGCTCGGCTTGCCCTACGATATGGTCTATCGCCACCCGTTTCCGGGACCGGGTCTGGGAGTGCGCATTCTTGGCGAAGTAAAGAAAGAGTACGCGGACATTCTGCGTTGCGCCGACGATATTTTTATCACTGAGCTGCGCGCTGCCGATTTTTACCAAAAGACCGCGCAGGCCTTTGCCGTCTTTCTGCCGGTGAGAAGTGTCGGCGTGGTGGGTGATGGCCGCCGCTACGAATGGGTGATTGCATTGCGTGCGGTGGAAACCATCGATTTCATGACCGCTCGTTGGGCGCATTTGCCGTATGAGTTATTGGAGAAGGTTTCCAATCGCATCATCAACGAGATCAGTGGGGTGTCGCGCGTTACCTACGACATCTCCTCCAAGCCACCGGCCACCATCGAGTGGGAATGATGCTCCACCGGAATCGATAACAAAAGACGGAGTCCTGCCATGTTCAATCAGCCTGATATTGCCAAGCTCGTCCTGCGCCTGACCCTCGGCCTGCTAATGCTGTTTCACGGTATCGCGAAGCTGCGTTACGGCATCGGCCCGATCGAGGGCATGGTGATGGCCAAGGGTCTGCCGGCGTTCGTCGCCTGGGGCGTGTACATCGGTGAGATTGTGGCGCCCTTGCTGCTGATTGTCGGCGCACAGGTGCGAGCGGCGGCGGCGATCGTCGCCTTCAACATGCTGGTCGCGATCTGGCTGGCGCATCTCGGTGACCTGTTCGCACTCAACGACCACGGCGGTTACCACCTCGAGCTGCAGTTCTTTTTCCTGATGAGTGCGGTGTCGCTGTTGCTGCTGGGCGGCGGTAAGTACGGCGTCGATAAATCCTGATCGTTTCCGGTCACCCGGCAGCATGAGCATCGCCGACGAAACCGCCGATGAAGTCTTCATGCGCCGCGCGCTTGCCCTTGCGGCAGAAGGTGCGGCGCGTGGTGAAGTGCCGGTTGGCGCGGTGGTGGTGAAAGACGGCGTCATCATCGGCGAAGGTTTCAATCAGCCTATTTTTGCACATGACCCGACTGCGCATGCGGAGGTGGTGGCACTGCGTGATGCGGCAAGCCGTATCGGCAACTACCGTCTGCCCGACTGCGATCTCTACGTGACGTTGGAGCCTTGCCTGATGTGCTGCGGCGCACTGGTGCATGCCCGCGTTCGCGAAGTCATTTACGGTGCCGACGAACCGAAGGCCGGCAGTGTGCGCTCCCGCCTCGCGGCACTTGAACTGCCGCATCTCAATTATCGCGTTGCGACGCGCAGTGGTGTTCTGGCGGATGAATGCGCGGCGCTGCTGAGCGACTTTTTTCGCTCACGGCGCGACTGAGGCCGTTATCGGGGCCGGTTTTAGTTGGCTGACGCCGCGTGCGCGGCACTGCCACCCATGGCAAGCATCATCTCGCCATGGGCAGTGCTGTTGCTGGCGAGCACGAGCAGGTCGTAATAGCGGCTCACATGGCGCACATAAATAATGGCCTGGGTGGCGCCGCGCGCGTAGCCATAGCGTGTCTGCGAGTACCACCGTTTCTGTTTGAGCAGGGCAAGATTGGCGCGGACATCAGCCCAGGCGTTCGGGTTGCCGCCACGCTTGCGGGTAAGCTCGCGGGCATCCTGCACATGCGCCATGCCGGCGTTGTAGGCGGCGAGCGCCATCCAGGTGCGGTCGGCTTCGGGGATATCAGCCGGCAACTGGTTGAGGATCTGGCGCAGGTAACGGGCACCACCTGCGATGCTGGCGATGGGGTCGGTACGGTCGTCGATACCCAGCTCCAGAGCCGTGTCGAGCGTGAGCTGCATCAGCCCCTGAACACCGGTTGGTGATTGCGCTGCCGGGTCCCAGAGTGATTCCTGGTAGGCGACGGCAGCAAGAAGGCGCCAGTCGATGTCATTGCGGGCAGCTTCCTTGCGGAAGGCATCCACATAGGTCGGCAAGCGATAGCGGACAGCCTTGTAAAAGCGCTTGCCATCAATCCGGGTCAGGGTCTGCAGATGCGCGAAGTAGCGATCCTGGAGGCCGGCAACCGTGCCGTCGGTCAGGCGGCTGGCGAGATAGGCATTGGCCGCGGCGCGCAGGTTGTCGTCACGACCGCGTGCAAGTGCCCAGCCAAAGAACGTGGGCTTCGGCAGGTCGAACGCGACTTGCAAATCAGGGAACAGGTGACGCTGGAATTCCCATTCGGTGGCATCGACCACGGCGCAGTCAGATTGCTGCTGGTGCACATGGCCAAGCAGGTTCTCTTCGCTGGCACCCTCGAGAGACCGCCAGGCCAGTGCCGGCACGGCAGCGCGCAGATCGGCAAGTTGTTCGAGGTGATGGCTACCGGCGGAGACAACCAACCGGCGATTGGCGAGTTCGGTAACGGTGGCCGGCAGCGGTCGTTCACGGGAGACCGCACAGACAACGTGCTGGGTAACGGACTGCACGGGCACCGAGAAGGCAAATTGTTTGGTTCGGCCAACGGTCTGTGCCTCGCCCACGGCAAGATCGACCTTGCCGCTGTTGACCAGATCCAGGCCTTCTTCGGCGCTGTCGACACTGACCAGTTTCAGTGAAACGCCGAGATCGTGGGCAAAACCTTGTACCAGATCGTATTCGAACCCGGCTTGCCCAAATGAATTGAGGTAGTAGGAGGCGGGCCCCTGGCGGATGGCGACGACCAGTTCGCCACGCTGGCGAATGGCGTCGATGCCGGCGTCGCGGTCGTGGGGGGTGAGTAGAATTATTCCGGCGAGGGCGGCAATACCGGCGACAATAGCTGCAGCTGCGCGTGAACGCGGGGAAGAAAGTCGGTTGGCCCAGTTCATCAGATGTCAGTCGCTCTTGTGGTTAAAGAGGTTGTGACGGCGGGATTGCCGTTTTTCGCCTGCACCCGGCGGTTGCCCTCTCCTTAGATGACCGGGTCACTGGCACTGTGAGAACAGGTTCACACTAACGCGGCGGACAGTAGCATGGGGGGTCGATCCCGCCCAAGGCATTGTCGGACACAGATGGGTCTGGGGTTGTGGAAGGGCGACAGGCCGCTGAACGGTCGGGTTTTCTGGTACCTGATTCCTAAGGAATTCCATCAGTTAGCACCTTTGGCTGAGGTGCTGGCGGGACTTGGCAGGGTCCTCCGCCGGGTCAGGGAGCAAGCCATTTCCTGCTTCTGCCTGCCTGGCCTCAGTTATCATGGCGCCCGTTTTTGCCTACTTTTGCGTTGAGGCCCACCCCTCATGTTGATTCTGCGTGGTGCCCCGGCACTTTCCGCTTTCCGCTTGCGCAAGTTATTGACGGCAGTGCAGACGCTGGTACCGGGCATTACCGGAATTCAGACATTTTTCGTCCACCTGCTCGACGCCGACCCGCTGACAGCCGGGCAACGCGCCATCCTCGATCAGCTGCTGACCTACGGGCCGCAGGCGGCAGGCATCGAAACGCCGGTTGATGAACCAGTGGACGGCGCCGGTCTGCGGCTGGTCATCCCCCGACCGGGGACGGTCTCGCCATGGTCGAGCAAGGCGACCGACATCCTCCACAACTGCGGGCTCACGGCTGTGCGGCGGATTGAACGCGGCGTTGCCTGTTACCTGACGGCCAACGCGCCGCTGACGCCCCAGGAAGAGGCGGCCGTTCGCCGCCAGCTGCACGACCGGATGGCGCAGGTGGTGCTTGATCGTCTCGAGGGCGCTGCGGTGCTGTTCGATACCCATGCCGCGAAACCGCTGACGACCGTGGATGTCCTGGCCGGTGGTCGAGAGGCGCTGGTGCATGCCAACGGCGAGCTCGGGCTGGCGCTGGCCGAGGATGAAATCGATTACCTGGTGGGCGCATTTCGGCAGCTTGGCCGCAACCCGTCCGATACCGAGCTGATGATGTTCGCGCAGGCGAACTCCGAGCACTGCCGACACAAGATTTTCAATGCCGACTGGGTCATCGATGGCGAGCAGCAGGAGCGCTCGCTGTTCAAGATGATCAAGAACACCTACGAGCAGCATCCGGGCGGTGTGCTCTCGGCGTACAAGGACAACGCGGCGGTGCTGGCCGGTGCCATCGGCGGTCGTTTCTTCGCCAATCCGCGCAGCCACGAGTACAGCTACCATCGCGAGCCGATACACATTCTCTGCAAGGTCGAGACCCATAACCACCCGACCGCGATTGCGCCGTTTCCCGGTGCTTCAACCGGCTCCGGTGGCGAGATTCGCGACGAAGGCGCCACCGGCCGCGGTTCGAAGCCGAAGGCGGGCTTGACCGGTTTCACCGTTTCCAACCTGCGTATTCCCGGTTTCGTGCAGCCCTGGGAAGTGGCCTACGGCAAGCCCGACCGCATCGCCAGTGCGCTCGACATCATGATCGAAGGCCCGCTCGGCGGCGCCGCGTTCAACAACGAATTCGGCCGGCCGAACATCTGCGGTTACTTCCGTAGCTATGAACAGGAAGTCGAGACGCACAACGGCCGCGAAGTGCGCGGCTATCACAAGCCCATCATGGTTGCCGGCGGGCTGGGCAATATCCGCGAGATGCATGTCGAGAAAGACGAGATTCGCGCCGGCGCGAAAATCATCGTGCTCGGTGGCCCGGCGTTGCTGATTGGTCTTGGCGGCAGTGCTGCATCGTCGATGGCCTCCGGTACGTCCAGCGAGAATCTCGATTTCGCTTCGGTACAGCGCGACAACCCGGAGATGGAGCGTCGTTGCCAGGAGGTGATCGACGCCTGCTGGGCACTGGGCGATGCCAATCCGATCGTCTCGGTGCACGATGTCGGCGCCGGCGGTTTGTCCAATGCGTTGCCGGAGCTGGTTCACGAGTGGCAGCGTGGAGCGCATTTCGAATTGCGGAAAATTCCCAGCGACGAACCGGGCATGAGCCCGGTCGAGATTTGGTGCAACGAGGCGCAGGAGCGTTATGTGCTGGCGGTCGAGCCGGCACAACTGCCGGTGTTCGAGGCATTCTGCCGCCGCGAGCGCGCGCCTTATTCGGTGCTCGGCGAAGCGACCGAGGCGCGTCAGCTGATAGTCAGCGATGCGCTGTTCAACAACAGGCCGGTCGACATGCCGATGCAGGTGCTGCTTGGCAAGCCACCACGGATGCTGCGCAGTTTTGCGCGAAAAAATCTTGTGCAGCCGTTGCTGACGCTGCCGAAATTGCCGCTTGCCGAACTGGTCGATCGCGTCCTGAAGCTCCCGACGGTGGCATCGAAATCGTTCCTGATCACGATTGGAGATCGCTCGGTTACCGGTTTGGTTGCGCGCGAGCAGATGGTCGGCCCCTGGCAAGTGCCGGTAGCCGATTGTGCGGTGACTGCCGCAGCATTCGACACCTTCGCCGGCGAAGCCATGGCGCTCGGCGAGCGGCCGCCGCTGGCACTGATCGATCCCGCCGCGTCCGGTCGTATGGCGATCGGCGAAGCGGTGACCAATATCGCCTGCGCGCGCATCGACGGGATCAATCGCGTCAAACTGTCGGCGAACTGGATGGCTGCGGCGAACCACCTGGGTGAAAATCAAGCGTTGTTTGACACCGTGCGCGCGGTCAGCATGGAGTTCTGCCCGAAACTCGGCATTACCATTCCGGTGGGCAAGGATTCGATGTCGATGCGCACCGTTTGGGAAGACAGTGGCCAGCAGAAGTCGGTTACTGCGCCGCTGTCTCTGGTTGTTACAGCATTTGCGCCAGTCACGGATATCCGCAAGACAGTGACCCCGCAATTGCGCCCCGAAATCGATAACGTGCTGTTGCTGGTCGATCTGGGCGCCGGCCGTAATCGTTTGGGTGGCTCGGCGCTGGCGCAGGTCTGCAATCAACTCGGTCATTCTGCGCCGGATATCGACGCTGATCTGCTCAAGCATTTTTTCACCGCGATTCAGGAGTTGTTGCAGGACGAGCTGCTGCTTGCCTACCACGACCGAAGTGACGGTGGGCTGATCACGACGCTGTTGGAAATGGCTTTTGCCGGCCGTTGCGGCATCGAGATCGACATCGCCGCGCTGCGCGGGAGTTACGGAGGTATTGAAGGCGTTCTGTTCAGCGAGGAGCTTGGCGCGGTGTTGGCCATACGCACCGCCGACATCGTCCAGGTGCTGAAAATCCTGGCCCGGCATGGCCTTGAGTCACACGCGCACCGGATCGGCAGCGCGACCGCCGGGCAGCACATCGTTGTCCGCGAAGGCGCTGCCGAGCTGTTTGCAGACACGCGTGCCCGCCTGGAGTCACTGTGGAGCGAGACCAGTTTTCACATTCAGGTCTTGCGTGATAATCCGGTCTGCGCAGAGCAGGAATTCGCGGCGATTGCCGATAACCAGGATCCGGGCCTCAACGTGCGGGTAACTTTCGATCATCTGGAAGACATCGCCGCGCCATTTCTTAATTTGTCACGGCCGAAAGTGGCGATTCTGCGTGAGCAGGGTGTCAACGGCCACATCGAAATGGCGGCGGCATTTGATCGTGCCGGTTTTGCCGCGATTGACGTGCACATGAGCGATATCATTGCCGGCGGTGTAACGCTGGCTGATTTTCGCGGGTTGGTTGCCTGCGGCGGATTTTCCTACGGCGATGTGCTGGGTGCCGGCGGCGGCTGGGCGAAATCGGTGCTGTTCAATGCGCAGGTGCGCGATCGCTTCGCGGCATTTTTTGCGCGCGAAAATACGTTCTCGCTGGGAATCTGCAACGGCTGCCAGATGCTGTCGCAGCTCAAGGATATCGTGCCGGGCGCCGATCTGTGGCCGCGTTTCGTGCGCAACACCAGCGAGCAGTTCGAGGCGCGTACGGTTCTGGTGGAAGTGCTTGAATCGCCATCGATACTGCTGGCCGGTATGGCCGGAACTCGTATACCCATCGCAGTCGCACACGGCGAAGGCCGCGTTGAGGTGGCGGGCGAGGTGTTGGCGCAGAATGCCGCCAGCCGGCTGGTCACGTTGCGTTATATCGACAACTACGGTGAAGTAACCGAGCGTTATCCGTGCAACCCGAATGGCTCGCCTGCAGGCGTCACTGGATTCACCACGCGTGACGGCCGCGCCACCATCATGATGCCGCACCCGGAGCGCGTGTTCCGCACGGTACAACAGGCGTGGATCCCGGACGGCTGGCGCGGCCACGAGGACGCCCCCTGGCTACGTTTGTTCCGCAACGCCCGCCGTTGGGTGGGTTAAAAGGAGTATCCGGCAATGACCGAGACTCGTGAGCAATATGGTTTGGGGGATTTCCGCCTCGGTGAGACGCCGGAACCCACGGTCGAGTACGTTGTGCGTCGCCGCATCGGCGAGGCGCTGAAGCAAGTTGCCGACCGCATGGTGCGGTGCGATGCAACGCTTGCTGAAATTGAGGCAATTGCCGCAGATATGGAAGCGGCGGCCGCGAAGACAACCGGTTTCGGTCGGCGTTCGCAGTCGGGGATATATGAGCGATTGTTCAACCGCGCCGCCTCGCACCAGGATGTGCTCGATATTGTCGATTACGAGATTTTTACCGGCCTCTCGACGCCGATTTCTCCGCCGATGACATTGTGGCTCGACGGTGATGTGGTGCGTGGCAAGGCGAACCTTGGCCTGCCGTTCCAGGGTCCGCCCGGGCGAGTACATGGCGGTATTGTTGCGGCGATGCTCGACGTGCTGATGGCGAAGACCCAGGATATTACCGGAACCCTTGGCGTTACCGGCACGCTCAATATCCGATTCATTCGTGGCACGCCGCTGAAGACCGATATCGACATGGAGGCGCGCGTGTTGCGTACCGAAGGGCGCAAGCTTTTTTGTGAAGGCCGCTTTTATGTCAATGGCGAACAGACAGTGCACGCCGACGGTATCTGGATCGCAATGCGGGAAATGTTCCAATCGTCCTGAAGGCTGATCCTCTTTGTTGGTTATCGTCAGTCATCCGGTCGCAATCATCGCTGGGGTTGAGCAATGTACCACCTGTTTTTCTATGTGCCTGAAACGCAGCTTGCGGCGGTGAAGGCGGCTGTTTTTGCTGCGGGCGGCGGTCGCATTGGCCAATATGACCACTGTGCCTGGCAGGTAAAAGGCCAGGGGCAGTTTCGGCCGCTTCCCGGCGCCAACCCGCACCTCGGCGCGCTGGGCGTAGTGGAGCAAGTGGCGGAGTACCGCGTTGAGTTGATGGTGCAGGATACATGCGTTGATGCGGTTGTCGCGGCGCTGAAGGCGGCGCATCCCTATGAAGAGCCGGCCTATGCCGTGCTCAAACTGGAGTCATTTTGATGGGCACGTTGACCTGGGAGCGTGGCGAGGCCGATGTCGGTGAGCTGAAAATCGCCTATGAAATTGCCGGGCCGCAAGGTGGTGAGCCGGTGCTGCTGGCGATGGGGCTGGCCTGTCAGTTGATCCACTGGCCGGAGCCATTGTGCGAAATGTTCGTGCAGCAGGGTTTTCGCGTGATCCGTTTCGACAACCGCGATATCGGGTTGTCCGGCAGTGGCAACAACCGCGTCCGTTTTCACTTGCAGAAGGACATGCTGCGCGCGAAATTCGGCGCCAGGCTCGATGCCAATTACACCCTGTACGACATGGCGAAGGACACGATTGGCCTGCTCGATGCGTTGAATATCCGCAAGACACACATGGTCGGTGCGTCGATGGGCGGAATGATCGCGCAGATTGTTGCCGGCATCTATCCGGAGCGCGTGTTGTCGCTCACCTCGATCATGTCGAGCACCAACAATCCGAAACTGCCGTTGCCGAAACTTGCGGTACTCGTGAAGCTCGCGCCGCCGTTTGGTGTGAAACATGATCGCGCTGCGGTGATCGCGCGCACGGTGGCCATGTTCGAGGCGATCGGCAGCCCCGGGTTTCCAACCCCGCCTGCGGAGCGAGAGCGGATGGCGGCGAGCGCGTTTGATCGGGCCTATCGCCCATCCGGCATTCTGCGCCAGACTCACGGCATTCTTGCTACCGGTTCCTTCGAGCAGGTGCTTGGCGACGTACGGGCCCCGACGCAGATAATTCATGGTCGCGACGATCCGCTGGTGCGCGTTGCGGGCGGCAAGCGCAGTGCACAGTTGATCAGGGGTGCAAAACTTGAGGTGATCAAGGGCATGGGCCACGATTTCCCGCCGGGCCTGTTTGCGCGTTGGACGGAATTGATTGCGGCGAATGCGGCGCGTGCCTGAGTGAATGTGTGCCGATTGGGCCGCCTTGATCTCCTTGCAGGGTCATTTTCTGCGCGGTATGTCGCGCACACGCACGGGAAACGTGCCAGCTTGGCGATCCGCAAAATAATACTTCAGCGTTTTGTGGATGGTCGGGAAAGCCAGTTCATCCCAGGGGATCTCATTTTCGGCGAACAGCCGGGTTTCCAGTGATTCTTCACCAACACCGAACTCGCCGTTCACCAGTCGGCCGCGGTAGAAAACGTAGATCTGGTGGATGTGCGGCAGATTGAACAGGCCATAAAGTGCGTCGATATCCACCTTCGCTGCGGCTTCTTCCCAGGTCTCCCGTTCGGCACCTTCCTGCAGCGTCTCGCCGTTTTCGAGAAAACCCGCCGGCAACGTCCAGAAATTACGGCGTGGCTCGATGGCGCGTCGGCACAGCAATACCTTGTCTTCGTGTGTGACGAGGCAGCCGGCGATTACCCGCGGATTTTGGTAGTGAATGATCTGGCAGGCCTTGCAAACATGCCGCGGGCGCGAGTCCCCGGCCGGCACTTCAAAAGCAAGCTGGTCGCTGCCGCAGGTACTGCAATAACGCATGGGAGGTCCGGATCAGGTGCGCGAACCCGAAAAGGTATCCGCCGGGCACATTATAAGCACGGTGCCGGATCGGCTATGGGTGATGATGGAGCATGAGTGATAAAGTCGCCTCACGCCCGTTGGCAGCACCGTCTTTCTTTCCCATGCTTGAGCAATTGATCGACCGCATGCGCCGCTCCCGCCCTGCACCGATGGACCAGGCGCTGGCGGAGGCGTCGGTGCTGGTTCCGGTCACCAAGGACAGGTATGAGCCGGAAATCATTCTCACCCGGCGGGCGCTGACCATGAATTCGCATGCCGGCGAGGTCGCCTTTCCCGGCGGCAAGAAGGACGACACTGACGTCGACCTGCTCGCCACGGCGCTGCGCGAAAGTGAAGAGGAGATCGGACTGGCTCCCGGTGCGGTACAGATCGTCGGGCAGCTGGCACAGTTGCGCTCACGGGCTGGCATCAAGGTGACTCCCTGGGTCGGCCTGGTCGCGCCGGACGTGGCGCTCACCGCCAATCCGCAGGAGCTCGATACCATCTTCCGCGTGCCGTTGCGTTTTTTTCTCGAAAATCCGCCACAGAATGATCATCTTGTACGCTGGATGGGCAACGAATTCCTGATGCCCACCTGGCGCCACGACGAGCATGTAATCTGGGGTCTGACTGCTTATATCATCGTCGATCTGCTCAATACGGTGTACGACGCCGGGCTGGCGATGCCGATGCCGGCCGCACAGAGCACTGCCAGTTGAACCGCTTCGTTTCCGTAACGATGGCTACTGCCCGCCACGATTGTTTTGCGAAATCCGTTTCAACAGGAGCTACCGATGCTGTATTCCCTGGGTGACAAGCGTGTCGAGATTTGTGGTGATTACTACGTCGCTCCGAATGCGACGGTAATCGGCGATGTGGTGCTGGAGAACAACGCCAGCGTCTGGTTCGGCGCGGTGATCCGTGGCGACAATGACCGTATCCTCATCGGTGAGGACAGTAATGTGCAGGATGGTTCCGTGCTGCACACCGATCATGGCGCGCCGCTGACCATCGGCAAGGGTGTGACCATCGGCCATCTCGTCATGTTGCATGGCTGCACCATCGGCGATTATTCGTTGATCGGCATCAATGCCGTGGTGCTCAATGGCGCGAAAATCGGCAAATACTGCATTATCGGCGCCAGTGCCTTTATCCCCGAACGGGCCGAGATTCCTGATGGCTCCATTGTCATGGGTGCGCCGGGCAAGGTGGTCAAGCAGGTGCAGGATTTCCACAAGACAATCCTGCAGGCCAGCGCGCTGCATTACGTCGAGAATGCCAAGCGCTTCCGCGAGCAGCTCAAACCGCAGGTCTGAGCCGTGAATGATGCAAAGGGTGCCGGCGGTGCAAACGATGGCACTACCGGCACCGCAAGGCAGGAGTCTGTCCCGTCGCCCTGTGTTGCAATCTGCGCGCTGGATGACAACGATATCTGCATCGGTTGCTGCCGCTCCGGTCGTGAGATCAGCGATTGGGGTAAACTCTCCGACGACGAAAAGCGCGCGGTGTTGCGGCGCTGTGCGCAGCGCGCATCAACCGTGTAGATGCTGCTTCAGCCGCACCTGTTTATTGTCCGGCTGAAACCGGGCCTACAACGCAGACGGAATTTTTTTGCATGCATGATGTGAAAATCGGCACGCCGTTGTCATCGTCTGCCACTCGGGTGCTGTTTTGTGGCGCCGGGGAGCTGGGCAAGGAAGTCATCATCGAACTGCAGCGGCTCGGCGTCGAGGTGATTGCGGTGGATCGCTACGCCAATGCGCCGGGTATGCAGGTCGCGCATCGCGCGCATGTCATCGACATGCTCGATGGCGCCGCATTGCGGCGGGTTATCGAACAGGAAAAACCGCAGCTCATCGTGCCGGAAATCGAGGCAATCGCCACCGATACGCTGGTGGCCATGGCAAAGGAAGGCTGGCAGGTCATTCCCACGGCGCGCGCGGCACAATTGACGATGAACCGCGAGGGGATTCGGCGGCTTGCTGCAGAGGAGCTGGGCCTTGCCACCTCGCCTTATCGCTTCGCCGACAACCCTGCCGATTATCGTGCTGCCGTGGCCGCCATCGGCATGCCCTGTGTCGTCAAGCCGGTGATGTCGAGCTCAGGCAAGGGCCAAAGCACCTTGAGCTCCGCTGCCGACATCGACCCGGCCTGGCAGTACGCGCAGGCAGGCGGCCGCGCCGGAGCCGGTCGGGTGATCGTCGAGGGTTTTATCGATTTCGATTACGAGATTACGCAGCTCACGGTGCGGCATCGCGATGCCGACGGCGAGATTGTCACCACCTTTTGTGCGCCGATCGGGCACCGGCAGGTGCACGGTGATTACGTCGAAAGCTGGCAGCCGCAGCCGATGAGCGTTGCGGCCCTCGCCCAGGCGCAGCGTATCGCTGCCGCCGTGACCGGTGCGCTGGGTGGGGTTGGCATTTTTGGCGTTGAGCTGTTTGTGCGGGGCGACCAGGTCTGGTTCAGCGAGGTCTCGCCGCGGCCGCACGACACCGGCCTGGTGACGCTGGTGTCGCAGGATCTGTCCGAGTTCGCCCTGCATGCGCGCGCCATTCTTGGCCTGCCGGTGCCGGCGATCCGTCAGCTGGGGCCGAGTGCCTCGGCGGTGATTTTGGTTGACGGCAATTCCGACTGCGTGGCATTCGGCAACCTTCAGCAGGCACTGGCCGAGCCGGATACGACCCTGCGCCTGTTCGGTAAACCCCAGGTGCGTGGCCAGCGACGTATGGGCGTGGCCCTGACGCGGGCACAGAGCATCGCGGCGGCGCGGAAAAAGGCCTTGTGGGCGGCAGCAGCAGTGCGGGTCGAGCTGTAGAGCGCCCCGGTTTGACACGTTAGAGTAAATACTCTAAAACTTTCGGGCTTACGTCGGCCTTGCCGCCCGCCCCTGTATCGGGGAGGCTCTGCCGGCCGCCCCTACATCAACCGGAGGATGCCCCCATGGTCGCCAATCTGTCTGCTGTACCCAGTGCAAGTCAGGATCTCAAGGATCTGCAACGCGTCTTCGAGGCGCAGCGCGCTGCCTACGGCAGGCATCGTTATCCGAGTGCGGCCGAGCGCATTGCACATATCGCCAAATTGCGTGCGGCACTGATGAAGCACAAGGACACCCTGGTGAATGAAGTCAGCAAGGATTTCGGTCATCGCTCCAAAGACGAAACGCTGCTCGCCGAATTCATGACGACGCTCGAAGGCGTCAAATACAACAGCAAAAACCTGCGCAAGTGGATGAAGCCCGAGAAGCGGCACGTCAGCCTGATGCAGCAGCCGGCCAAGGCGCGCGTGGTATACCAGCCGCTGGGTGTGGTGGGTGTTATCGTGCCGTGGAACTACCCGATTTTTCTGGCCAGCGGGCCGCTGATAACGGCGTTGGCCGCCGGCAACCGGGTCATGATCAAGATGTCCGGTTTCACGCCTGCCCTGGGCGAGGCGTACAAGAAAATGATCGCGGAAACCTTCGATGAGGATCATGTGGCGGTATTCACCGGTCGTGGTGAAATTTCCGATGCATTCTCGCGGCTGCCGTTCGATCACATCGTCTTTACCGGTTCCACCAATGTGGGTCGTCAGGTGATGGCCAACGCGGCGCAGCACCTCACGCCGGTAACGCTGGAGTTGGGCGGCAAGAGTCCGACGATCATTCACGAGTCATTCCCGATCAAGGACGCCGTGCCGCGTATCGCCTTTGGCAAGTGCTGGAACGCCGGCCAAACCTGTGTGGCGCCCGATCATCTGCTGTGTCCGCGCGGCAAGGTCGATGAGTTCGTGAGCGAGTTCACCGCGCAGGTAACTTCCATGTATCCGTCCGGCCTGGTCAACAACCCGGACTACACCAGCGTCATCAACGACAAGCAGTACAAGCGTATTCAGGGTTATCTGCAGGATGCGCGCGAGAAAGGCGCGAAGATCATCGAGATCAATCCAGCGAACGAAAAATTCGAGAACACACGCAAGCTGCCGATCATGCTGATTACCGGCGTCACCGATGACATGGAAATCATGCAAAACGAGATCTTCGGACCCATATTGCCGATCGTCCCCTACGACGCGCTGGATGAGGCGATCAACTATGTGAACGCCCGGGCGCGCCCGTTGGCGCTTTATTATTTCGATTACAACAATTCACGCGCCGAGTTTGTTGAAACGCACACGCATTCAGGCGGCATGTGCGTCAACGATACGGTGTCGCATGTCGGCATCGACGATCTGCCGTTTGGCGGCGTCGGCCCGGCAGGCATGGGTCGCTACCACGGCAAGGAAGGCTTTATCACGTTGTCAAACCCGCGTTCTGTGTTGCAGAAGGCGAAGTTTTACTCGGCCAAGTTTATCCTGCCGCCGTTCAACAAGCCCATCCACAATTTCGTGAAGAACAAGCTGTTGAAGTAACGCGTTCATCAGCACGTCGTTGCAACGCGGGCACAGGAAAAAGCCGGGCAATGCCCGGCTTTTTCGTAAGGGCGTTCCGCTTGTTGCGCCGCGCGCCAGCGTAAGCCTTCTTACGCTCTGAGCAACACCATTTCCAACACGAACTTGCTGCCGAAAAATGCCACTGCCAGCAGGATGAACGCGGCCAGGGTCAGGCGTATCGCCGTGCGTCCGCGCCAGCCGGCGATGTGGTGTCCGGCCAGCAATGCGCCCAGTGCGACCCACCCGGCAATTGTCAGCACGGTTTTATGTACCAGATGCTGGGTGAAGAAATCGTCGACGTAGAGCAGGCCGGCAAGAATCGCCAGACTCAGCAGCGCGAAACCGAAGGCAATCAATTCGAACAATATCGCCTCCATGGTCTGGATTGGCGGTAGGGCACGCAACCAGGCGCCGATCCGATGCTCGCGAAAGAGGCGGGTCTGTATCGCCAGCAGCACGGCATGCACCGTGGCCATCGCAAGTACCGCGTAGGCCAGCAGCGAAAAAACGATATGCACACCAACGCCGGTGGCAAAGTGGCGCGGCGCATAACGATCCTGTAGCAGCACTGACAGCAGCAGCAACAGGAAGGCGATGGGGTATGCACCCACCGACAGCACGGCGACCGGACGAAAGAGGCTGGTCACGATCGCGACCAGCGCGATCAGCATGCCGATCAGTGAGCCTGCCGAGAACAGTCCGAGTTCGATGCCGTCCGGGGTGAACAGCGTTCGGGCGACATACACGCCGTGCAGGAGCACGGCCACGCCGCCTGCATACAGGAAGAGTGCGCGCCGCTCACCATGACCGTTTCGCACCTGTCGGGCGATATGGGCGGTGGCCAGGAGATAAAAAACGCCGGCAAACAGGACGGTCAGGATAGTCATGGTCGGGTTCCGGGGCGGGCCAGTATAATCCGCCGCTCGTTACCGAGCGTACCCGTTCCGGAGTTCTCATGTTCGACAGTCTTTCCGAGCGCCTGGGCCAAAGCCTGCGCAACCTCACCGGGCAGGGCCGGCTGACCGAAGACAATATCAAGGAAGCCCTGCGAGACGTGCGCATGGCTCTGCTCGAGGCAGATGTCGCCCTGCCAGTAGTAAAGGAATTTGTCGAGCAGGTGAAGCTCAAGGCGCTGGGCCAGGAAGTGCTCGCGAGCATCAATCCGGGCCAGGCTTTCGTGAAGATCGTCCATGACGAACTCACGGCAGTGATGGGTGCGGCGAACGAAGACCTCAAGCTCAATGTCGTACCGCCGGCGATTATCCTCATGGCCGGCCTGCAGGGTGCCGGTAAAACCACCACCGTCGCCAAGTTGGCGCGCTTCCTGAAAGAGCGCCAGAAGAAAAAGGTGTTGGTGGTGAGCGCGGACGTTTATCGTCCGGCCGCAATCAAGCAGCTGGAGACGCTGGCCCACGATGTCGGCGTTGGTTTCGTGCCGAGCGAAGCCAGCAGCAAGCCGGTAGACATCGTAAATCACGCGATCGGTGAAGCGCGCCGCCTCGTTGCCGACGTACTGATCGTCGATACGGCCGGCCGGCTCGCCATCGACGAAGAAATGATGGCCGAAATTCGTGCGCTGCATGCGGCCATCAAGCCGCATGAGACGCTGTTCGTGGTCGATGCGATGACCGGCCAGGATGCGGCAAATACCGCCCGCGCCTTCAACGACGCACTGCCGCTCACCGGCATCGTGCTGGCCAAGGCCGACGGCGATGCGCGCGGTGGTGCGGCGCTGTCGGTGCGTCACCTCACCGGCAAGCCGATCAAGTTCCTCGGCATGGGCGAGAAGACCGATGCGCTGGAACCGTTTCATCCGGATCGCATCGCGCAGCGCATCCTCGGGATGGGCGACATCCTCACGCTGGTCGAGGAAGCCGAACGCAAGCTCGACAAAACCAAAGCCGATAAGCTGGCGAAGAAATTCAAAAAGGGCAAAGGTTTCGATTTCGAAGACATGCTCGACCAGTTTCAGCAAATGCGTTCGATGGGCGGCATGGCCGGCCTGCTCGACAAATTGCCGGGCATGGGCCAGATGGCAAAAGTTGCGCAAGACGCCGCGCACGACAAGTCGATCAGGCGGATGGAAGCGCTCATCCAGTCGATGACGCCCAAAGAGCGGCGCGACCCGGAACTCATCAGTGGCCGCCGCAAGTTGCGCATTGCGAAGGGTGCGGGCCAGGAGATTCAGGATCTCAATCGTCTGCTCAAACAGCAGAAGATGATGACCAAGATGATGAAGCAGTTTTCCGCCAGGGGGGGCATGCAGAAGATGGCGCGGTCCCTGGGCGGGATGATGGGCGGCCCGGGTGGTGGTGCGGCCGGCCTGCCGGGCGGCAAACCGCCACCGGGCATGCCGCCGCGTCGTTGACCGCTGGTCGCTTGCCCCCGGCGCACGAATCGGTGCAGGGCTTTTCATGACACACCGGTCTGCGTATACTGCGCGGCCTTTCGCTTACCGGCCTTTGGCGGTTTTGCGAAGACTCCTTTCTGCAGGCAGGGTACTTACCATGGTAGTGATTCGTCTGGCTCGCGGCGGCGCCAAGAAGCGCCCGTTCTACAACCTGGTGGTTGCCGACCGTCGTGCGGCGGCTACGGGCCGTTTCATTGAGCGCATCGGCTACTTCAACCCAATCGCCGCGGGTGGCGAGAAGCGCCTTGAGCTGGATCAGGCCCGCTTCGACTATTGGTTGGCGCATGGCGCCCAGCCGTCGCCGCGTGTTGCCGATCTGATCGAGCAAGCGGCCAAGCAGGGCTGAGCGCGTTGCCCCCGGGCAATATCCTCAAGGTCGGCCGGATACTCGCCGCCTTCGGGATCAAGGGGTGGGTGAAGGTTCACAGCGATACCGCCCCGCGCGAAAACCTCCTCGACTACGCACCCTGGCATCTCTGGCGTAATGACCGATGGCAGGAGATCGAAGTGGCCGAGGCGCAAGCGCACAGCAAGGGCATTGTGGTGCGCCTGCGGGGCATCGAGGATCGCAGCGCAGCGGAAGCGCTGGCGGGTATCGATATCGGCGTATCGGCGGAAAGTTTGCCAGCGCTGCCGGAGGGAGAGTTTTACTGGCGGGATCTGATCGGCCTTGCGGTCGTGAACACGGAAGGGGTCCTGTTCGGGGTGGTTGGCGAGTTGCTGGAAACCGGTGCCAACGACGTGCTCGTCGTGAAGCCGTGCGAAGGCAGTGTCGACCAGGTGCAGCGGCTGATGCCATGGGTGCAGGGGGAGGTGGTGCAGCGTGTCGATATGGCCGCGCAACGCATCACCGTCGACTGGGGCGTGGATTACTGATTCCAGGCAGGTCGGGTCATGCACGTTGCGCTGTATGTGAAAGTAGTGACGCTGTTCCCGGCGATGCTTGAGGCCGTTACCGGCCACGGTATTGTCGCGCGGGCCGTGAACAACGGTCTGCTGCGGGTGGAAGGAATAAATCCGCGGGATTTCACCCGTGATGTGCACCGTACGGTAGACGACCGGCCTTTCGGCGGCGGCCCGGGGATGGTGATGAAGATCGAGCCGTTGCGCGATGCGACTGTTGCCGCGCGCAACGCGGTGGAAGATGTGACGGGCAAGCGTCCGCGCGTCATCTGCCTTTCGCCGCAAGGCGCGGTGCTGACGCAGCAACGCGCGCAGGCGCTGGCAGGCGAGGCGGGGCTGGTGTTGATTGCCGGCCGCTACGAAGGCATCGACGAGCGCTTCATTGAGGCGTACGTCGATGAGGAATTGTCGATCGGTGACTACGTGCTGTCAGGTGGTGAGCTTGCGGCGATGGTGGTGATTGACGCGGTGACCCGGCTGCTGCCGGGTGCCCTGGGCGATGAGGATTCGGCGAAGCAGGATTCCTTTTCTTCCGGAGCGTCTGGCGAGTTCACCGGGTTGCTTGATTGCCCGCACTACACACGACCGGAGATATTCGAGGGGCGTGGGGTGCCGGCGGTGTTGATGAGCGGTAATCATGCGGCCATCCGTTGCTGGCGCCTGATGCAGGCACTGGGTCGGACCCGGCAGCGCAGGCCCGATCTGTTCGCGCATAAAACCGCGAAGGGATTGGCGAAACAGGAACAACAGTTGCTCGACGAGTACGTCGCCGGGCAGGAAGCAAAGCGGAGTGAGCCATGAGCGGTAGCAACAAGATCATCCAGGCTGTCGAAGACGTGCAGCTGCGCACCGACCTGCCGGTATTCGGCGCCGGTGACACCGTTACGGTGAACGTCAAGGTGAAGGAAGGCGAGCGCGAGCGTGTGCAGGCTTTTCAGGGCGTTGTCATCGCCATCAAGAACCGTGGCCTGAACAGTTCGTTCACGGTGCGCAAGATTTCGCACGGCGTCGGCGTTGAGCGGGTGTTCCAGTCGCACAGTCCGATCATCGACAGCGTTGCCGTCGATCGTCGCGGCGACGTCCGTCGCGCCAAGTTGTACTACCTGCGTGAGCGCAGCGGGCGCAGCGCGCGTATCAAGGAAAAGCTCGGCACGACGCGCTGAGGTACGGCGTTTCTGTTGCACAATAACGGCCGCTTTGCGGCCGTTATTCGTTTTCGGGCTGCTGCAGCCGGCAGGGTGAGCCCATGACCGATTTCGCTGAGCGCGCTGTTGTCGATGCCTGGCTCGATGCGGTGTGGATGGAAAAAGGGTTGAGTCGCAACACGCTCGATTCCTATCGCAGCGACCTGCTGGCGTTCGCCGGCTGGCTGGGTAGCCGCAACAGCAGTCTGCTGCAGGCCAGCCGTCTTGAGGTGATGGATTACCTTGCGCATCGCTTGCAGGCGGGTAATCAGGCCCGCTCAACGGCACGCCTGCTGTCCTGTCTGCGGGGTTTTTACCGGCACCAGTTGCGCGAACGCCTGGTGGCTGCGGATCCGACTCTGCGGGTCGATGCACCGCAACTGGGCCGGCCGTTGCCGAAGTCACTCACCGAGGAGGACGTCGAGCGTTTGCTCGCAGCGCCGGATGTGGCCACACCACTTGGTCTGCGCGATCGGGCGATGCTCGAATTGCTGTATGCCAGCGGGCTGCGCGTGACCGAGCTGGTGACGCTCACCCTGCCGCAGTTGGGCCTGCGCCAGGGCGTGGTAAGGGTGACCGGCAAAGGCAGCAAAGAACGGCTGGTGCCGCTGGGTGACGAAGCAGTGGCATGGCTGACGCGTTATATCGAGGAGGCGCGCCCGGCGCTGTTGGGCGAGACCGGTGCGATCGTGCTGTTCCCGAGCCGGCGCGGTACGGCGATGACCCGGCAGACGTTCTGGCACCGGATCAAGCAGGTGGCGCGGGTGGCGGGGATCGACAAGGCGATTTCTCCGCATACCTTGCGGCATGCCTTCGCCACGCACCTGCTCAATCACGGTGCCGATTTGCGCGTGGTGCAGATGCTGCTGGGCCACAGCGACCTGTCTACCACCCAGATATACACGCATGTGGCGCGTGCACGCCTGAAGGAACTGCATGCGCGCCATCATCCGCGTGGATAATCTCCCTGCATGAACAGCGCGGGAACCTGGTGTTTCGATGCGATACTAATGATCTGTCCAGATTTGGAGATTCATACATGATCCGCATGTTGCCGCGTGTTGCTGCCCTGCTGTTGCTGTCCACGCTTGCCGTTGGTGCCGATGCGCCGGGCAAGCCCGAGGCGACCATCCGCGCGAAACTGGCGGCGGCGATGCCTGGCGCGGAAATCACCTCGGTAGCGCCGTCGCCGATCGCCGGCGTGTATGAGGTGGTGCTCGATGGCAGCGAAACGGCTTTCGTCTCCGCCGACGGGTTGCACCTGATCAGTGGCGATCTGTATCAGGCGATGCCGGGCAAGGGCCTCGTCAATGTCACCGAGCAGCGCAAGGGTGGTTTGCGCAAGGATGTGTTGGCGAAGCTCGCGCCGGGCGACATGATCAACTTCACAGCCAAAGGCAAGGAAAAAGGGGCGGTCTACGTTTTCACCGACCCCGATTGCGGCTACTGCCGCAAGCTGCATCAGGAAGTCCCGCAACTCAATGCGGCGGGCGTTACGGTGCACTACCTTGCATTCCCGCGCAGCGGCCTGGAGGGCGAGACATTCCGGCAGATGACGGCAGTGTGGTGCGCACTGGACCGCAACAAGGCATTAACGGATTCCAAGCGCGGCGTCTCATTGCCGGCGGCATCGCTGGCGTGCCGCGCGCCGGTTGCCGAACAGTACAAACTCGGTGTGTCCATGGGTGTGCGTGGTACGCCGGCAATCTTTCTGGTCGATGGCACGCAGATAGGCGGCTATATGCCCGCCGCCGAGTTGATCAACAAAGTCGTCAAGCGCTAGTCGGCAAGCGCGTCAGAAGCGGTACACCGCCGACAGTAATACCGTGATTTCTGCCGCGCCGGACCCGCGTTGACGCCTGCGACAGGCGTCAGTAATGTGGCGGCCTTTCGAGTGCGCGATCCGTCCGGGGCGCGTCGGGTTCGGGTTGAACGGGGCGTGCAGCATGGCGGGCAACAGGGTCAGGGTGGGAATTGTCGGCTTGGGTACGGTCGGCAGCGGCACCTTCAACGTGCTCACCCGCAATGCCGCCGAGATCGCCCGCCGGGCCGGGGTGCCGATCGAAGTCGTCCACATCGGCGCGCGCCGCGACAATCCTCATGCCGACACCTCGCGGGTGCGAGTTTCCCGTGACCTTGCGGCCGTGGTCGACGATCCGGAAGTCGATGTGGTGGTTGAGCTCATCGGCGGCACAACATTGGCGCGCGAACTGATTCTCCGGGCCATCGCCAACGGCAAGCATGTGATCACTGCCAACAAGGCGCTGATTGCGCAACACGGCAACGAGATTTTTGCTGCGGCGATAGCCCGGGGCGTCGATGTGGTGTTCGAAGCATCGGTGGCCGGCGGCATCCCGATCATCAAGGCGATTCGCGAGGGTTTATCTGCGAATCGCATCGAGTGGCTGGCCGGCATCATCAATGGCACCAGCAACTTTATTCTCACCGAGATGCGCGACCACGGCCGCTCATTTGGCGACGTGCTTGCCGAAGCACAATTGCTCGGCTACGCCGAAACCGACCCGACCTTCGATGTCGAGGGTATCGATGCCGCGCACAAACTGACGATTCTCGCTTCGGTGGCCTTTGGCATTCCGCTGCAGTTCAGCAAGGTTTACACCGAAGGCATTACCCGGTTGACGGCCGACGACGTAGCCTACGCCGAAGCGCTCGGTTATCGCATCAAGCTGCTCGGCATCGCCCGGCGTGCCGGTAACGGCATCGAGCTGCGCGTACACCCGACGCTGATTCCGGAAAAACGGCTGATCGCCAGCGTTGATGGCGTGATGAACGCGGTGATGGTGCATGGCGACGCCGTTGGCTCAACGCTCTATTACGGCCGTGGTGCCGGCAGCGAGCCGACCGCATCTGCAGTGATCGCCGATGTGATCGATATCGCCCGCGACATCGTTTTCGAACAGGCCAACCGCATCCCGCACCTCGCCTTCCAGGCTGACCAGCTTTCCGATGTGCCGGTACTGTCGATCGAAGACGTCGAAACCGCGTATTACCTGCGCTTGATGGTGAGCGACAAGGCCGGCGTGCTTGCGGAAGTGACGCGCATTCTGTCTGATGCCGGCATTTCCATCGAGGCGATTCTGCAAAAACCAGTCGGTGATCGGGACCAGGTGCCGGTAATTATTCTCACCCGGCGAGTACTGGAGAGAAAAATGAACGGCGCTCTGGCAAAAATACGCGCACTGCCGGAAATCGACGACGAGATCATGCGCATTCGCCTGGAAGCGCTCGATAACTGATAATCGTGAAATTTCCGGCCTAAGCCGGATGACAGCAGAGGAAATTCCATGGCTTTCCGCGACCGCTACACCGGCCTGATCAACCGCTACCGTGACCATCTGCCGGTGGGCGATGACACGCGCGTTATTTCCCTGGGTGAGGGCAACACGCCGCTGATCCGCTTGAATAATGTGCCGAAGCTGATCGGCAAGGATGTCGATATTTATGTGAAGTATGAGGGCCTGAACCCGACCGGCTCGTTCAAGGATCGCGGCATGACCATGGCAGTGACCAAAGCCGTGGAAGCCGGCAGCAGCGCCATTATCTGCGCGTCCACCGGTAATACCTCGGCCTCGGCAGCGGCCTATGCGGCGCGTGCCGGCATCAAGGCGTTCGTGCTGATTCCCGAAGGCAAGATCGCGTTGGGAAAAATGGCACAGACCATGATGTATGGCTCCATTACCATTCAGATTCGCGGTAACTTCGACGATGGCATGGAATTGGTGAAACAGGTGGCAAAAGAAGCGCCGGTCACCATCGTCAATTCGATCAACCCTTACCGCCTGCAGGGCCAGAAAACGGCGGCGTTCGAGATTGTTGAAGAACTGGGCCGCGCGCCGGATTACCATTGCCTGCCGGTCGGCAATGCCGGCAACATCACCGCGCACTGGATCGGCTATTGCGAATACTCCCTGCCCGCAGGCCACCCGGCGGACAAAAAAGTGACGGAGGCCTGCGCGTTCTGCAACGGCCATTGCCGTTACGCCGGCGGAGCGATTGCGGGCAATCGCCCGAAGATGATTGGGTATCAGGCGGCAGGCTCCGCACCGTTCATGCGCGGTGAACCCGTGCTGCAACCGGAGACCGTCGCCACTGCGATTCGCATCGGCAATCCGCAGAGCTGGGCGCAGGCATGGAAAGTGAAAGAAGAATCCGGCGGCTGGTTCGACGAACTCGCCGACGCGGATATTCTCAAGGCGCAGCGCCTGCTGGCGATGAGCGAAGGTATTTTCTGCGAGCCGGCCTCGGCCGCTTCCCTGGGTGGCGCCATTCGTGACGTGAAGAACGGCAAAATTCCTGAAGGCTCGACGATTGTGTGCACGCTCACCGGCAATGGCTTGAAGGATCCGGATTCGGCCATTGGGCAGTGTCAGGATGCTGCCATGGTGACCATTGAGGCAAGGCTGGATGCGGTGAAGTCGGCGATTCTGGGTAACATGGGTTGATTGTTGTGGCTGTTTAAACTGCGCGGAGAAACGATATGCGTTTCATGCTGATGCTGCTGCTTGCGCTATTCACGGTGAATGCCATGGCGGCAATACAAACCAAAGAAGTCACCTACAAAGGCGGTGGCGTAACGATGCAAGGTTTCATCGCGTGGGATAGCGCCGTGCAAGGCAAGCGCCCGGGCGTGCTGGTGGTGCATGAGTGGTGGGGTCACAACGATTATGCCCGCAACCGCGCGAAACAACTGGCGCAAATGGGCTACGTCGCCATGGCCATTGATATGTACGGCGACGGCAAAACAGCCGATCACCCGGACAACGCCATGGCCTTCATGCAGGCGGCGACCAAAGATACCGAGCAAACGGCCGCGCGCTTTCTAGCAGCAGAAAAAATGCTCAAAGAACAAAAAATCACCGATGACGGAAAAATCGCGGCAATCGGCTACTGCTTCGGTGGCGCTGTGGTGCTGAACATGGCGCGGCGTGGCGCGGATCTGCGAGGTGTGGCGAGTTTTCACGGTGCGCTGGGTGCCTGGCAGCCGGCGACCAGGGGCGCAGTTAAGTCACGCTTGCTGGTATTGACGGGCGCTGAGGATCCGATGGTACCGGCCGCAGCGGTAGCGGCCTTCGAGGAAGAAATGAAAGCCGCCGAAGCGAATTTCCGTGTGGTGGCTTATCCGGGGGCAAAACACAGTTTCACCAATCCGGCTGCCGATGGCATCGCCATGAAGTTCAATATGCCAGTGGGTTACAGCGCCGAGGCGGACCAGATGTCCTGGGCCGAGCTGGATGCTTTTCTCAAGGATGTGTTCGCGAAATAAATGCGGGTAGTGCGTTGATCTGTAGTTAGCGGCAGAGTCAAGTGTCTTACATACTCAGGGAGAGAAAAATGAAGCGGATAGCTCTGGTGGCATTTCTCGTCACGGTCGGTGGCAGCTCATTTGCTGTTGAACCACATCAGGATCCAACGGTTTGACCTGCTGCGGAGCAGAAGAAAAATATACTGTCCGAGCAGGAAATGAAGAAGGTACTTGAGGGGATTTACGGGGTAATGGTACCTATTGCCGAGAAGATGACAGACGCAACCAGTCTTAAGACGAGCGAAAAGCCCGAAGCAGCAAAGTTTCTTTCCTGACCGCGATCCGATTCTGCATGACCGCCGGCGCCTCTTCCCGGTGACGCTGTCCTGGCGTTATGAAGTTCAGTAAGCGCTCCACGAACGCCATCTTGCCGAGTGTGAGTTCTGGCCGCAGACGCTCAAGCTTTTCTCTGAGATATGGTTTCTTGTTGGCGAGAAACGTGATGGCACGGTGGCTTCGTCTCATCCGGCTTCGTGCGCATCATTTTGTGGCGATCGCGCTAGATCGACACCTGGGCGCCCATTTCCACCACCCGATTAGATGGCAGGTTGTAGAACTCGGTGGCGGCGATGGCGTTGCGCGACATCGCGCCGAAGATGCGCTCACGCCACATCGACATGCCTTCGGCATTCGGTACGATGCGTTCGCGCGACAGGAAGAATGTGGTATCCATCAGGTCGAAATAAAGCCCCTGAATAGTGCACAGCTCGAGCAACGACGGCACGTCCGGCGCCTCCATGTAACCGTAGTGGCCGACGATACACCAGAAGCCGCCGCCCAATTCTTCGACTTCGATGCGGTGTTCGTCATCGACGGCAGGAATGTCAGCAATGCGCACGGTAAGCAGCATGTTGCGCTCGTGTACCACCTTGTTGTGCTTCATGTTGTGCAGCAGCGCCGGCGGTACGCGCTCGGCATTCGAGGTCATGAACACGGCTGTTCCCTGGACGCGCATCGGCGGGTCGAGGGCAAGGCTGTCGACCAGCAACTTAATGTCGAAGGTATCGCAGGCTAAGCGCTCAGCGAGAATTTCGCGGCCGCGTCGCCAGGTCGACAGCAGCAGAAATACGCCGCCGCCGAGCAGGATCGGGAACCAGCCGCCTTCGAAAAACTTCAGCAGGTTGGAACTGAAGAAAGTGAGATCGACGCCGAGCATGAACACCAACGCGGCGATTGCCACCGGCTTGCTCCAGCCCCAGATGGTGCGAGCGACGACAAAGCCGAGAATGGTATCGACAGCCATTGTTGCGGTGACTGCGATGCCATAGGCGGCCGCGAGGTTGCTGGAGTTCTGGAAGATCAGCACCACGCCGATCACGGCGATGAACAGAAATGTGTTCACCGTGGGAATGTAGATTTGGCCCCTCGCCTGATGCGACGTGTGGCGTATGTGCATGCGCGGGCAGTAGCCGAGCAGAATCGCTTGTTGGGTCACAGAAAACACACCGGAAATCACGGCTTGCGATGCAATCACCGTTGCGGCGGTGGCGAGCGCGATCATTGGATACAGAAAACCGTCGGGCACCAGATGATAAAAAGGGTTGGCGATCGCCGCAGGTTCAGCGACCAGCAGGCCACCCTGGCCGTAATAGTTCAGCAGCAGGCAGGGGAACACCAGCACGACGAAAGCGATGCGGATCGGCTTGCGGCCGAAGTGGCCCATATCCGTGTACAGCGCTTCGCCGCCGGTGACGGCGAGTACCACTGCGCCGAAGGTGAGGAAGGCGCCGAACTGGTGATCGAGGATGAACGCGGCGGCATACAGCGGGTTGAGCGCGGCGAGCACTTCCGGGTGTTGCACAATGCCGCTGATGCCCAGCGCGCCAAGTACCACGAACCACAACAACATCACCGGACCAAACAGCGTGCCAACGCTGGCCGTGCCCTGGCGTTGCACCACGAAGAGCGCAACGAGAATACCGAGCGTGATCGGAATGACGTAGGACTCAAGGCCCGGTGCGGCGACCTTAAGACCCTCGACTGCGCTCAGCACCGAGATGGCCGGGGTGATGACGCCATCGCCATAGAACAGGGCGGCGCCCATCAGTGCCAGCAGGATCAGGACGATGCGGGTGCGGGCACTTTGGGAGCCGGCGCGCAGCGTCAGTGACAGCAGTGCGAGGATGCCGCCCTCGCCGTTATTGTCGGCACGCATGATGAAAGTCACATACTTCACCAGCACGACGATGATCAGCGCCCAGGTGATGAGTGACAGCACGCCGAGCACGTTCTCCGGGGTGATAGGCATCGGGTGATGGCCGGCAAAACATTCGCGCAGGGTGTACAGCGGGCTGGTACCGATATCGCCGAAAACAACGCCCAGCGCCCCGAGAGTCAGGGTAGCAAGCGGTTTGTTGGCTGGATCCTGTGCGGTGCCGTGCTCGGCGGTGTTGACGGACTGCATGGGAATCTCCCGGCGACGGGAGCTCCGGCCAGATCCGACCGAGCGTCCCATCAACAAAACGGCCCCGCCTCCCGTGGCGGGTGGCGCATGGTACTGCCGGGGGCGGGCCTGCCGCCATGGGCGGTTTTATCGGGAATGGCTGCTCCGGATCTTGCCTGCCGGCCTTGAGGGCCGCGGCCGCCGCGTCAGGCCCTGGGCAGCAGACGCCACACCAGCAGACCGACCAGCAGGGTGCCGGCCAGCAGGATGGTGAACAGCACCGCCAGTGGCAGCTTCAGCACTACCAGTACCAGGATCGCCAGCACCGAAGACAACACCATGGCCAGCGCGTTCAGCAGGTTGGCGGCGGCAAAGGTGCGTGCGCGGCTGTCGATCGGGCTCTTGATCTGCAAGACGGTGTACAGCGGCACAGTGTAAATTCCGGCGCCGATGCCCAGACAGGTCAGCACGGCGATCAGGTAAGCCAGCGCCGGGTTGCCGACAACACACAGTCGCACCAGTTCGGCGGCAAACAGGCTCATCAGCAGGGCGCCGATAACAGCCAGCCGCGGCATCAGCTGCCCACGTGAGATGCGGCTGCACAGCAGCGCCCCCACGGCGATGCCGACCGCGAAGGCCAGCAGCATCAGTTGGTAGGCACGCTCATCGGCATGGACGATATCGCGCGCCAGCACCGGCAGTTGCGACAGGTAGGCGACGCCGATCAGCCAGAACCAGCTGATGCCGACGAGCGCGGCGATGGCCGCGTTGTTGCCACGCACAAAGGCAAGCGACGATTTCAGTTCGCGCCAGGGATGGAATTCGAGGCGGCGGGCGGGCGCTGCGGCGGGTAGCGCCGGGATCAGCCAGGCACTGACAAGCCCCAGCACGGCCACGCCGCCGAGCCAGAGTGCTGGTTGCCAGGGTGCATCGGCGCGCATCACCACTTCGACGCCGCCGAGATTGCCGAGCAGGATGGCCAGAAAAGTCCCGGCAGCGATCAGCGCGTTGGCAGTGACCAGATCCCCTGGCGGGATCAGTTCGGGAAGTACGCCGAATTTTACCGGACCGAAAAATGCCGAGTGCAGGCCCATCAATGTCAGCGCCAGCAACAGTACCGGCACACTCGACAGCCAGAAGCCGATGCCCGCGACCACCATGATCGCGATCTCGGCGAGCTTCACCAGCCGCGCCACTTGCGGTTTGGGGAAGTGGTCGGCCAGTTGGCCTGCGAGCGGCGAGAAAAGAAAAAACGGCAGAATGAACAGCGCTGCCGCCACGTTGGCGATCATGCTGACGTCCTGGCCGATGAGCCGGAACGTGACCAGCGTGATGAGTGCCTGCTTGAGCAGATTATCGTTGAAGGCGCCGAGGAACTGCGTAGCGAACAAGGGCCCGAAACGCCGCGAGCCGAGCAGGCGGAAATAACCGACACTCATGTTTGGTTACCTGGCGCGGATTGTGGTTGCCCAATCACAGGGCACCCAGTCACAGGCCACAAAGTTACTGGTCAAAAGTGCGGCCGGTGCCGCCGGTATCGCCACCGATCTTGCGTTCCATTGCGGTTTTCCACGCGGCGAACGACGCCATCTGCCGGGCCTTGTGATAGGCGGTCATCGCCGGCAGAAAGTGCACAACCCAGTGGCTGAATTCCGCCTCGAACGGCCATGCCATCGGATTGTCCATCCACCCAAAAGCAATCAGCAGCCAGAAGGCGGCGCGAATGAAGTGGCCGTTGTAGATTTGGCCCAGACCGGGAACAACAAAACTGAGGACGGCGGCAAGACCGGGACGTGTAGACATGCGGAGGCTCCAGGCAAGTGTGTTGCGTTTATTTGTACGGCAGACCGCGGGCAGGCAGAGTCGTTGCGGCCGTCTGTGTGTCGACAGAAAGGGTGTCGAGCGTGGTGCTGTAGCCGATGCTGAATGACAGATCGGTACGGTTGCGTACATGCGGGAAAAGTTTTGCTTCGTCCAGAGTGAGCCAGGCACCGCAGGCTTCGCCCGGATCACAGATGAAGCCGTCGTTGTCGTTATCGGTGCCGGCGTAAACCTGATAGTTGCCGGCAATCACGCTGCCCAGATCGAAGCTTGTGGAGCCGCCGGTGAGCCCGGCACTGCCGGTGACGGTTTGTTGCGCGACGGGATCCCAGACGATCACATACAGCGTGCCGGCTGCGGCTGCAGGGATCGACGCATCGACCACCATGGTGACCGGCACGCTGAGAGCGCCTGCCGTGGTTGTGAAGGTGATGGTGCCGGTGTAGATCCCGTTGGCGAGCGTGTTGCGATCAATGCTGACCAGGTAACTGCCAAGGCCGGTGAGCGGATCGATATTCGCGGTGCTGACCGTCAGCCACGGCTGATCGTCGCTGAGGCCGGTTACCTGCATCGCACCACCGCCGCCGTTGTCGACCACGACCAGCGCCTGCGTTGCCGTTGCGCCGAGACTCACGCGCGACGGCGATGCAAGCGGTGTTGCCGGCGTGGCGCTGACCAGGCCGGTGGCGACCAGCGCTTTCTCTGCATCGAGCAGACCCATGCCGTATTCGTCGTCGCGACCGCCGGCGCCCAGGTCGCGGGTGAGATCGCCCGCCGCCAGCAGGCTGTCGAAAGCGGCGGGTGTCAGGGCGGGTGACAACGCTTTCATCAGCGCGGCAGCGGCGGCGACATGCGGCGCCGCCATCGACGTGCCCTGGTAAAAATCGTAGCCGGCAACGACCAGACCACTGCTGTCGTCAGCGAGGGTGCCGAGTACACCGTCGGGAAAACCATTGCCATCGCGATCGGCGCTGTTGTCACCGCCAGGCGCGGCGATGTCGATGTGGGCGCCGAGGGTGGAATAGGCTGCCCGCCGCCGGTCGAGCGTCACGGCGCCGACACCGGTCACGCCGGCATAGGCAGCCGGGTAAATGGGAGTGTTGGTGCCGGTATTGCCACCTGCTGCGACGACGATCAGGCCGGCGGCGCGGGCGGCGGTAATGGCGTCCTGTTCGGCTTGCGAATAGCCGGTGGCGCCGATGCTGAGATTGATGATATCGGCCGGCGCCGCAGGCAGCGTAGTGCTGTCATTGCTCAGACCGGCTGCGTAGCGGATTGCCTGGACGATGTCATAGCTCGTGCCGCCGTAGCGGCCGATGACGCGCAACGGCATGACCTGCGCACCGGGTGCAGCGCCGGCGATGCCGGTATTGCCGGTGCCGGCGGCGAACTGCGCATTGGCGGCGACGATACCCGCCACATGCGAGCCATGAAAGGTGGAGCGGCCGATGCCGTCGCCGCCCGGGTCGGTCGGATCGGCGTCGATGCCGTCGCCGTCGTTGGCGTTCGCGGGATCATTGATGAAATCGTAGCCGGTGATGATGCGACCGGTAAGATCCGGGTGCGTGGCGAGAATGCCGGTATCGATCACCGCGACGACGGCACCGCTGCCACGCAGGGCATCAATTTCCCACGCGCCGGGAAAGTGTGCGAGCGGCAGGTTCCACTGCAACGGGTAGTAGGTATCGGTGGCGTTGATGCCCAGTGAATTGCGCACCCGGTTTGGTTCAACCCAGCCGATATCCGGATGGTTGCGCAGGCGGGCCAGCGTCGCCTGCGCATTCTTGTCCAGGCTGCGCTGCAGGGTGCGTGGGCGCGTTCTGTCGCGCAGCAGCATCGGGGCGTCGGCGTTGCCGCCGATTACCTCCAGATCGAGTTCGGCGCTGCGGGCTTCACGTTGGGCATCGATGCGCCAGGGCACGCGCAGTTGGGTGAAATGCGCGATGAATTCGCCGTCGACAAACTCGCCGGCCGTGCTGGTCGTTGCGGTGCCGATCGACAGCACATAGTTGGAACTGCCGGCAACGCTTTCCACCTGCACGATGTAATTACCGGCCGCCGGCACGACAAGGCTTTCCCGCGCGGTATTGGTATTAGCCGACTGCACGACGAGGGTAGTGCCAGATGCATCGTAGAGTTTCAGGTCGATATTGTTTGTCGGGCTGCTATCGGCCACGAACAGTGAAATCGTTTCGCCGCCAGCCAGCGCAATGCTGAAGTAGTCGCTTGCGTCGCTGGCGAGCGCGGCATAGCCACCGACAATGGCTGGTGCCGGTAGTGGTTGTGCATTGGCAACGCTTTGGTTGCAGCTGGGTGTGCCGCCGCCGGCCGTGTCGCAATCCGCGAACAGCGTATCAGGCACGCTGAGCGCGCCTGCCAGGGCGAAACTGTCTGCCGTCGTTGCTACATACACCGTGGTGGTGGCCGAGGCGGTTACGCCGCCGCCGTCCGTGACGGTGAGTTGCGCGGTATATTGTCCGGCACTGCTGTACAGCGCAGTCGGTGCAGCGATTGCCGCACTGTCGCCGTTGCCGAAATGCCAGAGGTAGTCGGCAATCGGGCCGTCGGCATCGGTGGAAGCGTTGCCGTTGAACTGAACGGTGAGCGGCGCAAAGCCCTCGACGGTGTTGGCGTTGAGCACGGCCAGCGGTGGTGTGTTCAGGATGGCAGTGATGTCGGTGGTGGCGACGGCGGTGCCGCCGTGGTCGTCGGTCACGGTCAGGGTTGCGGTGTAGGTGCCTGCAGCCGTATAGGCGTGTTGCAGCGTGCTGCCGCTGCCGGTGCTGCCGTCGCCGAACGCCCACTGCCAACTGACGATGGTGCCGTCGGCATCGGTGGAAGCGCTGCCGTCGAACTGAACGGTGAGTGGTGCGAAACCCGCGACGGTGTTGGCGTTGAGCACGGCCAGCGGCGGCGCATTCGCGGCAACGATGATGTTGACTGTAGCGACAGCAGTGCCACCGCGGTCATCGGTCACGGTCAGGGTTGCGGTGTAGGTGCCTGCTGTGGCGTAGCTGTGCTGAATGACGCTGCCGCTGCCGATGCTGCCGTCACCGAATGTCCACTGCCAACTGACAATGGTGCCGTCCGGGTCAGTGGAAGCACTGGCATCGAAATTGACAGGCAGTGCCGCGATGCCGCCGCCGGGGTTAGCACTGAAAAGCGCTGTCGGGGGTGTGTTCGGGGTGGCGTTGACGCTGGCACTGACGACAACGGTACTGCTCGCCGTTCCGCCCTGGTTGTCAGTCACAGTCAGGGTTGCGGTGTAGGTGCCCGCTGTGGCGTAGCTGTGCTGAATGACACTGCCGCTGCCGGTGCTGCCGTCGCCGAACGTCCACTGCCAACTGACGACGGTGCCGTCCGGGTCGGTGGAAGCGCTGCCGTCAAACTGCACCGCAGGTGTTGCCAGGCTGCTGATGGGGGTGGCTGTGAATGCTGCTGTCGGCATGATGTTGGCTGCGGATCCGCCACCGCCGCTGCAACCGCTTGCCAGACTGACAAGACCGGTGAGCAGCGCAGCACGGATTATCGAACGGCGATCAAGCTGCATGGCAGTCATTCGGAACAATTTGGTGCGACATACGGCGACATTAGCCGACGGCAGCATCCGGCCACAACCGCGGCTCGCCGGCTGGTCGATATTGGTGCCCAGGAGACCTGGGCACCCAGGTTCCCTGGGCTAGTCGAACAGATCCGGCTGCGCTGGCTCGGTAGCTTCGCGCAAGGCAAGTCTCACGCCCGCGCCGAGCAGGCGTACTGGCGGTGGCCGGGCCGCCAGCTGGGCGTCAAGCAACGACTGCAGCAGTGCCGGGTCGATCGTTGTGTGGCTGCGCTGGCGTGAATGCTCGCGAAAATCCGCGTACTTCACTTTGATGTCGATGCCGGTAATGCAATAGCGCGCCGCGATTTTTTCATAACGCGCGTGCAGTTCGCCGGTCAGTCGTGTCATTGCCGCCAGACACTCCCCGGGCGAGGCAAGGTCTGTTGCCCAGGTGTGTTCCACCGACAGTGACTTGCGGCGATGATCGGTGCGCACGGAGCGCTCGTCGATGCCGCGGCACAGTTGCCAGAGTGTGGTGCCGTAACGGCCGAAGTGATTGACAAGCATCTCGTCCGACAGCGTTTGTAGATCGCCGCAGGTGCTGAGGCCCAGCCGGTGCATTTTTGCAGCCGTTACCTTGCCGACGCCGAACAGCTTCTCCACCGGTAAACCATGTACAAAGGCATCGATATCGCGCGGTTTGATCACGCACAGGCCGTCTGGTTTGTTGATGTCGCTGGCCACTTTGGCGAGGAATTTGTTCGGCGCGACGCCGGCAGAAATGGTGATGCCGATTTCGCGGCGCACCGCAGCGCGGATTTCCTCGGCAATTTGCGTTGCGCTGCCGTGCAGTTGCGTCGCTTCGGTAACGTCGAGGTAGGCTTCGTCCAGCGACAACGGTTCGACGCGGTCGGTGTAGCGCAGGAAGATCGCGTTCACCGCACGGCTGACGGCCTTGTACCTGGGAAAGTCCGGAGAAAGGACGATGAGATCGGGGCACAATGCCATGGCCCGGCGCGATGACATCGCTGAATGCACGCCGAAACGGCGCGCCATATAGTTGCAGGTGGCGATGACGCCGCGCTGATCGGGTGAGCCACCGACGGCGACCGGTTTTTCTCGCAGCGACGGGTCGTCGCGCATCTCAACCGAGGCGTAAAAACTGTCGCAGTCGCAGTGGATGATGCGGCGCATATGCAGGGTATCGTACAAAACACAGAGCGAGCAGCGCGAGCAGGACAAGCGAGGCGCCACCACCGCTGGATGTGGGTGCAGGTGCCACCAGATCGTATTCGCGCAGGCCGATGTTGTTGGTGCCGTCGTAATCGCCGGAGGTGGTGCTGACGGTGCCGGTGATGGTGAACAACCCGTGGCCATTGAAGACCAGTGGTATATCGAGACTCACCGAAGCGTTGGCGGCGATGGTGTTGAGGTTGCAACTCAGTGGGCCGGCGGCGGTGCCGGTGCAGTTGGGCAGTGCTGCGGCAAGGTTGGTGACTGCGACGGTGTTGGTGCCGGTGCCGGCGAGCGTGATGTTCAGGGACGTGCCGATGGCGGCATTGGCTGGCGAGAGATTGGTAACGGTGATGCGGGCGGTGACGGTGTTGTCGATCTGCGTACCTGCTACCGTACTGACCAGCACGCGCAGATCCGGCTGTGCGGTCGCGCCGATGATGTAACCGTAAAATTGTGACGCATTGACGTAGATGCCCGGCTCGCCGGATATGGCACAGGAATCGCCGAAGCTGTAACTGGTGATGCCGACCTGGCGCCAGCCACCACCCTCGATGGCGTGCAGCAGCGGACCACCGCTGTCACCGAAGCAACTGTCGCGTGGCGGATCAGCAAGGAAGCCGGCGCAGAGTGTTTCGCTGCCGAGCGCGCCGTCGTAGTAACTGCTGTCGTTGCACGTGGCGAGCGGGATGTAGTTGAGCAGCACTTCCTGTAGGGTTGCCGCGAACACATCATCGTTGCTGGTTGCGAGATTTTGTTGATCGGTGACGCCCCAGCCGATGGCCGTCAGCTCGTCGCCGATGGCGGTCGCTGCGATGACGGTGCCGTCGTCCAGGGTGAAGTTGCCGGGATCGACGCTGGTGGGCGATGCCAGATACAGCAGGGCGACGTCGTTGTGCAGCGTCAATGGCTCGAAATTCGGGTGACGTACTATGTTTGAGACGGCGATGCGCGCGGCGCCGGCGGGGGTGTCGCTCAGAGTTGTCACGCCGGTGATGACGGCGACGTCGTCAGTGCTGATGAGTGCGCTGCTGTTGGCTGCAGTGACGCAGTGGGCGGCGGTGAGTACCCAGCGTGGGGCAATCACCGTGCCGCCGCAGAATTGCGCCTGAAAATCTTCGGCAATGGTCGGATCGACCAGGGCCGCCATGAACGGGTAAGGCAAGGTGGCATCGTTGCCGCCAATGATCTTCGCCACGACGCCCGCGTGGCCGATGCCGCTGAGGCATAGCAGCAAGGCGCAGAACAGCAGTGTTTGGCGAGTTTGGGAAAACGTTACTCGGAGGTTGGTCAGGCTCATGGCAGACTGCGCGGTTCAGGATCAGACCGCATTCTAGCCCATGAACCGGCTGGTGCTGCGTCCGCAGGAACATGGCGAGGTTCGGATGGCAGGCGACATCGAAATTCACGGCTGGTGTGCGCCAGGGTTCGCGCCGCTGCAGGATGCTTTCCGGCTGAACTTTCAGGCGGCCAACGAACTGGGCGCAGCGCTGGCGGTTTATGTCGGCGGTGAACCGGTGCTCGATCTCTGGGCCGGCAGCATCGACAGCAAGCATTCGGCTGTCTGGGCAGAAAATACATTGGTGAATGTGTTTTCCACCACCAAGGGCATCGTCAGTGCGCTGGTGCTGCGGTTGGTGGCGGAAGGGAAATTGTCGCTGGAGCGGCCTGTGGCCGATTACTGGCCCGAATTCGCACAGCACGGCAAGGGCCGGATCCCGGTGAAGTGGTTGCTGTCACATCGCGCCGGCCTGCCGGCATTGCGCGAATTGCTGCCGGATGCGGCGCTCTACGACTGGGATCGCATGGTTGCGGCGCTTGCTGCTGAACAACCCTGGTGGCAGCCCGGCACGCAGCATGGTTATCACCCGGTCACGTTCGGCTGGCTGGTTGGCGAGGTGATCCGGCGCGCGAGCGGCATGAGTGCCGGTCGTTTTTTGCAGGAGGCCTTCGCTACGCCGCTCGGTCTTGATTTGCATATTGGCGTGCCGGCTGCCGAGCATCATCGCATCGCGCGCATTTCCCGGCCGCTGCCGGATCCGGCCAATCCGGAAACGGCGAGTTTCATGCAGAAGATGATGGCCGACCCGACCGGCATCACCGCGCGTGCTTTCGCCAACCCGCTGAGCATCACCACCGGCACCAACAGCGTGGAGTGGCGCATGGCGGAAATTCCTGCCGCGAATGGTCATGCCACGGCGCGCGCGATCGCGCGTTTCTATGCGGCACTTGCCGGCGGCGGTACGCTTGACGGGATCGAAGTGCTGCCGAAGGACATCCTGAAATATTGTTGGGACGAGCAATCCTGTGGCAACGATGCGGTGCTCGAAATCGGCACGCGTTTCAGTTACGGCTGGATGTTGTCGCAGAATCGGCCGCACGCCGCTTTCGGGCCGGGGCGGCGCAGTTTCGGTCATCCGGGTGCGGGCGGTTCGGTGGGTATGGCCGACCCCGATCGGCAAATTGCGCTCGGCTATGTGATGAATCGCATGGGCGCGCACATCCTGCTGGACCCGCGCGCCACGCGCCTGATCGACGCGCTTTACCGGCTCGTTTGAGCGGCAATCATCGCCATGCCTGCCGGGACTCAGCGCAGCGGCGGGGCCGTGACAACGCCTGGCGAGCTGGGATGTTTTTGGGCGCGCTGCACGGCATTGCGGGCACGGGCAATCAACTGGTCGATGGCCACCGGGCCTTCCGGTGTGACGATCATGGCGAAGGTGATGCGGGCATCGAGCGTCTGTTGCGCAGCCCAGGCATTGAAATCCTCAAGCAGTGCGCGCGCGAGTGTTTCGCCGCCGGCGAGCGGAGTATCAAACAGCATGAATAAAAACTCGTCTTCCGACAGGCGGGCAACGACATCGCTACGGCGCGCGCGTTGACGCACCAGATGGGCGACCCGACGTACCGCGCTGGGGAGTGTTCGGACAGCGAGTGGTTTTGCTGATTGGGTGTCGAGACTGGCCAGCATGACCACCAGCGGCGACTGTGTACGCTGCAGCAAGGGCACCAGAAAACGGGCGGCACTCTCGAAGCCGTGGCGGTTCAGCAGCTGGGTTTCGACATCCTGCCCGGCGAAGCGGGCGGCCTGTGCTTGCAGCGCATGGCGCCGCCAGGCCTGCAGCGCGAAGTAAACAAGACACGCCAGGATGAACGCCAGGGCAAACAGGAATTCCCGGGCTGCGACCTCGCCCTGTAGTTGCTCGCGCAGGCTGGGCGTGGCGGCCATCAGCGCGCCGGCAGCGGCCACGGCAGCCACGAAGGTCAGCCGGCTCTGGCGCAGGCCAAGATTGAGTGCGGCAGTCAAGACCAGCAGCAGTGACGGTGGTACCGGGTAGGGATCGCAGGCGACGGCGCCGAGTACGGCAAGCGCATCGGTTAATGCCGCAGCCGGTACGATCCAGCCGATATTGCGGCTGCGCAGTTGCTGGGTGAACAGCGCTGCCTGCGCGCCAAGATAGAGGACCAGTCCGGCCACAGTGACCGGCAGATTGATGGCCCACAATTCGGCAGGAATGCCCAAAAAATAGGTGAATGCGAGCAGGGCAAACAGGACGCGGCCGCCCAGCTCAAGGTAGAGCGACGGGCGATCAAAAATGGACAGGGACATGAATCGACTTCTTGTTATTGCCGTTGTAAGGGCCGGTGATCGTCACGAGCGGAAACGGTGCGCCGGGTCTGGAGCGCTATCATAGGGGCCGGGCCTGCGCTTGGCACGCCCTGTGGGCGATACCAAGGTGGGGAGATGAGCATGACCGATTCTCCGGCCAATTCTTCGACCGATGTTGCGATCAGTGCCGCGCGCGTTTTGCCGCATGCAATAACCCCGCACGGTGCGGCGCCTGGCGCCAGCGTGCATGAGTCTGGGGAGAAAGGCGCCGATCCGCACGCGCCGCTGCGCGAAAACGTGCGGCTGCTGGGGGACATGCTGGGTGGCACGTTGCGCGAACATGGCGGCGAGCCGCTGTTTGCGCGCATCGAGCACCTGCGCCGCCTTTCTGTCGATACCCGTGCGGGCCGGGTTGATGCCGCCCTGTTGCCGCCGGAACTCGCGCGCCTTGACGGCGATGAATTACTGCACGTCGTCCGCGCTTTCAACCAGTTTCTCAATCTGGCCAACATCGCCGAGCAGCATCACCGGGTGCGCATGCGCCGGCAGGCTGTGATTGCTTGCCGCTGGCCACCTGAGGAAGGTTCGTTGAGCGCGTTGGCTGCGGCACTGACGCGCACGGGTACCGCGCGGGAAAAAATTGCGGCAACAGTGCGCGCGCTGTCTATCGATCTGGTATTGACCGCACACCCGACGGAAATCACCCGCCGCACCCTGATGCACAAGTACGACGATATCGCGCGCCGGCTTGCGGATCTCGATCACGATGACTTGACCCCGGACGAGCGGAATGCGGCGCGAGACGATCTGCGCCGCCTGGTGTCGGCGGCCTGGCACACCGACGAGATTCGCCGCGCACGTCCGACGCCTGTCGATGAGGCAAAGTGGGGTTTTGCGACCATCGAGCAAACACTCTGGTACGCGCTGCCGCAGTTTTTGCGCGAGCTTGATCGCTGGTTGCGCGAACATACCGGTGAGGCGCTACCACTGGATTGCGCGCCGGTGCGGATTGCCAGCTGGATGGGCGGTGACCGCGATGGCAACCCCTTCGTCACGCACGCGGTGACGCGGGAAGTCATTTTGCTGGCGCGCTGGCAAGCCGCCGAACTTTTTCTGCGCGACGTTGAAATATTGCAAGGCGAGCTGTCGATGCACCTTGCCAGCGATGCGTTGCGGGCGGTGGTTGGCGATACGCGTGAGCCGTATCGCGCGCTGATGAAGGAGTTGCGTGATCGACTACGCAATACCCGCGACTGGTCCGCAGCGCAACTGGCCAATCACGAGATCGATTGCGGGCCGATCATCGCCTCAGACGACGAGCTGCGCGCGCCGCTGTTGCTCGCGCATCAATCGTTGGTGGCCTGTGGTCTTGAGCGCATCGCCGATGGCCTGCTTGTCGATACGCTGCGCCGTGCTGCAACCTTCGGTGTTTGTCTGGTCAGGCTCGACATCCGGCAGGAATCGATGCGCCATGGCGATGCGCTTGCTGCGATCACCCAGTGGTTGGGAATTGGCGATTATCGCGCTTGGCCGGAGCCGCAAAGACAGGCGTTCCTGCTGGCCGAGCTCGGCAACCGGCGGCCGCTGGTGGGCAGGGATTTTCGCGACTCGTCGCTGTGCGATGCGCCGGTGCGCGAGGTGCTCGACACCTTCGATATGCTCGCCGCGATGCCGCGTGGTGCCTTTGGCGTCTACGTGATTTCAATGGCGCATGCGCCGTCGGATGTGCTCGCCGTCTGTCTCTTGCAGCAGGCGGCAGGAGTGCGCGAGCCGTTGCCGGTGGTACCGCTGTTTGAAACGCTTGATGATCTCGATCAGGCGCCGGTCACGGTCGATGCATTGCTGGCTTTGCCGGGCTATCGCGCGTACGCCGGCGATTACCAGCAAGTGATGATCGGCTATTCGGATTCGGCGAAGGATGCCGGCTATCTCGCCGCGAGCTGGGCGCAGTACCGTGCCCAGGAAGCGCTCACGGCAGTGTGCGCCCGGCATGCCGTGCGTCTGGAATTGTTTCACGGGCGCGGCGGATCGGTGAGCCGCGGCGGCACACCGACGCGCCAGGCGCTGCTGTCGCAGCCGCCGGGCTCGGTGAATGGCCGCATCCGCGTGACCGAGCAGGGCGAGATGATTCGTTTCAAGTTCGGCCTGTTCGGTGTGGCGCTGGAAAATCTTGAGCTGTACGTCGCCTCGACCCTGGAAGCGACGCTGCTGCCGCCGCCGGCGCCCGAACCGCCGTGGCGTGAGTTGATGGATGCACTGAGCGTCGTTGCGGTGGCTGGTTATCGTGATGTGGTGCACGGTGAGGCGCGTTTTGTCGACTACTTGCGTACGGTAACGCCGGAACAGGAATTGGCAACATTGTCGCTCGGCTCACGGCCATCGAAACGGCGTGCCCAGGGTGGTCTCGAATCGTTGCGGGCAATTCCCTGGGTGTTCGCCTGGACGCAGGTGCGGTTGATGCTGCCCGCCTGGCTCGGCACTGACACCGCGCTGGCCTGGTTGCGCGCCCATCCCGAACGCCAGGCTGATTTTGCGGCGATGCTGGCGCGCTGGCCATATTTTCAGGCGGTGATCGATATGCTGGAAATGGTGCTGGCGAAAGCCGAGCCGCGCATCGCTGCGCATTATGAGGCGCATCTTGCTGATGCGTCGCTGCAGCCGCTTGGTAGCGCGTTGCGTGCCCGTCTTGAAGCGACGATTCGGGATTTGCTCGCACTCGCCGGGCGCAAGACCCTGCTGGAGACCAACCCGGTCATGCAGTGGTCGATCGCCGTGCGCAATCCCTATGTCGATCCGCTGCATTTGTTGCAGGCGGAATTGATTCGTCGGCATCGCGCCGCCGGCGCTGCGGTGGATCCGGCGATCGATCTCGCACTGAAAGTCACCATTGCCGGCATCGCTGCGGGTATGCGCAATACCGGTTGAGCGATACGGTCAAGCCGTTTTAGCCGCATCTTCAGGATTTTGTGCCGAACTCGAAAGGATTGAGAAGTTCGACGCCGAACAAACAACGCGATCGGCTTGCAGCAGGGCGTTCGCATCGGCGCGATCGGTTTTGTTGCCACGTCGATAAGGCTTCACGTGTTGTGCCGGCAGCATGACGACATCGTGGCCTTTTGCCCTCAGGTGGCGTGCCCAGTGGTGCACCGAGCCGCAGGCTTCCATGACGATGTGCGTAGGCGACAGTTTGGCGATGTATTGCAGAAAGCGGTGGCGCGTCAGCCGCTCGCGCGTGACGGTACCGCCGTTGTCGATGGCAAGTTCAAAGACAATCCTTTGCCAGATCAATGACTATCGTTTTACGGTCCATGGTGACTCCTTCCCCTTTGCTGTACTCCCGACCGGTTGCACCTGGCACAACGATGCCGAAGAAGCGCGGGAGGAGTCCATTACTTCACTGCAGGCGCGACAGCCCTGACGGGCCGCGGCCTGATTTCAAACGTTATGTTCTATTCGGAGTTGAAGCGTTAGAGGTAACGTCATCTCCTACATTGAGATGTGCCGGAAAGAAGGCGCAAGCTTACAGCGTGGCATGAATTTTCGACTGAAGGGACATTACTCCGTCATCCTCATGTCTGTTCGCCAAAACTCTCCATATCGTGACGAAGTGCAAGACGACGGGGCTGTGCTCATTTATGAAGGGCACGACGAACCGAAACGAAAAGGAGTCTCTGATCCGAAGTCTATCGACCAGCCAGAAAAGCAACCTGGTGGCGCTCTGACCGAGAACGGAAAATTCCATAAGGCCGCACAGCAGTTCAAGGCTGGAAAGAAAGGCCATGATATTGTTCAGGTCTATGAAAAGATCAAGGCGGGGATTTGGACGGATAATGGGTTCTTTCACCTTGTCGATTCCTTGGCCGAGAACGACAGCATCGGAAATGTCTTCAAGTTCAAACTGGTGGCTGATGAAAGTGTATCTGACGAATCAGCTCCGGAAGAAAATGCCAATCGCCTTGTGGAGCGCAGACGCATTATTCCGACCAGCGTAAATCTTGAGGTATTGACGCGTGATGGTGGAAAGTGCGTAACGTTTGGCGCAACAGGCGAACTCCACTTCGATCATATTCTTCCGTTTTAAAAAGGTGGTACGTCTGCTAAAAGCAGAGAATGTGCAGCACTCTGTGCGCGCCACAATTTATCTAAGATAGCGAAGATTCAGTGAGAAACAAACATAACTAGTCCGTTCAGATGGACGTCGTTGCCGTACCGGCGCCGCCGCCCGTTAACTTCAACGTTAGGGAACCTCTGAATAACGCCACTTCTCGCGCAAAAATCTCGCGTTTTCGGTCCGTGCAGCTAGAAGCGACTTAAATCATCCTCGCGGGCGTTCATTTTTTCCCCGTTTGCTGCCGCCCGGGCAACAAACGGGCACACCGACCCTGTGCCAGCATATATTTTCTGCCAATCAGCAAGTTCGTGACCCTGCCGGCAGATGCAGGCTGTTGGCGTTTTTCGCTTGCCCGCGATAGCGGACCTTGCCGTAACCGAACATCGTTTTTATGTAGCGTGACGAACGAACCAGCCCCAGCGATTCATCCACGCCGATGTGCATCTTCATGCCGAAATACCACTGATTTGCTATCAGGGTGCGCGGCGGCTAACCATTCCGCAAGAGACTTCCCGTCAAAACCACCGGATTACTAATAAGTCAGTAAGTAAGGCGACATTCCGGCCGCGAATTGGGTTATAGTATCTGCATGAAACGAGACGGCCGCCAACTCGACCACAAAACGCTGGAAGAAATCCGGAAGATGGCGGTTGAA
>JBMOOP010000116.1:0-1118 GCA_049324495.1 Pseudomonadota bacterium
CGATCTTCAGCTCCAGCTTCTGCATCAGCCACTCGTGGTCCACCGAGTTGAAGAACTTCTCGATGTCCATCTCCACCACCACGCAGCTCTTCCGCCTCTCGCGGATGACTTTGTGCAGGCGCGCCAGCGCGTCGTGCGCCGACTTGCCGGCCCGGAAGCCGTAGCTGTGCCGGTGGAAGAGGGGCTCGTAGATGGCCTCTAGGATGCGCGCCGCCAGCTTCTGGACGATTTTGTCTTCCAGACAGCCGATGGCCAGGGGCCGAGTCCCTCCCTGCGGTTTTGGGATGAGAACCTCCCTCGCGGGTTGAGGCCTCCATCCTCCGCAGCGAATGGTGTCGTGCAGGGCTCTGAGGTTGCTCTCCAACTTCACTTCGTACTGCTGCTTCGTCACGCCATCGACTCCGCAGGCTCTGGAACCGTCGAGCTCGCGGAATGCCCGCCTCAAGTTCTGTGGATTGATGTGGTGCGACAGCGCATGCACCTTCTCGTTCCGCTTCCTTTCGGCGGCCGAGCGTATCCAATGCAGCTTCACGTACCCCTTAAACGGTCCGTCTTCGCAGACCTCGGGGGTGAGACTGTACTGGGTCACTCGCCGTGCCTCCCTTCGCTCCACGGGAGTTGCCCCGCTTCGCAGCTACAATGGAGGCATCTGACTTCTGCGCCCGACGTCGCCTCGGGCTTGGGTCTCAGCCCTTGCCCCTCGGTTGTGGGCCACGGTCTTGGCACTTCGGCCCACGTCGGTGCAGATCTCAGGTGTTCCGTCACCGGCCTTCCATACATGCTGTGGTCTTGGACCCCGGTGGTGCCGGCCTTGCGGCCGGTGTTGCCTTCGCACGGCTGGTTTCCCAGCCTCGTCGATACCTGCTCGGCCACCACGGAACTGTGTGATTGTCGGGGCTCAACGCCCTTCACGCTCGACGCATTACGGCCTGCATGGTCCCTGTCTACGCTTCGCCCGGTGCCTCGCGGCATCGAACGCAAGACTCGGTACGGCGAGGGCTCTCGCAGGTCGCAGCCTGAGGCCGCTCCCCCGGTCGCCCTGCTTCCGCCGGCAAGACTTGTCCACGCCTCATCGGCGTTTCCGCACTTGCTGGTCAGTGACAGCCTCACTTCGCACA
>JBMOOP010000117.1:0-3744 GCA_049324495.1 Pseudomonadota bacterium
GCTGCCATGCCGAGAAACAGTGGTTGCTCTCGCAGGCGCAACCGTTGTTCATGGCGCCCGGGCGCTTTCCGCACCTCGCTGCCATTCAGGTATTGCGCATCAACGAGCTGGCGCTGGTCACGCTACCCTGGGAAATCAGCGCCGAAGCAGGCAAACGCATCAGCCAGCGCGTCGCTGCAACATTGCAGGAACGGGGGCTGACAGCACGCGTCGTCGTTGCCGGCAATGCCAATGGTTATTTTGGTTATGCCACCACGCCGGAAGAATACAGCGCGCAATATTACGAGGGCGGCCAGACGCTCTACGGCCCCGGGACCACCGAGTTCCTCGCCCGCCAGAGCGCGCGCCTGGCCGGCGAAATCCTGCAGCACGGCAACGTCAGCGAGCTGCCGGAAAACTGGTCCTTCCCGCTCGTCACGCGCATTTACTGGCCGCCGGCCAACCCACCGCTGGGCAAGCGCGAACTCGTCGCCGGCCCGATCTTTGTGCCCGGCGACGGCACGCAAGAGCCTTACTGGTCAGTCACTTACCGCGATGCGGATCCGGGCACAATCACGCTCGACGAACCGCTGATCAGTATCGAGGCGTTGCGTGAACCATCCTCCTGGGTGCTGCTGCTCAACAACGGGCGGCCGATGAACGACACCTGGCAGCAGGACCTGCAGATCCGCTGGCTGCAAAATGAAGACGGCGGCATGGCTCGCTATGAACTGCGCTGGTTGAATCCGCCGTCATCGCCAAACTTTCGTTTCCGCTTCGCGATCAAACCACGTGCCGGTTTGCCGGCGTGGCAATCACCGCCCTTTCCCCGCTAACCTTTTTCCACGAGCCACACCTTAGACGAGACGTGCCATGAAAACTGTTGCAATGCACAACCAGCATCCTTACCGCGCGCTCTGTCACAGCCTGCAGCAGGCCCTGCACCACATGCTGCTGCCCATGTTGTTGCTGGCCGTACTTGCGCTCACCGCCTGCGCCTCAACTACCGATCTGCTGCGCAGCAGCGAGGAGGCAAAACCGGCAAAGCCGGCAGTAACCATACTGATCGCCGGCATCAGTACCGACGACGCGCTGCGCCGGCAGTACGAAACAATATTCATCGAGGAACTCACGCGTGCAGGCCTGCGCGGGGTTGCCAGTTCCGACATCATTCCTTCGCTTGCCGGCCTGACGATGCCGCAGATCCGCGAACGCATGCTGGCTGCCACCGATCGCGCCGACGCGGTACTGCATGTGCAACTGATGAACCTCGTCATCACCCCGACCCTGTCGCCGCACGACGTGCCGGCGGAAGGCGCTGGCGCCCAACGCAACGTGGGCGGCGTGGCGGTGACGCTCAACGCAGCGCCGGAACCCACCGTACGCGGCACGCAATACGCCATCGACCTTGAGGCCAATCTGTATGCATTGCCGGTCCGCCAGCTGCTGTGGACCGTCCTGACCCGCACCCGCGAAGCCAACTCGACCACGGCGATCGCGCGCTCGCACGCCCGTGCGCTGATCAAGGCAATGCGCGCGCGGGGTTATGTCGCCGCCGGCCGGTGATAACCAGGAATCCCTGAATAGCTCATGCCGGCCAGCACCCGTTTTGCGCGTGCCACCCTGACACTGCTGGGGCTGCTTTGCTTTGCCCTGTGGCTGCCGATCGCCACCATCACCTACACACCAGGCTGGCATCAGGTCAGTTGTGACTGGCACAACCGCTGCAACAACTACGGCGCCGAACGCGCAGCGCAACGCATCGACGAATTACGCGCGTTCATGCAACACCGCAACGCATTGCCGGAACTGTACTGGAGCGCGAAAGAAATCGCGCATCTGACGGAAGTTCGCACCCTGCTCGACCGCAGCGCCTCGCTGGCGCTGCTTGGCGCGTTGATATTTTTCCATGCCGGTGCGCCGCAACGTGCGCAGGCCGCGCGAATTGCCATGCTCAGCGTGGCGGCCTGCATCATCGTATTGCCGTTTTTCGGTACGTTCTGGCGCGAGATATTTCACCCGCTGCTGTTCGATAACCGCCTGTGGCAGAACAAACCCGCGGATACCTCCTACTGGGTGATGCCGCGGGTTTATTTTCAATACACTACGGCGCTGGTGATCGGCGTTGCAACGCTGATCTGCGCACTGCTGCGCTATCAGGCACTCAAGCCCGACCACGAATCCGATCAGCGATCTTCTCGGCAATCATGATGGTTGGCGCGTTGGTGTTGCCACCGACCAGGGTCGGCATTACCGACGCATCGACCACCCGCAAACCGGCAACACCTTTCACCCGACACTCGGCATCAACCACCGCATCGCTGTCGTTGCCCATGCGGCAGGTACCGACCGGGTGGTAGATGGTTTCGGCCTTCTGCCGCACGCACTGCACCAGTTGCTCATCGGTCTGCACCGCTTCGCCCGGCACCTCTTCCTTGCCGCGATACGGATCGAATGCCGGTTGTGCAAAGATTTTCCGCGCAATCTTCACTGCTTTTACCAGCACTTCGACATCATAGGGATCCGTCAGGTAATTCGGCTGGATCAGCGGTGCGGCCAACGGATCGGCCGAGGCAAGACCGATAAAACCCTTGCTGCGCGGCCGCAACTGGCAGGCATGCAGCATGTACCCGTGGCCGGGGCCGGTTTCGCGCGCATGATCAAGCATGAAGGCAGGAATGAAGTGCAGTTGCACATCGGGTATCGCCAGTGACGGATCTGTTTTTACAAAAGCGCCGGCTTCCAGGCCGTTCGAGGCGCCGATGCCGGTTCTGGTGCGGAAATACTGGATCAGGGTCAGAATCATGTTGTGCAACTTGGTCTGCTCGTACAACGAAACCGGTTGCGTGCAATGTTGCTGCACCATCACGTCGAGATGATCCTGCAAATTCTGGCCCACCGCCGGCTTGTGCAGTTTTACGGGAATGCCGAATTTCTTCAGCAAGGCGCCGTCGCCGATCCCGGAGAGCATCAGCAACTGCGGCGATTGCACCGCACCTGCGCACAGCAATACCTCCCGCTTCGCACTCACCGTTTGGGTGCCGGAACCATGCTTGTACGTCACGCCGATCGCGCGGCCGCCGTCGATATTGACTGCCTTCACGTGCGCCCGGGTGATGACCGTCAGATTCGGTCGCTTTTTTGCCGGATTGAGAAAGGCTACCGCCGTGCTCTGCCGCTCACCGTTCTTGATGGTGAGCTGATAGGAGCCGTAGCCCTCCTGCTGCGCGCCGTTGAAATCCTGCGTCGGCGGCAAGCCCGCCTGTTTTGCCGCTTCCTTGAACAGGCCGAACAACATGTGCCCGGACGCATCCTGGGTGATGCCCAATGGGCCGCCGGTGCCGTGGTACTCGTTCTCGCCGCCGAAAAAATCCTCGCTTTTGCGGAAATACGGCAGCACATCGTCATACGACCAGCCGGCAAGGCCGAGATCCCGGCCCCAGTGATCGTAATCGGCGCGATGGCCGCGAATGTAGATCATGCCGTTCATCGAACTCGACCCGCCGAGCGTCTTGCCGCGCGGCCAGTACAGACGACGGTTGTTGAGCTGTTTTTCCGGCGCGGTATTGAAATACCAGTTGAACATCTTGCCCTTGAGCAACAGGCCCACACCCGCCGGCATGTGAATGAACGGATTCCAGTCAGACATCCCGGCCTCAAGCAACAGCACGGTGGTGTTCGGGTCCTCGGACAAGCGACTGGCAAGCACACAACCGGCCGAGCCGGCACCAACAATGACGTAGTCGTACATGGAGGCTTCCTTTC
>JBMOOP010000117.1:3844-9343 GCA_049324495.1 Pseudomonadota bacterium
CTGCCGGCACCATGGCCGACTACGAGCGCGCGCTCGCACAGCAAAAAGGCATCACAATGCAGGACATTGCCCGTGCCCGGGCGGCACGGGTGCAGGCCGCAGAAGCGCAAACGACAGTGGCCACCACGGAGGATGGCGCTGACACGGCCACCCGGCAGGCGTACGAACTGATGCAGCGTTTTGAGCAAAACCTCGAGCGGATCCGCGCGACGAACAACGAATAATCAGCAGGAGTCCGCGCCGATGAGCCAGAACATGGTTCCGAAAAACAGCATCGACCCGAATCAACATCCGGTACCCGGCGACGACAGCAATAACCCGGCTTCCGAGAGAGCGCGGCGCGCCTGGGCGTGGCTGACGCAATACTGGAAGGCGCTGTTCGATCTCTCCTTCGACAAGTACATGATCATCCAGATGCTGCCGATCCTGTACGGCATGATGCTGTTCGCGATCGGCACCGGCATCATCTACCTGATCATTGAAGCCTTCGCCTCCGGCAGCCACTGGCGCGGTTTCTTTTACCTGTTTTTCGCCGGGCCGCTCACCTTCGTGGTGCTCGCCTCCATGCTGCGCGCACTGCTTGAGCTGTACATCGTGATCTTCCGCGTCGCCGAGAACGTCGATGAACTGATGGGCATCCGTGACACCGTCGACCGGCTTTCAGGCTTGCAGGACACCGTCGATCAGATGGCCTCGCTCACCCGCCGCATTCCGTTCTGGAAGGTGATCATGGGCAAGGGCGCGCCGGCTGCCCGCAAGCTGTCTGCCGAGCGGCGCGCAAGTGAACTGAAGGCTGGCGACACGCAGCCACCGCGCGACGGCAAACCCGGCGGCTGAACACGCTTTTACGCACAACCGGTTACAAACAATCCGCCGGATTTGCCGCGATGCCCTGTCGGTTTTTACCAAAATGACCGCCGGGTCACCGGTATCGTGCGTGGTAAGATTCGGTCGCGTGCTTTTGTGCAGCCGAGGTTGGCCACACCAACCATCGTCACCGCTCCACCGTTCCGATCAACCCACACCAACGAGAGCAGCATGACCGTCGCGCGCAAGCCCAACGATCAATCAAACCCGCGTATCTGGGTTACCACCATCCTCTTCGCCGCCACCGGCCTCGCCGCCCTGACGGTCGTGCCCTGGTACGGGCTGGTTTCCGGCTACACCCTGGGCGCCTGGCTCACCGCCGGCATGTTGCTGTGGGCGAACGGCCTGTCAATCACCGGTGGCTATCACCGGCTCTGGTCACACAAGACCTACGAGGCGCACTGGTCGCTGCGGCTGTTTTTCGCCATCTTCGGCGCGATGGCGCTGCAGAACAGCATTCTGAACTGGGCAGCGGGCCACCGTGTTCATCACCGACACGTCGATGACAACGAGCGCGATCCTTATTCCGTACAGCGCGGCTTTTGGTTTGCGCATATCGGCTGGATGCTGCGCGATTACCCCAGCGGCCGCGTCGATTTCAGCAATGTCGGCGATCTGCAGCGCGATCCGATTGTGATGTGGCAGCACAACAATTACCTCACCCTTGTCCTGGCCACCAATATCGGCATTCCGGTGGCACTTGGCCTGCTGTTCGGCGATCTGTGGGGTTACTTTCTGCTCGCTGGCGTCCTGCGCCTGGTTGTCAACCACCACCTGACGTTCTTCATCAACTCGCTGGCGCATATCTGGGGTTCTCGCCCCTACACCGATGAGAATACCGCGCGCGACAACGGCTTCATCGCCCTGCTCACCTATGGGGAGGGCTATCACAATTACCACCATATTTTTCAGACCGACTACCGCAACGGCATCCGCTGGTATCAGTGGGATCCGACCAAGTGGCTGATTGCGGCCTGCTCATCGGTGGGCCTGACCTGGGGACTCAAGCGCGCCAGCAATTTCAAAATTCAGCGCGCAATTGTCGCCATGCAGTTCAAGCACGCAGAACAGCATGCAGAGCGCGCCGCCAACACCGAGCGCTGGAAAAAAATGATCGAGCAGGAGTACGAATCATTCCGCCACACACTGCACGCTTTCACTGAATTGCAGATGAAGCGCTACGAACAAAAGCGTCGTGAGCTGGCCGGCAAATGGGAAAAGGCAGCCCTGCACACGCGCCTGAAAGAACTCGAATACGCGCTGCACATGCAGAAGCAGCGCCTGCGTATCCTGACCAAAGAAATGCTGCGTCAGCCAACCACGGCCTGAGTATCCTGGCAGCCACCGGTTACCGGGCAGCGCCGGCTGCTGCCAACGCCTGCCTGACGCCTGCCAGCACGCTCCGGCGTGAATACTGCGCGTCGTAGGTGTTTCGGGCCGCCACTGCCAACGCCGGCAACGCCTGCCGCCGCGCCACCAGCCGCGCCAGTGCCCGGGCAATATCATCCGGATCACCCGGGCGACACCAGAAGAAACCGTGCTCTTCATCCTGCTGCAGTGCTGCGCCAAACGCTGGCGTGGCGGCCGTGAGCACCGGCCGGCCCATGGCGAGCGCCTGGTAAACCTTGTTTGGAATCACGCGCTGCGCCTTTGCACTGCTGCCGAAAATGCCGAAGAAAAAATCTGCCCGGGCGAGGCGGGCCGGCAATTCCGCCAGGGGGCGCCAGTCTTCAAAAACAACATCAAGTGCAGGATGTGTCCGACGAAACTCTGCAATCCGCGCCTCGCACGCAGCACGCAGCGGGCCGTCGCCGAGCAGGCGGAAGCGCAGCGGCGGATTGCCGGGCTGCGCCGCGTAACGGCCAATCGCCTCGACGAGGTGATCAACGCCCTGCAAGCCGATAAACGTGCCGAAGAATACGGCCTCAAGCGGTTCGCTCGCGGGTTTCACCGTATACGGTGCAAACACGAACAACTCCTCCTCCGCACCTACCGGCACCACCACCAGCCTGTCGCGCGGTACGCCCAGTGTGTCGTGGAAGAAATCGGCATGGCCGGCGGTGTCGGCAACGATCAGGTTCGCCCGCGCGAAAATATTACGCTCCCAAAGTAGCAGGCGCTGCGCGCGCGCTTCTGCTGCAGCAAACTTGCCGCGTTCGTTGACCTGCTTGTCCCAAGCACTGATCAGTGGATCGAAAACAAGCGGAATGCCGTGCCGTTGCGCATACCGCGATGCAGCGGCGACATCGCGCTGGCGAAAGCACGGCACCCAAATGAGATCCGGCTTCGGCAGGCGCCGTATCGCGTACTCGATGTCGGCGATCAACGACAACGCCGGGCGAAACAGCGAAACCTCGTGGCCGAGCGCGCGCAGCGCTGCAAACACGACACGATTGCGCGGATAATCCGGGCCGTAGTTGCCTTCGCGTCCCCATACCAGCACGCGTATCACGACAGTAACTCCCGTACCGAATTCCAGATCAGTGCCTGCACATCCGGCACCGGCGGGCCGGCGAACAGCGGCTCGGCGCGCGCCATGCAGGCAATTGGCGATACCCGCACGAAGCCGGCCTGCACATAACCGGCAAGCGCTTGCGCATCCTGCGGATCATCATGACCCTGCACTGGCGACAGCGCCGGCATCACAACATGCACCGGCCGGCCGGCGTAAATTGCTTCAGCAACCATCGTCATGCTGTCGCCGGTGACATACACCGCTGCGGCACGGGCGAGAAAGTCGCGCATCACCTTGCGCGGCGCGCGCGACCACCAGACCGCCTCCGCAATGGCCGACGCAGCCACCTCGCGGGCCAGCACATCCTCCACCACCGCACCGGTACGACGCGATGTGGTAATCAACCAGCGCCGGCCGGTACGCGCCGAAATCACATTCGCCTGCGCAGCCAGCGCCAGCCAGTCCGCTGCACTGTATTGCACAGCCCCGTCGCCGCCGACCAGCAAGGCCAGCGGCGCCAGGGACACATCGCCAGCCGCTGGCAGTGCTGCACACAATTCACCCGGCACCGGCGGCAAGGGCAACACGACATTGCTTGCGCCACCCTGCGCGGTAACGGTGAAAACACGTGAATACCAGGCGGTGTCGAAACCTTTTGGCGTGCCGCTGTAAAAGTTCGGCACACCGTAGCGCCGGGCGAGCAGCGCGTTAGCGAGCAGCGTATTGCCGCCGGAAGAAATCACCAGATCAGGCATGCCCGGCGGCAAGGTAATGTCGTGCGCGGATTCGAGCAGCCATCCGGTGCCTTCGAGCCGCAACAGCACGCGCCCGGCACTTTTCAACCAGCGACGGCGCACACGCAGCGGCACGGTCTCGATCTTGAGCGGCCGGAACCGCGCAATTGCATCGGCAATACCACGGCTTTGGCTTTCGTGGCCCGGCGCACCGTCGGTCAGCAGCCAGCAGCGCAGCGGCGCCTGCGCCTGCCTTGCCGCAGCCGGCCCGAGGTTCACGTGCGCAGCCCCAGCCTGCCGCGGCGGATCCGAAACACAAACGCAAGGAAATTATCCTTGCCGCTGACCTTCACCCGACGGATGCGCAGCGGATCGACAAAGGGATGTGCATCGATGCCCTCAACGGTGGTGACGGCGTTGCTGTACCCGGCAGCGCGCGCGATCTCGACATCATCGTCACCAAAAATACCAAACGGATAGGCAAAACTGGTGACCGGAACGCCGAAGTTTTTTTCCAGTGCCGTTTTTGCATCGCCGATTTCCTGTTTCCTGGCCGCAGCAGAAAGCGTTGGCAGGTTGGCATGAGTGAGCGTATGCGATCCCAATTCCCAGGCGCCACTGGCCAGCATCTCCTGCACCTGCGCATCGGTTAATTTTTTCTCGCGCATCAATTCGCCGGAATTGTGATGCAATTTTTTGGCAACAGACCAGTCACGATCATGACGGTCAACCACCAGATAGAGCGTCGCCTTTGCACCGTATTTCAGCAACAACGGGTGAGCATGCAGAAAATTATCGGCGTAGCCATCGTCAAAGGTGATGGCGACCGTTTTCGGTGGTACATCGCCACCCATCAACTCGGCCATGGTCGCGAAATGAAAACCGCCGTCACGCAGCCAGCGCAGTTGCTCCTCGAACAATGCCGGCGACACCCGCAGGCCCTTGAATTTCGCGCCTGGTACGGGCTTGCTTACCATGTGGTACATCAGCACGCGCGGGCGGCGCCAATCAACAGCCGGCAACCACCAGGCATAGCGCAGCGAAAACCACAGCAGCGACGCAATGAATGCGAAAAGCACTGCCGGCAGGCCTGGCAGTTCACTCATGACACCAACTCCTCGTAGATGGCCAGCGTGCGCTGCTGCATCTCGGCGAGCAAATATTTTTCGTTGCGGATCACCTTCGGTGTTCCGCCTTGCTCACTACCCTGCAACACATGCACCAAGCGTTCGGCAACGGCCTTGGCATCGCCGTTGAGCACGGCACCAAACGGATACAGCGCATCCAGTATCTCGGCAACACCGCCGTGCGCATAAGCAATCACCGGCCGGCCCAGGGCGAGCGCCTCAAGAACAGTCCGGCCAAACGCCTCCGGCTTGCCCGACAGCGACAGCACACAATCCGACACCGCGTAAATCTCGCGCATGTCGCTGCGATGACCCA
>JBMOOP010000118.1:0-1092 GCA_049324495.1 Pseudomonadota bacterium
CGTCAGCGTGGTGCCCAGCACGCTGTTCGAGGCGCTGGCGGTGGTGACGTACGAGGTGCCGGAACTGCCGGCGGATTCGCTGTGCGCGTAGTGGCGCAGGTTTTGCGCCGGATTGTCGGGATACGCAACGACCAGTACCGGATGAATGGCCATCCATACCGTCAGCGTGATCGCAAGGATTTTGCGGGGCGCTTTCGTGGGCCGTGTTGTCGGTATCAAGTCAGCGTGGCACATTGGTAACTGTCAGATCAAGCCAGAACTTCTACACTGTAAAACGCCAGCCGGACCGGACGCCTGTGCCAGCGCTGATTCCGCAGGATTGATCCTGCCCACCAAAAACGGACACGCGTTCAGGCGACTCGTTTTGCCTCAAAAACCGCCGGGCTGACGTTGCCGTTGGCGTTGTGTCGGCGGGCTCTGTTGTAGTCAACTTCAATGTACTCGAATACCGTCTTCTGCATGCTTTCTCTCGTCAAAAATCGCTCGCCATGTATCGCTTCTACCTTCAGTGAGTGGAAGAAACTTTCCGCACACGCGTTGTCGTAGTAACCGTGTAACTGATTCACGCTCATGGCGCCGAGTATTGAATGCGGCCCGGCAACAGCGTCAATCTTCAAACTCCACCCACGCGTAAACCTTCCCGTCTTTTTCGACACGGTTGGCGTAGTCGCAATCAAGACCGGCCACGATATTCATGAACTTATTGAAAACGTGGTTGAAATCCGCTGGCAGCAATCCTTCCCCACCCTCCCATATAAACGGGTCGCGCAGGTTGGGGATTATCAGCGTCCCATCCAACGCCGCATTCACCAACGGCATTGCTCGCTCACGCAAGTTCGGTATCTCGGGGCAACCGGGGTTGCGGTCAAGATACTCTTTAACAACCAAGGCACGGCGCCGCAGACGCTTCCAGCAGACTTCTGTGGCGCGGCCATTCTTGTCGAGTTCCACCAGACGCTTGGTCATTACTCATAAGTCAGTAATATAGGCGACACTTGGGTGTTTAAAGAACGAGCGCACCAGGCGACGGTTGTTGCCGATTTCGGCAAGCTGCGCGCTCATGCGTTCTTCCAGCTTCTCGCCTGCCTGCAG
>JBMOOP010000119.1:0-1078 GCA_049324495.1 Pseudomonadota bacterium
CAGGGGAATCGCATATGGCGATTAAAAGCTTGAACTGAATCAGGAAATTGATTCTTGAGGCATCTCCATGATTCAGGAGGTGAGCAATGAAGCGATTCACTGATATTTTTGCCGGTGTCGAAGACCCGCGTGCGGCGAACGCGCGCCATGACTTTCTGACGGTACTGTTTATTGCTCTGCTTGGGGTGCTGTGTGGCGCCCAGAGCTGCGCCGACATGGCCGACTTCGGCCAGTCGAAAAAGAAACTTCTGCGCACCTGTCTGCGGCTGCCGCATGGGGCGCCGGGCCACGATACCTTCAGCCGGGTGTTCCGCCATCTTGATCCGCAAGCCTTTGCTGGCGCTTTCTCCCGTTTCGCGCAGGCCTTCGCCCGCAACCTTGAGGGCGTTGTGGCCATTGATGGAAAGGCGGTGCGCGGAGCCTATGAGCGCGGCCGTAAAACCACGCCGCTGCATCTCGTCAATGTCTGGGCCGCCGAAGCCCGCCTCGCCATCGGCCAGCAGCTCGCCCCCGGGCGCAACGAAGTGCGCGGCGCTCTCGACGCGCTGGCGCTGCTCTCGCTCAAGGGCTGTATCGTCACCGCCGATGCGCTGCATTGCAGGCAGGACACGGCCAAAGCCATCCTCGCAACGGGTGCTGACTATGCCCTCGCCCTCAAAAACAACCAGCCGCGCCTGCGCCAGCAGGCCGAAGCGCTCCTGCAAGCCGCGCCAGAACCTGACAGGGCCCAGAACCTGCCGCTCACCGCCCATGACCGCACAGAACTGCGCCGCGCCGCCATTGTTCCCGCCAGCGGCCTCGGCTTTCCCGGCCTCAAAGCCGTCGCCCGCGTCGAAACCATCCGGAGCGCGCACAATGGCGCGACCACTTCCGTCGCCCGCTTCTTCCTGCTCTCCACCATCGTACCCGCCAGCCGGATGATTGACATCGCACGAACGCATTGGTCCATCGAAAACCAGTTGCACTGGGTGCTCGATGTCGATCTCGCCGAAGACGCCGCCCGAACCCGCAAGGATAACGGCCCGCAAAACCTCGCCATCCTGCGAAAGATCGCACTCAACCTTCTCAGAACTCATCC
>JBMOOP010000120.1:0-1078 GCA_049324495.1 Pseudomonadota bacterium
CAGCGCCACCCAAGGCAGACCCGATACCGATGCCGGAATTGCGCTGCGAGAAGTGTGATGATTTCTATTTGTTGCGTGACGGTGCTGCCGGTGTGTTTTTGGCGGCAAGCAAATTTCCGCGCAATCGCGAGACGCGGCCGCCAACAGTCGAGGAAATCCGCAGCGTGCGCGACAAGCTTGATCCGAAGTTGCGTTACCTCGCCGATGCTCCCGCGCAGGACAAGGAAGGCCGCCCCGCACTGATTCGTTTCAGCCGCAAAACGCGCGAACAGTACGTGCAGTCGGAAATCGACGGCAAACCCAGTGGCTGGCGTGCGTTCTACAAGGATGGGCACTGGGTTGAAAGCATGACGAAGGCTGATTGAGCGTCGCGCCATGAAAATATCGCCTGGCCGTCAGGATGGCATTGCCGCACTTCGGCAGCGCCTTTTTTTCGCCAGCGAACTGCTGAAGCTTGCCGAGCGTGAGCTGGCTGGCGACGCAATCAATCGCCAGGGCGTCGCGATGGCCTGTCGCAATGGCGCCGTATTGCAGTTGTATGCCGTGCTGACCGGCATGCTCGATGACATTGCCGTGCGTTTGCGGCTGGAAAGCTCACCGGACGTACTGACCATCGCGGCAGTTGACCAGGCACTTGCTGCACGCGGCATGGCATCGCCGGAGTTGGCACGCCTGGCCGGATTGATCGAGTCGGGCGCCTGGCTGGCCGCATGCGTTGAAACAGCACGCCGTTGTCTTTCCTCGGAGCCGGGTGGCCAGCGCGATGTGATCAGCGCAGACGATCACGACCACGATCATCATTCCTCCACTACGCGGCGGATCAACCTGGTGGCGGCGACTTCGATAGAGCCGCTGACAGGCGAAGATTTCGCTCGCATTCGCCAGTGGATAGGCGGCTGGAATACGCTGCTCGACGAGTTTCTGGTCACGCTCGACGAATTCTGACTGCCGTCGGAAGTATTGGTGCGCTCGTCGTTGCGAGCCTCGGAAAATACCTAGTTGGCGGTGATTTCTCGCACATGAAAGCGTGACTTGGTTGGCTCGGTTGGTGTGAGCCCTGTGCTAATTTGTCCTTGCT
>JBMOOP010000121.1:0-1076 GCA_049324495.1 Pseudomonadota bacterium
AGGACCCGGACACCTACGCGGCATTCGACAACGTCATCGTGGTGCACGGCGTGCGCTGGGCGAGTGAGCTCGCCTACGCGGATTTCTTTCACAAGGAACTGCCGGAAAACGAATATTTCGGCGAAGCGGTACGCGCCCAGTTGAAATATTACCCGACGGTAACGCGCGAGCCGTCGCGGCACCAGGGCCGCATCACCACGCTGATTGAAAGCGGCAGGTTGATGGCAGATCTTGGGCTGCCGGCGCTCAACATAGCGGAAGACCGCTTCATGCTGTGCGGTTCGCCGTCGATGCTCAAGGACACTTCCGCGATCCTCAATCGGCTCGGCTTCAGCGAATCACGTCAGGGCGATCTGGGTGAGTACGTAATTGAGCGGGCGTTTGTGGAGAAATAGACACAGTCGCGTTGGTAACTGTCCGAGCTACGCAGCCCGTCAGGGCTGTCGGCCTTCAGCGAGTTGTTGGGCGGCAGTACTGGGATCACCCGCCGCTATTCATAAACGCCTTGAAATCTTCGATGCGACGCTCGGCATTCATCTGCATGCAACTGATGTAGAAACTGCTTCGTAGCGTACCGGATGCGTTGAGCTGATAAGCGAGGTCGCAGTCTGCCTCACGGAACTTAACCCAAAAACGCTGAGCCTCCACAAGCCTCTTTTCGAATAGAGCGCGATCTTCCTGTGTGCCCAGGCCTGGCTCCTCGCGAAAGTATTTCAGCACCGATTTGTAAGAGTCATTGAGTTTCTTCTCAACCCGTTTCTGTTCCGCCGAGGCACACTCATTCATCTCGACGGTAGTCATTGCCTTGTCGCAGTCCGCCGCCGATAACGCGGAGATTAAAAACAAGAGCGGTACCAACAGAAATTTGGCATGCTCATGCCGGATGAGATTCCGTTTCATTGCTATAATCTCCAAACTTTCTATGCTGCCCAACGTTTGAGTTAAGGCCGCGGCCCGTCAGGGCCGTCGCGCCTGCAACGACGTATAAAGAGCGCGAATTCATAAACTAAGTGCAACAAACCCGCCTTTAGAAAGGGCGGGCTGGGATACTGGCTACTTCTCCGATCCGGGAAGAA
>JBMOOP010000122.1:0-1061 GCA_049324495.1 Pseudomonadota bacterium
CCTGCGGGCAAAGGGCCACGATGTCGTCATGCTGCCGGCACAACACGTGAAGCCTTATCGGCGCGGCAACAAAACTGATCGGGCCGATGCGAACGCCCTGCTGCAAGCCGATCGCGTTGGCGGCATCAAGCCGGTTCCCGTCAAATCCGTCGAGCAGCAAAACCTCCAGCACCTGCACCGGCTGCGTGAACAATGGAAGATGACCCGTACCGCCCGCATCAACGCGCTGCGCGGCATTTTGCGCGAGCATGGCCACGTCTTTCCGGCGGCGACCGACACCTTCCTCGCCAACGCCATGGAAACTGTCGATGCCGACCCGGCGCTGGCCATGCTCCGTCCCGCCTTGCACGCATTGCAGGCGGAAATCACTTTCCTTGAAGATCAGATGGCCGATGTCGAACGGCAGTTGCGTGAACTCACCCGGCACAACCCGGAGGTTCGCGCCATGCAGACCGTCAGCGGGGTGGGATTGCTCACCTCCACCGCCACCCTCGCGGCCGTCGGCACACCGGACCATTTCCGCAGCGGCCGGCAATTTTCCAACTGGCTCGGGATCACCCCGCGCGAACACTCCAGCGGCAACCGGCAATCCCGTGGCCGCATCACCCGGCGCGGCAATGTCTATCTGCGCACCCTCTTCATTCACGGCGCCCGATCGGCACTGCTCGCCGCCAAACGATGTGCCAAAACAAAGCCCGACACGCTCACCCGACTACAGCGCTGGGCGCTCGATCTGGAAAAGCGCGTCGGCCACAACAAGGCCGCCGTCGCCCTCGCCAACAAAATGGCCCGCATCACCTGGGCCGTTTGGCACCACGCCCGTGCGTTCGACGGCAATTGGCAACCGGTGTCGTCGAATGCCTAAAAGCAAAAACGGTTGATCAGGAAAAACAACACAGGTTTGCCGCACTTGCGGCTGCGTAGCGACGCGATACTCATGACATGACAGGCAGCGCCGGCACCGGGATACGTCGATAACAATTCCAGGCACTTTGATGCCGATGCAGCGATTGTCGACCGGTGCGCGACTTACATGACAGGCCAGGATCGAACAGATCCAC
>JBMOOP010000123.1:0-1058 GCA_049324495.1 Pseudomonadota bacterium
GTGGGGAGCAGGAAAGAGGAGTGCAAGTGCATGACCATCAAGTCCGACCGCTGGATTACCCGCATGGCGCGGGAGCACGGCATGATCGAACCGTTCGAGGCGCAGCAGGTGCGCGATCATCAGGGCCACAAGGTGATTTCGTACGGGGTGTCGAGTTACGGCTACGACGTGCGTTGCGCCGACGAGTTCAAGGTGTTTACCAATACCTATTCGGCTACCGTCGATCCGAAAGCTTTTGATCCGCGCAGCTTTGTCGACATCAAGGGCGATGTCTGCATCATTCCGCCGAATTCCTTCGCGCTCGCCCGCACCGTCGAGTATTTCCGTATTCCGCGCAATGTGCTGACGATTTGTCTGGGCAAGAGTACATACGCGCGCTGCGGCATCATCGTCAACGTGACGCCACTGGAGCCGGAGTGGGAAGGGCATGTGACGCTCGAATTTTCCAACACCACGACACTGCCGGCGAAGATCTACGCCAATGAGGGCGTCGCGCAGATGCTGTTCTTCGAGTCCTCGGCAGATGATGTGTGCGCGACCAGCTATCGTGATCGCGGCGGCAAGTACCAGGGCCAGCGCGGCGTAACGTTGCCTAGGGCGTGATCCCCTCGAGTGATTTCAGTACCACGGTGCCGCGCACGCCGAGTTTTTCGACGTGCTCAAGCTTCACCATGATGTAGTCAAGCGCCGGGGCCACCCATAACAGCGTGCGACGCTTGTCGCCTTGCTCGCGCACCCGGACGATGCGCACGGTGTCCAACTTTCCATACGGGGTTTTCAGTGTCTCGTGACCGTCGATGCGGTAGGTCAGTTGTTTCATGCCGGTTGTGGTCGCGACATTGAACGTTACCTGTGCGGCGCCCTGCAGCAGCTGACAGCGCGCGGCGTAAGTCAGCGCCAGCTCGTCGGTGGTATCCGACGTGAAAGCGAACGATACCGGCCCACGACGTGATTCGCCTGCTGCAATGCGCTGATCGTGATCGAAGTCCAGGTGTAACTTGCGTTTGATGCCGAAGCCGCGAAATTCGAAGCGATAACGCTGCGGATCGGCGCTGCAA
>JBMOOP010000124.1:0-1055 GCA_049324495.1 Pseudomonadota bacterium
TAGAGCAATTTGTGATCATATTGAAGCGTATCCGGCGTGGCGGATATAGTTTTGACATTCGTCCGGGTTGAAGTGCTCGAGCAGTTTACCGATACGTTGCCATAGCGCGTCGCGGTTACGTTCGGCGGCTTTGCGCAGCAGCGTCTTGAGTTTGGAAAAAGCCATCTCGATTGGGTTCAGGTCAGGCGAGTAAGGCGGCAGGAACAGAAGCCTGGCCCCGGTTTCGCGGATGGCGGCCGCGACTTCGGCGTTCTTATGGCTCGCCAGATTGTCCATGATGACGAGGTCGCCAGGTTTTAACTCGGGGACCAGAAACTGGCGGACATACTGGGTGAAGATGGCGCGGTTCATTGGCCCATCTATCACCAGCGGAGCGATGATCCCGGTGGCGCAGAGCCCGGCGGTGAAAGTCGTCGTCTTCCAGTGGCCATTCGGAGCAAAGCCCTTGACCCGTTGTCCGCGGGGCCCGCGGCCATGGCGCCGGACCATGTTGGTGGCGGCGCCTGTCTCATCAATGAAGATCAGCCGGCGCCGCGCAAGGCGGTGCTGGATGCGCCGCCATTGCGCCCGCTTGCGCGCAACGTCAGGGCGTTCCTGCTCGGCTGCGAACAGGCTTTTTTTTAAGGCTGATCCCCGCGGCCTTGAAGAACCGGCACAACATCGGCGCATCGGCGCGTACGCCGCGCTCGGCCAAAAGCCGCGCCGCTAACGCCGCCAGCGTCAGATCCGTCTCGACCGCGATTACGCCCAAAAGCCAATCGCGCTCTGGCGGCAGCACCGAGCGGTGATCTCCGCCCATCGGGCTGGCCGCCACGCTGCCAGTTGCCCGGAAGCGCAATGACCACTTCGCCACGCTCGCAACGCTTACGCCAAACACCGCCGCCACCTCACGTATTGGCTTACCCGCCATTACCCGGGCGACAACCCGCTCACGCAAATCTTCAGAATAGGGTTTTACCATCCATACTGGCCTCCATTCCCAGCCAGTATCTTGAATCACATCAAAGCCGATTTGGGAATCCTAAATCGATTCAATCCGATGACAAATTGCTCTA
>JBMOOP010000125.1:0-79618 GCA_049324495.1 Pseudomonadota bacterium
TTCAACCGCCATCTTCCGGATTTCTTCCAGCGTTTTGTGGTCGAGTTGGCGGCCGTCTCGTTTCATGCAGATACTATAACCCAATTCGCGGCCGGAATGTCGCCTTACTTACTGACTTATTAGTAATGGCGTAGATGTCCCACGTAGTGTTTGCCGTACCGTTTGGCAAAGCCAGGCGGTCGGCAACAGCGCCAGGATTCTGCTGCAGAATCTGCAACTCATCAGCCGTCATCCAATAAGCGGACTGCGCTCCAACGGGATTGCCGGCAGGAACCACTTTGTAGAGGGTGTCGGTGACATCAATTGGTCTGGCCAGCAGTGGAGTAGACCCGGTAAGCACAAAACGATCAGCAGTCCGCAACGCATCTTCTGGATCAAACCCTGACTTCTCCAACTCGTGAATCAACTGAACCCCGCCAGGGAGTGCATCCGCACGAACCTGCAAGCCATCCGTTTCAAAACTCTTGATGGGCTGATTGGTGTTGACGGCTGTTGTGCTTGGCGCTGCAGCACCAGTTGTACTTCCCGCCGTTGTTGTCGCATTCGGCGCGGTGCCCGCAGCAGCGTGCAGCGCGCGAAAATGACGCCGGCCGACAAGCAGACGCCGGAACAACAGGGGATTCTGCAACTCTCTGCACGACTGCCGTTCGGCAAACTGCTGGTGGCCATCGCCAACAAGCACGCGCGGCAGATCTGGGCGATGCTCGCGCGCGGTGAAGCCTACGATCCGGAGGCCTGGTTGAAACACCCGATGGTGCAGCAGAGATGTGCCTGCACCGCGTAGATCGCAAGCCGCGTTAACGTCCACGCCGACGCGCAAGCGTAGTCAACGGGTCAGACCGGCCCGAAGAGAGCCTGACTAACCAGTTGGTTGCCCTCAGGTGTTGCGGCTGATCCCCGCGCACCGGCATCACCGCGTAGCGATTGAGGCCTCCGGGTGCGGTTTATACAAGGGTCCGGGCGATGCACGATCACGCCCAACAAGACCGATTACGGAATGGCAGTCTGGCATCCGTGACCACGACGCGACAGCAAGGGCGAAAAGCGGTTGATCAGAAAAAAAGCAAACGGCCCGGCGTTGCCGGGCCGACGGGATGACTTTGCGAGGGTTGACGGGAAGTCTCTTACGGAGTGGTTAGACGCGCTTTTGACCGCGCGCCAACATACGCATACCATATGCGCATGAATACCCCAGAGGGAATACCCATGCTCCCGGCCTATAACCCCCACGCCCCTAAAAGGGCCGCAAACCTCAGCGTAAACGGGGACTTACTCAGCAAAGCCAAGGACCTGGACATTAACCTCTCCGCCACCCTGGAGCAGGCCCTGGCCGAAGCCCTGAAGAAGAAGCAACGCGAGCAATGGCTGGCCGAGAACCGCAAAGCCATCAATGCCTACAACGAACACGTGGAAGCCCACGGCGTGTTCAGCGACGACCTGCGGAGCTTCTGATGCCTCAGTTCGCCGTACACAAGAACACCAACGCAGCCACCAAGGCTGCCGTGCCCTTCCTGCTCGATGTGCAAAGCGATCTGATTGCTGAATTGAGCACTCGGGTTGTTGTACCGCTCTACACGGCTGCAGCCATGAAGGGGAAAACCCTCAAGACCCTCACCCCGATGTTTGAGATTGAGGGTAAGCAATACGTGATGATGACTCCACAACTGGCCGGTATTGCCAAGAAGCAGCTCGGCGCTCAGGTCTCTGATCTCTCCGCGCAACGCGACGACATCATTGCCGCTCTCGATTTGCTGATCACCGGCATCTGATGTTTAGCGTGCTTGCCACACGTACCCCTGCCATCAGTCCCAAGCCTCAAAGTACCCCCGAAAGTACCCCTGAGACAGGTGGGATGCAATGCGACAGCATGGGTCTGCATGCCGGCGGCAGTAAGCAAAAAGCCCCGCATTGCGGGGCTTTTTGAGTGTTTCAGGACAAGATGGGACAACCTGAAACGGAAGGTTGGTGCCCGGAGGCGGAATCGAACCACCGACACGAGGATTTTCAATCCTCTGCTCTACCGACTGAGCTATCCGGGCCTGCACGGGGTACTTGGTGTTGCAGTCGTGCCGGGGTTAGGCGGGCGCGAGGGGCGGTATTAAAGCGGCCGGGCCAGAGCGGGTCAAGGTTTTCCCGGTGGGATTACGCATTGGGCCAGACCATGAAGCGGCGGCTCACCGGCCAGCCGCCGATCATGCCGATCAATGACAGGAAAATTGCCAGGCCCATGTCGAGCGGCTCGCCGATCGCCCAGCCGATGTAGGCGAACACTGTGGTGAAGATGATGTTCACCACCCAGGCCATGCGGTGTCCTCCTCAGCTTTCCTTCGGCGGCACATAGCCTTCGGCGCGATCGACAGCCTCGCCGGCCAGAAACTTGCTCCGCTGCGCGGCAAGGTAGGCGGCCGTTGCCGGGTCGGTCAGCGCCAGGCGTTTCTCGTTGATCAGCAGGGTCTGGTGTTTAAGCCAGTCCAGCCACGCCTGTTTCGAGACGGTCTCGAAAATTCGCTGGCCGGCAGCGCCGGGAAAGGGGGGGCGCTCAAGGCCATCGAGTTCCTTTTTGTAGCGGCAACAGAAAACGGTGCGGGACATGGCGGTTCCGTCCAGGAGTGTTGGGTGACGCTACAGCGACTGCAGCAGTTTCACCACCGGTGCGGCAAGGCCGAGGGTGCCGGGTGTGGCGGGTTTGACCCAGGTGGCCGCGCTCTGTTCCTGGCCGGCAGGTTCGCGAATACCGCGGGTCTGCACGTCGATTACCAGTGGCGTGATGTCGAGATGAAAGTGACTGAAAGTATGGCGGAAGGCAGGCAGCGGTGAGCGGGCCTGTTCATGCAGGCTATGACCGGCGAGGATGTTGTCGACGGCGCTCTCGTCATCGCATTGCGGCAGGCTCCACAGGCCGCCCCACAGCCCGCTCGCCGGGCGCTGTTCGAGCAGCACGCGGCCCTGTGCATCGCGCAGCAGCAACATCGTCGTTGTGCGCACCGGAATTTTTTTCGTCGGTTTGCGGCCGGGATATGCCAGCGGATTGCCTTGGGCTCGGGCGACGCAATCCATCGCCAGCGGGCAGGCATTGCAGTGCGGTTGCGTGCGCGTGCAGATTGTTGCGCCGAGATCCATCATCGCCTGCGTGTAGGCGGCGTTGCGCGCAGTCGGGGTGTAAATAGCAGCATAGGCCCACAGTGTTTTCAGTACCCCGGCATCGTTCTTGTTGCCGCCAACGGCGTGAAAGCGCGCGAGCACGCGTTTGACATTGCCGTCGAGAATTGGTGCGCGCATGTCGCGTGACAACGCAAGAATGGCGCCGGCTGTCGAACGCCCGATGCCGGGTAGTGCCGCGAGTGCGTCAACGGTCGGCGGAAACTCGCCGTTGTGTTCGCTCGCAATGAGTTGTGCGGTGCGATGCAGGTTGCGGGCCCGGGCGTAATAACCGAGCCCGGTCCACAAATGCAGCACGTCATCGATTGGCGCAGCGGCGAGCGACGGCAGACTGGGGAAGCGCGCCATGAAACGTTCGAAATAACTAAGCACGGTACCGACTTGAGTCTGCTGGAGCATGATTTCGGAAACCCACACGCGATACGGCGTCGGGTTGCGCTGCCAGGGAAGATCCTTGCGGCCGTGATGGTCGAACCAGGCAAGAATGCGGGCGGAAAAGTGCGCTGCATCGCTGGCGCCGACACAGTCTCCGCCGGGGATGTCCCCGGCGGCAATCTCGGTGCCGGCCGTCTTGCGCACTCGCAGCATCAGAAGAACTTTTTTATCGCCTTGTTCAATTCATTGTTGAGTTGCTGCTTGGCCTTATCCTCGGCTTTCTGTTTCTCTTCATCGATTTTTTGCTGCGCCTGTTGTTCGGCTTGCGTTTTCAATTGTTTCGTGTCGACAGACTCAACACCGAGTTGCTTTGCCAATTCGCCCTTGAGGCGATCTTTGGCGGCGCTTCCGGCAGCTTTCTTCAGCATCTCGCCGATGGTCTTGCTGTCCGGGCGACACCAGCTGGCCGGCGCCCCGGCAGCGTTGCCCCTGCAGTGCAGCGGAAACTCGGCATTGGCAAAATACTTGCTGTCCTTCAGCTTGTCTGTGCGCATTGCGATGGCGTAATCGAAATCCATCGTCATGATGTTGAGCTGGCCGCTGCCCTTGATGTTGCCGTCCTTGATTGCGGCGTTGAACTCCGGTGTCTGGGCAATACCATCCTTGAGTTTTGCTGACGCCGCGAGCGTGTTGAAGGCGGTGTCCTGCTGCATTTCCTTCGGCAGTTTCTGCTGGTAGTCAGGCACCAGCATGGAGAAGGCACCGAGTTGTTGGGTGAGTGTCTCTGCCAACATGTTGTTGAGGTTCATGCCCTTGAGCAGCGAGTCGGCAAAACTGAAATCGAGACCACCGACAGCTTTCTTCAGCAGGGTGTCGATGTCGTTGCCGGTAGTATCGAGATCAAGATTGAGTGAAGCTTTGCCGGCGAAAAGATCGCGGCCGGCGTAGCGTTTGATCACGCCACCGATCTCGACACGGTCGAGTTTCAGGCGGGTAACGATGCGTGGCTCGGTACCGCGGGCATCAACCTGGACGTTGCCTTTGACGGTGCCGTCGAGCACGGTGGCGGCCAGTGGATCGATATGAATATTGCCATCTTTCGCGCGCACTGTGACCGCAAGATTGGTCATTGGCCATTCCATCAAAGTGATCTTGCCGGCGCTGAGTTTGCCGTCAACGTTGAGCGTGCGCAGCATTGCCACCGGCAGCAACGGCTCCGGCTTGCCGCCGCCGGTCGGCGCTGATGCCGGTGCGGCAGCGCCCTCAGCATTGCCGGCAACGTGCTTTGCCGGTGGCGGCAGGTACCGGTCGGCATTGATGGCATCGACGGCGAGATCGAATACCAGTGCCTGGGTGGCGAGGTCGGTAATGCCGGCGCTGCCCTTGATGTGGGTGTCGTCGAGCGTGATTTCGAGGTTGTCGAGCATCGCGTGCGCGAGTGCGCCTGCGAGCGCAGTCTTTACGCTGACCTTGGTCATTGCGGCAGGATCGGTCGTGATCGGTACCGAGATGCTGAAATCGCGCAGCAGATTTTTGGCATTGAACGGTGCGACAGCGAGTGTGCCGGCAAACGACAGTTCCCGGGTCAGATCCTTCACGTCGAGAGCGAGCGTGCCGTTGATATTTGCTGCCGAAAACTGCAGTGGCCCGATCGTTGCGGTGTCGGCGGCAAGATCCAGTGCCAACGGGCCGTTCACTGTTGCACGCAATGGCTGCGCGGCGAGAGCGAGGCCGCTGGCATCGAGTGAGAAATTGGTGGTGATGATTTTCTGCGACTTCAGGTCGGCGTTGATATCGGTCGCGAGGATGAGGTGGAATGGTTTGGCGAGAATGCCGGCAATGTCAGCCTTGAGGTCAAGGCCGCGCACGATGTAGATCTGCGCGGTCGGATCAAGGCGCACGAAGGCGCGGGTGTCGACATCGACCCTGAGTCCTTTGCCGCCTTCGGCCGTGGCGACGAGGTGAAACGGGAATTCCGTGCCCAGGCCGATATTTTCGGCAACCAGCTCTTTCACCGTCGCCCGGTAGCGCGCCTTGCTTTTGCGGTCGTCGTAGTCGAGCACCGTGTTGGTGACAACGACTTTCGGCACGCTGATCATCAGGTCGCTGTTGGCGGTTTCAGTGGGCTTGGCTTCGGGCGTCGTTTCGGTGCCGCTGCTGAGGGTTTCCCAGTTGCCCTTGCCGTCCTCATCGACGACAAGGTTGGCGGTGAGGCCATCGACATACAACGTGCGTACATTTATTTGTTTGCTGAACAGTGGCAGCAGCTCGACGCTGACTGCCGTTTTGGTAACGGTGGCGAGCGGCGCCTGGTCTTCGGCGGGGGCCAGCGACAGACCTTCGATGGAAAAACCGATGGCCGGATAGAAATTCCAGCCAATGTTGCCCTTGACCTCAAGGATCAGGCCGGTCTTGTCCTTGACTACCCGGGTGATGTCATCCCGGTAGTCGTTCGGGTCAATCCAGAAGAACAGGAACAACACCAGAGCGAGAAACAGCCCGGTAATGCCGATGAGCGTCCACTTGAGGTATTTCCAGGTGCTGGCCATCTTGTTGTTCCCCCCGAGGGTCTTCCGATATTGCGATCCGGGATGCGGATCGGTATGCAGCATGCTGATGGCGGCGAGTGTGCCACAAGGCGTGGCGTCGCCGAAGAATGCCGCTATTCTTGATGCGCCCGTGCCTCCCGGTGCTGGCAGATCGGGGATCCTGTCCATGCGCGTGCCCATGTTGCATCGCTTCTTGCTGGCGGCATTGTTGCCGGTGCTGGCCTTGTTCATTGCTTGCAGCGGCCAGCCGGTGCAGGCCGATGTGCTCACCTTGGGGCCCGACCAGCGGGATTACCCGCTCGGGATGCACATGGATGTTCTCGAGGACAAAACGGCGTCGCTGGATATCGAGGCGGTATCGTCCGCCATGTATGCCGGTCGTTTCCATGCGGTTGGCAAGGAGCGCCCAAACTATGGCTTTCGCCGCGCCGCACTGTGGTTCCGGATTCAGATTGATTTTTCGGGCAGCCCCGAACACGAGTGGCACCTGATCGAAAGCCATCCGATTATCGACGAAATCACTTTCTACACGCCCGATGGATTCGGCGGCTGGAACACGGTGCCGATGGGCGACACGCTCGCGTTCGATGCGCGGCCATACAAGCTGCGCGAGTTCGTGCTGCCGATTCCGTACCGGCTCATTGGCGGCAAGACGCAGCCGGTATCGATTTTCGTGCGGGTCGCCGGCCAGGGTGCGCTCAATGTCGATCTGCGGCTCACCAACGCCCAGGGGCTTGCCGAACGCACCAGCATGCAGTTGTGGGGCTTCGGGCTTTTTTACGGGGCGTTGCTCGTCATGCTTCTCTATAACGCCTTGCTGTATTGGTCGACGCGCGAGCGCGCACAGCTTCATTACATCATTTTTCTTGCCGGGTTCGTTCTTCTCTTCCTGAGCCTTGACGGATTAGCGCTGCAATATCTGTGGCCGGACTTCCCGGCGGCCAATGGCTTGTTTCCGGTGTTTACCTGCATTGCGGTGTGGGGCGCTTTGCAATTCACGCGCAGCTTCCTTGATATCCGCAAGGACAACCCGAAAGTCGATGCCGGCTTTCGCTGGATGACGCACGCCGTGGTGTTGGTCTTTTTGCTGGGCCTTATGCTGCCGCGACACTGGGCCTACATTCTGGGCACGGTGCTGCCGTTGCTTTTTGCAATGGTGATGTTCGGTGCGGGCGTCATGCGGTTGCGCCAGGGCTACCGGCCAGCGCGCCTCTTTGTGGCCGGCTGGTGTGTGCTGCTGAGCGGCGCTATTCTGCTGCCGCTGGCGAATCTGGGCATCTTGCCGGCTAACGTATTCACCACGTATTCACCGCAGTTTGGCGCGGTTTTGCAAGTTGTACTGCTGTCGCTCGCGCTGGGCGACCGGATGAAGTTGCTGAAAGTGGAGAATGAGCGAATCCAGCAGGAGTCGCACGAGCAACTTGAGCGCATGTTCGCGCAAATCAAGAATCTCGACGCCGACAAGTTGCGATTTCTTCACTATCTCAGCCACGAGTTGAACACACCGCTGAACTGGATGTCTGCCACGCGTACTGTCGATGCAACGACGGTGCATCCGGAAATACGGGCCATGATTGAAGTGGTCGAGGCCGGGCATCAACGGATGATTGACCTGGTCAGTACTGTGTTGCGTTATTTTGACCTCGCCAGCGAGAATGCAGCGCAGATTACATTGGCGCCGATCGCGCCGATGTGGGTCATTGATGAGCTGTTGCGTGAGCGTGTTGATGTCATTGCGAAGAAAAAGTTGACGCTGCGCAATAGCGTCCCGGCGGATCTTGTGTTGTTTGCCAACGAGCAGCGACTGCGTCGCGCGCTCGCCTTTCTCATCGAGAATGCAATCAACTACAGCGACGAAGGCCAGGAAATTGTAGTGTCCGGCGGTACCGAAACCTATGGCACGCGCGGGGTGCTGGTGGTGCGCGACCAGGGCAAGGGCATCGATGGCGAGCACATCGGCCGCCTATTCGAACCGTTTTTTATGGTGGGGTCACATCACCGCGAAGGCGGCTTTGGCCTGAGCCTCGCTACGGCCAGATTGCTGGTTGCCAATATGGGCGGCGACATGCGGGTGCGTAGTGAAGGCCGTGGCCAGGGCGCCGAATTTTCGATCATCCTGCCTATAGCAGCTTCCGCAAATCCCCGGCCGACGATGCCGTGAAGCCCAGGGAAGTCAGGGCTGCGACTGCGCCGGGGGTGGCGGTAACGACCAATTCACGGCCGCCGGTGAGTTTCTCAAGGCGGGAAATCTCGTCGATCAGGCGCAGGCCGACGCCACGGTTGCGCGTGACAGCCCGCACCGCCACCAGCGCGATACGGCGCGCATCGGTCGGCCCGCTGACCAGTGCGCCGGCCACCTGTCTGCCGTTGAACGCTGCCGCATAAAACACACCGCCTGCGCGCAGCGCGTCCCGGATTGTGGTGAGGCATTGCTGTGGCGTCTGGCCGGGAAAGTCGGCGTAGACATGCGCGAGGTCCGTTTCGAGGTCGGCGACATCGTAACGGGGCTCAACAATAACGGGCATGGCGAGTCCTGCTGCGCTTTTCTGCACCGGCGGGTGCCGGGGCGCATGGCGGAGCCTATAATACCCGCCCCGGACACGCAGCATCGCGGAGAGCAGCATGGCGGAGCGTACCGCCAGCGTGGAGCGCAACACGCTGGAAACCCGCATCAAGGTCAGTGTCAATCTCGACGGTACCGGCAAGGGCGAATTCCGCACTGGCTTGCCGTTTCTTGAGCACATGCTTGATCAGGTGGCGCGTCATGGCCTCATCGACATCGCTATCGTCGCCGATGGCGATTTGCACATCGATGCGCACCACACTGTCGAGGATGTCGGCATTACCCTGGGTCAGGCGCTCGCCAAAGCGTGGGCCGACAAGAAAGGCGTGCGTCGTTATGGCCATGCCTATGTTCCGCTCGACGAAGCGCTGTCGCGCGTCGTGGTGGACCTGTCCGGGCGCCCCGGTCTTGAAATGCATGTCGATTTCAGTCGCGGCAATGTCGGTGGTTTCGATGTCGATCTGTTTCGCGAGTTCTTTCAGGGGCTCGTCAATCACGCTGCGATAACCCTGCACATCGACAATCTGCGTGGCAACAACGCGCACCACCAGGCGGAGACCGTGTTCAAGGCGTTTGGCCGCGCGCTACGCATGGCCATAGAGCACGATCCGCGCATGGTCGGCATCACGCCGAGCACCAAGGGCACGCTCAATGGCTGAGACCATTGCCATCATCGATTACGGGATGGGTAACCTGCGCTCGGCCTCGAAAGCCTTCGAGAAAGTGTGTGACGCGAGAATATTGATTACCGCCGATCCGGAGATTATCCGTCACGCCGATCGCGTGGTGCTGCCTGGTGTCGGTGCGATTCGCGATTGCATGCAGGGCATCGTGCGCATTGGCATAGATCAGGTGGTACGCGAAGTCCTTACCAGGAAGCCGTTTCTTGGCATCTGTATAGGCATGCAGATGTTGATGCGCCATTCCGAAGAGAATGGTGGTTGTGACGCACTCGGTGTTCTGCCGGGGGAAGTGAAGTATTTCGGCGACAACCTGCGCGGTGAGCGTCTTGAGAAGCTCAAAGTGCCGCATATGGGCTGGAATCAGGTGCATATGGCCAGCGAACATCCCTTGTGGGCGGGCATCCACCAGGATTCGCGCTTTTATTTCGTCCACAGCTACTACGTACGGATGGACGATGAGAAATTCGTCGCTGGTCGTTGCGAGTATGGTCTGGAATTCGCCGCCGCGGTCGCGCATGACAACGTCTTCGCCGTGCAGTTTCATCCGGAGAAGAGCCAGTTGGCCGGCCTGACGCTGCTCGCCAATTTCGCGCGCTGGGATGGCACTGTGCCGGCGCGGAAAGTGCATTGAGTCATTCCATGCTCATTATTCCGGCTATCGACCTGAAAGACGGTAAGTGCGTGCGCTTGAAGCAGGGTCGCATGGATGACGACACGGTCTTTTCCGATGACCCGGTGGCCATGGCGCATCGCTGGGTCGATGCCGGTGCGCGGCGCCTGCATCTTGTTGATCTCAACGGCGCGTTTGCTGGCGCGCCGGTGAACGGCAGCATCGTGCGGGCGATTGCGCAGGCATTTCCGCTGCTGCCGATCCAGATCGGCGGCGGCATCCGTTCGCTGGAAACGATTCGCACTTATCTTGATGCTGGTGTGCAGTTCGTCATCATCGGCACGAAAGCCCTGAAGGAGCCGCCGTTCGTCAAGGAAGTGTGCCGTGAATTTCCCGGGCACATCATGGTCGGGATCGACGCGAAGAACGGCATGGTTGCCACCGATGGCTGGGCTGATATCTCGAGCATGCAAGCGATTGATCTTGCAACACGGTTTCGCAACGACGGGGTAAGTGCCATTGTGTACACCGACATTGCCCGCGACGGCATGATGCAGGGTGTGAACGTCGAGGAAACGGCGCGGCTCGCCCGTGAATCGGGCTTGCCGGTGATCGCCTCCGGTGGCATCACCAACCTCGATGACATTCACCGGCTCAAGGCTGCGGCGCACGATGGTATCGTCGGAGCCATCACCGGCCGCGCCATTTATGAAGGCACGCTGGACCTGCGCGCGGCGCAGGCGCTTGCCGACCAGCCGCCTGTCAACGCCTGAGCGCGGAGCAACACATCATGGGTCTCGCCAAACGTCTTATTCCCTGCCTCGATGTCGACCAGGGACGGGTGGTCAAGGGCGTAAAATTCGAGAATATTCGCGACGCTGGCGACCCGGTGGAAATCTCGCGCCGTTACGACGAGGCCGGCGCTGATGAGATCACCTTCCTCGACATCACCGCGAGCCACGAAGGCCGCGACATCATGCTGCACACCGTCGAGCGTATGGCCAGCCAGGTGTTTATCCCGCTCACTGTGGGTGGCGGTGTTCGCAGGATCGAGGATATCCGCAATCTGCTCAACGCTGGTGCCGACAAAGTCTCAATCAACTCGGCGGCAATTGCCAACCCCGAATTCGTTGGTGAAGCAGCAGCACGTTTTGGCGCACAGTGCATCGTCATCGCCATTGACGCCAAGAGGGTGAGTGCGCCGCAAGAAAGTGATCGCTGGGAAATTTTCACCCACGGCGGCCGCAAGGCGACCGGCATCAATGCAGTGGATTGGGCGCGGCACATGGAAAAAATGGGCGCCGGTGAAATCCTGCTGACCAGCATGGATCGCGACGGTACCAAAACGGGCTTCGATAATGCGCTGGTGCGCGCAATAAGCGAGGCGACCAACGTGCCGGTAATCGCTTCCGGTGGTGTTGGCAATCTGCAGCACCTTGCCGATGGCATCCGCATCGGCAAGGCCGATGCGGTACTTGCCGCGAGCATTTTCCACTTCGGTGAGTACACCGTGCGACAGGCCAAGGAATACATGGTCGCGCAGGGTATCGAGATGCGTCTGGATTGAGACGTCTTTCTATTGCGCCGTCGGTGTTCGCCGACGTCGTGCGCTGAAGCGGATCGCGCCGCGCGTCATCGTGCTGATGCCGGTGTAGACGAACATCGTCGCAAACACGGTTTGCAGCAACAACAAGACCGGCGTTTGCCACAGTAGCGTCAGGCCGTCCGTGAGTTGCGGCATCGCAGTTGCTGCCGGCAGCGCGGCAGCCCAGCCGATCACCCACAAACCGGCAAACAGTGCCATCCATTGATAAACGGAAAATTTCCGGCCGCCGCGCCAGTCGGCGCGCAGAAATTCCGAGAGCACGCGCCAGAGCAGCGCGGGCACCAGTGCGCCGGCGAAAGCGAGCCGGTAGCTGCCTTCCAGGAAGGCGTAGAGCCCGCCCAGCGCCAGCATGGTGTACAGCACGCAGGTGATGGCCTGTACGGGCACCACGTTCTGCAGGGCGCGCGGTCCCCACAGGGCGTTGCGCATGTCGCCCTCCCAGCTCGTGGCCAGCGGCGCCAGTGTTTGCCGCAGACGCGGGTGCAATGCATCGATCGCGCAGCCGCGACAGCAACCGAAACTAAGACAGGCCAGGCGACCGACACCCTCGCCCAGCACGTAGGCGATGGCCAGTGCGGCGAGCAGCGGTAGGGCGGGCAGGGCGCTGGCGTTGCATTTGACACCGCAGAACTGCAACGCAAGCACCAGCGGTGGCGCGAGCAGGATGCCGACGAAACTGGCGCCGCCGACGGTGAATCCGTGGCGGCTTTTTTCCACCAGACGCACGATCAGTCTCGCGGCCGGCAGACACGCGCCGAGGATCACAGCCACGCAGAGCGCGGCGATGGTGATCGGCACGCCGATGCTGCCGGTCGTGAGCAGGAACAGCGCGACGGCGATGGTGCCGCCCAGCGCCAGGAATACGCCATACCAGGTGAGGTTCAGGCTTTGCCATTCGCCGTTGGCTCGGCGGCGAACGGGCACCGATGCCACGAATTGCCATTGTGCGCCGGTCAGTCGTGGCAGCAGCAGGGCATAAATAACGGCGAAGAACAGTGCGAGCGTCAGGACGAACAACGCGTGCATGTCGTCACTCCATCGTCACCCTCATACCGCGCATTCTCGCGGGCAAGTGTGGGGCAGTGATGGCAGGGCGGTGACGGAACGGTGACAGCGGATTCAGTGCGGTGCTCTCGCCAGCACCATGCCGCGCAGGATATTGAGCGCTTCGTAGAGTTGGTAATCGTCTTCGACCAGGGTCTTCGGTTTTTCCTCGCCCTGTGCTTTTTTGTTTCCGCCTTTGCGTTCGGGTGCGCCGTTGCCGTTCGTAAGATGTCCGGGCAGATCCGCTTCGCGGAATGCCGCGCCCTCGTCGCGTTGCGTCAGACGCGCATCTTCGACCCGAATATCCGGAACGATGCCTTGCGCCTGAATCGAGCGGCCTGTTGGCGTGTAGTAACGTGCGGTGGTGAGTTTCAGCGCCCGATCCTGCTGCAACGGGAACACGGTCTGCACCGAACCCTTGCCAAAGGTTGGCGTGCCGACGATCACGGCGCGATGCTGATCCTGCAATGCTCCGGCGACGATTTCCGCTGCCGAGGCGGTGCCGGCGTTTACCAGGACCACCAGGGGCAGCCCCTTGAGTAAGTCGCCGGGTGTGGCATCGAGACGCTGTTGCACGACATTGTCGCGCCCTTGGGTGTAGGCGATGTTGCCGCCATCGAGGAACAGGTCGGCGACCTGTTGCGCGCCGCTTAACACGCCGCCAGGATTGTTGCGCATGTCGAGTATGAGTCCCTGTATCGGATCCTTCGCGTCCAGCAGTGCCTTGATTTCCTTTTCCGCATCCGCACCGGTGCGCATCTGGAACTGGGTGATGCGCAGGTACGCAAAGCCAGGGATCAATTCGCGGCTGCGCACGCTGGTCATCTTGATCTTTTCGCGCATCAGGGGAATGTCGAACGGTTTGTCTCTGCCTTCACGCATGATGGTCAGCTCGACTTCCGTGCCGACTTTGCCGCGCATGCGGTCGACCGCTTCGGAAAGGCTCATGCCCTTGACGCTGTCGCCGTCAATGCGAATAACGAAATCGCCCGGACGCAGGCCGGCGCGGCTGGCTGGCGTGTCGTCGATGGGCGAGACAACCTTAATGAAGCCGTCGGCTATCCCGATCTCGATGCCGACGCCGCCGAACTCGCCGGAGGTGGTTATCTGCAGGTCGGAAAATTCCTTCGATTCGAGATAGGTCGAGTGCGGATCGAGTTCATAGAGCAGGCCGTGAATCGCCGCACCAAGCAGTTCCTCGTCGCTGATCGGCTCGACATAGGAATTACGGATCTGCTGCAGTACTTGCGCAAAAATGCGCAAGTCGTCGAGCGGCAGCGCGTTGGTGGTGATTGTTGCCGGCTTGTCTTTCTCCGTCGTATCGGCGGCAGTCTCGCTGGCGGCGCGGGCGGCGGGCAAGGCGAGGAGAGTAATCAAGACGGTGTGGGCAAAGAGGACCGCGAAGGAATATCGGCCGCGCAGAAATGGAAATCGTGGCTGGCGGTGTGCGAGGTCTTTCATGGGTTGTGCGTTCCGGGAAGACGATGGTCGTTTATACCTTGTCGTCAAAGCGTCCGGCCAGTATTTCACCGGCGCAGCCAGGGCGCCGGGTTTTGGGGGTTGCCGCCGTGGCGCAATTCGAAGTACAGGCCCGGCGCTGCATTGCCGCCTGACGCGCCGACGGTGGCGATCGTTTCACCTTCCTTGACCCAGTCGCCGGTGGCGCGATTGAGGGCCTGATTGTGGCCGTAGACGGTGAGGTAGCCGTCGCCATGATCGATGATTGTCAGCAGCCCGTAACCGCGCAGCCAGTCGGCATAGACCACGCGCCCGGAATGCACGACCCGTACATCGCTGCCTTCCGGCGCAGCGATGAGGATGCCATTCAGCGACAGCTTGCCTTCGGCGAGCGGCGAACCATAGCGGGCGGTAATGCGGCCAACAGCAGGCCAGCGCAACTTGCCCTTGCGGGCCTTGATCGGGGCGTCGGTTGCTTCCGGCGGCAGGTCGCGAAAGGCTTCGCTCGCCGCGTTGGAAAGCCGGCGCAATGCCGCTGCGTCTTCCCGCAGGCGTTTGAGTTCGTCGCTGCGCAAGCGCAGTTCGCCAGTGAGTATGCCGACGGCCTGTTTGCGTTTGTCCCGCGCTTGCGCCAGTTCACGATCGTTAGCCGTCAGTTTGGCGCGGGTCTCGGCAAGTTGCTGTTGCTCGGCAACGATACGCATCCGGGTTGCCGCCAATGAGGCGGTTGCTTCGTTGTATTCGGCGATGCGCCTGGTGCGATCGCGCTGCAGATAGTCGTAATAGCGAACGATACGGGCTACCTGCTGGGGGTCGTCGGCGTTGAGCCACAAGCGCAGCTGTTGCTGACGGGCGAGTAGCCAGGCAGCCCGCACATCGCGCGCCAGCGCCGTTGCCTGAGCCTGCGTTTTCGTCACCAGCGCATTGCGCTGCATTTCAAGTTTCGCGAGTGCAGTGGCGAGCGAGCGTTCCTGGCGGCGCAGTTCGCGCATTGCCGTAGTAACGCGGGCAACGGCCTGTTCCGCATCGCGCAGTCGCGCTTGGTTTGCGGTCAGTGCACCCCGGGTCGATTCGAGACGTTGCTGGGCCAGCGCGATCTTCTCTTGCGTGCGGGCGAGATCTTCACTACCGGCATTGCGGCCAGCGTGCGCGGCCGGGACGGACAGCAGTATCGCCAGCGCCACCGCACGGATTGCAAGCCGGCGGGTCATGTGCGTCAGTGGCCGGGCCGCACAAGTACGTGCCCGGTCATTTCCGCCGGCACCGGAATGCCCATCAGGGTGAGCATGGTTGGTGCGATATCCGCCAGAACGCCGCCGACGGGTTGCACGCGCGCCGATTTGTCCCCCACGTAAATCAGCGGCACCGGGCCGCTGGTATGCGCGGTGTGCGCCTGCCTGGTTGCGTTGTCGTGCATCTGCTCGATGTTGCCGTGGTCGGCGGTTATCAGCATCCGGCCGCCACTGCTTTCAACTGCCGCGACCAGACGGCCCAGTGCGACATCAATCGCTTCGGCTGCCTGCACGGCGGCGGTGAATATGCCGGTGTGGCCGACCATGTCGCCGTTGGCGTAGTTGCAGACAATCACGTCGTACTTGCCGCTCATGATCGCCTCGATCAGTTTGTCGGTGACTTCCGGGGCGCTCATTTGCGGCTGCAGGTCGTAGGTGGCGACCTGCGGGCTTGGTACAAGAATGCGATCCTCGCCGGCGAATGGCTCTTCACGGCCGCCGTTGAAAAAGAAGGTGACGTGTGCGTATTTTTCCGTCTCGGCGATACGCAGCTGGGTCTTGCCGAGTTTTGCCAGATATTCGCCGAGCACGTTCGTCAGTGGCGATGGCGGGTAGGCGCAGGCAGCGCGGATATCTGCAGCATATTCGGTAAGCATTACATAGGCGGCAAGTTTCGGCCGCGCGCGCCGCGCGAAGTTCCGGAAGTCGTCCTGCACGAATGCGCGGCTGATCTGGCGGGCACGATCAGCGCGAAAATTCATGAGCACCACGCTGTCGCCATCGCGAATGAATGCGGGTTTTTCATCCGTGCCGGCAATGACGGTTGGCTGCACAAATTCGTCGTTCTCGCCGCGGCCGTAGGCATCCATGAGTGCCTGTACCGGATCGGCGCTGCGGAAATTGGCACTTGCTTCAGTGAGCAGGCGGTATGCGGCCTCAACGCGTTCCCAGCGGTTGTCGCGATCCATGGCGTAATAGCGGCCGACGATAGTGGCAATACGGCAGGTACTGCCATTTTTGCCAGGCACGCGGGCCAAGTGATCACGCATTTTCGTCAGCGAGGACTCAGCACTGCGTGGTGGGGTGTCTCGGCCATCGAGGAACGCGTGCACGAATACCTGCTGGGCACCGCGTTGTACGGCGAGGTTGACCATCGCGATCAAGTGGTCTTCGTGCGAGTGCACACCGCCCGGTGACAGCAGCCCCATGATGTGTACCGCGCCGCCGGCCGCCTGCGCCTTGTCAACGGCATCGATGAGCGCCGGATTGGTGAAAAAGCCGCCGTCGCGGATGGCTTTGGTGATGCGGGTGAAGTCCTGGTAGACGACGCGGCCGGCGCCGAGGTTCATGTGGCCGACTTCGGAGTTGCCCATTTGGCCGTCAGGCAGGCCGACATCCTCGCCAGAGCTCAAAACCAGTCCGTGCGGATAGTCGCGCCACAGGTGGTTCCATACCGGCGTATGCGCTGCAAGGATGGCATTGTGCTCGCGCTCTTCGCGGTGGCCCCAGCCGTCAAGCACGACCAGCACGAAGGATTTTTTGGGTGAGGCCATGGTTGGGACAGATCAGGGTCGGGAAGAGGTTGCGGATTTTACCGGAGCCGGTGCCCCGGAACGAGCCGATCAATGATAAGCCGGTAGTCAGCAGGGGTGGCCCCGGCAAAGGCTGATCCAACAAAGACGATGCGACGGTGGGCTATACTCCCGGCCTCCATTTTCTTCACCCGCTGAAGTTTTTGCCCATGGATCGTATTCCCGAGTTTCTTGCCAATCACTGGATGCTTGCTACCACCTTCGTTGTGCTGGCGATCGCGCTCGTCATTATCGAGTCCCGCCGTGGCGGCAAGTCGCTGGGGCCGGCCCTGGTTGGCGGGCTGGTCAATCGCGAGCACGCCGTGCTGCTTGATGTGCGCGTCGACAGCGATTTTCGTGGCGGCCACATTGCCGGCAGCGTGAATATCCCGCTGGCGCAGCTCGCCTCTCGCCTGGGCGAACTGGAGAAGTACAAAGGCAAGCCGCTGATTACGGTCTGCCATGTTGGGCATAGCGCCGGCGACGCCGCGAAGCAATTGATCAAGGCCGGCCATGCGCCGGTTTACTGTCTGGCGGGCGGCATCAATGCCTGGCGCGGGGAAAATCTGCCGGTGGTCAAGGCGTGATGCGATGGGCTGCGCCCTGTGACATCCAGATCTCTCAATCAGCAGCACTCCGGAGCGGGCATGAGCGTCGACGTCGTCCTTTACACCACGCCGAACTGTTCTTATTGCGTTCAGGCCAAGCAGTTGCTGGTGCGTAAAGGTGCTGCGTATCGCGAGATAGACGTATCGCGCGATGGCGCCCTGCGCACCGAGGTGATGGCGCGCAGCGGCCAGCGCACCGTCCCGCAGATCTGGATCGGCGAGTACCATGTTGGCGGCTTCAACGAGCTTTATGCGCTTGAGCGTGCCGGCACGCTGGACGCCTTGCTTGCCGGCGGCACGCTCAACTGAGCCAGGCAGTCCTACTAACAACCAGTCCCGGGATTTGAAAAAACATGAACGAGCAGAATGACGCACCGACGGTGCCGGCAGCAATACCACATAAGGCGCAGTTTACGTTGCAGCGCGTGTATACCAAGGATATTTCCTTTGAGGCGCCGGGGGCGCCGGCGGCCTTTACCCAAGAGTGGAATGCCGAAACCAGCGTTCAGTTCAATTCCGGGGCTGCGCGCGTTGGCGACAAGCAATATGAGGTCACCCTGCAGATCACGGTGACTACCACCAACGCTGGCAAGGTCGCTTATATCGCTGAGGTGCGCCAGGCTGGCGTGTTTTTTGTCGACGGCCTTGACACGGCAGCGCTTGAGTTTTTGCTCGGAGCACACTGCCCGAACATTCTCTTTCCGTATGCGCGCGAGATTATTTCCGACCTTGCCTCGCGTGGTACGTTTCCGCAATTGTTGTTGCAGCCTATCAATTTTGACGCGATTTACAACGAGGCGAAGCGTCGCCGAGATCAGAAGGATGCTGAAACAACTGCGAAACACTGAAAAAACACAGACAGAACTGCGCAACGGGTCAGTCTTCGTCGTCGGCATCAAGATTGGCCTTGCGCAGGCGCTCCTCAAGGTTGAGCTCCTTGATCTTGCGGGTCAGCGTATTGCGGCCCCAGCCCAGCAGCAGTGAGGCGTCGCGCCGCCGGCCGGACGTGTGGCGCAGTGCGGTTTCGATCATGATGCGCTCAAAGGTAGGCATGGCGGTGTCGAGAATCGACCGCCCGCCGCGCCCCAGTTCTTGATCTGCCCATTGCCGCAACGCCTGCTCCCAATCACCGCCATCACTCGCAGCGCCTTCCAGCTTCCGCAGTTCCGGCGGCAGGTCGTCGATGAGTATCTCGCGGCCGGATGCCATGACGGTGAGCCAGCGGCAGGTGTTCTCTAGGTGACGAACATTGCCGGGCCATGCAAGGCCGGCCAGAAAATTGGCGGTGTCGTGACGCAATACCTTCGGATCGACATTCATCTCGCGCGCTGCGGCCTTGAGAAAGTGCATGGCAAGCTGCGGAATGTCCTCGCGGCGCTCCGCCAGGCGTGGCAAGTGGATGCGAATGACATTGAGACGGTGAAAAAGATCTTCACGGAATCGGCCTTCCTTCACCAGATTCTCAAGATTCTGGTGGGTGGCGGCGATGATGCGCACGTCGGCCTTGATCGGCGTCGTGCCGCCGACACGGTAGAACTCACTGTCAGCGAGTACGCGCAGCAGGCGTGTTTGTGCTTCCAGCGGCATGTCGCCGATCTCGTCAAGGAACAGCGTGCCACCATTTGCCTGCTCAAAGCGGCCGGTGCGCTTGTCTGTGGCGCCGGTAAACGCGCCTTTCTCGTGGCCAAACAATTCTGATTCGATCAAATCGCGCGGAATAGCGGCCATGTTCAGCGCAACAAAGGGTTTGGCGGCGCGCGGCGAGTGCTTGTGCAGGGCGCGGGCGACGAGCTCCTTGCCGGTGCCACTTTCTCCGTTGATCAGCACAGTGACGTTGGAGTGCGACAGTCGGCCGATGGCACGGAATACTTCCTGCATTGCGGGCGCGTTGCCGATGATCTCGGCGCTGACGGATTGGCGATCCGGCAGCGTCGCTGGTGCGGACTTCTCGCGACGCTGTTCAAGGGCGCGCTTGACCAGTGTTACGGCTTCGTCGACATCGAACGGCTTCGGCAGGTATTCGAAGGCACCACCTTGGTAGCTGGCAACCGCGCTGTCGAGATCCGAATGGGCAGTCATGATGATGATCGGCAGTTCGGGGTGCTTGTTGTGGATGATCCCGAGCATCTTCAGGCCATCAGTGCCTGGCATGCGGATGTCGCTCACGATCACGTCCGGCACCTGGTCGTCGAGTGCGTTCAGGGCATCGTCAGCATCGGCGAAGGATTGGGTTGCGAGCTTTTCCTGGGCAAGGGCGCGCTCAAGCACCCAGCGGATCGACTTGTCATCGTCGATGATCCAGACGTTTTCACTGCGCGCCATGACGGTGTCCATTACTGTGTTGCGTGGCCGGCTGCTCGAGTGGCAGCAGGAGGGTGAAGACGGTGTGGCCGGGAATGCTGTTGCATTCGATCAGGCCGTGATGCTGGTTGACGATTGATTGCGCGATCGACAGGCCGAGTCCGGTGCCATGTGCCCTGCCGCTGACCATCGGGTAGAAAATCCGGTCGATTATCTCGCGCGGGATACCGGGGCCGTTGTCTTCCACGTCGATCCGGCAGACGACGCGATGCCGGATGGCGCCTACCGTTACCTGGCGCATGGCGCGGGTACGCAGGACGATGCGGCCGGGTTCGTGCTGATCGTGATTCTCAAGAATGGCCTCGCGTGCGTTTCGCACGATGTTGAGCAGCACCTGGATGATCTGGTCGGCGTCGGCCTGGATGTCCGGGATGCTCGGATCGTAATCGCGCACGATCTCTACTGCGCCGGGCGACTCGGCGAGAATCAGGTTGCGCACACGCTCCAGTGCTTCAAGCAGGCTGACAGGCCGAAATTGGGGCAGGTTGCGCGGGCCCAGCATCCGGTCTGCAAGTGTGCGCAGGCGATCAGCTTCATCGATGATCACGCGCGTGTATTCGCGCAACCCCAGCCCTTCGGGCAATGCACGCTCAAGCAGTTGGGCGGCACCGCGAATGCCGCCGAGCGGATTCTTGATTTCGTGGGCGACTCCGCGCACCAGCGCGCGGGTCGCATTATGACTGGCAATCAGCGCCTCTTCGCGGGTGATTCGCTGCAGCCGGTTTATTTGCTGCAACTCCATCAACAGCTGGATCGGGTGCCCGGGTTCGGTCAGTGGCGACACGGTGTAATCGACAGTGATCTGATTGAACGGCGTGACGTGCAGTTCGGCTTCACGCTTGGAAAACGGATGCCCATCCTCGATGGCCGCACGCATCGCCTCACGGGCATCGGCCTCCGCCAGGAAGCAGGCCGGCAACGGCTCGCCGATCAGGCGCGATGCCGACACCGACAGCAGCATTTCCGTGGCCGGATTCAGATAGAGCACATGCAGATTCCGGTCGAGCAGCAGCACAGCCGTATTGAGGCTGTCGAGCAGGCGCTTGTGGAGGGAGGAGGGGCTGGTCATGTCTTGGGTTAAAGCAAGTTCCGAGCCAGCCGTACGGGGCGACGGCAGAGTCCTCAGCTGAGCTAAGGCTTACAGACGTTACTGTCTGCGAATAACGGAAGTGCGTTGCACGAAGAACGATATCGGAGCGCTGGTAATCAGCACGTTACCCCTGGCGTCGCGGATTTCGGCGACAAAGACATGGCTGCCACGGTCGATATATGGAATGTTGATGCTGTGGTTGTTGCCCGTGTTGGTCGGCTCGCCATTGTGGTAGATGATCAACTTGTGGCCGACCTGTAGCGGGGGTTCCGGCAACGCGGTCATCGTGATTGGATCGGTCGGATTTTGCAGGGTCTGGCCGTCCGGGACGCCGCCGATATGCAGTTGGGTGTATCCCTTTGGGGCTGCGCCGGCCTGACGGGCAGCTTCGGTGTCGATCTTCTTGTAGCGCGCGGCGGCATTCCGGGCGGCCGGATCGGCATTGAGTGCGTTTGGCGTGGGCAGGGTGACCTGCTCGGCGTTTTCCGGTGGCTGGTCGGTGTAGACCGGGTTGCCGTGCGGGTCGAGGTGCTTGTAGATATCTGCCAGCCCATTCGGCGCGAGGATGGCAAGGAGCAGGATAAGCAACGGGCGCATCGTCATTCTCCGCAGTTAACCCCCTGCACAGTAACGGATTGGACGGCCCGCCGGCCATCAGGTTCCCGGTGTTTTCCGGCAGCGGGAGCTGCCCACAAAAAAGCCGCCTCGGGGGCGGCTTTTTTGCCGGTGTTTTCCGGCGGATTACACGCTGTAGTACATCTCGAACTCGATCGGGTGCGGCGTCATGCGCAGGCGCTGGACGTCGTTCATCTTGAGGTCGATGTAGGCGTCGATCATTTCCTTGGTGAAGACGCTGCCTTTGGTCAGGAACGCGTAGTCCTTTTTCAGTTCGTCGATTGCCATTTCCAGCGAGTGGCAGACGGTCGGGATCTTCGCGGACTCTTCCGGCGGCAGGTGGTACAGGTCTTTCGACGCCGGCTCACCCGGGTGGATCTTGTTCTGGATGCCGTCAAGGCCGGCCATCATCAGTGCGGCAAACGCCAGGTACGGGTTGGCGCCCGGATCCGGGAAGCGCGCTTCGATACGACGTCCTTTCGGGTTGGCAACGTACGGAATGCGGATCGACGCCGAGCGGTTGCGCGACGAGTAGGCCAGCATGACCGGCGCTTCGTAGCCCGGGACCAGGCGCTTGTAGCTGTTGGTCAGCGGGTTGGTGAACGCGTTCAGCGCCTTGGCGTGCTTGATGATGCCGCCGATGAAGAACAGCGACAGTTCCGACAGGCCGGCATAGCCGTCACCGGAGAACAGGTTCTTGCCGTCTTTCCACAGCGAGAAGTGGCAGTGCATGCCCGAACCGTTATCGCCGATCAGCGGCTTCGGCATGAACGTGGCGCTCTTGCCGTAGGCAGCGGCGACGTTGTGCACGACGTATTTCAGCTGCTGGATTTCATCGGCCTTGCGCACCAGTGAGTTGAACTTCACGCCGATCTCGCACTGACCGGCGTTCGCGACTTCGTGGTGGTGCAGTTCGACTTCCAGGCCGATGGCCTGCAGCGTGTTGCACATCGCGGCGCGGATGTCGTGCACCGAGTCGACCGGCGGAACCGGGAAGTAGCCGCCCTTGACGGCCGGACGGTGGCCGCCGTGGCCGCCGCTGCCTTCGCCAGCCATGTTGCTGTTGGTGTCCCAGGCCGCTTCGGCGGAATGGATCTCGTAGGACTGGCTGCCCATTTCCGAGCGCCACTTCACACCGTCGAAAATGAAGAATTCCGGTTCCGGACCGACGTAGCAGGTGTCGGCAATGCCGGTGGACTTCAGGTAGGCCTCGGCGCGGGTCGCGATCGAACGCGGGTCGCGCTCGTAGGTCGTCATTGTCGACGGCTCGATGATGTTGCAGGCGACGACGACGGTGGTGTCTTCGTAGAACGGATCCAGGTAGGAGGTCTCGTCCTGCGGCAGCAGGATCATGTCGGAGGCTTCAATACCCTTCCAGCCGGCGATCGAGGAACCGTCGAACATCACGCCCGTGGTGAAAGTGTCCTCGGTGATGGCGGCAGCCGGGAACGTGACGTGCTGCTCCTTGCCGCGGGTGTCGGTGAAGCGGATATCGACCCACTTCGCCTCGTGATCCTGGATCAGCTGGAGCGTCTTCTTGGCCATGTGTTCCTCCCGGAAACAGCGGATGTTGTGATGGTATTTGAGGCGGAGACAGATCCCGATGGGGCGTACCGCACGGGCGGCGCCTTTTCGGGCAGCAAATACTGTGCCACCGGCCGAACGAAAGGAAGATGTGGCGGATCAATAGTCTTGCGCGGGTGCCGAGCTATGTGCGCACCGAGACAGTGCGCCATGACCTCCGCTGCGCGCCATCATGGTGCGTCAGCGTCTCCGACCGCAATCTCGACGACGATCTCGGTGCCTTCCCGCCGGCTGGCGATGACCCGATGGCCATTGATTCGGCACCAGGCCGGGATGTCCTGCAGAACGCCGGGGTCGGTGCAGGTCACCTCCAGTACGTCACCGGGTGCCAGCATCTTGATGGCGTTCTGGGTGCGGATGACCGGCAGCGGGCAGAGCAACCGGCGGGCATCCAGGGTGTGCATGGCCATGGTCAGAGATACCAGGCCTGCGGCACCTGATCGAGCGGCAGCGGGGCAACTTCGATAACGCGCACGACCCCATCGGGACTGCCGATTTCGACCTGGACCAGCGGCGCCTCGCGGCCTTGACCAAAACGGGCGCCGAGGCGTGCTGCGAGCACCATGTCGTCGGCGGTAGGCGTGCCATCGACCAGCACGAACGGGCCACCATGACTGATCGGCAGCACGTACGGCAATTGCTTGCGATAACCCATGAGGAAATTGTTCTCGCCATCCTCGCGCGCGATGATCACCTTGAAGTGCGGTGCCGGGCGCAGGTGTCGGCCGACTTTCAACAACATGATGTCGTCGAGCTCATAGTCGCGCTCGCCGCGTGCCTGCCAGAGGTCGGCAAGCTTGCGCGAGTAGTTCTGGTCAGTCAGAAAGCAGCAGCCGCCTGCTGGCTGGGCATATTCCTCGAAGCCGAATTGCGCAGCCAGAGCGAACTGCGGCTTGCGGTTGCGGCCGTTGAAGTCCAGCAGCTTTTCGCGATCCACCCAACCTTCGCGCTCGGGCAACGTGGGTGGCAGCAGTTTGGCGCACAGTGGCCGCAGCAGGCGGTCGTCGGCCCCGGATTCACGGGCAATGATCGGCAGCTTGTGCTTGAGCTGGCTGTTCGGGCGCTGACCCACCACTTCGCCGGTGATGATGAAATCGAATCCGTTGTCGGCAGCATGCGCCCGTGCCTTGTTCAGCATCAGTGATGCTTTGCCGACCATGAATATCTTGCAGTCCAGGCAGGGGTTGAGGTTGGCGCCGTAGCCGTGCTTCGGATTGAGCACAACATCCTTGTACTCCTCGCTGATGTCTTCGATGTGCATGCGCACGCCGAGTTGCTCCGCACTCCACAGCGCGTTATTGCGTTTGGGTTTTTTCTGCTCGCGAATCGCGTGCGTATGCCCTTCGACGCAGAAGCCGGTATAGAAGTTGATCGCCTCAACCTCAATGCCCTGCTCCTGAATGAGGCGTACCGCGAGCATGGAGTCGAGGCCACCCGAGAGCAGGGCGAGGGCGCGGCGACGGATAGCGGTCATGGGGTAGTCATCGGGCACAAGGAGGTGGCATAGCGGGGCGGGAGTATAAACCCGGCGCCGGATTGCCGCCGACTGTTCGGCGCTGTTGCCCCCGGATGTCGGACGCGAGGTCTTCGCCATGCCAGCCGAACGCAGGCGCGTCCTGATGGCGACCTATCAGTGCATGGGTTATTTTGCCGGTGATCGTGCCGAACGATGCCTTGCGCCGCGCCATAGCCTATTCAGGGGGCGAGTTATCGTCATCACCATCGCCTGGATCGCGAAAGCGAGCCAGCAGCACCAGCGATCTCGGTCCGCCTTGCCGCACGGCCCGTGAACCTGCTGGAGCAGCAGCCGACACAACGGGAAATTCGCCGCCATGCTGGTCGGACTTGATCGCAGGAGCAGCAGGACATGACCGGGAAACATCGCAATAGCGCCGAGGACAAGATCTTCGGCAACCCGGCAACGGGCATCGCCGATTTTCGTTTTGATGCCACCGTGGCGGCGGCATTTGACGATATGGTGTCGCGCTCGGTGCCGTACTACGACGAGATGCAGCGCATGGTCGTCGAGTTGGCCACTGATTTCGCCGAACCGGGCTCGCGCGTGTATGACCTTGGCTGCTCCACCGGCACCACGCTGGCACTGCTCGCCCGCACTGCCCACCCGGATGTCCATTTTGTCGGCATTGACAACTCCGAGGAGATGTTGACCAGGGCCCGCGCCAAGCTTGAGAAGTTCGCACCGAATCGTCCGGTTGATCTCGTCTGCCAGGACCTGCACCAGGGTCTGCATGTCGAGGATGCCTCGGTGGTGCTGATGCTGTTGACGCTGCAGTTCGTCCGGCCCCTGCACCGCGAGAAGATTATCCGTTGCATCGCCGAAGGCATGCGCCACAACGGCGCGCTGATCCTGATCGAGAAGCTGGTAGTGACCGATTCGCGCCTTAACCGTCTGTATATCGATCACTACTATGACTACAAGCGCGGCATGGGCTATTCGGACGTTGAGATCGCCCGCAAGCGCGAGGCGCTGGAAAACGTACTGGTGCCGTACCGCTACGAGGAAAACCGCGAATTGCTGCTGAAGAACGGGTTCGGCACGGTTGAGGAGTTTTTCCGCTGGTACAACTTCTCGGCATTCATCGCCATCCGCAACTGACGGCCTGTGGGTGGGATGGCCTGCCGGGGGCGAGTCCGGGGAGTGGCTTCCGGGGTGCCGGGACACCGGATTGACCCCATCTGTGATGTATACTCGCGCGCCTTTTTGGCCGGTCTTACGGGACCGGTCTTCCAGCGGCAACCCTAATGTCTCCCAGCCGGTACTCTCCATGTCGTCCGCAGTCCAGAACATCCGCAACATCGCCATCATCGCCCACGTCGACCACGGCAAGACCACGCTGGTGGACAAGTTGCTGCGCCAATCCGGCACGCTGAGCTCGCGTTCCAATCTTGGCGAGCGGGTCATGGATTCGAACGACCTCGAAAAAGAGCGCGGCATCACCATTCTCGCCAAGAACACAGCGATCAAATGGCACGATAAGCGCACCGGCGTCGACTACCACATCAACATCGTCGACACCCCCGGACACGCCGATTTTGGCGGTGAGGTGGAGCGCGTGCTGTCGATGGTCGACAGTGTACTGTTGCTGGTTGATGCAATGGACGGCCCGATGCCGCAGACGCGATTCGTCACGCTGAAGGCATTTGCGCAGGGCCTGAACCCGATCGTGGTGGTGAACAAGGTGGATCGCCCCGGCGCGCGCCCGACCTGGGTGGTCGATCAGGTGTTCGACCTGTTCGACCGTCTCGGTGCCAATGAAACGCAGCTCGACTTTCCGATTGTTTATGCCAGCGCGTTGAACGGCGTTGCCGGCCTTGCACCGGACAAGATCGGCACTGATATGACGGAGCTGTTCCAGACCATCGTCGACAACGTCAAGCCGCCGGCGGCCGAACTCGACGGCGGGCTGCAGATGCAGATTTCGCAACTCGACTACAACAATTACGTCGGCATCATCGGCATCGGCCGTATTCGCCGCGGCAAGGCGAAGTCGGGCTCGCAGGTCGTGGTCGTCGACCGCGAAGGCAATCGCCGCAACGGCAGGATCCTGCAGGTGATGGGCCACATGGGCCTCGAGCGCATCGAAGTGCCGGAAGCAAATGCCGGCGATATCGTCTGCATCACGGGCATCCCGGATCTGAAGATTTCCGACACGATCTGCGATCCGCAGAATGTTGAGGCACTGCCGCCGTTGTCGGTCGACGAGCCGACCGTGAGCATGACCTTTCAGGTCAATGACTCGCCGTTCGCGGGCCAGGACGGCAAGTACGTCACCACCCGCAACATCAAGGAGCGCCTTGAAAAGGAACTACTGCACAACGTCGCGCTGCGCGTCGAGCAGGGCGAGACCCCGGATAAGTTCAAGGTGAGCGGCCGTGGCGAGCTGCACCTGGCAATTCTGATCGAGAACATGCGCCGCGAAGGGTTCGAGCTCGGCGTGTCGCGTCCGGAAGTCATCATGAAGGAAGTGAACGGCGAGCGGCATGAGCCGTTCGAGAACGTCATTTTCGATGTGGAAGAACAGCATCAGGGCATCGTCATGGAGCAGCTCGGTCTGCGCAAGGGCGAGATGACCGACATGGTGCTCGACGGCAAGGGCCGGGTGCGTATCGAGGCGATGATGCCAGCGCGAGGTTTGATTGGTTTTCGCAGCGAGTTCCTGACGCTCACTTCGGGCACCGGCATCCTCACTTCGAGTTTTTCGCACTACGGTCCGACGAAATCCGGCGAGCTGGGTCGGCGTCCGAACGGCGTGATGATCTCGATGGTCAACGGAGGCGTGCTTGGCTACGCGCTGTTCAGTCTGCAGGAACGTGGGCGCCTGTTCGTCGAGCCGGGCGTTGAAGTGTACGAGGGCATGGTGGTCGGCATCCACTCGCGCGGTAACGACATGGTGGTGAACCCGACCAAGGGTAAACAGCTCACCAACATGCGCGCATCGGGCACGGACGAGAACATCATCCTGACGCCGCCGATCAGGTTGTCGCTGGAAAGTGCGCTTGAGTTCATCGACGAAGACGAGCTGGTGGAAGTGACGCCGCACAACATTCGCGTGCGCAAGAAATATCTCAAGGAAAACGAGCGCAAGCGCGCCGGCAGCGCCCGCTGAGATAATTGCCGGCGTGAACCTGTACCCGGAAATCGAGCCATACCACAGTTGCCGTATCACGGCGGACGCGCCGCACGAGCTTCATGTTGAGCAGTGCGGCAACCCGCACGGCATTCCCGTTGTTTTCCTGCATGGTGGCCCAGGTGGCGGCTGTGCGCCGCTGCACCGCCGCTTTTTTGATCCGGCGATATACCGCATTGTGTTGTTCGATCAGCGTGGTTGCGGCCGCTCAACGCCGCACGCAGAGCTTGCCGGCAACGATACCTGGGCGCTGGTGGCCGACATGGAGCGAATTCGCCAGCACCTGGGTATCGATCGCTGGTTGTTGTTCGGCGGCAGTTGGGGCTCGACACTGGCGCTGGCCTGGGCTGAAACCTACCCGGAACGGGCCTTGGGCCTCGTGCTACGCGGCATTTTCCTGTGCCGCCCGCGCGATCTTGAGTGGTTCTACCAATCCGGCGCTGATCGTGTATTTCCCGAGGCGTGGGCTGATTTTCTTGCGCCTATTCCCGCTGCCGAGCATGGCAATCTTGTGCGGGCCTATCATCGGCGGCTCACCGGCACCGATGCGGCCGAGCGCGCACGTTGCGCCATCGCCTGGAGTGTCTGGGAAGCGCGCTGTGCGACGCTGCGTGAGGATGCGTCGTTGGTGCGGCACTATCTCGATCCGCAGGTGTCGTTGGCATTTGCCGGCATCGAGAATCATTACTTCATGAACGACGCATTTTTTGCGCCGAATCAATTGCTGCGCGACGCACATCGCCTCGCTGATGTTCCTGGCGTGATCGTGCACGGGCGCTACGACATGGTCTGTCCCGTTGAGCAGGCCATCGAACTACAACATGCCTGGTCGCGCGCGAAGCTGGTGGTTGTGCCGGATGCCGGCCATGCCGTGACCGAGCCGGGGATCAGGGTGGCTCTGCTGCGCGCCACCGATGATTTTGCCCGACAGCTGGAGCCGTTGTTGCGCGCCGATGGTTCGGGCGCGGCGGCATGAAGGCGTTGATCCAGCGGGTGCGCCATGCTGCGGTGGATGTTGCCGGCGAGCGGGTTGGTGAGATCGGTGTGGGCTTGCTGGTATTCCTCGGCGTCGAGCGCGATGACAGCGAGGTGAAATGCGTGCGTTTGGCCGAGCGTGTGCTGGCATATCGCGTATTTGCCGACGATGCCGGCAAGCTGAATCGTTCGGTATGCGATATCGATGGCGAGGTGCTGGTTGTCTCGCAGTTCACCCTGGCGGCAGATACGGCGGCTGGTAACCGGCCGAGCTTCACGCCAGCGGCGCCAGCAGGTTTGGGCCGCTTACTTTATGAGCGATTTGTGGCCGAAATCGCCGGCCGGCGGGGGCAGGTGGCAACCGGCCGCTTCGGCGCTGACATGCAGGTCTCGCTGGTCAATGACGGGCCGGTCACGTTCCTGCTGACTATTACCTGAGTCCCGTTGCAATACCCTCGGTTTTAGGGGCTATGATCCGGCTGTCCGTCAAAAGACGGCTGGAACACACCGACCCTTTCCTGGAGACATGGAATGAAGAAGATCATCCTCGCAGCAATGCTCGCCGGCGCGTCAACCACTGCCATGGCCGATGCGGCCGGTGGCCCGGGTTGCGGTTGGGGCAACATGCTTCTCGAAGGCAACAGCGGCCTGCCCGCACACCTGTTGGCCACCATCATCAATGGCACCTCCGGCAATGCCACTTTCGGCATGACCACCGGCACCAACGGCTGCTCGGTGAACGGCAAGCTCACCTACAGCGGCAAGTCGCTCGTCATGGCGCCGGGCATGATGGACGAGATCGCCGCCAACGCGGCGGTGGGCGAAGGCGATGCATTGACGGCGCTGGCCGTCGTGCTGGGCATTCAGCCGGAAGACCGCGCAGCGTTCGCCCGGCTGGCGCACGAAAATTTCTCGACGCTGTTCCCGAGCGCCGACGCAACCTCCGGCGACTTCGTCACGGCGCTGTTCGAGCTGATGAAGCAGGATGCGCAGCTGGCCAAGTACGCTGCCTGATTCAACGCCTGACACAAAAATGCCCCGGGAAACCGGGGCATTTTTATTGTGCGATTCGTAACTGACGGCGGTGATTTTCGTGCCTGTCCATTGCCTGGGTAGATACCTGTTGCTGGCGCTTGTCGTTGCCAGTGGTGCCGCATTCGCTGCCGGACAGGATGCTGATATCGAGGGTCTGCTGGCCAGCGCGCGCGCGCAGCATCTGGCGGCAGATGCACAATGGCTGGCGCTGTTGCATGTCAATCGCGGCGGCACGCTGCGTGATCGCGGGCGCAGTTATGTCGACGATCGGGCTTTCTTTCTTGCCCCGCAGGGCAATGCTGATCCAGCCGCTGAGTTTGCGGCAACGATTCGGGCGCTGTTCGCCGCTGACGCTGAGATTGGCGATGGCAGCGCGCGCTGCCGCTTCGTGGCCCGCTACCGCTGGCTGGCAATGCGATTGCAGCAACCGGTAGCCGACCTGCGCAGTGCCTGTCCGGCATATGGCGCCTGGCGGGCGCCGATCAATGCCACTCGTGTCACGCTTGTTTTTCCCGGCTCGTATCTCAACAGCCCGTCGTCGATGTTCGGGCATACGCTGCTGCGCCTTGATCCGCCCGCCGAGACCGCGTCCACGGTCTGGCTGTCGCAGGCGGTGAGCTTTGGCGCCGATGTGCGAGCGGCCGACAATTCCATGCTCTACATCTGGAAGGGGCTGGCAGGCGGCTACCCGGGCCATTTCCAGGTCGAGCCTTATTTTGCCAAGATTCAGCAATACGGACGCATGGAGAATCGCGATCTCTGGGAATACCCGCTTGATCTTGCGCCGGCAGAGGCGGAATTGCTTGTCGATCACCTGTGGGAAGTGCGGGAAACGAATTTCGAGTATTACTTTTTCGACGAAAATTGTTCGTACCGATTGCTTGAGTTGCTGGAAATCGCGCGGCCATCGCTGACGCTCACCAGTGCCTGGCGTTTTTCGGAAGTGCCGGTGAACACGATTCGCAGCGTCCACGATGCCGGGATATCGACATCGCCGTTGCTGCGGCCATCGGCAGAGCGTGAGCTGCGCGCACGTATCACCCAGCTCGCTGCACGCGAGCGGGATATCGCCCTCGCACTTGCTGCCGAGGCCGCCGCCACGACGCGCGAAGATTTTCGTGCCCTGCCGCATGAGCGTCAGGCCATGGTCTTGGCGACGGCCTACGCGCACATGGTGTACCACTCGCGCAAGGATGTCGGGCGCGATCCACTACGGGCGCAGCGCAGTCTTGAACTGTTGCGTGCGCTGAATGCGCTCGACAGCAATCCGCAGGCCAAGGTGCCTGCGGTGGCGGCGCCGGAAACCGGGCACCGTACCCGGCGGATATCACTGGGCGGCGGTGTAATCGCCAATGGCGGACTCGACGGCGACGCACGCGGCAATTACACGACGATTGCCCTGCGGCCCACGTACCACGATTTGCTCGACCCGGTGCGCGGCTATCTGCCCGGCGCCGAGCTGGAGATGCTCGACACCGAGTTGCGGGTGAACGGAGCTGGCAACATCAAGCTGGAGCGACTTGATGTTGCCAACGTGTTCAGTTTGACGCCGCAGGACCGTTTTTTCCGCAACGTTTCCTGGCGGGTACGTGGGGGTATCGAGCGTCAGATGGAGGAGGACCTCATCCTGCACAGCACCCGCTATGTCGAAGGTGGTGGTGGTGTGGCGTGGCGAGTCGGCGATGTATTCGCCCGCGCCTATGCCGAGACACGCATTGAGCACAGCGGTGCACACGAACACCTGGTCGATATTGCTGTTGGACCTGCCCTTGGGTTGTTGGGGCAACATCGCTTCCTGAACTGGAGTCTTGATGCACGTCCGCTGTATTTTTCCGGCGGTCTGATTCGTACCGAAGCGCGGGCGGCGTTGCAGTGGCAGCCTGGACGCGACTGGGGCGTGCGGGCGGAAATGCGCTGGCGCCAGGCGGAGGCAGGCGCTGCAGACAAGGAGACTACCGATGCGCAAATCGTCCTGCACCGTTATTTCTGACAGACGTTTCGCAGCGCCGCTGGTTCCGTGGCTCTGGACGGTGCTGCTGGCCTTCCTGCTTGCCGGCTGCACCAATCTGTTTTTCGTGCCGATGCGGCAACAAGTACTGACACCCGCCCAGCTCGGACTCGTCGCGCACGACGTTTCGCTGACGGCTGAAGACGGCACAAAACTCTTTGCCTGGCATTTGACAGCAGAAAAATCATTGGGCGTTGTCTGTTATTTTCACGGCAATGCTGAAAATATCAGCACGCACATCGTCAATGTCGCATGGCTGCCGGCAGTGGGCTATGAAGTCTTGTTGGTCGATTATCGCGGCTATGGGGCGTCTGGCGGGGGAGTTGATTTTCCGGCGGTGTTCGCCGATGTGCGTGCCGGGCTCGACTGGTGCCTGGCACGCGGCAGAGAACAACAGCAGCCTGTTTATGCGTTAGGGCAAAGTCTGGGCGCAGCCTTGTTGCTGGAAGTTGCTGCGCAGGAACCTTATCGCGGGCGGCTTGCCGGTGTGGTTGCCGACAGCAGTTTTGCCGGATACCACAGCATGGTGCGATCTGCACTGGCGCATTCGTGGTTGATGTTTCCGTTTCAGTATCCGTTGTCCTGGCTGGTGACACGCAACCACGATCCTGAGGATGCCGTGCGGCACCTTGCGCCATTGCCGCTGCTCGTGCTGCACAGCCCGGACGATGCTGTCGTGCCCTTCGTGCACGGCGAGCGCATTTTTTCTGCAGCCAACAGCCCGAAATGTTTTCGGCGCACATCAGGCGCGCACAACGCCGCGTTTCGCGATGAGGCGCACCGGCGCGCGCTGGCGGCTTTTTTCGGTTCCGTTGCGGCCGGGCCTGACGGCCTGCTGTGCCCCGAGCAAAACCCGCCGTGATATGGCCGGCCCAGACGTATGGCGAAGGGTGTTGCCGATAACCTGACCGCAAGAATCGGGTCGCTGTGGCAGTGGTGCGTGGCCGATAATGGCGCTTTCCCCTGCGTAACCGGATTGCGCTGATGATCGACGGCAATGACGAGACTCAACATGGCCGCGCCTATGCGGTCGTCGCCAGTGCGATTCACTTTCTGGAACGCAACCAGAAACAGCAGCCGGGGCTCGCTGACATCGCCCGTCATGTGGGTCTGAGCGAGTTTCACCTGCAGCGGCTGTTCTGCGCCTGGGCCGGCGTTTCGCCCAGGCAATATCTGCAATACCTGACCAAGGAAAGCGCGAAGCGGCGCTTGCGCCTGGAAACCGTCTTCAACACGGCGCTGTCCGTGGGCCTGAGCGGGCCAGGCCGGCTGCACGATCTGATGGTGACCAGCGAGGGCGTGACGCCGGGTGAATACCGTCTCGGCGGTCAGGGTCTCGCGATCGGGTACGGCATCCATGATTCGCCCTTCGGTGCGTGTCTGCTGGCGAGTACCGGGAACGGCATCTGCAAATTGGCGTTTTTCGATACACGAGCGCAGTGCGCGGTGCTGGAAAGCGAGTTGTTCGCCGAATGGCCGGCAGCGACGATTACTCGCCAGGATGCCGTTACTGCGTTGCTCTTGCCACGGATGTTTCCGGTTACCGGAAAACGCGAACAGCCGCTGAAATTACTGCTGCGTGGCAGCCCGTTCCAGTTGAAGGTATGGGAAGCACTGTTGGCCATTCCCGTTGGCGGACTATGCACCTACCAACAGGTTGCCGATTTTGTCGAGTCACCAGCAGCGGTGCGCGCTGTCGCATCGGCGATAGCGAGAAACGCCATCGGTTATCTGATCCCATGCCATCGCGTGATTCGGGCCGGCGGTGAGTTTGGGCAGTATCGTTGGGGAGGCACGCGGAAAAAAATCATGCATGCCTGGGAGGCAAGTGTGGTTGATGTCGCGCGCCGTGTGGATGGTGTGGGGGTCGATTTACCGCCGCAAGAGGGTTGAAATGCGGCAACACATGGCTGTTACAGGCAGATAAGGCCGCCCTGCTTGCCAGGCGCGCCGGCACATGGCGTTATTGAGAGCGGCACATTTTTTGTAAGGAATTCATTGCCTTGCCCTGATGTGGCCCAAAATGACTGTCGCGTGGCCCCCACGGCTATGCTTCTTGGTTGCGTGACCAAATACTGTTGGCCTTGATTTGGTTGTACAACCAAAAGCTGAGGTGGCGCAGTCATGGGCAGCAAGATCAACAGCAAGGTGTCTTACCTTCCCGGGAGTCGCTCCTTGAAAGGTGTTGCGCAGGCCCGGCAGGTACCGCTCAAGCACCGCCGTGCCACGTTCGATTTCAGCGGCGTGCCGCGCCACTGGCTGGCCGGCGACCCGTTCATGACCCGTCTGATTGATGCGCTGTCCGTCAACTTTCCCGACGGCGAGCGCTTTTTCATGGCGTCGGTGCGCAATTACGAGCAGCGCGTTACCGATCCCGCATTGCGCGAGGACATTCGCCTCTTTGTCCGTCAGGAAGCGCAGCATGGTTTTGTGCACGAGCAGTTCAATGACCTGATGAATTCGCAGGGTGTGAAGGCAGACAGTATTGTGCGCGGGCTGCAATTCGAGATGAAAATAGCGCAGAGGCTGTTGCCGAAAAAATGGCAGCTTGCGGTTACCGCCGCCGCAGAACATCTGACCGCCACGCTGGGGGAGGGTTTTCTGGAGCTGATGCCGGAAATTCTCACCGAGGGCCACCCGGCGATGCGTGCGCTCTATGCCTGGCACGCGGTGGAGGAAGTCGAGCACAAGGCAGTGGCTTTCGATGTATACCAAAAGGCTGCTGATGGCGACTATGCAACGCGGGCGGCAGTGATGGTTGTTTTTACGCTGTTCCTGCACATCAGGGTTGCGCTCATCATGCGGCACATGTTCAAGGCCGATGGTGTCCGCGTGTTTCCCGGCGTGTTCGCGCGCGGCATGTGGAAGCTCTACGGGCCAGGCGGGATCATGCCGGTAGTGGTACCGCGCTACCTGTTGTGGTTCAAGCCGGGGTTTCATCCGTGGGATACCCGGTTGCCCAGGCGCGCAGCGACGTGGATGGCCGAATACGATCGGCATCAGGATCCGTTGCAGGCATTTGACGTTGCTTTTGCTGATCTTCTGCCGCCCCAGGCACGTGCGGTAACGGTATGACCGGGCGCACCAAGCCGGTGGCGATTACAGTTGCTGCGCCGCGCCGTACCGGTCGCATTGAGCCGCCGGATCGCGAGCGGGTGCTTACCGCGGCGGCCGAGCTGTTTCGGAAGCAGGGCTTCGAGCGGACAACGCTCAAGGAAATCGCCCATGCCTGCAACATGCTGCCGGGCAGCCTGCACTATCGCTATCCGTCCAAGGAATCGTTGCTGATCGACATGATGCGGCTCGCCATGCATCGGGTGATGGAGGCGACGATAGGTGCTGCTGCTGGCGTTGCCGATCCGATCGAGCAGATGCGCCGCACGCTCACCGCACACCTGAAAACGGTGGTAGGCGGTTCGGATACGGTCTATGTGCTGTTGTTTGACTGGCGCGCCCTGCAGGGCGAGGCGCGCGAGGAACTGATTGTGCTGCGCGACAGCTACGAGGCGCAGTGGATGATGATGTTGAAACACCTGCGCAAGCAGGGCTTGGTGCGCGAGGACATCGACCTGCGCCTGTTGCGTCTCGTCGCGCTTGGCGCCATCAACTGGGTGTCAACCTGGTACCGTGCAGATGGGCTCTATTCGCTCGATCAAATCGCCAGCTTTATTTGGCAAATCACTCGCGATGCGGTGCTGACACCGCAAGCGCGTGAGCGTTCCCTGCAATCCTGATTTTCCAAGAAGCCTCTGAACAACCCATGAGCCGTCGCGCGCTGGAAAAGAGAAAAACGACATGACTGATATGACTACAGAACAGGCATTTCTTGCTGAAGTTGGCAGCGCCTATCTTGCTCGCGCGCAACCGCCGAACGAGGCTGCCTTGCGCCGTTGGCGCCCGGCCGGTCTCGCCTGGCCGCTGCTGCGGGAAATGCAGGGGCGAGTCGTTGGCTTCAAAAAGCGTTCCGCGCAAGTTGATGGCCAGCGCTTTGTGTGGCTCGAAGGCGGCAGTCGGCGCGGCACCCCGGTGGTGCTGTTGCATGGCTTCGGCGCCAGCAAGGAAAACTGGGTGACCCTGTTACCATTTCTGGCCAAGCGGCATCGCCTGTTTATTCCGGATCTGCCGGGCTGGGGAGAAAGTCATTTCCGTTTCGGCAATGCCTATGGAATCGATCAGCAGGTAGCGCGCATTGCGCACTGGCTGGAGCACCATGTGCCGGCCGGTGTGCATCTGGTTGGCAGTTCAATGGGCGGTGCCATTGCCGGCTTTGTTGCCGCGCGCCACCCGCAGCAGGTGGCGACACTTACGCTGATGAATGCCGCTGGTGTGCGTGGCGCCCAGCAAAGCGAGTTCGAGGCCGGATTGCTGCAGGGGCACAACGCGCTGGTTGCGAACAGTGTCGCCGATGTTTTTCGGCTCTTTACCATTGTCGTTGAGCGTAACCGCCACCTGCTCGCCGCGATGCTGGGTCCGATCATGGCGGGGGTGATGCTGCAGCGCCGGGATATCAATGAGCACATGTTCCATCAGCTGATGACAAACCCGCCGCAGGAAGATTTACCGGGTATGACTACCATTGAGATGCCGACACTGGTGCTTTGGGGCGAACAGGATCGCGTGCTGCATGTGTCTTGCGCCGACACTTACCAGCAGCTCATTCCTCATGCGCAGGTGAAGCGTTTGCGCGGCATCGGCCATTTGCCAATGGTCGAGGCGCCGGCACTCACCGCGCGGTGCCTGTACCGCTTTTGGCGCGCACATGCAGTTTCTTCGTCTGCCGCACGAACACGCGCTGCCTGATGGCGTTGCCGGTGCGGGAAATTGTTCGAGTCATGATCCGGTAACTTTAATAGATAGCGAATACGGAGAAGTCAGTCATGAATTCTGTTTCTACCGCAACAGGGTCCCGCAAGTCTGCCGGCGCCAGCGTTGGCATACCGCCTCGCCAGATGAATTTCCGGATCCCGGAAGACTCTCCACGCTACTTCTATGACAACAACGCCACGGCAACCCTTTTTTTTGCAATGCTCTCGGGATTCTTTCCGCCGGGTGAGCGATTCTTCATGGAGTCGGTACGCCATTTCCGTGACCATATCACCGACGAGAAACTGAAGGCCGAGGTTTCCGGCTTCATGGGCCAGGAGGCAATTCATGGTCGCGAGCACGACCGCCTGAACGAGTTGCTCACTTCACGCGGCATCGACATGAGCGTGCCGGACAAAATGGTGAAGATGGGCATTTGGCTGCTTGAGCAGTTGCCGCCCAGCCAGCAACTGGCCTGTACGACTTATATGGAACATTTCACGGCGCTGCTCGCTCAGAGATTGCTGACCGATGCTGACTTCCGCAGCAAGGCGGATCCGGAAATGATCAAGCTTTGGCAGTGGCACGCCCTGGAAGAGCTGGAGCACAAGGCGGTCGCCTATGACGTTTATGAAACGATCGGCAACAGCCAGCGCGAACGGTTACTCGCGGCGCCCTGTGTGATGGTTGCACTGACGCCGGCGGTTTTGCTCAGCTGGAGCTGGCTGGTTGTGCGGGAAGGTAAGGCTACCGATATTGGTGATATCCGGCGCGGGCTGAACATGCTGTTCGGTCTGAACGGATTCGTTACCCGCATCCTGCCGAAAATGCCGTTGTTTCATCGCAAGCGTTTTCACCCCGCAAAACACGACACGCGCGCCCTGGAAAAGGAGTGGCGCGAGAGGCTCTTCGGTGAAAATGGCGCGCTGCGCAATGAGTTCAGGAACCGAGAGGCGGTGATTGCAGAGGCGGAAGTGTTTACAGGAGATCCGGCCCACGCGATGGCGCATTGAGTATTCTGTACGCACAGGGAAGACACGCGTTACGTAAAATAAAAACGCCCCGCTTGCGTGGCGTTTTTATTTGATTCTGCGGCGATGGAAGGCTGGCGGTGCACCTGCTTTGTAAAGCGTGTCAGCGCGCCAGGCGTTGCGGCGGGAAGTGGCAGGTAAATGTCGAGCCTTTTCCGGGTTCGGAATGGATTTCCAGTGCTGCGTCGTGGCGTTTTAGCGCGTGTTTGACGATGGCAAGGCCAAGGCCAGTGCCGCCTTCGGCAACCGAGCGGCCTTTGTCGGTACGGTAGAAACGTTCGGTGAGTCGCGGGATGTGGTGTGGCTCAATACCGGCACCGTTGTCGCAAATAGCCAAGTGTGCACCCTTGCCGTCCACCCACCAGTGGATGTCTATCTTGCCGTTTGGTTCGGTATATTTCGCCGCATTGATAATGATGTTCGAGAACGCGCTTTGCAGTTCGGCGTCGTTGCCGAGCAGGCGTGCATCTTCATCGACCCGCAGGGTAATAACGTGTCCTTTGTCGCGCGTTGCGGCAATCACATCGGCGCGGATATTTTCCAGCATGGTTCGTACCGGAACGACCGCCTGACCGCTGTCGGGCTGGGTGCTTTCCAGGCGTGACAACAGCAACAGATCATTGACCAGGCGATCCATGCGCTCGGCCTGCTGCATCATCTGCATCATGGCGCGGTTGAAACGGGCAGGCGCCTCACCGTTGTTGTTTGTCAGCGTTTCAAGATAGCCCTTGATGACGGTGAGAGGTGTTTTTAGTTCATGCGACACATTGGCGACAAAGTCTCGCCGCATTTGTTCGAGTTGATGAATACGCGTCACGTCGCGAGCGATTACCAGCCGGTCGCCGTTGCCGAACCTGGTTACCTGCACTTGCAGCTGGGTTTTGTCAGAAAGGGGTGACGGCAATTCCAGGACGCGGGAATAATCGCCCGCATCGAAGAATTCGCGCAAGCGTGGGTCGCGGATCAGGTTGGTAACGGGCTGGTCCTTGTCCTTGGGCCATTCGAGGCCGAGCAATCTCTCTGCTGCCGGGTTCCACCACTCCAGTGCACCCTCGCGGGCAACAACGATCACGGCATCGCGTAACGCAACGACCGAGTCGCGAGCCCTGTCGATGATTGACTGAAGGTCGTTGTGCGCCGTTTGCTCGCGTTTTTGCAGGCGGTAGATGCCGTCGAATATCTCACCCCACAGGCCGAAACTGTCGGGCGGCTCCTGTGGCACGCCCTGCCTCGCTGACGCGCTGAGCCATCGGTGCAGTTTTACCAGCTCGGCGGTGAACCAGCTCAGATAGACCGCCAGTGCACCGGCAATAAACCATGCGGTGTGGCCGAAAATCAGACCCAGCAGCAGGCCGCTAGCGGCAGCGATGGCGATGCGTTTGAGTTCCTCAACACGATGATTTTTTTGCACCCGGGAGCGGATCCTGTCTCTGTTTTGCGGGAAAGATCAGGTGGTGATCAGAACGGCTTGTCGCCTTTGATGGAAAAGCGGTAGCCGGTGCCCCGTACCGTCTGGATGAAGCGATCGAGATTATGGGGCTCAAGCGCCTTGCGCAGGCGACGGATGTGCACGTCAACGGTGCGGTCTTCCACGTACACGTTGCCGCCCCAGACATGGTCGAGCAACTGGCTGCGCGAATAGGCGCGTTCGGGGTGGCTCATAAAGAATTCGAGCAGACGATACTCGGTTGGCCCCATGTCGACCGGGGTGTTGCCGGCGGTGATGCGGTGGCTCACGGGGTCGAGCGTGAGCCCGTCGTGACTGATGGATTTCTCGGCACTTTTGTTGCTGGCTCGCCGCAGTACAGCGCGGATGCGCGACAGTAATTCGCGCGTCGAGAATGGCTTGGTGACATAGTCGTCGGCGCCAACATCAAGGCCGAGGATCTTGTTGTCTTCCTCGCTCTTTGCCGTGAGCAGGATCACTGGAATTTCCCGGGTGGATTCATCGCGCTTTAGCCGGCGTGTCAGCTCAATTCCGGAGATGCCGGGCAGCATCCAGTCGAGCAGGATGATGTCGGGCCGCTCATCGACCACGCGCTGGTGAGCCTGCTGGGCGTTTTCAGCCTCTAGCACCTTGAAATCCGCCAATTCGAGCATGGTGGTGATCATTTCGCGAATGGCTGGCTCATCGTCAACGATCAGGATGGTTTCTTCGCTCATTCGGAAGTGCGCCTGTGGGTGTTTTACCCGTCATTACAGTAGCGCAACATGACAGCCCTGTGACAACAAGGCCCTGCCGCAGGCTCAAGCTGTCATAAAAGCGATATAAATCCCTGCGAACACCGCCATGCCTACCCAGTTGTTGTGGAGAAAGGCGCGCAGGCAGGCGGGCGGCTCGCGGTGGCGAGCCAGTCGGTGCTCCCAGGCGAACAGTGCAGCGGCAACGGCGAGCGCCAGCCAGAAGGGCAGCCCCAGATGGGCGCTGTACCCGGTGACGGCCAGCAGTGCGAGTGTGGCCGCCTGCAACAGGGCGATGGCCGCGAGGTCGGCGTGGCCGAAAAGGATGGCGGTGGACTTCACCCCGGCCCTGCGATCGTCGTCGCGGTCAGCCATTGCGTAGAAGGTGTCATAGGCGACAGTCCAGCTGAGGTTGGCAAAGAACAGTAGCCAGGCCAGCGGCGGCAGGGCCTCCTGCTCGGCGGCAAAGGCCATCGGGATCGCCCAGCTGAAGGCGGCACCCAGTGCCACCTGGGGCAGGTATGTGTAGCGCTTCATAAAGGGGTAGATGGCAGCGAGCAGCAGGCCGCCGATCGACATGAGGATGGTGTAGAGATTGAGGAACAAGGTGAGCAGGAAAGCGAGCAGGGCGATGCCGGCGAACAGCGCCAACGCCTCCTTCGGGGCGATGCGGCCGGTCGCAAGCGGGCGGTCCTTGGTGCGCCACACCTGTTTGTCGAAGTCGCGGTCGGCATAATCGTTGATTGCGCAGCCGGCCGAGCGCATCAACACCACGCCCGCAGTGAAGACCAGCACGTTGGTGAGCGACGGGTGCCCGTTGCCTGCGATCCACAGCGCCCACCAGGTTGGCCACAGCAGCAGGAAGATGCCGATCGGCCGGTCCAGGCGCAGCAGTTGCGCGTAGACGGGGAGGCGGGCGCGCAGCCCGGCGAGGGTCACGTCGGTACCCCGGCCGAACGGGGTGCCAGCAATGCCGGCAGGAAGTATTCGGCGACCAGCAGGGGGTGGCCGCGCAGCAGAAAGATCGAGCAACGACCCCAGGCAATGTGAGCGCTCGCCGACGATGCAGCCCTTGGCAGAGCAAGCTGGACGACCTTCACTTCGGTTCGCCGCAGCGTTGGGTCACGGAACAGGAAGGCGCCGAGCGGGCGATTGCCGAGTGCGCGCAGTTGCCGGTTGCGGCCCGTCAGCGTTACGCGCGGAATCACCGAGCGGGCGATGACCCAAGGCTCACCCTGGCCTTCGAGCACGACTTCACGAATAAGCGCCCACTCACCGCCCGGCAGCGCCAGCGCGCGCCGCTCGGCTAACCTCGGGCGGGCCCAGGCGAGCCGGGTGACACGAACCCGAAAAGTGCCAGCTGCGAGCGCGACCAGGCGGGCGGTCAGTGAGCCCGGATCGGCGATCCAGTTCATCATCGTGCGGTCCGGGCGCCGGGCGCGGAAGCGCCAGCCGGCCTCAGGCCGGCCCGCACCGACGCGAACAGGGGGATGGCGCATATCGATTGAAAATAACTATTAAAAGTATATGAATAATTCATTTTCTCAATCGTTCGACGGTCGGCAGACTGCCTTATCGCTGACGAAGCGAGCCGCACACGAGACGAGGAGATGAACGATGAAAAACGATGCGATTGTAACACTCGCCAACCTTGAGTCCGCTTTTGCCGGCGAGTCGATGGCGCACATCAAGTACCTGCACTTCGCCCGCATTGCCCGCGATCATGGTGACGCAGAAACCGCGCAGGTATTCGAGGAAACCGCCGCCCAGGAAGTCCAGCACGCGCTCGGCCATGCCGAACTGCTGTACCCGCCAGCGACGCTCGATACGCAGAAGGTCCTGCAGCTGGCGATTGAGGGCGAGACCTACGAGTACACCGAGATGTACCCGTCGTTCCGTGACACCGCGATCCGTGAGCAGCACGAGGCGGCCCGCAGGGAATTTGCCGACCAGATCGGTGAGTCCGAGGAGCATGCCCGACTGTTCCGCGACACCCTCGCCAGGGCCGCAAAGCGCTTTGCGGCCCTGGCCCGGGTCGAGGAACGTCACGCACGCAACTATCGGCAGGTGCTGGCCGGGCACCAGGCAGAGCACGGAACGCGTTGACGTGCTTCTGCGGAGTCTGCCGGGGGCTCCGCGTGAATTGACCCCGGCGGGCCGGCTGCGTAGCCTTCACGGCTTTCGAAACGTCTCCATTGGCAGGATGCCGGCCCTCGGGGTTTCGCAGGCGTCCAGAAATAGCTGAAATAACCAACTGAAAACTGAATCGATCCAGACGGATTCATTGATAGGGGTGATAACCATGCGCAAGTGGGAGTGTGTCGTCTGCGGTTTCATCTACGACGAAGTGAAGGGCCTGCCGGAAGAGGGCATCGCGCCGGGTACGAAGTGGGAAGACATCCCGGCAGATTGGGTATGTCCCGACTGCGGCGTGGGCAAGGACGATTTTGAAATGGTGCAGGTGTAGTGAATACCCTCGTCATCATCGGCACCGGCCTTGCGGGCTACAATCTCGCGAAGGAATTCCGCAGGCTGGATGCGGAGCGGCCGGTGGCGCTGCTCACCAGTGACGACGGCCGCAATTATTCCAAGCCGATGCTCAGCACCGGCTTCACCAAACAGAAGTCGGCCGACGAACTGGCGATGAACAGCGCAAGCGAAATGGCCGCGCAATTGCGGGCGACAGTGCGCACGCATGTTCGTGTGGCGAAGATCGATATCGCCGGCAAGCGCGTCGAGCTCGACGACGGCGAATCGATTGCTTATGGCGATTTGGTCTTCGCGCTCGGTGCCGATACCTTCCGCGTGCCGATTGAAGGCGATGCCGCCGCTGCCGTGCTGTCGATCAACGACCTGATGGATTACGGTGCATTTCGGGAACAGGCCGTCGGCAAGAAGAAGATTCTGGTCATCGGTGCCGGCCTGATCGGCAGTGAGTTTGCAAACGATCTGTCCAATGGCGGCTTTCAGGTAGAGGTGGTTGATCCAGCCGGCCGGTGCCTGCCGGCGCTCCTGCCGCCGGAAGCAAGCGCTGCAGTTGCGCGCGGTCTGGAGTCCCTCGGCGTCAAGTTTCATTTCGGTCCGGCGGTGCAGGCGGTGAACAGTGTCGATGGCGGCTATCGCTGCACGCTCACCAACGGCACGACGATTGATGCCGAATTGGTGATTTCCGCCGTCGGCCTGCGGCCACGTATCGCGCTGGCAAAAGAAGCGGGCATCACCGTCAATCGCGGTATCGTGACTGATCGTGAATTACGCACCAGTGCGCCACATGTATTTGCTTTCGGCGACTGCGCGGAAGTGAACGGGTATGTGTTGCCCTATGTGCTGCCGCTGATGGCTGCCGCGCGCGCCCTGGCGAAGACCCTCGCCGGCACGCCGACCCCGGTGAGCTACGGGGTGATGCCGGTGACGGTGAAGACCCCGGCCTGCCCGGTGGTGGTCTGCCCGGCGCCACTGGGCAGCAAGGGTGCCTGGCAGGTGGAGGTCAACGGCCAGAACGTCAGGGCGCTGTTTGTTGGCGAAGATGGAAAGCCGCTGGGTTTTGCCCTGACCGGTGAGGCGGTAAACGAAAAGAACGCGCTGGCGAAGACGATGCCTGTGCTGTTCTGAGTTGCCGATCCTGCTATCGTTCAGACGCCCCCAAGACGAGGGCGTCTTTTGTTTCGGGAGCCTGCACTCATGTTCTACAACTTTTTGTTCAGCGTCATCCTGTGGATTCTTGGCCTGCGTCTGCGTTGGTTGGGCAACCATAACGAGCGCTTCGTCGAGAAGCTCAAGGGTCAGAATTTCACAATGCAGTTCCGCACCTTCGACGGCAAGGCCGCGCGCGCCTTCCGCTTCGCTGATGGCAAGGTCGAGCCGCTGTCGGGCGTCATCGACAACCCCTCGATCACGCTGTCTTTTCTCGATGGCCACTATGCGCTCAACACCCTGATGGCTGCCGGCAAGGACCAGAGCGTGATGATGAAGGGAATGCAGGAACAGAAGGTGAAGATCGAGGGCGATTACGGCAAGCTGATGTTGTTCATGCAGATTGCGAAGTATCTCGGGCCGCAGAAGAAGAAAGCCGTTGCGTGATACACGCCACATTTCCACCACGCGTTCTGATGCTCGCGGGTGTATGTGCGCTAGACTGCGGCTCGTTCGTTGCAATAAACCGAGGAGCACTACATGAAGAAGTTCCGCATCCTTTCCCTGGCCGCGCTGCTGGCCGCATCCACCGGCGCCGCTGCCGCCGACTTTTCCTATGACTATCTCGAAGGCAGCTTCGGGGAGTACGACGACGCGGATGTCCTTTATCTGGGTGGTGCCATGGGCCTCAATGAGCAGTTGGGTCTGCTCGGTGCGATCGGTACCATTGACAGCAATGGCTTCGATGTCACGGTGTTGCGCGGTGGCGGCTTGTTTCACACTGCGATCAACCCGGATCTCGATTTCTTCGGCACGCTGGAGGTGCTGTACACCTCCTGGGATACGCCGGCAGGGTCCAACGCCGACGACAACGACATCGGCTTTGCCGCTTCCGGCGGCATACGCTACGCGGTTCAGGACAATTTTCAGCTCGAAGGCAAGCTGACCGTTGTCGAAGTCGATCCGTTTGACGATGGTCTGGGGCTGTCTGCCGGCGCCCGTTACTACCTGAACAAGCAGCTTTCCGCCGCTGCCGGCGTCGCCAGTGATGCCGAGTTCGATGGTATCTGGATCAACCTGCGTTACGACCTGAAATAATTCGCTACGCCCGCCGGGCCAATCCCGGATCACACCCGGGAGTAGCGTACCGCCTCACCGATCCACCGCCTGATCAGCAGCGGCACCTTTTGCGGGTGTCGCTGCTCCAGCTCCTGCGCCAGTTCCCGGCTTAAATCCATCAGCGCCGTATCACGCAGCAGATCAGCAACGCGCAGCGTCAATTCGCCTGTCTGCCGCGTGCCAAGCACTTCGCCAGGCCCGCGCAGTTCGAGATCTTTTTCGGCGATGCGGAAACCGTCGGTAGTTTCACGCATCACCGCAAGACGTTCTCGTCCCAGTTGCGACAGTGGCGATTTGTACATCAATACACAGTAACTTTGCTGCGCGCCGCGACCGACACGACCGCGCAACTGGTGTAGTTGCGAGAGCCCCAGGCGCTCGGCATTTTCGATCACCATCAGTGATGCGTTCGGCACATCAACGCCTACCTCAATAACGGTAGTGGCAACGAGCAAATCGATCTCGCCAAGCTTGAATGCCGCCATGGTTGCAGCTTTGCGCGTGCTTTTGAGTCGCCCATGAACAAGGTCGATGCGCAATTCAGGCAGCGCAGCCTGCAAATCCGCACAGGTGGATTCGGCCGCCTGCGCTTCAATTTCTTCTGAATCCTCGACCAGCGGGCAAACCCAGTACGCCTGTTTCCGTTCGGCACAAGCGCGGCGAATACGTTCAATAATTTCTGGCCGGCGCTCTTCGCCGAGCACGACTGTCTGCACCGGCGTGCGGCCCGGCGGCACCTCGTCGATCACCGAGGTGTCGAGGTCGCCATAGACGCTCATGGCCAGCGTGCGCGGAATGGGTGTCGCGGTCATGATCAACTGGTGCGCTACGCCGAGTCCTCCGCCTTTGTCCTGCAGTGCCAGTCGTTGCTGCACGCCGAAACGATGCTGTTCATCGACAATAACCAGGCCGAGTTTCGCGAATCTGACGTCACCCTGAAACAGCGCGTGTGTGCCAATGGCGAGCGCAATGGAACCATCGGCCAGCCCGGCAACAGTCGCAGCGCGCGTTTTCTTCTTCAGCCGCGATGTCAGCCAGCCAACCTTGACACCGAGCGGTTCAAACCAGTGGGTAAAATTCCGGTAATGCTGTTCAGCAAGAATTTCCGTAGGCGCCATCAGCGCAACCTGGGCGCCGCCGGCGATCGCCTGCGCGGCGGCCAGCGCGGCAACCGCGGTTTTCCCCGCCCCAACGTCGCCCTGAACCAGGCGTAACATCGGTACGGGTTGCAACAAATCCTGCGCGATTTCCGCAAGCACGCGGTGCTGGGCGTGGGTGAGCGTATATGGCAGTGATTCCAGCAGGCGCTGTGCCAGCGGCGGGTTTGGCGGTAATGCCAGCGCCTTGTGCCGACGAATCTCATTGCGTATCGCGAGCAGGCTCAGGTGGTGCGCGGCAAGCTCTTCCAGGGCGAGGCGACGGATTGCCGGGTGACTGCCATCGGTGAGCGTTTCGGTGCGCGTTCCGGGGGGTGGGTGATGGACGAAGTCGAGCGCGTCGCGCAACGACGGCAGCTTGAAGCGCGCCAGCAGCTCCGCCGGCACGAGTTCCGCCGGCGCGTGGTTTTTCAGCAGCAGCAACGCGGCTTCGGTCAGGCTTCTCACGCGTTGCTGCGTGACACCTTCGGTGATACCGTAAACCGGCGTGAGGCGATCGGCAAGCGGCGGCACCACACCTGGCGCAAGAATGCGGTATTCGGGGTGATAAAATTCCAATCCGCTGGATCCGGGCCGCGCATCGCCAAAGGCGCGCACTTTTATGCCGCGTGTGAACGACGCTTTTTGCGCCGCGTTGAAATGATAAAAACGCAGTGCGACGATACCCGTGCGATCACCGATTTTCACCAGCAGACTGCGCCGACGCCCGAACAAAACATCTGCAGCGAGCACCTCGCCTTCCACTTGCGCGGTGGTGAATGGCGGCACCGCGCCGATGGGTGTAACGCGGGTGCGATCCTCATAGCGAATCGGCAGATGGAACAACAAATCTTCGCCGGTAGCGAGCCCGAGTGTCTTTAATCGTTCGGCAAGCGCCGGGCCAACTCCCTTGATGCTGGTAATCGGTGCCTGCAAAACATCGTTGTTGTCGTGAGCGCGCGCAGTCACAAGGGAATCTCGCGGGTACCGCGACGTTTTGCTGCTTCGCGGGTCGCGGTGACAAGCACGTCGATGGCTTTGGTACGCGGGAAACTTGCCCGCCAGGCCAGCGCGATGCGCCGCGTGGGTTCTGGCTTTTCAAAAGGCCGGGCGACAAGCACGTCTTCGCCATAGAATGGCGATATGCACGCAGTTTGTGGCAGTACCGACAGGCCCATTCCCGCTGCCACCATGTGCCGTATTGTTTCCAATGAGCTCGATGCGACCTCGGTGCGGTGTTGCCCGCCACGAATGTGCGGGCAGAAACTCAACACCTGATCGCGCAGGCAATGGCCTTCGCCCAGCATCAGCACGTCTTCATTGTCGAGTGCGTCCAGCGCAATACGTTTGTATTTTGTGAGCGGATGGCTGGCCGGCAACAGCACCTCAAACGTCTCGTCATACAATGGCGTGACAACAACACCGGGTTCCGAGAAGGGCAGGGCAATGAGGATGGCATCTACCTCGCCGTCGCGGAGTCTTTGCGCAAGAGCGTGGGTGAAATTTTCCTCGATCCCGAGTGGCAATTGTGGCGCGATGCGCCGCGCGGCGGTGACCAGCGCGGGGAACAGATATGGGCCAATGGTGTGGATTGCACCGATGCGCAGCGGGGTGCCGAACTGCTGTACGTCCGGGTCAGCCAGTTGGCGGAGTTTCTGCGTTTCCTCAAGCACGCGCTGGGCCTGGGCGATCACGGCTTCACCTGCTGGCGTTACGCGCACGTTGTGGCGGTGCCGCTCGAACAGCTGGATGCCGAGTTCATCCTCGAGCTTTTTCACCGCTACGGACAGTGTTGGCTGGGTGACGGCGCAGCTCACTGCGGCGCGGCCGAAATGGCGCTCGCGGGCGAGGGCAACGGCGTAGCGCAATTCGGCAAGGTTCATGGCGGTATTCTGACGATGATCCGGCTACGCTGGCAGCCAGTAAGTTGCAGGATACTCGTAGCCTATCAAGGCGGCGTCAATGCAGGAGGGGTTGGGGATGGCGACGGTGGTTTTCGCGGGATTCGGTGATCTCGGCAGCGCGGCCGGCCAGTTACTGGCCGAAGCCGGTCTGCGCGTGTTGGCGTTGAAACGTACGGAGCCGACAGCAAGGCTGCCCGGCATTGACTATCACGCCGTCGATCTGCGCGCGCCGTTCATACTGCCACCGGCACTGCGCGCGCAGGCCGATGCGGTGGTGATCGTCGTGAGCCCAAAGCGCCATGCTCGCGAAGGCGATGCCCGTGAAGGCAGTCGTGAGGATTACGCAGCCACCTACATCGGTGCCGTCGAGCACACGTTGCGCGCGGTGCACGAAGCCGGCGGCAGACCAAAACTGGTGTTGTTCATCTCGAGTACCAGCGTGTGGTCCGAAAGCGCCGACCTGTGGCTGACCGAGGACGTGCCGGCACGACCGGATTCCTGGAACGGCGAGATTCTGCTGCGTGCGGAAGAAAAGTTGTTTTCATCATCGCTGCTGACGACCGGTACGGCGGCAACGGTGCTGCGCCTGGCGGGTATCTACGGCCCGGGACGCCACATGCTGGTGCGCAAGGCCGAGGCGATCATCGCGGGGAAGGATGCGTGGCCGGCACCGGCCTGGACCAACCGCATCCACCGCGATGACGCGGCACGGCTGATTGCGTTTCTCGTTAATCGCGCACTCGCCGGTATCACGCTCGATCGCGTTTATACGGGTGTCGACAACGAACCGTCGTTGAATATCGATGTGTTGGCATTTATCGCGGCAAGGTTGCAGGGACGCGAAAGCGAAATTGACTTTGCTGAAAAAGCGCCATTGGCGAACGTGTCGGTCGGCGGCAAACGCGTCGGTAATGCGCGCATCCGGGCGCTGGGTTTCCAGTTTGGTTATCCGGATTTTCGCAGCGGATACACCGCCGTACTGGCCCAGCGGTAACTCCCGGTATGGATCAATCCAGCACGATCACCGCATCCATCTCGACCTGGGCACCTTTTGGCAATGCGGCAACGCCAATTGCCGCGCGCGCCGGGTACGGCTGCCGGAAATAACGCGCCATGATTTCGTTCACGCGCGAAAAATTGCCAAGATCGGTAAGGAAAACGTTCAGCTTCACCACCTGCGCGAGTGAACCGCCGCCTGCTTCCGCAACAGCCTTCAGGTTCTCGAACACCCGGGTAATGTGCGCATCGATGTCGCCTTCAACGAGTTGCATCGTTTTTGGATCAAGTGGAATCTGCCCTGACAGGTACAGGGTGCTGCCGGCCTTGATTGCCTGCGAGTAGGTGCCGATGGCCGCCGGTGCCGTGTCGGTGTGGATCGGGGTGCGGGACATGAATGTTCCTTGATGTTGTTGTCGGCCTCAGCCGAATGTATGGTGGTATCGGCCTGAATCAGACCCGGCCGCGCGATATTTTACCGACGCCAGGCACACGGCGCAGCCGCTTGATGATACGGGCCAGATGCACGCGGTCATGAACACTGATCAGAATTGCGACCACGCCGATCTGCGGATCCTTCTCGATCAGGTTGATGCCTTCGATATTTGAATCGTTCTCGGCAACGACGGTGGCGAGCGTAGCGAGTGCGCCACGGCGGTTCGACAATTCCACGCGCAGTTCGACCGGGAAATCGCCCTGCACCTTTTTTTCCCAGCGCAGCGCCAGGCAGCGTTCGGGGTTGTCACGCAATTCTGTTTCGACATTGCGGCAGGTATCACGGTGCACGACCAGGCCGCGGCCGGCAGACAGATGGCCGAGGATTTCGTCACCCGGCAGCGGATAACAGCACTTGGCATAAGTGACGACCATGCCCTCGGTGCCGCGGATCGCCAGCGGCTTGCCCGATACATTGAAGGCGCCAAGATCATCGACAGCAGCGAGCTGGCGGGCCACCAGCGGTGCTGCACGGTTACCCATGCCGATGTCCTCAAGCAGATTGTCGAGCTGCGCATAACCCGAATGCGCAAGCTCGTTTGTCACGCGCTCGGCTGGCAACTCGCTCAGGGCTACGCCGTATTCTGCCAATGCCTGTTCGAGCAGGCGCTGGCCGAGCGCGATCGATTCGCCGGTGCGCTGCGTTTTCAGAAAATTACGGATATAAGTGCGAGCCTTGCTGGTAACCACGAAGTTGAGCCAGGCCGCGCTGGGCACAGTGCCCGGCGCGGTGATCACTTCTACCGTTTGACCGCTTTTCAGTTCCGTCGATAGTGGCGCGATGCGATGATCAATGCGTGCGGCGACACAGGAGTTACCCACCGAAGTGTGCACCGCGTAGGCGAAATCGATCGGCGTTGCGCCCGCCGGCAGCTCCATGATGTCGCCCTTGGGCGTGAAGATATAGACCTCGTCGGGGAACAAATCGATCTTGACGTTTTCAATGAACTCAACCGAATTTCCGACCTGCTTCTGGATATCGAGCAGGCCTTTCATCCATTGTCTGGCGCGCGCCTGGGGCCCGCTCTCGCGGGCGGTATCTTCGGATTTGTACAGCCAATGCGCGGCGATGCCATTGTTGGCCATGTTCTCCATTTCTTCGGTGCGGATCTGCACCTCGACGGGAACGCCGGCGTGACTTTTGAGCGTGGTGTGCAACGACTGGTAGCCGTTCGCTTTGGGAATGGCGATGTAATCCTTGAAGCGTCCTGGTACGGGCTTGAAGTAGTTGTGCAGAACGCCAAGCACGCGGTAGCAGGTATCCACATTGTCGACAATGACGCGAAAGCCGTAGAAATCCATGATTTCGTCGAACGATTTTTTCTGCTCGCGCATCTTGCAGTAGATGCTGTAGAGGTGTTTTTCGCGGCCCATGATACGGGCCGGCATACCCTCGTTGCGCAGCAGCGTCTCCATCGACTCCTTGAGTTTGGTAACAACTTCCCGACGGTTGCCGCGCACGGCTTTTACAGCGCGGCCGATTCGCTGCGCCCGCATCGGATACATTGCTGCGAAGGCCAGGTCTTCATACTCAACGCGGATGTTGTTCATGCCGAGCCGATTGGCAATCGGCCCGAAGATATCAAGAGTTTCCTGGGCGATGCGGCGGCGTTTTGGTGGCGGTAATGAATGCAGCGTGCGCATGTTGTGCAAACGGTCGGCAAGCTTCACCAGAATCACGCGGATGTCCTTGGTCATCGCCAGGATCATCTTGCGCAGGTTTTCCGCTTGCTGCTCGGCGCGTGTCGGGAATTCGATCAGGGTGATTTTCGAAACACCATCAACCAGATCGGCAACGTCAGGGCCGAATTCCTCGGCGAGTCTTTCCTTGGTGATGCCACAGTCTTCGAGCACGTCGTGCAGCAATGCCGCAACAAGGCTCTGTGCGTCCATGTGCATGTCGGTGAGGATGCCGGCGACCGCCAGCGGATGGGTGATGTACGGGTCGCCGTCCTTGCGAAACTGGCCCTCGTGGGCATCAAGGGCAAAGCGGTAGGCCTTGCGGACGAGCGCAATCTGCTCCGCCGGGAGATAGCTTTCGAGGCGCTTGGTGAGGCTCTCGATGGTGGCCAAGGGAATGTTCCCCCGCAGCGCCTGGTGGGCGCCGACGGTTCCGTGATCAAGGTTTAGTCGAATCTAAAGACGAATGTGCCGGAAGTCCACGCTGTTGAGGGGTGGAAATGCATATGGCACAAAGGAGTTAGGCGAGGGAGTTGAAGCGCAGACTAAAAAGAAACCCCGGCGGTAAGCCGGGGTTGCGGGGTATTTGCCGGCGGGCGTCAGGGCTTAGTCGCGGTCGTCATTGAAATCGATGGCGGTGATGATGCGCGGCGGCGGATTGGCAAGGAAATCCAGGGATGGCGGCGCTTCTTCCCGATCCGGCTCGTCAAGCACGGTGCGGTCGATATGGCCTTCGGCAATCTCGCGCAGGGCGACCACGGTCACCTTGTCGTTTTCCCACTGGATCTTGGGCTCCTTGCCGCCGGTGGCAAGCTGACGGGCGCGCTTGGAGGCGACCAGCACGAGTTCGAAGCGGTTCTCAAGATTGGTGAGGCAGTCTTCGATGGTGACGCGGGCCATGGGAACCTCGAAAATACGGGCAGCGCAACAAGGTGGGTGGCGCAGGGGGCGGTGAGTCTAGCCGACTGCCGGGCGCCTGGACAAGAACCGGACGGGCGAATTGATCAATGCCCGTTCAGCAGACGCTCGATCAGGCTGAGCTTGGCGCCGGCCAGCCGGCTGACCCGGCTGCGCTGGGCGCGCACCACGGCCTGGATCTCTGCCAGTGCCTGGTCGAACACGGCATTGATGATCACGTAGTCGAATTCGACGAAGTGGGACATGTCCTCGGTGGCCTGTGCCAGCCGGCGTTCGATCACGTCGGCGGCATCGGTACTGCGTCCGACCAGCCGCTCGCGCAGCGCCTGACGGGAAGGCGGCAGGATGAAAATGCCGACCGAGTCGGGCATCAGTCGTCGCACCTGCCGGGCTCCCTGCCAGTCAATCTCAAGGATGACATCACGCCCGGCCTGCAGCGTGTTTTCGACCCATACCTTCGAGGTGCCGTAGAGGTTGCCGAAGACCTCGGCCTGCTCGAGGAAGTCGCCGTGTTCGATCATCAGCCCGAAGGCCTCGCGCGTCGTGAAATGGTAATTCACGCCGTGCTGTTCGCCCGGCCGCTGCGCGCGCGTGGTGTGCGATACCGAGACGCCGATGTTGTCGATGCTGCCGATCAGGGCTTGAACCAGACTGGTCTTGCCCGCGCCGGAAGGAGCGGAAACAACGAAGAGGGAACCTTTCACGGGATCGTCCTGCGCGAAGTTAAGGCGGAATTTATAACACCCCCGGCGGGTGAATCGACAAGCCTGCCGTCGCTTCACCCGGGGCGCAATGCGCGCAGGCGCCGCCACACCAGCAACCCGACACCCAGCATCAGCAGCAGCGTGCTGCCGCCAAGCAGACCGATCCAGGCTGACCAGCTGACGCGTGGTGAGGCATCGAGCACAACAAAATGTGGCGGCCAGTCGCGTCGCACCAATTCGTAAAAACGGGAATAGCTCAGCTGTGCGTAGAAGGTCTCGATGTCAAACAGGCCACCGTTTTCGATTTCGCGCACCGAGCCGGAAAGATAGTTGGCGCGATCGGAGATACGCTCGAACTCCTGCGCCATGCCGAGCAATGCGGCGGTACGCAGATTCTGGAAATCCTCCTCGGGTATCCCTTGTGTTTGTATCCGGGTGACGAGGGCACGCAGATAATCGCGAGTGTAGGCGGTGTCTTTCGGCGAGGTCTCGGCCGCCAGCGTTACCAGCGTTGCCGTGCCGTGATAGGCGACGCTGGCGCTCGGTGTGTAGGCAATGCCACGTTCGCTGCGTAGTTCGCGGAACATGCGATTGTTGAGCCACGACTCGACAAGCTGCAGGGCATAGAAGCCTTCCCAGTCGAGGAATGGCGCAATACCGGTTGCAGTTGGCGCATCGAGGCTGGCGGTGCCGGATAACCAGCCGGACGTGAAGTCAGTGGTTGCGGGCATGCTGATCAGCAGTGGTGTGACGACCGGCGCTGGCCGCGCAGGCAGGGCGCCAAATGCCTGTTTCGCGGCCGCGAGGCCAGCCTCGTCGAGGTCGCCGACCAGCACCAGGATCATGTTAGCCGGCACATAGTAGGTGTCGAAGGCCTGCCGGATATCTGCTTCGGCAAGATGGTGAATCGGCGTGAGGCCTGATGCACAGGCAATACCGGCGGCCACTTCAAATTTTGTTGAGGCCAGTTGCACGAAGGGTTGTTGCGTCCACCACAGGCGCAGTGCCGTGTGATCAGCGCCGGATTCACGTTCGACTACATCGGCTTCGCGCACCACGTCCGCTGGATGCGGATCGAAATTGCCGATCATCGTCGCCAGCAATTGCATGGCCTGAACCTGGAAGCGCGCGTGCGCATCAAGCACCACTTCCGTCTGTTCGGCATAGGTGAACGCATTGATCTGGCCGCCCCAGGCATTGATCTGATCATCGATTTCGCTTTCGGCGAGCGCACTGTTTGCCGAAAAAAGCAGGTGCTCAACCAGGTGCGGCAGTTCGCGATCATTGCAGGGGTAATGATCAGTGCCGGTCTTCACAACCAGCCGTGCGGAAATGTACGGTGCGGTGTGAACGCGCTGTACAACGATACGCAGGCCGTTGGCCAGGTGGATGTCTTCATACGAAAACGCGCCAGCCGGCAGGAAACGCTCGGCATGGCTGGTGGTACCGAAAAGCAATGCCACCGCAATGGCAAGGATGCGCAGTGCAGTTATGCGCAGCAACTGTGGTTCGCGAAACGGTTTGGCAATCATTCGATGTTCTGGATCTGTTCGCGCATCTGCTCGATCAGTACCTTGATTTCTATTGATGCCTGGGTGGTGTCGATGCTTATTGACTTCGAGCCGAGCGTGTTGGCCTCGCGGTTGAGTTCCTGCATCAGGAAATCCAGGCGGCGGCCGACGCTACCGCCTTCGACGATGCAGCGCCGCACTTCATTGACATGCGTTACCAGGCGATCAACTTCCTCGGCAACATCCATGCGGCCGGCAAGCATCACCAGTTCCTGTTCGAGGCGGTCGCGATCGGGTGAGCTGACGGCCTCCTCGACGCGCGCACGCAGTTTTTGGCGCTGGGCCTCGATGATTTGCGGCAGCACCGCCTTCACGCGTTCAACTTCGCGCAGAATCGCATCGAGCCGCTGGGTGACAAGCATTGCCAATTCGGCGCCTTCGCGCTCACGCGCGGCGACAAAATCGTTGAGTGTCTGCTCGAACAGTGCCAGCGCACGCCTTGCCAGGGCTTCGCTGTCGATATCCGGCGCGGCGGTAACCCCGGGCCAGCGCAGCACCTCGATCGGGTCGAGGGCGACGGGCTGCCTGGCCAGTTGTGCAACGCGATTGACGGCACCCATCAGATCGGCGAGCAATGCCTCGTTGACGGTTACCGTCGACCCGGTTTGCAGCTCGATACCGCCGAGCTTCAGCATGCACTCCACCTTGCCGCGCGACAGGCGCTTGCGCAGCAACTCGCGAACCGGTGGCTCAACCTCGCGCAGTGCGTCGGGCAGGCGCAGTGACGGTTCAAGGTAGCGGTGGTTGACCGAGCGGATTTCCCAGGCCAGCGTGGCGCCGTCGGCGCGCTCTTCGCGGCGGCTGAAGGCGGTCATGCTGCGGATCATCGGCAATTCCTCGGTAACGCGGCGGGGCAGGGCGGGTGATTGTACTAGAATGCCCGGCCCTGCCGTCCGCCTGATCAATCAACTGTCCCGAGGGTTTCCCATGCGTCCATCCGGCCGTAAGCCAGACCAGCTGCGCGATGTGCGCATCACGCGGCACTACACCCGACATGCCGAAGGTTCCGTGCTCATCGAGTTCGGCGAGACCAAAGTGATCTGCACGGCGTCCGTCAGCGAAGGCGTGCCGCGATTCCTCAAGGGCAAGGGGCAGGGTTGGCTTACTGCCGAGTACGGCATGCTGCCGCGCGCGACACACACGCGCTCCGACCGCGAAGCGGCCCGGGGCAAGCAAGGCGGCCGGACGCTGGAAATTCAGCGGCTGATCGGCCGTTCGTTGCGTGCGGCAGTGAATTTGAAGAAGTTGGGTGAAAATACCATCGCCATCGATTGCGATGTGATTCAGGCAGATGGCGGCACCCGCACTGCCTCGATCACCGGCGCCTGCGTTGCGGTAGTCGATGCGCTTTCCTGGATGCTGCAGAAAAAGCTCATCAAGGAGGATCCTCTGCAGCAGCTTGTCGCTGCCATTTCGGTCGGCATCTACAAAGGCGTGCCGGTGCTGGATCTCGATTACCCGGAAGATTCCGCTGCCGAAACGGACATGAACATCGTCATGTCGCAGCAGGGTGGCTTTATCGAAATTCAGGGCACGGCCGAGGGCGCGCCGTTCACGCGCGAGCAGGCGGACGCGATGATGGTGCTGGGCCAGCAAGGCATTCTGTCGTTGGTCGAGGCACAAAAGAAGACGCTGAACTGGTAGGCAATCGCTGCAGGTGCCGCAGCAGAGAGATTTACAGGGCGGGAATGTCGTAATCGATCGTCAGCGGTGCGTGATCGCTGAAGCGCTCGTCCTTGTAGATCGATGCCGCCTGCACTGCATCGCGCAGTCCTGGCGTGGTGATCTGGTAGTCAATGCGCCAGCCGACATTTTTGGCCCAGGCTTGGCCACGATTCGACCACCATGTGTACTGGTCGGCACGAGCATCCACCACGCGAAACGCATCGACCAACCGGTGTTCTGCGAACAGCATATCGAGCCACGCGCGCTCTTCCGGCAGGAAGCCGGAATTCTTCTGATTGGCGCGCCAGTTCTTCAGGTCGATCGGTTGGTGGGCGATGTTCCAGTCGCCACACAGAATGAATTCGCGCCGATTTTTGCGTAGCGCGGCGAGGTGGGGTTCATAGGCCGCCATGAAGGCGAATTTGCGCTGTTGCGCCAGCTCGCCCGACGAGCCTGACGGCAGGTACAGCGACGCCACGGACAGGCCCTTGAAGTCGAGCTGCAGATAGCGGCCCTCGGTATCGGCGATGGGGAAGCCGAGGCCTCGCTGCACTGCGCGGGGCTTTTCGCGGGCATAAACCGCAGTACCGCTGTAGCCGGGCTTGAGCGCATCGAAGAAAAAGCCGTGGTAGCCCGCAGGCCGCAGGACGTGCGCTGCGAGCTGGTGTACCTGCGCTTTTGTTTCCTGCAGGCAGACGATGTCGGCGTCGGCTTGCTCAAGCCAGGCGAAGAAGCCTTTGCGCTCGGCGGCGCGGATGCCGTTGCAGTTGAGGGTGACTATGCGCATCAAAGAAGGGGTCGCATGGGCAAAGATGTCGGAGTGATTTATTGTTGGCTGCCGGGGAGCCCCCGCACGATAAATCACTCCGACCCTTTTGCCCAAAAGATAACCATGCAGCCCTATCAGCGCGAGTTCATCCGGTTCTGCCTCGAACGCGAGGTGTTGCGCTTCGGCGAGTTCACGCTGAAATCCGGTCGGCAGAGCCCTTATTTTTTCAATGCCGGCCTGTTCAACACCGGCAGTGCGCTCGCTGCCCTGGGGCGCTTTTATGCCGCAGCCGCAGTTGCCTCGGGGGCGCATTTCGATCTGCTCTTTGGCCCTGCCTACAAGGGTATCCCGTTGGTATCGGCCACCGCTGTTGCGCTTGCCGATCAGCATGGGCGTGACTATCCCTGGTGCTTCAATCGCAAGGAAGCCAAGGACCATGGCGAAGGCGGTACGCTGGTTGGTGCGCCGCTCAAGGGGCGGGTACTGATCATCGATGATGTGATCACCGCCGGCACCGCCATTCGCGAGGTCATGCAAATTGTGCAGGCGGCCGGCGCCCAGGCTGCAGGGGTGTTGGTCGCTCTCGACCGCCAGGAAAAGGGCAAAGGCGATTTGTCAGCCATCCAGGAAGTGGAACGGGACTTCGGCCTCGCGGTCTACAGCATTGTGTCGCTTGCCGAGCTGGTCGAGTTCCTGCGCGAGGAGCCGTCCGGGCAGGTTGATCTGGAGCGGATCGATGCCTATCGTCTGAGGTACGGTGTTGGTGGCTGAGCGTTATGCCATGTTCTACCGGTTTTTCTTCCAGCACCACTTTCATGAGTGTCTTGCCATGTGCATCAAGCAGCTGAGTATCGCGATATCCCTGGCTCTTGCCCTGGTCACCACAGCCGTTATTGCGGCGGAAAAAGGCAGTGCCGGGGCACTCTATCGCTACAAGAACGACAAGGGCGTGATGGTCATGGACAGTTCCATTCCGCCGGAATATGCCGCGAAGGGTTACCAGATACTCACGCGCAGCGGCCAGCTTCTGGAAACGGTTGCGCCGGCGGCAGTGATCACCCCCGAAGAGGCCAAACGTCAGCGCGAACAGCACGAGTATGGCGAGCAGATGATTCGCAAAGACAGCGAATTGCGCAAGCTCTACAGCGCGCCCCAGGATGCCGAGCGCCTGCGCGACCGGCAGATCGAGGCGATTACGCTGAAGATCGAATATGCCAAAAGTCAGCTGTCGCAACTGGTGAGCAAGCGCAAGGGTGAGCTTGAGCAGGCCGCACGCCTTGAGCGCCAGGGTACCGCGGTGCCGCCTGCCATGCGCGAGAACATCGAACGCCTGAACCGACAAATAAACGAGCAGAATGCACAGGTGAAAGTGCTGCAGGCCGACAGCGACAAGATGCGTGCCGATTTCGAACCCATTATCGAACGATTGAAGGTGATCTACCCGAACAAGGTAAATCCCGACAACAAGGCAGGATCAGCCGTAGCCAGTCCGCCAGCGGCGCCCTCAGCAGCACCGGCCGTTGCGCGCTGAGCGCAAGGGGGCATGACTACTCAGAGGCGATAGAGCATCAGGGGCGATAGAACAAATGGGGCGCGAGCAGCGCCCATTGTTCTGGCCACTGTTCGGTTGGCAGGCGCTTGAAGCCGCTGCGCACGAATTGTGCAATGCGGCCCTCGGCAATCGCCATTAGCAGGTTGGCGGTGGCTGAAGCGGTGGCGGAGGGTCGCATGCCCTCGCGGGCTTCTGCTTCCCGCACGATCTGCCGCAACTGCATCTCGAATTTCTCCAGCACCTGATTACTGCGCTGGTGCAGCCGTTCGATCTCACCGGTGAGTGCATCACCGGTGAGCAGGCGCGAAATGCCGGGGTTGCGCTCGGAAAAGCCCAGCAACAAGGCTAGTGATTTCTCCAGCTGCAGGATTGCTTTCGGCTCCTCGGCGACGATGCGGTTGATGCGCGAGAACAGCGTTTCCTCGATGAATTCGATCAGCCCTTCGAACATCTTTGCCTTGCTGGGGAAATGGCGATAAAGCGCCGCCTCCGACACGCCGACGTCGCGCGCCAGGGCCGCAGTGGTGATGCGCGCGCCCGGCTCGCGCTCCAGCATTTGCGCCAAACACTGCAGGATGTGCTGACGACGGGAAATTTTTGTCTCGCGCATGACGCTACCGTCCTTGTTGCTGGGGTTGTCTTGCGGTTGTTCAGCCATTACCCGTAATCAGCGTGCCGATGCCACGGTCCGTGAAAATTTCAAGCAACACCGCATGGGCGATGCGACCGTCAATGATGTGTGCGCTTTTTGCGCCCTCAGCGACGGCGTCGAGCGCTCCCTGAATTTTCGGCAACATGCCGCCGTAGATGGTGCCGTCGGCAACGAGGCTGCTGACCTGCCCGAGAGACAGGCCGGTGAGTATCTTGCCTTGCTTGTCGAGAATGCCGGCAACATTGGTCAACAGCAGCAGCTTTTCGGCCTTCAGTGCCGAAGCGATTTTGCCGGCGACGAGGTCGGCATTGATGTTGTAGGAAATGCCGTCGTCGCCGACTCCTATCGGGGCAATCACCGGAATAAAGTCGCTGTGCACCAGCATGTCGATCACCCGGGTATCGATGGTCTCGACTTCGCCGACATGCCCGAGATCGATTATTTCCGGCACAGTGTGTTGCGGCGCATCGGCGTTCTGCCGGGTGATGAGCAGCTTTCTTGCACGGATAAACTCGCCGTCCTTGCCGGTGAGGCCGACCGCGCGACCGCCAGCCTGATTGATGAGATTGACGATCGATTTGTTCACCTGCCCGCCGAGTACCATCTCGACCACATCCATGGTCTCGCTGTCGGTGACGCGCATGCCTTCGACGAAGCGTGATTCCTTGCCGATGCGTTTGAGCAGATCGGAAATCTGCGGGCCGCCGCCATGCACGACGACGGGGTTGATGCCAACAGCCTTCAGCAACACGATGTCACGCGCAAAACTGCGTTCAAGTTCCGCATCTACCATGGCGTTGCCACCGTATTTGACCACGAAGGTCTTGCCGGCGAAGCGCTGTATGTAAGGCAGCGCTTCGACGAGAACGCGGGTGATGGTTTCGGGTGTTTGTGTGGTTTTACTCATGGCATTGGATGCATCGGTTCTGGCATGCTGAGTTCAGAATGGAATGCGCAGCGAAGGTTCTACCTTTAGCAATTGCGCACGGAATATTTCACGGACCGTACCCAGATCCTCGCTGGTCCGGCCTTCGAAGCGGGCGACGAGCATCGGTGTGGTATTCGATGCCCGCACCAGCCCCCACGAATTCGGGTAGTCAACCCGCACGCCGTCAATCGTGTTGATACTGCCGTCACCGAATTCACCTTGTTTCTGCAACGCATCGACGATGCGGAACTTGCTGTCCTCATTGACGCTGATGTGCAGCTCCGGTGTTGATACGCTGGATGGAAACTGGGCAAACAGCTCGTCGGCACCGGCAACTTCAAGCGACAGAATTTCCAGCAGGCGAGCGGCGGCATAGATCGCGTCGTCGAAGCCGAACCAGCGGTCGTTGAAAAATATATGGCCACTCATTTCGCCGGCAAGTGCAGCGCCGGTTTCCTTTAATTTGGCTTTGATCAGCGAATGACCCGTTCGCCACATGATCGGACGACCGCCGTGCTGGCTGATTACCATGGCAAGATCGCGCGAGCACTTGACGTCGAAAATGATGTCGGCGCCTGGGTTGCGCATCAACAAGTCCCTGGCGTAAAGCATCATCAGTCGGTCCGGCCAGATCACTTTACCTTGCGGCGTGACAACGCCAATGCGATCGCCATCGCCATCGAACGCGAGGCCCAGATCTGCCTTTTCGGCAATAACCCGGGCGATCAGATCAGCAAGGTTGTCCGGGTTGCTTGGGTCAGGGTGGTGATTCGGGAAATGCCCGTCGACGTCGCAGAAAATCGGGATGACTTTGCAGCCGAGCGAAGACAGCAGTTGCGGAGCCAGCGCGCCGGCGACGCCATTGCCGCAGTCGACGACGATATTCATCGTCCGCGCCAGCACGATGTCGTCGCGAATTCGCTCGAGGTATTTCCCGGAGATGTCGAGGGCCTCGGCAGTGCCCTTGCCGGCGCGGAAATCCTGACGCTTGATGCGTTGCTTGAGCGCCTGGATGCGTTGCTCGGCCAGGGTCTCGCCGTTGATGACGATCTTCAGGCCGTTGTAGTCCGGCGGGTTGTGGCTACCGGTCAGACAGATGCCGGACTTGATTGCAGTGTTCGCGCAGGCGAAATAGACCACTGGCGTTGGCACCATGCCGAGGTTGACCACGTTGCAGCCGGTGCTGGTGATGCCGTCGATCAGCAACTCGAGCAGGTGCGGGCCGGACAGCCGGCCATCGCGCCCGACATAAATGGCTGTCTGTTTGTTGTCGATGGCTTCCGAACCGATGGCCCGACCCAACAGGAGCACGGTGTCGTCGGTCAGTGACTTGCCGACTACGCCACGGATGTCGTAGGCGCGAAAAATTTCCTCGGCTACTACCCATGGTTGTGCGGCGGGGTTGTTTTCCGTATCAAGCAGCGGTGCGTTCGCAGCTGACACATCAACATCAAGGATGTCGCCGCGCTTTGGCCGGCGGGTTGTGACCGAAGCAGGAATACGTTGGCCATCTGCGGGCGCTGCCTGCAGGCGTGCCGTGCGGTTCAGCGACACCGCGACATCTTCGAATATGTCGATGCTGAAATGGATGCCTGCCGGACTCGGGGTGCGTTTGATGAGATTCTCGGCCAGATGCAGCAGCATGGATGCGTTGTGTTGCAACGATCGGCGCAAAAACAGGTGGGTAACGACAATGGACAGGAACACAAGCGCCAGCATGACGCCTATTGCAATACCGAACATGCTGTCGGTTTGCGGGGCGACAAGTTGCGGATTAAGCGCAAACGAGACGGTCAGGTTCGGGTGCGTTGTTGGCAGCACTGCAGTGTAGAGGCTTTTTTCATAGGCCGCATCGCCGTAGGCCATCACTGGCACTGATTCCGACGAGTCTGCGAATTTTTGCTGCAGTGTCATGTGGCCAGCTGTTGGCTCAAAGACCTTGAGGTTGGCGCTGATCGATTTGAGATCGAAACCCACCAGCATGACGCCAACAATATCCTTGGCATTATTGCGCACGCTGTAGGCGAGCAGCAGCAGGGGCTGTTCTTTGAGAGGTATGATCTCCGCGCTTGTTGGCTCACCCCGCCTGGCACGTTCCACCATTTCCTGGGCAGCGAAGCCCAGCGGAATATTTGCGACGGGTGCGCTGTTGGGAAGCAGGAATACTTTCGAATGGTTTGCCAGTGATGCTGCGATTGTTGTGCTGAGATCACGGATGCGTGCTTCATCGCCACTGACCAGCAGATCAGCAAGATTTCCGGCAGTAATTATCCCGGATAGTTGTTGCGATGACTGGCTGAATATCTGGTTGTAGAAGCCGGCGAACTGGCGGGCATGTGCATTGGCGAGGCGGTCGCCCTGCGCGCGCACGGCAACATCAAGCACTTGTGCCTTTATCACCCAGGAACCCAGCAGAATGGCCGCTGCGGTGCAGACCATGGCAATCAGGGTGAACAGCAGCAGTCCGCTGGATTTGCCGCGCCCCGCGCCGCCATTCTTGTCCGGCTTGGGAGCTTCGGGCGCGATTGCCGGGGTTTCGTCTGATTTTGCTTTCTTCACCATGACGCCGTTCCTGTCCTTGCTGTTGTCTTTGTTGGCATCAGCCGTGGCCGGTGTGGCCGAAGCCGCCCCGGCCGCGCGTTGTTGGTGTGAACTCGTCCACCACGACAAATTTCGCCTGCACCACCGGGATGACCACTAATTGTGCAATCCGCTCGCCCGGGCTGATCGTGTAGGCCACGCCACTGCGGTTCCAGCAGGAGACCATCAGTTCACCCTGGTAGTCCGAGTCGATCAGGCCGACGAGATTGCCGAGCACCAGCCCGTGCTTGTGGCCAAGCCCGGAGCGCGGCAGGATCATCGCCGCGAGGCCCGGGTCGTCCAGGTGGATCGCGATGCCGGTGGCAACCAGGTGGGTCGCGCCGGGTTGCAGCGTCACGGGATGTTCAAGACAGGCACGCAGATCCATGCCGGCGGAGCCTTCGGTGGCGTGCGCCGGCAGGGGAATTTCCCGGCCGATGCGGGGATTCAGTATTTTTACCTGCAACTGCTTGTTCACGCGGTGCGTCCTGTTCTTGTTGCTGCTCTTGTTGTTGCGCTGTCGGCCACGGAAGACGGATCAGCTGAATTTCTTCGCGATCAGCGCGACCAGTTGGCGGGCAATGGTTGATTTGCCGGCGACCGGTAGCGTGCGGTCGTCATCGTGCCAGATGACGGTAACCGCGTTCTGGTCGCTGTTGAAGCCGATGCTTGCGTCGCTGACGTCGTTGGTGACGATCATGTCGAGTTGTTTGCGAACAAGCTTGTCGCGACCATAGCTGATGACGTTGTTGGTCTCGGCAGCAAAACCGACGGTGAAAGGTTTGTTCTGTCGGGCAGCGACGCTGCCGATGATGTCGGGATTTTTTCTCAGGCGGATTATGAGTTCGTCGTCATCGGTTTTCTTGATCTTTTGCGCTGCGCATTCTACCGGCGTGTAGTCCGCCACTGCTGCCGTGCCGATAAAAATGTCGCAATCACAGACGCGCGCCATCACCGCGTCGAACATGTGTTGTGCACTGCTGACATCGATACGTGACACCCGCTCGGGTGTGGCGAGGTGTACCGGCCCGCTCACCAACGTGACGATCGCACCGGCTTCCACGCAGGCTGCAGCGAGCGCAAAACCCATCTTTCCGGAACTGTGGTTGCTGATATAGCGCACGGGATCGATGGCTTCGCGCGTCGGCCCGGCGGTGACAAGGACGCGCACGCCGGCGAGCAATCCGCTCTGGAACAGCTTTGCCGCTGCTGCTGCAATGTCGGCCGGTTCAAGCATGCGGCCCGGGCCGACGTCGCCGCAGGCCTGCGCACCCTCGGCGGGTCCGAACAGATGTACGCCGCGGGTGCGCAGGGTTTGCAGATTGGCCTGCGTTGCCGCATCGCGGTACATGCCCTGGTTCATGGCCGGGGCGGCGGCTATCGGTGCCGGTGTTGCCAGGCAGAGTGTGGTCAGCAGGTCGCCGGCCTGCCCGCCGGCAAGACGGGCGAGGAAGTCGGCGGTTGCGGGTGCAACGAGTACGAGGTCGGCCCAGCGGGCGAGTTCGATGTGGCCCATGGCCGCCTCGGCGGCGGGATCGAGCAAGTCGGTATGCACCGGATTGCCGGACAGCGCCTGCAGAGTGAGAGGCGTGATGAACTCGCGGCTGCCGGCGGTCATGACCACGCGGACATCGGCACCGGCGGCGATCAATTGGCGCACCAGCTCGGCGCTCTTGTACGCAGCGATGCCGCCGGTGACACCAAGCACGATCCGCTTGTTGGCGAGCGCGAGTTGCTGCATCGGGGGAGTGACCTGTGAAAACGCCGCGCCGGGCGGCGGGGCACTGGGAAAACAGCAACGCAAAGAGGCGCAAGATAGCACCGCAGGTGTGGCATTGCGTAGGGGGGGGTTGGTAAATGCCTGCCAACCCGGAAAGGGCTCGGGAGACTCAGGATGTCCGCTATGTTGATGGAATTGTCTGCCGCGTTGGCGGTGCCCGTGCCGGCAGGGAGAAAAGTATCGGCGGTGAAGTCGCCGCTCCCCGGTCCGCGGGAGCAGCTGCTCGATGCCGGCCCCGAAGCACTTTCCGATGCCGAGCTGGTGGCCGTCTTTCTGGGTACCGGTACCGCCGGACGATCGGCAGTTTTGTTGGCGCAGGATCTGTTGTCGACCACCGGCGGCTTGCGCGCGCTGCTGGAGCGGGATGCTCGCTCACTGGCGACCCTGCACGGCGTCGGCCCGGCGCGTGCCGCCCGCTTTGCGGCGGCGCTGGAAATAGGCCGCCGCTATTTGCAGCAGGCAGTGGCCCGCGGTGATGCGCTGGCCAACCCGGCACAGACCCGCCGGTTTGTCACTGCCCGGTTGCGCCATCTGCGACACGAGGTGTTCGCCTGCCTGTTCCTGGACAGCCAGCACCGGCTGATCGCCTTTCGCGAGCTGTTCCGGGGGACCATCGATGGGGCCAGTGTCTATCCCCGGGAAGTCGTGGCCGAGTGTCTTGCGCACAATGCGGCAGCAGTGATTTTTGCCCACAACCATCCGAGCGGCGTTGCCGAGCCGAGTCTGGCGGATCGCCAGATCACCCGGCGCCTGATTGATGCGCTGGCGCTGGTGGATGTACGGGTGCTCGATCACCTGGTGGTTGGGGATGGCGAACCGGTCAGCTTTGCCGAGCGGGGGCTGCTGTAGGGCGCGCCATTGTGCGGGTGGGGTGCTTCTGGTATAAATCGCGTCCCTTTGTCCGGGCCCGGCGAACAGCTGCTGTTTTGGTGGCCGCAACCCGGTGAGAAAAGCTCGGAAATACCCGGAGAGTTGTCATGTCCAAGGTCTGTCAGGTTACCGGCAAGAAGCCGATCGTCGGTAACAGCGTTTCGCACTCGAACATCAAAACCAAGCGTCGTTTCGAGCCGAACCTTCATTACCACCGTTTCTGGCTCGCCAGCGAGAACCGTTTCGTCCGCCTGCGCGTGTCCAACCACGGGCTGCGCACCATCGACAAGCTGGGCATCGACCAGGTCATTGCCGACCTGCGTGGCCGCGGCGAGAAAGTCTGAGGAGAATTGAGTCATGGCCAAGGGCATTCGTGAAAAAATCAAGCTGGTCTCCACCGCGGGTACGGGCTACTACTACACCACCGACAAGAACAAGCGAAACACGCCGGACAAGATGGAGTTCAACAAGTACGACCCCGTTGTCCGCAAGCACGTCCCGTTCAAGGAAGCGAAGATCAAGTAACGCGAGTTACTCAAGTCACGGCGGCAACTCGTTGCCTGAATCGTGCGTCGCAAGACCCTGCTGTTTACTGTCTGCTGCTGGCACGCGTCTATATTCGCTGCTGCGAATCCGGATTTGATCGCAGCCGCTCCGGCGGATGTCTGTGCACCGACAGCGGCCTCGTTCACCGGCGCGACAACCGCACCCGCTGCCGAACCCGCGTGGTCGCAGCGCCTGATGGACGCACTCACTACCACCACAAATGACCGGGCACAGCAACTGGCGCGTGCGCTGGATCGCGTGCCCGCCGCCGGCGGCCGCGATCCGCTCGTGGTGCGCGCGCAACTTACGCTGGCGGCATTGATGCTCGGGCAGACGCGCATTACTGATGCGCGCGATGTTCTGCGGCGCATACCGACCGATACCGAGGCGGCGCTGGATGCGGGATTGCTGATGGCGGAGACCTATGCCATCGATGGCGATATCGCCGAGGCTGTACGGTGGAACCTGCGCGTCCTGCAGCGTTGGCCGGATGAGCCGGCGGCGCTCGCAGCGCTCATCCAGCGCGCTGGTGCGCTCGGCGAAACTGACCGGCCGGCAGCAATCGCTGCACTGGGCAATGCGCGGTTGCTCGCGCAGGACGCCGCAGAAAAATTGCGGACGCTTGCATTACAACTCGGGCAGGATGACTGGTTCGCGCAATGGGTCGACAATGGACGCGAGCCGGTACTCGACAGCGCAATGGTGGCGCTGTTCTATCGAACATTGGCGAGCAGTGCTTTCCGCACCGCCCGCAGCACGGCGCTGGCAACGCAAGATATGGCGTGGTGTGCGCGCGAACAGTTGGCGCGTCTGGAGCGGCTGCGGCAGGATCTTGCCCGTCTGGAAGCCGAAGCGCGCGCAACGCTTGTCCCGCTGGAATCCAGGCGGGCGGAACTGCAGGCAAAGTACGATCTGCTGCACGCACATTATCTCTCCCGCCACGAACAGGATGTGGCGCTGGGCCGGCAAGTCAACGCCTTGCGCAATGCCCTCGCGCGTGAGGCAGTGGAAATCACGACGCTTCATGGGGCGCTGGCAGCACTGCCGGCAGCAAACCAGCGGCTTGCCGCTGAAGCCGGGCGGCTTCGGCAGGTGACAGTGCAGGTCGGCGCGCTGGCGCGCAACGAAGTGGTGGCCATTCTGCGCGCGGTTGTTGTCGAGCGCGAAGCGATGCTGCGCGATCTTGCGGGTACGGCAAGCCTTGGCGTCGGGGAGCTGCAGGATCCGCTTTATCGGAAGGCGGCGCGATAATTCTGATCAACAGCAGGGTTTGCCTGGCGCTGCGTTTTACTTGAACAGCAGCACAACGCCGATCAACACCAGCATGCTCCCCAGCGTCGTGCGCAACACTTTCTCCGGCACCTTGAAACCGAATCGGGTGCCCAGCCAGATGCCTGGCAGTGAACCCGCCAGCATGAAGGCGAGCATCGTCCAGTCGACGTTGCCGCTGCCGGCATGGCCGAGGCCGGCCACCAGCGTGAGTGGAATCGCGTAGGCAATGTCGGTGCCGACAATCGCCACCGTTGGCAGCAAGGGGTAGAGCAGGAGCAGCAGCGTTGCAACGATCGCGCCCGCACCGACCGAGGAGAGCGTCACTGTCACGCCCACCAGGGCACCGAGCACTACCACCAAGGGTTCGCGCGCCCGGCCATGCAGCCAGTGGATCACCGGCTCTTCTTCGTGCGCCGCCGCTTTTTTGATCAGCGCCTTGAAGACGGTAAAACCGCCGGTGATGATGATCATCACCGCCAGCGTTGTCGTGATTAAGGAGAATTTCAGGCCGCTCTCACCCATCTGCTGCATCGCGTAGAGCGTGATCAGGCAGGCCGGCAGCGAGCCCAGCGCCAGCAGCCCGACGATGCGCCAGTTCACCGTGCCGCGGGTGCGATGCAGCCAGACGCCAAAGCTTTTGGTGGCGCAGGCATAGAGCAGGTCGGTGCCGACGGCGAGCGCGGGCTTCACACCGAAGCCCAGGATGAGGATCGGGGTCATCAGTGAGCCGCCACCGACACCGGTGGCGCCCACCATGAAGCCAACCACCAGGCCGGCAATCGTCAAACCAAACTGTTCGAAACCCATGACGCGCAGCCGCCTGCCCGGATCGGCAAACCAAGGAAGATGTGGCCGGCACGATATAGAGCTTGCATATGCCAGAAAAGAACAATTTAGGATTATTGATATAACCTAAAATAGGTTTGCGGCACGCTATGTGATTTCCCGGATGAACAGCGAGTAGCAGACCTGACCGGCTTGTTGTTGTCGGTGCAGGCGCCAGGAGGCGGGAGTTGCCGCGGGATCGGGCGTCGTTTCCGACTCGACGTAGATCGCCGAGCCGTGGCGCAGAAAGCCGTGCTTCTCAAGGCCGGCACTCGCCGGTGCGAGCAGGCCACGATGAAACGGCGGATCGAGGAAGACGATGTCGAATGGCGCTGTCGCGCGCGTGGCGACGAATTCCATGGCATCACGTTTGACGATCTGAGCGCGGGCACCGGTCAGCGCGCCGAGTTCGCGCAACAGATGTGTGCAGACGATTGCCGACTGATCGACCAGCACGGCTTCCTGCGCGCCACGCGAAAGTGCTTCGAAGGCAAGTGCTCCGCTGCCGGCAAACAGATCGAGCACGCGGGCATCGCGCACCTCGTGCATCAGCCAGTTGAACAGTGTTTCGCGCACGCGCGATGGCGTCGGCCGCAGTCCTTCACTGTCGGGGAAATGAATCTTGCGCCCGCGCCAGTGACCACCGATCAGACGGACTGTGTTTTGTGTCGATGCCGCGCGACTGCCGTGTTTCAAGGTGATTTATTTGGCGCGGAGGGTTGTGATGTCGGCGCCGCCCGCGCCGCGCCGGGCTGCGCCGGCGTGATTTTGGGCGTCGGTTTCTCCGGGCCAAGGGTCAGGATGATCAGACGGTCGGCGGGCACGTGGCGGGCAAATGCCTGACGAACATCCTCGCGATTGACTTGTTCGATACGGGCGACCTGTTGCTCGAGATAGTCGTCCGGCAAGTTATAGAAACCGATCATGCCGAGCGTGCCGACAATCGCCTGATTGCCGGCCAGTCGCAGCGAGTAGCCACCGACCAACTGTCGACGCGCATCGTCGAGTTGCGCTTGCGTCGGGCCGTCTTTGATAAAACGGCGCAGCGCGTCGAGCGACACGCCAAGTGCTGCACCGGCCATTTCGTTGCGCGTCTGCAGATTGATGACGAACGGGCCGGCTGCGCGCATACCCTGGAAGGAACTGCCGACAGAATACGCAAGACCGCGCTTGTTGCGGATTTCTTCCGCCAGCAGGGAGTTGAGTCCGTTGCCGCCGAGAATCTCGTTGGCGATCGATAGCGCTGCCTCGTCAGGATCGGCACGTTGCAACGCCGGCAAGCCGATGAAAGCATGCGTTTGCTGCGAATCAAACTTGACATGGTAGTGGCCGCCTTTTGAATCCGGTGGTGGCGGCAACTTTGGTGCCGGCTCGCCAGCCGCCAGTGCAGTTGAAATTTGCATGGCGATCTGCTCGGCACGGGCACGATCAACGGCGCCGGTTATCGCGATGACAGCGTTGCGGGCAACGTAATAGCGCCCGTGGAAGGCCTTGAGATCTTCAACGCGGACGGCCCGCACACTGGCGACGGTTCCTTCCGGTGGTGTTGCGTAAGGGTGTGCAAGGTAGAGCGCGGCCATGAAAGAGCGCGCGGCGATGGTCGCCGGTTCCTCTTCATCGCGCTCCAGACCGACCAGGATCTGATTGCGGATCCGCTCCAACGCATCGCGCGGGAATGACGGGTGCGAGAGCGCGTCGGTGAACAACTCCAGCGCGGGTGTTGCCAGCTCGGCGCGGGTCAGGGTGCGCAGTTCGACTACCGCCATGTCGCGATAGGAAGACGCACTGAACTGGGCGCCGACTTTCTCGAAACCGTTGTTGATGGCATCGACACTGCGTGTTGTTGTGCCTTCGCCGATCATGGCACTGGTGAAACGCGCCAGGCCCGCAAGGCCGCCGTCGCGCGCGGCGCCGCCATCGAAGACCACGCGCACGTCAAGCATCGGCAGTTCCGGCGCCGGCACAAAATAAACGCGCGCGCCATTGGCCGTTTGCCAGCGCAGCAAGGCAAGGTGCGGGCGTGAAACGGGCGTTTTTTCCAGGGTGGCAAGGGTATCGGTAACACTGATGCCGCCCGCAGCGGCAGCGGAGACGGCAGTACGCGAGTTTTCGTCGCCAGGCAGGCGAGCAAGCTGCCAGGTAATGAATGCGCCCAGCATGATGAGCACCGCGAGCAGGAGGAGGGTGGTGTTGTCACGCGCGATGCGGTTCAGAAAGCGGGGCATCGCCATCACTCCTTGCCATCGTTTTGCGAGGGCATGATCTGCGCTACCGTGAGTCGGTTTGTTACCAGCCAGGTGCGCGCGACGCGCATGACATCATTGGCGGTCACCTTCATGATGTTGTCGGCCCAGCTGTCCTTGAGACGCCAGTCGTAACCGGTGGCGGCGAGCGCGCCGATCAATTGCGCCTGCCCGGAGAGCGAATCCTGCTGGTATATGAGTTCGGCGACAACCTGTGCCTTGACGCGTGCCATCTCGTCTTCCGTGGGTGGTTTGTCGCGCAGCGCCTCGACGATTTCGCGTACGGATTTTTGCAGAGCGTCGAGCGAGTGGCCGTTGCCAGGCACTGCATGCACCTGAAACAGGCCATCACCGCGGTTGAGCGCGTTGTAGCCGGCACTGGCGGCCGAGGCAACCTTGCGGTTGCGCACCAGATCACGTTCAAAGCGCGCGCTCATGCCACCGTCGAGCACGCCGGCGAGCACCGACAATGCCCACGCATCGTTGCTCGTGGTGTTCGCAGTCATCAGGCTGGGCACGTTCCAGGTCATGGCCAGCGAGGGTACGCGCACCGGTACTGTGATGGTGAGTTCGCGCAGACTAGGATTGTCCGGAATGCGTGGCACCGATACCGGCTGCACGTGGCGCGATTTCAGCGGCCCAAAATATTGCTCGGCCTGACGGAAGGCGTCGTCGGCAGATATGTCGCCGACGATGACCAGCACCGCATTGTTCGGGGCGTACCAGGCGTCGTACCAGTCGCGCAGTGCTGCCGGGGTGATATTGGCCAGATCGCTCGGCCAGCCGATTACCGGCTGCCCCGGCGGCGTGCCGAGAAAGGCGACGGCGCGAATCTTTTCCCACGCCGCCGAAGACGGGTTGTCCTCGATGCGCATGCGCCGCTCTTCACGCACCACCTCAATTTCCTTGCGGAACTCGTTGTCGTCGATCACCAGTTGGCGCATCCGGTCGGCTTCCAGTGCCAGTGCCAGTGCCATGCGGGACTTGTCGTAATACTGGTAATAGCCGGTGTAGTCAGCGGTGGTGAAGGCATTGTGCTCGCCGCCGAAACGGCCAACCAGCTTGGCCAGCTCGCCCGGGCCGACATCACGGGTGCCCTTGAACATCATGTGCTCGAGCACATGCGAAATGCCGGTCAGGCCGGGTGGTTCGTAAGTGGAACCGACGCGGTACCAGACCTGCGTCATCACCACCGGTGCGCGGTGATCTTCCTGCACGATAACCTGCAGGCCGTTGGCAAGCGTCTTTTCCTGCGACGCCGCCGCAGAAGGCGCAGCGAAAGTCGTCGCGCCAGACAGGGAAAAGGCAAGCAGGAGGATGAGGCGTTGCAATGTGATTCGCATGGCTGGCAATGATACGATAGCGGCCCGCGAGTTTGCCTGATATTGCCCGCGCGCAGCGTGGTATTTCCCCATGTCGCTGCCCGGCCGGTCACGAGCCTATGACATTCCCCGACGATACTGCTGCTGCCAACATTCCCGGGACGTCCTTGTTTCCGGGCGGCCTTGATCCCGATGCGCCGACCTTGCCGCACGGCGTTCCGGCCATCACCGGCGCGCAACTGGCGGCTGCGGCCGTCAAGCCGCAGGATTTCGGAGCAGATGGCGGCAGCTTTTTTGCACGCATGAAGGCCGGGCTGGCAAAAACGCGGACGGCGTTTGCCACCGGCATCGTCAATGTGCTAGTCGGCAAGAAGGAAATCGACGACGAGATTTTCGAGGAAATCGAGACGCAACTGCTGGTGGCCGATGTCGGCATTGATGCTACACGGCGCATCATCGACAACCTGACCGGACGGGTTGGCCGCAAGGAATTGATCGACGCCGATGCGCTCTATGCGGCGCTGCAGGATGAATTGACCAAGTTATTGCTGCGTGTCGAGGCGCCGCTGATCGTTGCGCGCGACAAACAGCCGTTCGTGGTACTGGTCGTGGGCGTGAACGGCGTGGGGAAAACCACGACCATCGGCAAGCTGGCGAAGCGCCAGCTTGGCGAAGGGCGCAGCGTGGTGCTGGCGGCAGGCGATACCTTTCGGGCGGCGGCGGTCGAGCAGTTGCAGGTGTGGGGCGAGCGCAACAATGTGCCGGTGATCGCGCAACATACCGGAGCCGATTCGGCCAGTGTGATTTTCGATGCATTGTCTGCGGCGCAGGCACGTCGCACCGATCTGCTGATCGCTGATACGGCGGGTCGTCTGCAAAACAAGGCAGGCCTGATGGAAGAGTTGCGCAAGGTGAAGCGGGTCATGGGCAAGCTGGACGCCGGCGCACCGCACGAGGTGCTGTTGGTGATCGACGCCGGTACCGGCCAGAACGCAATCAGTCAGGTGCGCGAGTTCCGCGAGGCTGTCGGCCTTACCGGTCTGGTGGTCACCAAGCTCGACGGTACCGCCAAGGGCGGCATTGTCTTTGCGCTTGCCGAAAAATTCGGCATTCCCATTCGCTATGTCGGCGTTGGCGAAAAAATCGACGACTTGCGCGTGTTTAACGCGAAGGAGTTCGTCGCAGCGCTGTTCGCTGCTGATTAACAGGGCACGCGCGATGATTGTTTTCGACCGCGTCGGTAAGCGCTACGACAACGGGCACGAAGCGCTCAGGGCCGTCAGTTTTGTGCTGCCGCCCGGGCAGACGACCTTTCTCACCGGGCATTCCGGAGCGGGGAAATCGACAATCCTAAAACTCATTTTGCTGATGGAGCGGGCTTCTTCCGGCACCGTCACTGTCAATGGCATGAATCTCGCGCGCTCTGGCCGCAGTCGGATTCCGGTGTTGCGGCGCTCGATCGGCATGGTACACCAGAACCATCATCTGCTGTTCGACCGCAGTGTTTTTGACAACGTTGCGCTGCCGCTGCTGATAGCCGGATTCCGTCAGCCCGACATCGATCGGCGTGTGCGTGCCGCTCTCGACAAGGTGGGCCTGCTCGGCAAGGAAAAACTCACACCCCTGATGTTGTCCGGCGGCGAACAGCAACGGGTCGGTATTGCCCGCGCCGTCGTCAATCGTCCGCCGGTGCTGCTCGCCGACGAGCCGACTGGCAACCTTGATTCGACGCTCGCCGTAGAAATCATGGACATCTTCGAGGAATTCGCCCAGGTCGGCACCTCGGTATTGATCGCTACGCACGATCTTGCCCTGATCGCGCGCTATCGTCATCGCCTGCTGACATTGCGCGCCGGCGAGCTGGTGGAAGATGTCGGTGCCGAAGCAGCGCAGTGGGTTGACGGTGAAGGTGATGCCGATGGCCCTTGATCGTCGGGGTGGTGCATCGGTGGTCGAGTTAGGCTGGCGCGACCGCTTCGGTGCTGCGCTGGAACATCATCAAGCCAGCGCGCGCGCCGCGTTGCAGCGCATGCTCGGCAACTGGATCACCGCATTGATGACGGCGCTGGTGATTGCGGTCGCGCTCAGCTTGCCGGCCATGCTTTATGTCGTGCTCGATAACCTGCGTACTCTTTCCGGTCATATCGAGGCGCAGGCGCAGATTTCGCTGTTCATGAAATTGGATGTTGACGAAAACGCGCAGCGCCAGTTGGCCGCTCGCATCGCCAGGCGTGCCGATGTGGCACAGGTCGAGGTGATTACGCGCGACGCGGCGCTTGCCGAGTTTCGTGAGCATTCGGGTTATGTCGAAGTACTGAAGATGATCGATGGCAATCCGTTGCCGGGCGTTGTCATCGTGCTGCCAAAAACGGTCACTGAGGCAGCAGCGTTACGCACTGCGCTCGCGCGCGAACCGCAGGTGGACATCGCGCAACTCGACAGCGCCTGGCTACAGAAACTCGCGGCCATGCTGGCCATCGGCGAGCGGCTGGTGCAGGCGCTCGCCGTGGCGTTTGCGTTGGTGGTGTTGCTGGTGGTGGTCAGCACCATCCGGCTGGCGATCGAGGGTCGCCGTGAGGAAATCCTCGTGGTTAAGTTGGTGGGTGCCACCGATGCCTTCGTCCGCCGTCCTTTCCTCTATACCGGCCTGTGGTTCGGGCTTGCTGGCGCGGTGGCGGCGGTGGCGTTGGTCGGGGCGCTGGTGTGGTGGGTCGCTGCGCCGGTGGCGACGCTGGTCAACCTCTACGGATCGACTTTCGCGCTCACCGGTCTGGGCTTCACCGGCTCGGTGGTGCTGGTGTTGGCCGGCGCCTCGCTGGGTCTGGGCGGCGCCTGGGTAGCGGTGGCCCGCCATTTACGGGACGTTGAGCCCTGCTAAAGGCAAACCTGCTTGCTGTTCGTCACCCGACACCCTTTGTCCTTGTAGTGTCATGCTTTTGGGTGAGAATTTTGGCGTCGATCGGAATGCGACCGTGGTTGGTTTCGTCCTCCGAGCCGTCGTCCCCCGACAAGGAGTGTCCCATGCACCTGCTTCGCCCCGCCGTGCTCGTTTTTTCCTTGATTGTTGCCGGGCTGATCGCTTCCTCCTCGTTCTCCGGCCCCGCCGGGCCAGCGCCGATTTGGCTGAGCGACGGCAGCGATGTCGTTCGGCAACTGGATCCCGAAACCCACACCGTCTCACGCAGTCTGGCGCTGCCGGATGGCGCCGGGGCGCTGGCGGTTGATCCCTACGATCACAGTCTGTGGGTGTTGACCCAAGAGGCGCAACTGCTGCAGTTTGCGGCCGGCGGCGAGCCGTTGCGCAGCACCACGCTGGCGCCCTATCTCGATGACGACGACGCAACCTACCAACAGGTGTTGAACCCCTACGGCGGCAACCTGTGGGTTGGTGCCGGCAAAACGCTGCTGCGCCTGAACCCGCAGGGCACCCCGGATGTGCACACGCGCCTGCCGGACGTGATTCGGCAACTGGTGTTGGGTTTTGACGAAATTCTGTGGGTGTTGACGCAACAGGAACTGTTCAGCCTGTCGCCCTCGGGACAGATATTGAGCCGTCATGCTTTTGCCGAGTTGGGTTTTGCCGGCAACGACAAACCCGCATCCATTGCCGTTGATGTGTTGGGCAAGGCACTTTGGCTGGCCACGCCGCGCACCCTGGCGCGTGTCGATACCAGCCCCGGCACCAGCCTGGCTGCGCCTGTCATCGTGCACACGCAATCACTGCCGCAACCGCCATTCACCAGCCCGCTGGCGCTGAATGCCTTTACCGGTGAACTTTGGCTCGCCACCGGCGATACCCTGTTGGCTTTCGACCGGCAGGGTGCTGCAATTCGCAGCGTCAATCTGGCCGTACACAATCTCAAAAAACCGCGCGGCCTGGTGTTCGAACCGCAAACGCAAACCCTGTGGCTGCACGCCAACGGTGGCAGGATCGCGCATGTTGCCGGCAGCGGCGCGCTGCTGGGCGCGCTGAGGGTGGGCAATGAAGATGAGGACGACGATAACGGGCGCGCCCGTTTCGGCGTCATGCCCGCGCAGCTGCTGCCGACGGCCGCTTTGCACGCGCCGGCACCCGGCAGCCGCATCGATCACGCCCAGCCGCCAATCGAACTTGCCCTCGGCGCTTCCTGCAACAGCCGCCCCTGTGACCTCGGCGACGATTACCTCGCCGCGTTCACCCTGAACGTCACGCTCGATGGCGCGGCCATTCCGTTTTCCGCCTGGATGATCAGCAGCAACACCGCCGTTTACACGCCCGGCACTCTGCCGGAAGGCACCATGGATATCGCCGGCACCGCCACCGATGCCTTCAACCACCCGTCGGCAACGTTCAGCGGCAGTTTCATCATCGATCTGCCGCCGATCATTACCCTCACCAGCCCGATCGATGGCACGCTCACCAACCAGCGCGACCAAACGCTGCTCGGTTTCGTCAACGAACCGGTGCAACTCACGCTCAACGGCGCACCGCTTTCCGCACCGCCGCCAACGCAGCAATTCACCCAAACCCTCACCCTGAATGAAGGCGCCAACACCTACCAGCTGGTGGCCATCGACAGCGGCAACAACCGCACCGAACACACCTTCACGCTCAGGCTCGACAGCACGCCGCCGGCCGCTGCCAGCGCCGAACTCGGCGAGATCGTCGAGGGCCAACTCGGCATCAGCGGCACGGCCGAAGCCGGCAGCACGGTAACCATCACCAATCTGCGCACTGGCGTTGCCACCAGGGTGGTGGCCGGCGCCGCCGGCACATACAGCGCGCAACTGGCCGCGCAGGGCGGCGATATGTTGCGCATCACTGTCACCGATGCCGCCGGCAACAGCAGTGCAACCACCGAAGCAGCCATACCCGGCGGCCTGCCGCCCGATCCGGCCCGCGTGGCGCCGCCGGTGGATCGCACGGTGGCGAGCATCCTCGCCACCACCACCGCATTTCTTTATACCGGCAGCAACCCGATCCAGACCGGCGTGGCGCCCAACACCATCGAACCCAAACGCGCCGCGGTGCTGCGCGGCAAGGTGCTCGCCCGCGACACCCTCAACAACAGCGTGCCGCTTTCCGGCGTCACCATCAGCGTGCACGGCCACCCGGAATTCGGCCAAACCCAAAGCCGTGCCGACGGCCTGTTCGACCTGGCGGTGAACGGCGGCGGTTATCTCACGCTCGATTACAGCAAAACCGGTTTTTTGCCGGCACAGCGGCAGGTGCACACCCCCTGGCAGGATTTTGCCCACGCCGATGATGTGGTGCTGATTCCGCTCGACAGCGCGGTGACAACCATCACCGCCAACGCGCCGGCAATGCAGGTGGCGCAGGGCAACCCGGTCACCGATGCCGACGGCACGCGCACCGCCACGATTTTGTTCCCGGCCGGCACCACGGCAACGATGACGCTGCCCAACGGCAGCACGCAAACTTTGGCCACGCTCAGCGTGCGCGCCACCGAATACACCGTAGGCGAGAACGGGCCCAAAGCCATGCCCGGCCCGCTGCCGCCAACCAGTGGCTATACCTATGCGGTGGAATTGAGTGTGGATGAAGCCATCGCCGCCGGGGCGAAAACCGTCACCTTCAATCAGCCGGTGCCGGTTTATGTCGATAATTTTTTGAATTTCCCTGTTGGTGGCATCGTGCCGGTGGGTTACTACGATCGCGACAAAACAGCGTGGGTGCCCTCTGACAATGGCCGCGTCATCAAGATTCTCGCCATTCAAAACCACCAGGCACAGCTGGACACCAATGGCGATGGCATGGCCGATGACGCCGCCCAACTAACCGCCCTGGGCGTAACCGCTGCCGAACAAACACAACTGGCCAATCTTTACGCCCCCGGCCAAACGTTGTGGCGCGTGACGGTCACGCATTTCACACCCTGGGACTACAACTGGCCCCGTAAACCGCCGCTGGATGCCACATCCCCGCAGCAGCCAGAAGCGAAGGCAGATGTGCCGAAAGACGATCCCTGTGAACAAGATGGTTCCATCATCGAATGCCAAAATCAGACATTGGGCGAGCGTTTGTCCGTCACCGGCACGCCGTTCAATCTCAATTACCGCAGCGATCGCGTGCCGGGGCGCAACCATGTGCTCGATATTCCCTTGAGCGACACCAGTGTCCCGGCCAGCCTCAAGCGCATCGAACTGGAGATTTTTGTCGCCGGCCGGGAATTCAAACAAAGTGTTGCCGCACAGCCTAATCAAACCTATCGCTTTGAATGGGATGGCAAGGATGCCTATGGCCGGAGCCTGCAGGGCAGGCAGCCAGTCACCGCGCGCGTCGGTTACGTTTACGCAGCGGTATACGCAACGCCATCAGAATTTGGAATCGCCTTTGCCGCCTTTGGCGACGCCCCCATGAGTGGCAATCGTGCCCGGGAAGAAATCATCTTCTGGCAAGAATCGACGACGGCCCTCGGCGGTTGGGATGCGCGCGACCAGGGATTGGGCGGTTGGACGCTGAGCCGACACCATACCTACGATCCCAACGGGCAGGTCTTGCGTCTGGGCGACGGTAGTCGGCGCAGTGTGCGGTATGTCGATGCGGTGATTGATACGGTAGCCGGCAACGGTGCCTTCTGGGAGAGTAGTAGCGGTGACGGCGGCCCGGCCATGCAGGCATTGGTGACCGCTCCCTACGGTGTTGCCGTGGCGGCTGACGGCAGCTTCTATATTGCGGATCCCAGCTTTCACCGCATTCGTCGAGTGAGTCCGGACGGCATCATCAGTACGGTCGCCGGCGGTTTAAGCAGAGACGACGGTAATGGCGACGGCGGCCCGGCCAGGTGGGCGCAAATGAGCAATCCTTATGGTGTTGCCGTGGCGGCCGACGGCAGCCTCTACATCGCAGATACGGGCAATCAGCGTATTCGTCGGGTGGACCCGGACGGCATCATCAGTACGGTCGCCGGTAATGGCACGCAGGGGTTTGGCGGCGACGGTGGTCCGGCTACACGGGCGGAATTGAACCTCCCTTTCAGTGTTGCCGTGGCGGTTGACGGTAGTCTCTATATCGGGGATACCCACAATCATCGTGTCCGCCGAGTGAGTCCAGACGGCATCATCAGCACGGTCGCCGGTAATGGCACGCAGGGATTTGGCGGCGACGGCGGCCCGGCCACGCAGGCGCGGATGTATTATCCCTATGGCATTGCCGTAGCAGTTGACGGCAGTCTCTACATCGTGGATCGCCATAATCACCGCATTCGTCGGGTGGACCCGGAGGGTACTATCCGCACGGTGGCCGGTAATGGTCGCGCCGGTTTCAGCGGCGATGGAGGCCCGGCCACGCAGGCGCGGATGAACTCTCTCTTTGGCGTTGCCGCAGCGGCCGACGGCAGTCTCTATATTGCGGATACCGCCAATCACCGCATCCGTCGGGTGGGTTCGGACGGCATCATCAGTACGGTCGCCGGCAATGGTCTTAATGGATTTAGCAGTGACGGTGGCCCGGCCACGCAGGCGCGGATCAACGCCCCCTTTGGTGTCGCTTTGGCGGCTGACGGCAGTCTCTACATTGCGGACACCTACAACAACCGCATCCGGAAGCTGTCCTCCGCCTTGCCGTCGTTGACGATGAACGACTTGGTAGTGTCGTCCGAAGACGGTACCGAACTCTTCCACTTCGATCCCACCGGCCGTCACCTGCAAACCCTGAATACGAAAACCGGCGCCACCCTTTACACCTTCGGCTACACGAACGGCCTGCTGTCGCAAATCACTGACGGTGACGGCAACATCACGCGCATCGAACGCAGCGGCAACACGCCGACGGCAATCGTCGCGCCGGACGGGCAGCGCACGGTGTTGGCGCTGGATGCGAACGGATTTTTGGCTACGGCGAGCAATCCGGCCGGCGAAATCCATCGCATGACGTACACGGCAGATGGTTTGCTCACCCGCTTCGAGAACCCGCGCGGCAATGCCTCCACGATGCAGTACGACGCCGATGGCCTGCTCACCCACGACGCGAACGCGGCGGGCGGTTTTTGGCGCCTTGTGCGCAGCAGCACGGCGAAGGACTCCAGCGTGGCCATGACCAGCGCCGAAGGCCGCACCACGCGTTACCGCATCGAAGAGTTGACCACCGGTGACGAGCGCCGCACCAACACCGCGCCGGACGGCACGGTCAGCCTCAGCCTGCGCAAAACCGACGGCAGCACGCAAAATACATCGCCGGACGGCACCCTCACCACCTCTATCGAAGGTCCCGATCCGCGCTGGAAAATGCAGGCACCGCTGATCACGAGTGCGACGACCAAAACCCCGGGCGGCCTCACGTCCACCACGACCACCACACGCACGGTGGCACTGGCTGAGGCAAACAATCCGTTGAGTCTTACCAGCGAAACCACGAGCACGACAGTCAACGGCCGAACATTCCGCACCGACTACACGGCCTCGAACCGGCAGTACAGTTTCACCTCGCCGCAAAACCGTACCACGCTGCTGCGCACCGACATCCAGGGCCGTCCGGTATTCACCCAGGCGCCCGACATCAACGCCGTGAACTACGACTACGACACTCGCGGTCGTCTCACCACAATAACGCAGGGCAGCGGCACCGATCTGCGCTCGCTCGCCTACACTTATGGCGCCGACGGTTTTGTCTCGCGCATCACCGATGCGCAAAATCGCGAGACGCTGTATCAGCGTGACCTCGCCGGCC
>JBMOOP010000126.1:0-1028 GCA_049324495.1 Pseudomonadota bacterium
CGATTTACATGATGGCCAGGGCCTTCGGGTCCACCCAAAGGCCGAATATACGAATGCAGCCCGCCGTCAGGTCACGAAAGAAACAGCGTCGTCGCTACTTGTGGGAGGAGTCCATATACGAATTGTTGGGCGCCGCACATTCATAAACTAACCGCAACAAGGCCACCCGGAATGAAGCGGGTGATCTGGGATACTGGCGTCTTCTCTGCTCCTGGAAGAAAAGGGAAAACGCCATGACGTACCGCCAGCTCACCCTGGAGGACAGGATAGTCATATCCACCCTCCGCAAGGAAGGACTTAACTCAAGCCAGATTGCCCAACGGATGGGACGACACCGCAGCACGATTTCCCGGGAGGTAAAGCGCAACCGTAAACCCGCCGACCACGGCTACCGGCCACTGAAGGCCAACAAACGCTCGAACTTTCGACGCCGTACCTCGCGCCAGGGCAGCAAGTTCAGCGATGAGCAGTGGCAGTTTGTTCATTCGCTTTTGCTCGAAGACCTGAGCCCAGAACAGGTCTCCGGGACGTGGGCTGCCGAGGCTGGCTTCGCCATCAGCCACGAGACGATCTACCGCCACGTCTGGCGCGACATGCGCCGGGGCGGCCTGCTGCACACGCACCTGCGACAAGCCGTGAAGAAGCGCCGCAAACGTTACCGGACCCGTGATTCTCGCGGGATTTTGCAGGGAAAGCGCATGATCGACGAACGCCCGCCAGAGATAGAAACTCGCCAGGTGATCGGCCACTGGGAAGGCGACACGGTGATGGGTGATGCCGATGGCCGGGCCTGTGTGGTGACGCTGGTCGAGCGCGTGACCGGACACACGCTGGTGGGAAAGCTGCGCAACCGAACCAAGGAGGAACTGAACCGGCGGGTGATCGAGTTGATCCGGAGAATGGGGCCTGTAAATTGAACTGTGTAACTGCCCTTTGAGATGATGGCGGCAGTACCGCCGAGGAGCAATTACATGGCAATGGAAGTAAGGATTCTTGATGAAGTTCTGGCCGGCTGCAAGACGCCGGAA
>JBMOOP010000127.1:0-8643 GCA_049324495.1 Pseudomonadota bacterium
GTGTTCGTGCGGCTGACCGGCTGCCCGCTGCGTTGTGGTTATTGCGACACGGAATACGCCTTCAGTGGCGGCACGGTGCGCAGCATTGCCGATGTCGTTGCGGAGGTGGCGTCGTACCGACCAGCCTATGTGTGCGTTACGGGTGGGGAGCCGCTGGCGCAGAAGAATTGCCTGCTGCTGTTGGCCCAGTTGTGTGATCGTGGTTGGGAGGTATCGCTGGAAACCTCCGGTGCGCTCGATGTGTCGCCGGTCGATGCGCGGGTGGTCAAGGTGATGGACATAAAGACGCCGGGTTCCGGTGAGGTGCATCGCAACCTGTACGGGAATATCGCCCACCTCACGCGTTCCGATCAGGTGAAGTTCGTGCTCTGTGATCGCCAGGATTACGATTGGGCGCGCTTCAGGATCGACGAATATGGCTTGACGGACCGCGTCGGCGAGGTGTTGTTGTCACCGAGTCATGGTCAGCTGGCGCCACGTGATCTTGCGCAATGGATACTCGACGATCGCCTGCGGGTGCGCATGCAGTTGCAGTTGCACAAGATCATCTGGGGTGAGGAACGCGCGCGATGAGCACCGGTAGCGTTGTGCGTCGCGCCGTGGTTCTGCTGTCGGGTGGACTCGATTCGGCTACCTGCCTGGCCATTGCCCAAGCCGAAGGATTTTTGCCGGTGGCACTTGCTTTTGATTACGGTCAGCGGCACCGCGCCGAGCTTGATGCGTCGCGGCTGCTCGCCGCTGCCATGAGCGTGCACGATCACCGCATCGTGCGCATCGACCTTGGCAGTTTTGGCGGCTCGGCGCTCACCGACACGGCAATTGCGGTGCCGGAATCGCCCACCACAGGTATTCCCGTCACCTATGTGCCGGCACGCAACACGGTGTTTCTTTCCTTCGCGCTCGGTCTCGCCGAAGTGTTGGGTGCTACCGATATTTTCATCGGTGTGAATGCCGTTGATTACTCGGGCTATCCGGATTGTCGGCCCGAGTTCATCGCCCGCTTCGAGGAGTTGGCGAATCTGGCGACGAAAGCCGGTGTCGAGGGCCGACGTTTTCGTGTCCATGCACCGTTGATCGCGTTGAGCAAGGCCGACATCATCCGTCGCGGCACCGCACTCGGTGTCGATTATGCACTCACCGTGTCGTGCTATCAGGCCGATGCGGCAGGCTATGCCTGCAGGCGCTGCGACAGTTGTCGGCTGCGTGCGCAGGGTTTTGCCGTGGCCGGCGTGGCCGATCCAACCCGCTACCGGGTGTGAGGGCTTTGCAAGGCACGTTGTTGCTGCGTGCCGAGGCGGTTTCCACGCGCCAGCCGGCCTTGCAAATGCGGATTCGGCCGCTATGATATGCGCCTCCTACGGGGGTCGTTAGCTCAGTCGGTAGAGCAGCTGGCTTTTAACCAGTTGGTCGATGGTTCAAGTCCATCACGACCCACCACTTCTCGCTGCACCATCCTGTCTTATCCTGTTTTTACTCACTTTTGCCGCAGCAATCTTGTGCGCAGTGCCCGTCAGAAGTCTTTTCGGCCAGTTACCCCTTCCATTGTTTGTGCTCAAGGCGCCCGCGCGCTTGCCGAATGCGCCTGCGACCAGTAATGTAGCGATCGTTACAATACCGAGACACTGTGATGGCCCGCCCCCGCCTGGTCGAAGAATCTGAGCTGCTCGACGCTGCGATGGCCACCTTTTGGCGCGGCGGTTATGGCGGTGTGTCGACGCGCGCGCTGGAGGAGGCCACCGGCCTGTCGGCGAGCAGTCTCTATCACCGCTACGGCAGCAAGGAAGGCCTGTTCACGGCGACGCTCAGCCATTACATCGAGCGCATCGTGGTGGGGCGTATCGGTCGCTACCTGCAACAGGACGACGCACTCGCCGGTCTGCGCGGTTTCTTCACTTCCGTCTATCGCACGCGCGATGCGTCGCGCGCCTGCCTGATGGCGAATACCTGGAATGAGCTTGGCACGCGCCTGCCGGCAGTCACGGCAGTGCTGGTCGATGGCAATCGGCGCCTGCGCAGTGCCTTCGTCGACGCATTACGTCGTGGCATGACACAAGGCACATTGCGCACCGATCTTGATGCTGATGTGGCGGCGGGCTATCTGCTGACTGCGTTGCAGGGTCTGCTGCTCAGTGCGCGCGTTGAACGCGATCAGGCGGCATTGGATGCGCAGGTTGAACTGATTCTGGGTGCGTTGCGTACATAACATTTGACAAGGAGAAAACCATGAGCGAGTACCGTCTGTTCGGCATCGAAATGTCACCCTATTCCGTTAAGGTGCGTGCGTATCTGCGGTACAAGAAAATACCGCACCGGTGGGTGGTGCGTTCGATGGACCAGATGGGCGAATTCGGCAAGTACGCCAAGTTGCCGCTGGTTCCTTGTCTGGTTTACCCGGATGGCACCGGCATGCAGGATTCGACGCCGATCATGGACAGGCTCGAGGCGGAGAATCCCGGGATGCCGGTGCGCATCGCTGATCAGGCGCTCGATTTTCTCTCGGCCCTGATCGAGGAATACGCGGACGAATGGTGCAACAAGCACATGTTCCACTACCGCTGGTATTACGAACCGGATGCCGACTCGGCGGCGCTGCGCATTGCCCAGGAAATGATACCGTCGGGTTCGCCGGCCGGTGCCGCCGAGCAGATGGCGCCGTCGTTGAAGCAACGCATGGTGCCGCGTCTGTCGTTTGTCGGTTCCGGGCGCGGCAACACCGGTAATGCTGCGTTGATCGAGCGCTCGTTCGAACGTACCGCCCGTATCCTGGATGGCCATCTTGCCCATCGGCCGTACCTGTTTGGTGGCCGGCCGACAATGGGTGATTTCGGGATCTACGGCCAGTTCAAGGAACTGCTTTCCGACCCGACGCCGGGAGCATGGTTGCGCGCGAATGCCCCGCACCTCATCGACTTCGTGGAGCGCATGGAAAGCCCGAAGGTGCAAGGCGACATCGAACCGATGGCTGCCGTGCTGGGCGGTATCGCCCGGTTGCTGCGTGAGGAAGTCGGCACTTGTTTTCTGCCCTGGGCAGATGCCAACGCAAAGGCAGTCGTGGCTGGCGCACCGACCTTCACGGTTAAAATTGACGGCGTCGATTTCAGCCAGGAAACGCAGAAGTACCATGCGAAATCGCTGGCGGAAATACGTCGCAAGTACGCGTTGGTCAGTGGCAACACGGCGCTGAACGCAGTACTGGCAGACAGCGATTGCCTGCGCTGGTTGGCGTCGTAAAGAGGGATCGACCATGATCGAACTCTTTACCGCCAATACCCCGAACGGCCACAAGGTTTCGATCGCGCTGGAGGAAATGGAAATTCCCTACACCTTTCGCGCGCTGAAACTCATGCAGTTGGAGCAGCAGCAGGCGTGGTTTCTGAAAATCAGTCCGAACGGACGCATCCCCGCGATAGTCGATCGGGCGCGCGCTGGCAAGGATGAAGATGATTTCTGCGTGTTTGAGTCCGGCGCGATTCTCGTTTATCTCGCCGAGTACAGTGGCAGGTTCCTGCCAGTCGACATCAAGGGTCGTTCGCTTGTACTGCAATGGCTGATGTTCCAGATGGGCGGCATTGGCCCGATGCAGGGACAGGCCAATGTCTGGCACCGGTATATGCCCGAGAAAATCCCGCTCGCCATTGCCCGTTACCAGAACGAGACGCGGCGGCTCTACGAAGTGCTGGATCGGCGGCTTGGCGAGAGCGAATACCTTGCCGGGGATTACTCGATTGCCGACATGGCAACCTGGCCCTGGGTGCGCATCCACGGGTGGTCGGGTGTCAGTGTTGATGGCTTGCCGAACCTGCAGCGCTGGCGCGACGCGATCCGCGCCCGGCCCGCAGTGCAGCGCGGCATCGCGGTGCCGGGCACGGATCAGACTTTCGACGTGAAGCAGATGCACGCCTTTGCGGAAGGACGCCGGGTGAATGCCGTGCACAAGGACAAGCCGGACGCTTGACCGGGGATTGTCCATGGAACCCGCCGACAACCTGATGCTGGCTGCGCTGATTCTGCTGGCCGCGATTTTATATTCGTCGGTGGGTCATGCGGGGGCATCGGGGTACATCGCCGCAATGGCGTTGTTCGGTGTCGATCCGGCGGTGATGAAGCCGACGGCACTGGTGCTCAACGTGTTTGTCGCGTCGATTGCGACCTGGCATTTTTATCGTGCCGGCTGTTTTGACGGGAAAATATTCTGGCCGCTGGCAATAGCGTCGGTGCCGGCGGCATTCCTCGGCGGGTTTATCAGCCTGCCGGGGCACATCTACAAGCCGATGGTCGGTGTCGTACTCCTGTATGCCGCATGGCGTTCGTTTGCGGCGGCGACACAGGAGCGCACGGCGCAGGCACCGGATCTCGGCTGGCTGCTGTTTACAGGCATCGGCATCGGTTTTCTCTCCGGGCTTACCGGTGTCGGCGGCGGCATTTTTCTCAGCCCGCTTCTCATTCTCGCTGGCTGGGCGGCAACGCGGCAGGTCTCCGGCATTGCGGCGGCCTTCATTCTTGTCAACTCGCTCGCCGGGCTCGCCGGTGTGCTGGCGAAGCACCCGGTACTGCCTGAGGCCCTGCCGATGTGGGTAGTTGCGGCCGTTGTTGGCGGTCTGATCGGCGCCGGTTATGGCGCCCGCCGCTTCGGCAGCGCAACCCTCAAGCGGGTGCTGGCGCTGGTGTTGGTGGTTGCCGGCGGGAAAATGTTGCTGACCTGAGCGTTTTTCGCCAACCTCCAAAAGGTGCGTGTGCCGGGCTATCGCGCAGGGCTACGATGAAAACTTCGTTCGCTTGTGGGACTACCGATTGTGGGACTGCTGCATGATCCGCGTTGCAGTAATCGGCGCCGGGATTGCTGGCCTTGCCTGCGCGTCGCGGCTTGCGGATGCCGGTTTTCGCGTCGACGTCTTTGAGCAATGCCATGCTACCGGCGGTCGGCTGGCGATCTGTCGCGATCACGGTACCGGTTTCGATCTGGGCGCCCAGTACTTCACCGCCCGCGACCCGCGGTTTATCGCGCAGGTGCTGGCATGGCAGCAGGCCGGCGCCGTTGCACGCTGGGATATCTCGCTCAGCGTGGTTGATGCGCAAGGCAAAATCCTGGCATCACCGGACGACACACCGCGCTGGGTCGGCATGCCATCGATGGCGGCGATCTCCCACCAGATGCTCGGTCGGCACCTTGTTTTGTGCACGCAAACGCAAATCACCGCCGTCGCCCGGCACGATTCGGGCTGGACGCTGTACGCGGGCAACAATCTTTCCTTTACAGATTTCCACGCATTGGTGGTTGCCATACCGGCGCCGCAGGCCGAGCTTTTCGTGAGCCTGTCGCCGACACTGGTGGCAGCGGTGCGCGCGGTGCCGATGGAGCCGTGCTGGACTGTAGCGATCGGCTACGACAGCCCTACCGGCATTGTCGTTGACGCCGCCTTCGGGCGCGGCCAGCCGGTGAGCTGGCTGGCACGCAACAGCAGCAAGCCGGGTCGGCCGTTGCTGCCGGAGACGTGGGTGTTGCAGGCAGCGCCTGGCTGGTCGGAAGAACACCTGGAAGCACCCGCCGATGCCGTGGCCAGGCATCTGCAGCGCTGGTTTGCAGGCGTTGTGGCTGTGCATGCGCCTGAACCGGCGTGGCTGCATGCATATCGCTGGCGCCACGCGCGCACCGGACACGCCGTGTTCGATGCCCATCACTTTGATGAGCACTTGCAGTTGGGCATCTGTGGCGACTGGTGCAACGGTGGTCGCGTCGAGGGCGCCTGGCTGTCGGGGCGATCGCTGGCCGATACCCTGATCGCCGCGCACCGGCTGTAGATGTGATCACGGCGGCGTCGATGCCCTGCGGGCCTGTTATTCTTTGCAGCCCCGAGCTGTTCGGAAATTGTCCCGAGTGATGCATGTCCAGCACCATTGATTTCGTTCGTGATCACCTGGCGCACGAGAACGATCCGCCTGCGTTGACGTTGGCGCAGCGCGACGACTTTGTCCGGCGTATCAAGGCGCAACTCAAGGCCCAGGATGCCGTGCTGGTTGCGCATTACTACACCGACCACGAGGTGCAGGCGCTGGCCGAGGCCACGGGCGGTTGCGTCTCGGATTCGCTGGAAATGGCGCGTTTCGGTCACGAGCATCCAGCGAAAACGCTGGTTGTGGCCGGGGTCAAATTCATGGGCGAGACGGCAAAAATCCTGGCGCCGGACAAACGCGTGTTGATGCCAACCCTGGAAGCGACCTGCTCGCTCGATCTGGGCTGTCCGATTGATCGCTTCAGCGAATTCTGCGATCGCCACCCGGATCGCACTGTCGTTGTTTACGCCAACACCTCGGCGGCGGTGAAGGCGCGCGCCGACTGGGTTGTCACCTCATCGATTGCTGTCAGTCTCGTTGCGCACCTTGACGAGCGCGGCGAGAAAATCATCTGGGCACCGGACAAACACCTGGGCGATTACGTGCAGAAACAAACCGGCGCCGACATGCTGATCTGGGACGCCGCCTGCATTGTCCACGAGGAATTCAAGGCCCGGCAGCTTGAGGACCTGAAAGCTGTCTACCCGGATGCGGCAGTACTCGTGCACCCGGAATCGCCAGCGGCGGTGATCGCGCTTGCCGATGTTGTCGGCTCCACGTCGCAGTTGATTCGTGCTGCGCAGAGCCTGCCCAACCAACGTTTCATCGTTGCCACCGACAAGGGCATCTTTTACAAGATGCAGCAGTTATGTCCGCAGCAGGAATTCATCGAGGCGCCGACGGCGGGCACTGGCGCCACCTGCCGCTCCTGCGCACATTGTCCGTGGATGGCGATGAACGGGCTGGAGGCGCTGTGCCGGGTACTGGAAGACAGCACCTATGCTGCGCAGAACGAAATTCATGTGGAACCTTCGCTTGGTGCGAAAGCGGCGGTGCCGCTGCAACGCATGCTGGCTTTCGGTCGGGAACATGCTGCGCGAGACCGTTAACCCGGCGCACCGATTCTGCGCGAGGGTCAGCGAAACGCGCGATAGCAAATAGTGCTCAGCTTGATGCGGGTCTCGTCCGGTTCCTGCTGCGGCAGGCTAACTTCAGTGACGGCCGGTACAGTGGGTTCAGGGCTTGAAGTCGTGGCGGGTTTCTTTTATCTCGCGCAGGCGGTTGTGCAAGGGCGCGGCATGGGCGAAATCATTGCCGGCCTTGCGGATGCCGAATTCCAGTTGTTCCTCTGCCTGGTCTGCCTGATTGATGAGGAACAGGTATTCGGCGCGGGCGGCATGTACACCGACGACGTCGCCGGTATCGCCGCGTGCTCGCGCCAGTAATTGCCAGACCTGCGGGTTATCGCGGCGCAATAGCGCTTGGCGTTCCAGCAGCGCCACAGCCTTGGCGGCATGTTGCTCGCGGATTTGCGCCTGCGCAGCGGTCATGGCCAGTGGATAGTTGTCGGGTGCCAGTGCAAGCCCGGCAGTCAACAGGTTCTCGGCCTCCTGGGTGCGATCAGCGGCGAGCAGGATTTCACCCTCGGCAACGAGGTATGCGATCCGTTCCGGCGCTTCGCTGCGCAACGGCGCTAGCGTCGTCAGGGCGTCGTCGTACCGGGTGGCGCGCAGCAGCGCCAGAGCGAGGCCGTAGCGTAGCGGCGCCTGCCGGGCGGCCGGTGCTTGCTCCAGCGCATCGGCAAAGGTCGCCGCTGCGGTGTTGCCATCACGGGCAAACGCCACTTGCAGGCGGACGCGCGCAAGTTGGAAGTCCATATTGTTTTTGGCGGCGCTTGGCTTTGGCAGTTGGCGGGTCCGGTTACGCGAATCGCTGATCCGTGATTCGGTGATCGGGTGGGTACGCAGATATTCCGGATAGCGATCAGCATCGACGGGGGCGGTGCGCAGCAGCGTTTCGAAAAATGTCGGCATTGCTGCCGGATCGAAACCGGCGCGTACGAGTGTTTGCATGCCGATCCGGTCTGCTTCGCGCTCGTATTCTCGGCTGTAGGCGAGTTGATTTTGCTGCAAACCGGCCTGCGTGCCGAGGATTGCTGCCGTCCCGACGTCGCCGCCCACGGTGGCGGCGATGAGGATACTGGCGAGAATTGCCGTGAGTGTCAGTGGTTGCTGCCGGCGCTGCTTGTCGAGTCCGCGTGCGTAATGGCGCTGCGAAAGGTGTGCGAGTTCGTGCGCTATCACCGAGGCGACTTCACCCTCGTTGCCGGCACCCAGCAGCAGGCCGGCGTTGATGCCCATGATGCCACCGGGCACGGCGAAGGCGTTGATTTCGGCGCTGTTGAGTATTACCAGCGACAGTCGCGGTTCAGACAGATCGCTGTGCGAGGCGAGGCGATAGGCCAGGTGCTCGACGTAATCGCTTACCAGTGGATCGTAGTAAAGGTTGGTGCGGGCGCGCAGTTCGCGCAGCCAGGCGGTGCCGAGCCGGCGCTCCATCTCCGGCGAGATGACGCCAGCGCCAGCGTCGCCAAGTGCCGGCAGTTCGTTATCGGCGAGAATCGGAAACGGCAGCCATGCCAACAGCAGGACTGCCAGGCAGGTAGCGATGAACCGGGGAAAAGGTAATGTTGTCAGCGGCAAGGTCGTTCGCTTCGCGGTTGGTTATGCTGTGCGTTCCAGTAGACCGCGCAGCCTCTTGATCGTGCCATGACCGATACCGATACCGGCAGCAACGCGGCACCGTCAGCGC
>JBMOOP010000128.1:0-76395 GCA_049324495.1 Pseudomonadota bacterium
ATGTGCTGGAGGCGGTAGAGAAGGGTGAGTTCAGAGTCTACGGTGCCGAGCATGTCGACGAGGCCGCCGAATTGTTGATGGATGTGCCGGCCGGCAAGGCGCTGAAGAAGGGTGGTTTTACCCCCGGTTCGATCTACGCACGCGTGCTTGAACGCATCGAAAAACTGCGCGAACTGCACCTGGAGGAAGCGCGCAAGCGGGCACAGTTCGGCGTGCCGCCGGTCAAGCCTGCCAGCGCTCCGGCGACAACCCGGCGATCGTCCCGTCCTCGACCAACTTGATCAGGTGCGCCTGCAGCGACAGGCGCGCGGCGAGATGCATGAAGGTCGGCACGTCGTCGTAAACCCGTGGCAGTAATTCATCGAGTGAAGCTGTGCGCAAATCGCGCAGGGCGCGCAGCGTTTTTGCTTCGCGCGCCAGGCGGTGGCGCGTAGTGGCGGCAATGGTGTGGGCCGGATCTGGCATCACTTCACCATGACCCGGCGCAATGGCGGCCAGTGGCAAGGTTTCCAGCCGTGTCAGCGAATTCAGGTAATCACGCATTGAGCCTTCCGGCGGCACGATCACCACCGTCGAACCCTGGATCAGGTGATCGCCGGTAAACAACAGGTTCTCGCCTTCGAGCAGATAGCACAGGTGGTTCGACACATGACCCGGCGTTGCCACCACCCGCAGCCGCACGCCGCCGGCATCGATGACACTGTCATCGGGCGGCGTGAGATCCGGACAGAAGCTCAGATCGTTGTAGCCGTCGTTCGGCGCGGCATTGCCGATGAGCCGTGCCCCGGTGCGCGCGGCAAGCGGCGCTGCACCGGGCGAGTGATCCTCATGGGTGTGGGTGCAGATGATGTCGCGGATCGTCCCGCCGAGCGCGTCGGCCGCCGCCAGCAGGGCGGCGAGGTGGGTTGCGGCGGCCGGACCCGGATCGAGCACGACGATGTCGTTGCCGCGAGCAATCAGATAGCTGTTGGTGCCCGGCCCGGTAAATACCGAAGGATTCGGTGCGAGCACGCGCACCACGGTAGCCGAGAGACGCACCGGTTTTCCGACGATCAGTTCGCTCATGCCGGTTCCCTCATGTCAGGTTTCGTCGTATCCGGCATCGCCGGGTAGCAGCAGGCGCATGCCGTGTGCGCTGTTCACCATTTTCGGTTGCATCGCCGGCACCGGGCGCGGTTGTTGTGTGTGTGCGAGCAGGGCATCGACGGTGGCAAATACGGCCAGTGCCTGCAGGTTGCGGATGGTCGGAAAGATCAGGCGGATATCACCGCGATCGTTCGCTGCCAGTGCTTCCTGTGGGGACAGCCAGTCGGCCGCGACCGCTTCGCGACCGTCGATGCTCACCGTTTGTGCCGCCGGCATGCGGGCGACGAAAAAGCGCGTGTCGTAACGGCGGGGTATGCCGATCGGCGTAATCCAATGACTGAAGTAACCCAGTGCATCGGTGGCCAGTGACAGCGCCTCGTCGGCAACGAGATCGGCGAAACTGCGTTCGCGTGCGAGTATCGAGCGTTGCCATGCCGCGTACTGGTTCGTTGCCGTCGCCTGGCCGAGCAGGACGCCGATTTCTTCGAGGCTTTCACGTACCGCCGCGATAAACGACGGCAGGGCTTCGTCAATTTGCAGCAAAACGCGGGCGCTGTCGGCGTCGCGTTGCGAGGCTTTGATGAGACGCGGATCACTGTCGGCGCTATCAACCAGTCCGCCAGGAAACACATGCAGGCCGGGAAAATCGCCGGTATCCCCGCGTTTGAGCATCAGCACTTCAAGGCCCTGTGCGCCATCGCGGGTGAGGATAAGGCTGGCTGCTGCGCGCAGCGGGCGTGGTTGCCCCGAAGGGGAGACATTCATCGTGAAATCCTGTGCTGCTTGCGGGGCCGTCGTGGCGGTGGGGTGATGTGATCTTCAGCGCGCGACCGGCCGGTGTGTCCGTGGCGTCCCTGCTTTGGCATGCCACTGCAGGCTGCCACGTACTGCCATGGCCGGCGGGCTGAACACCAGCACGAACGCCCGCGATGTACCGGGCGGCACAGACACCGACAACGTCCGGGTAATATTGAACAGGGTGTGACAGGATGCCGGCTTTGTTGCGTCGGCGCAGTCGGCAACCTGCAGAGTTATCGGCACGACCGACACGGCAAGCTCAGGGCTGACATTGTTCACCAGGCCCCGCAGCCGATAGCTGCCGGCAACCGGTTCGAGCGTCAGCGCCGAGAGCGACACCGTGCTGGCATCGCCGGTGAGGGTGTAGCCGTAGGAAACCCACCAGACATAGCCCATGGCGAGCACCAGCAAGGCCAGGCTTGTGGCCAGCGCCGTGCGGAACAGCTCCCGACGTTCACGCCAGATCACGACCAGCGTACCGCCGATAATGAGGGCGAGCAGGATGGCAACAAGAAACGGGATCATTGGCAGCCCGCCGTTGGCAGGAAAGGATAATTTACTTTAATAAAGTTATTTATCATATTGATAATATGCTGGATATCCTGTGCGCTGATAGGGAGAGTTCGCATGAATGATTCGTCGCAAGACCCATTGCCTGATCCGTCGCCCAACCCCAGCGTCGAAGCTGCCGTGCTGCGGCGCTTGCTGGCGCATCTGGCCACCCGCACGGATGTGCAGAACATTGAGCTGATGACCCTGGCCGGTTTTTGTCGCAACTGTCTGGCGAAATGGTACGCCGAAGAAGCCGGCAAACTCGGCCAGGCTTTGTCGGTCGATGACGCCAAAACACGGGTTTACGGCATGCCCTATAACGAGTGGAAAGCAAAATTCCAGCGGGAAATGCCCTGAGGCACGCTGCTGGCAGCGGCATGCGGGCATAGCCCGACGCATCAGGGCGTCAATGCGGGCTGTGCTGCTTCGGTAGCGGGAATCTCGGCGGCAGCGTGGGCTGCATCGAGAATCTTGCGCAGCCTGAGCAGCTCGTCCTTCACTTCAACCGGCACGTATTCGCCGCTTGAACCGCTGTAGGCAAACTGGACATAGCGTTCATACTCGTCGTAGCAAAGCTCGGCCGTATCGTGCCTCGGGTAACGCACAATGCACTCCTTGAGGTACATGTCTGCCAGCGAATAGTAAAAGTTGTAGTCAAGCACCCGGTCGCTGATCGCGAGCCAGTACAGCAGATCCGGCATGCGCGGATCTTCCGGGTGAGTCTGCACATACTCGTGCAGCAGCCCGCGCATCCACAGATAGGAAATCTTGTCCTTTTCCTCGCTCACGAGTGATGTTCCGGCATGCGGCAGGATGTAATTTTTTGCATATGCCGCCAGATCGGTGATGGAGGGCTCCAGAGCCTTGATTTTCGCTTTGCGGATATCCTCGAAGCCTTTGACCCATGCGAGCATGTCCTTGCGAACCTGTCGGGACATCGAGCCGCCGCTGCGATCCAGGCGCTTCTTCAGTGCCTTGATCGCCCGATCGGGATCACGGTAAACCTGCGCATAAATGGTGAGCTCGCCCTCCAGGGCATCCAGAATCGGGCCGTTGTAGGTCAGGCGGGGCTGGCTGTCCAGGAAGGTGTCGTACAGTTTCAGCGCATCGGTGTAGTCACGGGTGATGTACGCGAAGCGGGCACGCTGCAGGGGATCGGTGCTGGCGGGTGCCAGCTTGCCGAAACTGAGCACCTGGGCCTTGCCATCCTGAGTGTGGCAGCCTGCGCAGGCCGAAGCGATGCCGTGCACGAGATTGCGCAGCGTGTCGGTTGTGCCGGTGCCGGCATCAACGGCGTCCCGCGTCCGTTCGATCTGCTCGATCATGGTCTGCCAGCTGATCCGGAAGGCCGGGCCGCGCTCGCCCACATGCGGCGCCATACTGTGAAAGCGTGCGTCGAGCTCGGTGAGCTGGCGAATGGCAGCGTCCGGATCGGCCAACACTTTCTCGTTGAGCAGATTGGCCATCAGGCCACCGATCTCGGTCATCGTCGCGTTCAATTGTAATGGCGGCGGCGAAGGCTGCTCAGGCGCATTCTGTGCAACGACAAACGGGATGACGCCAAGGCAGGCAAGACCCAGCAGCAGTGAGCGCAGCGACATCATTATGATTTCTCCAGAAAGCAGCGCGGATCGGCACATCCTAGCTGAACGGTCCGCTCGCCGACAGGGGCGATAAGGCGCAGGCGGACGATGCCGTCGCGGGGTGGCGCGGCGGCGGCACATGCGTGATGCAGAGGTTCCCTAACGACGGCTGAGCCAGCGCTCGACGGCGTTGCCGGCTGCGGCCAATAGTTTCTCGAAGAGGTGGATGACTGGCCGCCGTTTTGCCCAGGCATCGGCAGTAATTTCGTGCGTTTGGCCGATGTCGGCGATGAACATCAACTCGACATCTCGCGCAAAATGACTGTCCTGGACTTCCTGGTTTGCTTCAAGGTTCCAGCGCAGGTTCCAGCGATCAAAATTACAGGAACCTATCGATACCCAGTCGTCGACCATCAGCGTCTTGCTGTGAATGAAGCGCGGTTGGTACTCGAAGATACGGATACCGTGCCGGAGCATCTGCGCATAGTAATGGTGGCTGATCAGCCGCAGCAGGGGGTGGTCGGTCAGCGTGCCGGGCAGTACCAGCCGCACATCAACGCCGCGTTGCGCCGCACGGGTCAGTGCCCGCCGCAGGGACAGTGCGGGCAGGAAGTAGGGCGTGGCCAGCCAGACTCTTTCCCGGGCCTTGCCAATCTGCAGGAGTGCATGGCGCTTCACGTCCTGAATGCTCAGGCCGTGACTGATCGCCACTCGCCCGCGCTGGTTGCAGTCGGCCGGCAACGCGGCGTGACGGGTCGGAATGCGGAAGGATTTGTTGCCGGCGCGCGCCCAGGCATTGACAAAAAGCTGCGCCCAGTCCCGCACGACGGCACCACGAATTTCGATCATGGTCTCCCGCCAGTAGTCCTCGGGACTGATGTCCGGCGAGAACGCATCGGTAATGCCAGCGCCGCCGACAAAAGCGACCTGGCCGTCCACGACCAGCAGCTTGCGATGATCGCGTACCAGATTATGCAACCGGTCACCAAGGAGCTGTAGCGGATTGAAGACGTGCAACTCGATGCCGGCAGCGCGCAGGCGCTCGCGATCCACCGTGTCGAGCGCCCGCGAACCGAAGGCGTCAATCATCACCCGGATGGTAACCTGGCGTTGCGCGGCGGCGATCAGCGCCGCAATGAAATGATCGGCCACCTGGCCACTCTCGAAGAGATAAAGCTCAAGCAACACCGAATGCTGCGCGCCGGCAATGGCGTCGAGCATGGCCGGGAAGAACTGATTGCCGTCGGGCAGCAGCCGGAAATGGTTGTGTTTGTGCCAGTGGAAAACAGGAAGTTCTGTCCGACGCATGGTTCGGCAGTCAGGCCGTCAGGCTGAGCGTATTTTCGCGGCGTTGCAGTGGGCGGGAGAATTGGCCATGTCGACCAGTGCCTGGCGTTTCAGCATTTCGATCTCTTTGCCATCAACGGCGAGCACGCCGCTTTGCTGCAGCCGGGTAAAGATACGACTTACCGTTTCGACAGCAAGCCCCAGGAAGTTGCCGATATCGTTGCGCGACATCGGCAACCGGAAGCGATTTGGCGACAGGCCGCGGCGCGTGTAGCGTGCCGACAGGTTAAGCAGGAAGGAACCGACGCGTTCCTCAGCCGGTTTTTTGGTCAGTAACAGCATCAGTTGCTGATCGGCCTGGATTTCACGACTCATCAACTGAAAGAAGTGGCGCTGCAGCGTCGGGATGCGAACCGACAGGGTTTCGAGTTTGTTGAACGGAATCTCGCAGACACTGCATGACTCAAGTGCCTTGGCGGCGTTACTGTGCAGGTTGGTGCTCAGGCCGTCCATGCCGAGGATCTCGCCGGGCAAATAAAAACCGGTGACCTGCTCCTCGCCTTCCTCGGTCAGGGTATAGGTTTTGAAGGCACCGCTGCGTACCGCAAAAACCGACTGAAACTCATCGCTGGGACGAAACAGGTGTTCGCCTTTGCGCAGCGGGCGGGATCGCTTGATGATGCTGTCCAGTTCAGCGATCTCATCGTCGCGCACCGCAATGGGAATGCACAGCGGGCTGAGGCTGCAGTCGGTGCAGGTGACGTGGGCAGCGACCGACAGGCGCTCGCCACTACCATTCGTTTCATTCATGGTCGTTGCAGTCACGGAACCCCTCACCAAGCCAGTCACTGTGCCGAAACGAGAGGGTATCACCTCGGGCTGTGCCGAACCATGAAGGGCTTCTGATGCAGAGGCAGGCAATCAAAGAACGCGGGAGAATGCAGGGAGCCTGGCAGTGTCTGCAAGATAGCGGTCAAAGACCATACAGACAGCGCGCAGGAGCAGCCGCCCTTTCGGTGTCACCCTGATTCCGTCGGGCATGCGCTCGACGAGACCGTCGGCTTCAAGGCTGGCCAGTCGCTGCAGCTCGTGGGAAAAATATTGATCGAACCGAATGGCATGAGCCTGCTCGATATCCCCGAAGCAGACGGCACCCTGGCAAATAATATCCATTATCACGCGTTGTCTCAGCAGGTCGTCGGCATCAAGTACCAGGCCGCGCTTGATCGCCAGCCTGCCGTTGCGGATTGCCTCGCTGTACTCGGGCATGGCCTTGGCATTCTGCGCGTAGACACTCCCGATCTGGCCGATCGCCGATACGCCAAGACCAACCAGATCGGCACCGCGATGTGTCGAATAGCCCTGGAAGTTACGCTGCAATTTCCCGTGCCGCTGTGCAATGGCCAGTTCGTCATCCGGACGGGCGAAATGATCCATGCCGATGTACAGGTAACCGGCCTGCAGCAAGGTGGCTATGGCCGCCTCGAGAATCCACAACTTCTCCTGCGCAGGCGGTAACGCGGCTTCGTTGATCTGCCGCTGTGCCTTGAAGCGCGCCGGCAGGTGCGCATAGTTGAAAACGCTGATCCGATCGGGTGCCAGTTCGATGACCTCTGCCAGCGTTTGCCTGAAGGTCGTTACCGTCTGGTAGGGCAGCCCGTAAATGAGGTCATAGCTGACCGAGCGGAACCCGTAGTTGCGCGCCGCTTCGGTGACCATCCGAACCTGCTCGATGCTCTGCACGCGATTGACGGCTTTTTGCACCTGCGGATCGAAATCCTGCACGCCGAGACTGATCCGGTTGAAACCGAGTCCGCGTAGCAGGCCGATGGTGCCTTCCTCGACCGTTCGCGGATCAATCTCGATCGAGTACTCGCCGCGGTCGCTGTCGAGCAGGTGAAAATGCCGCGCTGTGTGATGCATCAGTTCCGTCATCTCGGCAGCGCTGAAAAAGGTTGGCGTACCGCCGCCCCAGTGCAGCTGGGTAACCGGCCGGGTACTTTCAAACAGGGACGCCTGCAGGCTGATTTCCTGTTTGATCAGATCGAGATAGTCGCGGGCGCGCTCCCGGTTGGCGGTGACGATCCTGTTGCAGGCGCAGTAATAACAGACCGTTGCGCAGAACGGCAGATGAAAATAGAGCGACAGCGGCCGTCGTTGCAGGTTGCTGGCAGTGCAGGCACGACGGTAATCCGCCTCGGTGAATTCCTCGTGGAAGAGGTTGGCCGTGGGATAGGAGGTGTAGCGGGGCCCGGCGGTATCGCAGCGGCGCAGCAGCCCCTCGTCCCACAGTACGCCCTGCTGACCACTTTCGATGATGTTGAGAGCCATCGTGCGCTCGACCTCCCCCCCGGACGCCGAGAGTATCGGTCAATGCGGAAATGGCGCGTTGACGTGTATCAAGAAGGCAAGGCAGTAACGCAAAACGTCGCCGGGAGACCGGCAGGTGCCGTCGAGGATGGCCGGTAGCGCCACCAGTGTCGAAAGGATCGTCCAGGTTGCCCAGGCGAGCATCAATGCCCCGGACCAGCTGCGCAGACTGCGCGCATGGCGGGACAGCCAGTTGGCCGCGAGGCCCAGGCCGAGTACCGCCGGCAGAGTGCCCATGCCGAAGGCGAACAGGGTGACTGCCCCGGCCGCTGCCGAGCCGGCCGTGGCCGCGTACAACAGCGCGCCATAGACCAGGCCGCACGGCAGGAATCCCCAGAGGGCCCCGAGCGCCACCGCGCGGGGCAGGGAAGTGACCGGCAACAGGTGGCGGGCCAGCGGCGCCAGCAATCGCCAGACGCGGCTGCCGGCCGCCTCCAGCCACTGCATCCAGCGGCCCATGCCGAGCAGGTAAAAACCCATCAGCAACAACACCAGGCCGGCAAGCAGACGTGAGACCAGCATGGTGATACCGACGTCGCGCGGTGCGATCAGTGCCGCTGCGCCGCCAACCAGCGCGCCCAACAGCGTGTAAATACCGATGCGACCCAGGCTGTAGGCGCAGGTCAACGGCAGTGTGCGGGCACCCGGTGGTAGCGCATGGGCGAGCGCCCCGGCGATGCCGCCGCACATGCCGGCGCAGTGTCCGGCGCCGGCAAGACCGGTGAGCAGGGCGGCAAGCAGGAGAACCGGATCGATCACTCGCGATCCAGCCGCGAGCGCTCCTCGCGATCATCGAAAATGATGCTGTTTGCCGGCCCCTCGAGATCTTCGTACTGGCCCCTGCGCAGTGACCAGATGAATGCAACCAGGGCCCCGACGAGGATGACGAGCGACAGCGGAATCAGGAAGTAGAGTGCGCTCATGGACAGGCTCGCTGATCAGGCCGCGATCGGCCGCTGTGGTAATGGGGAAACATTGACGCTCGGCGAGCCGGACAGGGTGCGACGTTCAATGGCCAGCGCGTTGAGTACCACAATCAGCGAACTGGCGGACATACCCAGCGCCGCCAGCCAGGGCGGCATCCAGCCGATCATCGCCAGTGGAATCATCACCGCATTGTAGGCCAGTGCCCAACCGAGATTCTGGCGGATGGTCCGGCGCGTCGCCAGCGCTGTAGCAATGGCCAGCGGCAGCAGCGCCAGCTGCGGGCGCAACAATACGGCGTCGGCGGCGGTGCGCGCGAGATCAGTGCCTTCACCCATGGCAAACGAGACATCCGCGACTGCCAGCACGGGTGCATCGTTGACGCCATCGCCGACCATCAGCACCGGCGTATGAAGGCGGGCGCGCAACGCGTGCAGATAAGCAACTTTTTCCTCCGGTGTTGCGCCGGCACGCACCTGCTCTATGCCCATCTCGGCTGCAAAACGCGCTGCTTCCCCGGAGGCATCGCCGGACAGCAGGTGAATCTCGATGCCGTGCCTGCGCAATGCCGTGATCATGTCGCGGACATCCGCGCGTGGCGGATCACTGATGCGAAACGCAGCGACCACGGTATTGGCACTTACCAGCCACACCCAGGCGCCGTCACCGGGTGAAGTCGGTAGTTCACCGTGAAAAAAATCCGCTGCGGTTGCCCAGCGCAGCGAACCGATGCGGTAGCGGTTGCCGTCGACATTTCCCTCGATACCGGCGCCGGCCACAACCCGCACATCAGCGGCGCGTTCGCCGGTTGTATTCGAGCGGAAGGCTCGGGCCAGGGGATGTTCGGAATCGCGCTCGAGGATTTCTGCAATGCGCAATGCAGCGGCCTCAGGCTCCGGCGCGAACAATCGTGTTTCAACGATGGCCGGCAGGCCGGCGGTCAGCGTGCCGGTCTTGTCGAAGACGGCAACGCGGACATCGGGTAACACCGACAGCGCATGGCCGCGGGTAATCAGCAAACCGCGACCGGTCAGCAGGTTGGTCGCCACGGTGTAGGCGGCAGGTGTCGCCAGCGACAGTGCGCACGGGCAACTGACGACGAGCACCGCCAGGGCAACCCAGAACGCCCGCTCCGGATCGACAAATTGCCAGCCGAGCCAGGTGGCTGCGGTAAGCAGCAGCAGTACAAGAACGAAACGCGTGGCGATACGATCGGCCAGTTCCTGCAGTGCCGGTTTGCTGGCTTGCGCGCGTGTCACCAGATCGACAACGCGCGACAACCGGCCGCTGTCTGGCGCGGCCGTAATGTCCACCTGCAAAATGGCATCGACGCTGGTGCAGCCACCATAAACCGCCTGACCGGTGCCACGTCGTACCGGTAACGATTCCCCGGTCAGCATCGCCTCGTTCACGTGGCCATCACCGGCACGCACAATGCCGTCGGCCGGAATCGTTTCGCCGGGCCTGACGCGCACGATATCGCCTGCGTGCAGCTGACTCGCGGGAATCACTTCGTCGCGCCCCTCACGTACGCGGGTTGCGGTGAGTGGCAACGCCGCCGACAGATTGTCGACCACACGCATTGCCTTGCGCCGTGCCAACAGTTCGAGATGCCGGCCGATCAACAGGAAAAATACGAACATCACCACCGAGTCGAACCAGACCTCGGGACCCTGAACCATCACCGACCAGAGGCTGGCGAAGTAGGCCAGCAGTATCGCGAGCGCGACCGGCACGTCCATGCCGGGCAGGCCGCCGCGAATGCTCAGCCAGGCGTTGCGCAGGAAAGGCCAGCCGGAATAAAACACCACCGGCATGGTCACGAACGCACTGATTACCCGCAGGTAGTCGCGATGCTCGATGCCCATGGAGGCGCCTGCGTCGCCATAAAACCCGACCGCCACATGCATGACCTGCATCATGCCAAACCCGGCGACCACGAGGCGCAGCAACGAATTGCGCTGCTCGCCGTCGAGGCGCGAGCCGCTTGCGCCAGCGCGGAACGGCAGCGCACGGTAGCCAAGCCGGCGCAGACGCAGCAACAGGTGGCGCAGTTCCGTTTGTCCTGCCTGCCACTGGACGAACAGTCGCGCACTGCTGACATTCACCGATGCGTGGAGCACGCCGGGCATCGCCTTGAGCGATTTTTCGATCAGCCAGCCACAGGCGGCGCAACGCAGGTCGTCGACGATCAGTGTACATTCGCGCAGGTCGGCGGCGGTCGTGCCGTCGCGTTCGCCGCGCCTGATCCGGCCCTGGGCGATGTAGCCGGTGTCGGCAAGCGCAACGTCGCCGAAATTGGCGAACAGATCCTCAGGCACCGGCGCTGCATCGATCCGTACCGCGTAACGATCACGATGCAGATAGTAGTTGTCGAGGCCGAGATCAACGATGGTTTGGCAGACGGCCTGGCAACCCGGGCAGCATGTCTGCTGTTCTGCGTCACGTACCCGCACCGGCCAGGATTTGCCGGCCGGCAGTTTCTCACCGCAGTGGTAGCAGCCTGATGCCGGTGTCATGGATCAATCCCCATTGATCAACCCACGGGGTGCAAGGGTATCGGCGCGCCCTGGAAAATGATGTCACTCGCGCGCAGGCGCCAACGATTTTTTGCCTCGCTGCCTGCTGCGGTATCAGCCGGCAGCGGCTCGAGCATGAGGTGATGCTTGCCGAGCGGCAATTGCGACAGGGTGCCCGACCAGGAGCTGTCGGTGCGTCGATCGAGCAGTACCGTCATGTCCTGGCTGGCGATGGTGCTGTGCACCAGCGTCAATTGCAGGCGGGCCGGGAGCGACGCTCCGTTGTTGATGCTTACGTGGATGACCAGCGCTGCCGGATCAAGTGTTGCCGCCGCGGAAAGATTCATGGCGCGGGCCAGATGCTCGGCGTCAAGATCCTGATTGATCGCGCGGCCGGCCTTGTACCAGTCATCACGCACCAGATCATCCCTGTTTTCGACCGCAATCCTGACCATTATCAGGCTGGCGACCACGGAAAGCAGCGGCAACCCCACCACCAGCCACATCCACGGATGGCGATACCAGGGCAAGGCGGACAGGTCGCTTTCGGGAAAATCCGGCATGTTTTTTTGCTCAGCGGCTGACCGAAATAAAACGGCTCTCGACACGCCTGGTCAGTTGCGGATCGTCTTCGGCGGTGAGCAGGAAATACACATCCACGTTTAGCGGTTTTGTATAGAGCGGATCAATGCTCAGACTGACCGGTACGGATTCCTTGCCGGCGGCCGGTAGCGTGACCATGGCGGGGCCGCGATAGCCAATGCCTTCAGGCGCTTCGATGGCAATCCGGAAGTCATGCCCCTGCTGCGACTTGTTGTAGATTTTCAGCGTGTAGACATTTTCGATCCGTCCATCGGCTGTTTCCTGAAACAGCGCGTTGCGATCACGGATGACATCGATGGCGATGGGTACGCGCATCAGCAGACCGGTGAGGAAAATAGTTGCCAGCGCACCGAATACAATCCCGTAACCGATGAGGCGCGGGCGAATGACCTGGGTTGGCGTACCCGTGAGCGCATGTTCGGTGGTGTAGCGGATCAGGCCGCGTGGTTTTTCGATGCTTTCCATGACGTCGTCACAGGCGTCGATGCAGGCTGCACAGGCAATGCACTCGTACTGCAGGCCATCGCGAATATCGATGCCGGTAGGGCAGACCTGCACGCACAGGCCACAGTCGATGCAATCGCCCAGATTTTTGCGCGCATCCGACGATTCGCGCCGCTTCTGGCCACGCCCGCGCGGTTCGCCACGGCCCGGGTCATAACTGACGACCAGGGTGTCGTTATCGAACATGACACTCTGGAAGCGGGCATAGGGGCACATGTAAAGACAAACCTGCTCGCGCATCCAGCCGGCATTGGCATAGGTTGCCGTGGTGAAGAAGAACAACCACCAGATTTCCCATCCGCCAAGGTCGAAGGTAAAGATGCGGGGGATCAGTTCGCGTATCGGCGAAAAATAACCGACGAAGGTTGTCGCGGTAAGCAGGGCAAGGAAAAGCCAACCGAGATGTTTTGCCGTGCGCCGTAACAGTTTATCGGCACTCATCGGCGCGTTGTCGAGTTTCAGCCGGGCACCGCGATCACCCTCGGTCAAGCGCTCGATGCGCACGAAAAACCGGGTCCATACCGTTTGTGGACAGATGTAACCACAAAATACCCGGCCGAGCAGGTTGGTGAAAAACAACAGCCCGAATGCTGCGATTCCCAACAGCAGCGCCAGGAAGAAAAAATCTTCAGGGAAAAAGGTCATTCCAAAAATATCGAACCGACGGCCGGGCAGATCGAAGCGTACGAGCGGTTTGTCTTGCCAGTTCAACCATGGTGTGACGAGGTAGACGCCCATGGTCATCAGCACGGTTAAGTCGCGCAGCTTCTGGAAACGGCCTTCGATCCACTTGGGTTGGATCTTTTCCTGTTTTTTGTAGAAGTTGAACGGCTCAGGACTTTGGTCGCCGTTGCCGCCGTCTCTCGGGGTGACATCCTTGATCGGAATTTGCTTCGCCATGGATCACCTCGCGGAACTGCACTCTGCACTCGGCAAACGGCCCGGGGTGCGCAAGTCACTCCGGGCCGTATGGACTCTATTCCGGACAGGCGCGGGGAATGAGCCGCGCGCAGCCGTCAGCCTACGCCATTCTTTGTGCTGCGACTATTTGTTGGCCGTCGACAGCCCGTATACGTACGCCGCCAGCACGTGGATTTTCTCGGTTGACAAGCGCCCATGCTGCGCCGGCATCTGGCCATTGCGGCCGTAGTTGATGGTTTCCTTGATGGTCTCGATGCTGCCGCCGTAGAGCCAGATCCGGTCAGTCAGGTTGGGTGCGCCGAAGGCAAAGTTGCCTTTGGCGTCGGCGCCGTGGCACATCACGCAGGTGGCCTGGAAGCGGGTTTCCCCTGCGGCGACAAGTTCGGGCTTGTCTGCCCTCAGTTCGGGATGCGACAGGCTGGCAACATAGTGCGCCACTTCGTTCACGCCTTCGTCGCCGAGTACTGCGCCAAAAGCCGGCATACCTGCCTGACGGCCGTTGGTGATGGTTTCGGTGATCGCCGCCGGATCGCCACCGTACAGCCAGTCACTGTCGGTCAGATTCGGGAAGCCACGCGCGCCGTGCGCGCTGGAGCCGTGGCAAACCGCACAGTTGGTCAGAAACAGGCGCTGGCCCAGCGCCCGCGCCTCGGGATCCTGAGCCAACTGTTCAACCGGCATGGCTGCGTACTGCTTGAAGATCGGCGCAATGCGCTCTTCGGTCTTCGCAACCTCAGCTTCGAACTGATTCACTTCCGTCCACTTCAGCACACCGGGCCATTTGCCGTAGCCCGGATACAGCACCAGATAAATCACGGCAAATCCCAAGGTTGCCCAAAACAGCCCGATCCACCATGCGGGCATCGGGTTATTGAGCTCCTCAACGCCGTCGAATGCGTGTCCCATGCTTTGGCCACTGGGCGGCTCGCCTGGAATCGGCTTGGCAACCCACCACAACAGGAAAGCACAACCGCCAAGATTGATGGTGACAATCGCAATAATCCAAAAACTCCAGAAATCGCTCATGACAAGCTTTCTCCCCTTAATTCTGTCGACGGGATTCGTCGTTGGTGTCCCGGGCGGCGTCGGTATCGCTGAAAGGCAGTGATGCCGCATCATCATGGGTCTGCTTGTTGCGCGGCAGGTAGACCCAGATGCCCAGGGCGATGAACGCCGACATGAAAATCAGCGTGTAGATGCCGTGGATGGTGCCGGTGTCCATGTTGACGAGCCCTGTAATCAATTGGCCGCTGTAGGTGCTGACGCCGTGGCGCCACGCCCGAGCAAGGTACCCAGTTGTTGCAGGTAGGCGATGACCGCCTCCTGCTCCGTTTTCCCGGCAACTTCAGCTTTGGCGCCGGTAATGTCTGCGTCCGTGTAGGGAACGCCGACAACGCGCAGGGCCTCCATCTTCCTGCCGGTGATCTCACCGTCGAGCACGTTTGTGGCCAGCCACGGGAAACCCGGCATATTTGATTCCGGAACAACATCGCGCGGATTGTTCAGGTGGACGCGATGCCAGTCATCCGAGTACTTGCCGCCGACCCGGGCGATGTCCGGGCCGGTGCGCTTGGAACCCCACAGGAACGGATGGTCGTACACCGATTCGCCGGCCACCGAGTAGTGGCCATAACGCTCAGTCTCCGCCCGGAACGGTCGGATCATCTGCGAGTGGCAGACGTTGCAGCCTTCGCGTATGTATACGTCGCGGCCTTCCAACTGCAGCGCAGTGAGCGGCTTCAACCCCTCGATCGGCGTGGTCGTTTCCTTCTGGAACATCAGCGGAACAATTTCGGCAAGCCCGCCGAAACTGCACGCAATCAGCGTCAGCACGATCAGCAGACCCAGGTTCTTCTCAACGACAGAGTGTTGCTGTGCCACGGTTCAGTACTCCTCTGTGGTTGTTCAGGCGTAGCGCGCCTGGGTTGTCGGAGACTTCTCGCCAGCCATCTGGATGGTCTTCCAGGTGTTCCATGCCATCAGCAACATGCCGGTGACGTAAACCATGCCGCCGATCATCCGCATGACGTAGTAAGGCCAGTTGGCGCTCAATGACTCGACAAACGAGTAGGTGAGTGTGCCGTCGGGATTGACCGCACGCCACATCAGGCCCTGCTGGATGCCGGCAACCCACATCGCGGTGATATAGAGGATGGTGCCGATGGTGGCCAGCCAGAAGTGAGCATTGATCAGCTTGATGCTCCACATTTCCTTCACGCCCAGCGTGCGCGGCAGCACGATATAAAGTGCGCCGAAGGAAATCATCGCCACCCAGCCCAACGCACCGGAGTGCACATGACCGACAGTCCAGTCGGTGTAGTGTGACAGCGCGTTGACGGTTTTGATGGCCATCATCGGGCCTTCGAACGTTGACATGCCGTAGAAGGACAGGGCAACGACCATGAAGCGCAGGATGGGGTCGGTGCGCAGCTTATGCCAGGCGCCGGACAACGTCATGATGCCGTTGATCATGCCGCCCCAGCTCGGTGCCAGCAGCACCAGCGAGAACGCCATGCCGACACTTTGCGTCCAGTCGGGCAGGGCGGTGTAGTGCAGGTGGTGGGAGCCGGCCCACATGTAGACGGAAATCAGTGCCCAGAAGTGAACGATGGAAAGCCGGTAGGAGTAAATCGGACGACCCGCCTGAACCGGGACGAAGTAATACATCATGCCGAGGAAGCCGGCCGTGAGGAAAAAGCCGACGGCATTGTGACCATACCACCACTGCACCATCGCATCGACCGCGCCGGCATACACCGAATATGACTTGGTCAGCGTGACCGGGATCACCAGGCTGTTGACGATATGCAGCAGGGCCACGGCAATGATGAATGCGCCGTAGAACCAGTTTGCTACGTAAATATGCTCGGTCTTGCGCTTGGCGATCGTGGCGAAGAACACAATGGCATAGGAGATCCAGACAACGGCGATCAGCAGGTCGATCGGCCACTCAAGTTCTGCGTATTCCTTGGAGCTGGTCATGCCCAGCGGCAGGGTGATGGCAGCGAGGACGATGACCAGTTGCCAGCCCCAGAAGGTAAACGCTGCCAACCACGGCAAGGCCAGCCGGGTGTGGCCGGTGCGCTGCACAACGTAATAGGACGTGGCAAACAGTGCGCAACCGCCAAAGGCGAAAATGACGGTATTGGTGTGCAACGGTCGCAGGCGGCCGAAGTGCGTCCAGGGCAGGTCAAAATTGAGGACCGGAAATGCCAGTTCGGCGGCAATCCAGACACCAAGGAGCATGCCGACGACACCCCAGACGACCGCCATGATGGCGAACCGCCGAACGACGGTGTAGTCGTATTCGGACTCGATAATGGGAACTGCGTGGCTCATGAGTATGGATTTCCTGCATTACAGGGACGGGAACATCGAAAAGTACGGGAGGCAGGGAAGCCCCCTGCGTTGTCGCGGGCGCAGATGATACGGGCGCCCCCCCCACGGGGCAACCCTGCCTGGGTCGCGGTCGGGTATTTATCCCGGCGGTTCAAGTCCAGCCTCGGCGGGTCGCACCAGAATCTGTTGCGCAGTCTAAGGCGGATACGTCAGACGGCATTGATCTGCATCAGTACGGCGCTGCAGATCAGTCGCTCTTGTTGCCCATGATCAGATCGAGATCGCCCATTGCCGTGGTGTTGAAGCCGCAGTCGACATAGGTGATTTCGCCGGTGATGCCGCTGGCCAGATCCGAGCAAAGGAAAGCAGCGACGTTGCCGACTTCGTCGATCGTCACGTTGCGGCGCAGCGGTGTACATTTTTCGTTGTAGTCGAGCATCTTGCGAAAATGCTTGATGCCGGACGCAGCGAGCGTGCGGATCGGACCGGCGGAGATGGCATTGACGCGCGTACCTTCGGGCCCGACGGCGGCAGCCAGGTAACGTACCCCGGCTTCGAGCGAGGCCTTGGCCATGCCCATGACATTGTAGTTCGGTACGGTCTGCAGGGAGGCATGATAAGTGAGTGTGAGCATGGCACCCTTGCGGCCCTTCATCAGCGGGCCTGCGGCCCTGGCCATCGCCACGAAACTGTAGGCGCTGATATCGTGGGCGATGCGGAAGCCTTCCCGCGTGGTGACTTCGACGAAATTACCTTCGAGTTGGTCGCCCGGTGCGTAGCCGATGGCATGCACGAAACCATCAAGCCCATCCCAGTGGCTGGCCAGGTTGGTGAATACTGCGGCGATTTCCTCGTCCTTTGCCACGTCGCAGGGCAGCACGATGGTCGAGCCGAACTCGGCGGCGAATTCCTCGACGCGCGACTGGAGCCGGTCGCCCTGATAGGTAAAGGCGAGAATGGCACCTTCACGGTGCATCGCTTTGGCGATGCCGTAGGCGATGGAGCGGTTGCTGGCGACGCCGGTCACCAGAATTTTTTTACCGGTCAGAAAACCCATCGCGCTGCGCTCCTTGAGAAAGTCGTGCTTGAGAAAGTTGTACGCCTTATCGGGCCGGAGTATAGGCACCCGCTTGCAGGCAGGCGACCTGCCGTTTACCCGGTAATTGTCACGGGCTGTTACGCCGGCGTTAAAGAACGTCTGAATAACCTGTGGACCCCGTCGCGTTACCGTCACAAACACGCCCGAACGCAGCGGCGAGCAGCTCCTGCGTGTAGGTGTGTTGCGGATTCGTGAACAGCCTGTCTGCGGCGCCGGACTCGACGATGTGCCCGTCTTTCATCACCACGACCTGATGCGCCAGAGCCTTCACTGTGCGCAGATCGTGGCTGATGAAAATATAAGCAAGCGCGTGCCGCCGCTGTAGATCGCGCAGCAGATCGATGAGCTGTGCCTGTACCGAGCGATCGAGCGCCGAGGTCGGCTCATCGAGAATCAGCAGCTTCGGCTTCAACACCAAGGCGCGCGCGATGGCGATGCGCTGGCGCTGGCCGCCGGAAAACTCGTGTGGATAACGGTGGCGCGTGGCCGGGTCGAGTCCGACTTCGGTGAGCGCTGCGCAGACCTGATGATCGCGTTCGGCCGGGGTCATGGTTGCAAAAACGCGCAGCCCCTCGCTGACGATGTCGTCAATGGCAAGGCGTGGACTGAGGCTGCCGAACGGATCCTGGAATACCACCTGCAAACCGCGGCGCAGCGGCCGCATACGCGCTTGCGGCAGACCGACGAGTTCCTGATCGTCGAAGCGGATACTGCCCCGTGCCTCGAGCAGTCGCAGTATCGCCAGGGCGCAGGTCGATTTCCCCGAGCCGCTTTCACCGACCAGGCCGAGTGTCTCGCCGGCACGCAGCGAGAACGAGGCATCGGTAACTGCTTTCACATGGTCAACCGTGCGGCGGAAAAACCCGCGCCGCACCGGAAACCACACCCGCAAATCCTTGATTGCCAGCAGTACCGGCGCAGCCGGTGATGCCGGGACCGGCGTGCCTTTCGGTTCGGCGCTGATGAGCATGCGCGTGTATGCGTGTTGCGGTGCGGCAAACAACGTCGCAGAGGTTGCAATTTCGACGATCTCGCCCTGACACATGACGGCGACGCGGTCGGCGTGGCGGCGCACCAGATTGAGGTCGTGGGAGATCAGCAGCACGGCCATGCCGAGTTTGCTGCGCAGACTGAGGATGAGTTCGAGTATCTGCGCCTGCACATGCACATCGAGCGCCGTGGTCGGTTCGTCGGCGATCAGCAGTGCCGGCTCGTTGGCCAACGCCATGGCGATCATCACCCGCTGGCGCTGGCCTCCGGAGAGTTCGTGCGGATAACTGTCCGCCTTTTGCTCCGGGTCGGGCAGTCCGACCAGGCGCAGCAGTTCCAGTACGCGTTGGCGCGCGGCCTTGGCGGGCATGGGGCGATGGGTGGTGATGGCCTCGGCAATTTGTCGGCCGACGCGGTGCAGCGGGTTCAGGGCCGTCATCGGTTCCTGGAAAATCATGCCGACGCGGTTGCCGCGCAGGCTGTGCAGCGTATGGGCGTTGGCGCTGGTGAGATCCTGGCCACAGACGCTGATGCGATCGGCATCGAGACGGGCCGAGGGTGGCAGCAGCCGCAGCAGGCTCTGTGCAGTGACCGATTTGCCGGAGCCACTTTCGCCAACCAGCGCGAATACCTCGCCGGAGCGCAGGGTGAAGCTGACACCGCGCACGGCAGCCTCAGTGGCGCCGACGAAGCGCACCCGCAGGTTGTCGACCTGCACCACCGCATCGTGCTCTGCTGCAGGCGTATCGGCAGCGGCGATCATCCTGAGTCTCCCGGTTGCTGCCTCGGATCGAAGGCATCGCGTAATGCCTCGCCGACGAACACCAGCAGCGTCAACATCAACGACAACACCAGGAAGGCGGAGATGCCGAGCCAGGGTGCCTGCAGGTTGGTTTTCGCCTGCGCGGTGAGTTCACCGAGCGACGGTGAACCGGGCGGCAGCCCGAAGCCGAGAAAATCGAGCGCCGTCAGCGTGCTGATCGAGCCGGTCAGGATGAAGGGCGCAAAGGTGAAGGTGGATACCATCGCGTTCGGCAGAATGTGCCGCCACATGATGGTTCGATCCGGCACGCCGAGTGCGCGCGCCGCGCGCACGTATTCAAGGTTGCGTCCGCGCAGAAACTCCGCACGAACGAGGTCTACCAGTGCGGTCCAGCTGAACAGCAGCATGATGCCGAGCAGCCACCAGAAATTGGGCGCCACGAAACTCGACAGGATGATCAGCAGGAACAGCATGGGCAACCCGGACCAGATTTCGAGGATGCGCTGCCCGTAGAGATCGACGCGGCCGCCGTAGTAGCCCTGCAACGCGCCGACTGCAACGCCGACGATGCTACTGGCGATGGTCAGGGTGAGGCCGAACAGCACCGAGATGCGAAAACCGTAGATCACCCGCGCCAGCACGTCACGGCCCTGGTCGTCGGTGCCGAGCAGGTTTTCACGCGTTGGCGGCGAGGGTGCCGGTTCGGTGAGTTGGTAATTGATGGTCTCGTAGGAAAAACGGATCGGCGGCCACAGGACCCAGCCATTCGCCGCGATGAGTTGCTGGACATAATCGTCGCGATAGTCTGCGGCGGTCTCGAATTCGCCGCCGAAGACCTTTTCCGGGTAATCGTACAGCACAGGAACGTACAGGCTGCCGGCATATGACACCAGCAGCGGCCGGTCGTTGGCGATCAGTTCCGCGAACAGTGACAGGCCAAACAACGCGAGGAAGATCCACAGCGACCAGAAGCCCCGGCGATTGGCGCGGAACGTTTGCCAGCGGCGCTGGTTCAGCGGCGACCAGTGGTGGCGCATATCAAAAATTCCGCTGCTCGAAATCGATGCGCGGGTCGATCAGCATGTAGGTCACATCGCTGACGATCTTCAACACCAGCCCGACCAGCGTGAAGATGTACATCGTGCCGAACATTACCGGGTAGTCACGGTTCATCACCGACTCGAAGCCGAGCAGGCCGAGGCCGTCGAGCGAGAACACGATCTCGATGAGGAAGGCGCCGGTAAACAGGATGCCGATCAGTGCCGCCGGAAAGCCCGACACCACGATCAGCATCGCGTTGCGGAACACATGTCCATAGAGGATGCGCCGCTCGGTGAGGCCTTTGGCGCGGGCGGTAACCACATATTGCTTGTTGATTTCGTCGAGGAAGGCGTTTTTGGTCAGCAGCGTGAGGGTGGCGAAACTGCCGATGGTCAGTGCGGTAACCGGCAGGGCGAGGTGCCAGAAATAATCCCCCAGTTGTTGCCAGAACGTCATCTGGTCAAAATCCGGCGAGGTCAATCCGCGCAGCGGAAACCACTGGAAATAATTGCCACCGGCGAACAGCACGATCAGCAGGATAGCGAACAGGAATGCCGGGATCGCGTAACCGATGACGATGGCGGTGCTGGTCCAGATATCGAAGCGTGAGCCGTGACGCACCGCCTTGGCAATACCGAGCGGAATCGAGATGAGGTAAACCAGCAGCGTCGACCACAGGCCCAGCGAGATCGAGACCGGCATTTTCTGGATCACCAGATCGGTAACTTTGGCGTCGCGGAAAAAGCTGTCGCCAAAATCGAAATGCGCGTAGTTCACCACCATGGTGACGAAGCGTTCGGATGCGGGTTTGTCGAAGCCGTACAGCTGCTCAATTTCATTGATCAATTCGGGATCAAGGCCTTGTGCGCCGCGATACGCGCTTTGATTGTTGCTGGACGGTGGCGCCTGTTGGCCGATCAACTCGCCGCCACCACTTGCGCCGATCTGTGCCATCACGCCGCCGGTGTCGCGGCCCTTGATCTGGGCAATCATGCGCTCGACCGGGCCGCCTGGGGCTGCCTGAACGATCAGGAAATTGATCAGCAGGATACCCAGCAGAGTCGGGATGATCAGCAGCAACCGGCGCGCGATGTAAGCAGTCATGGGTGTGCGGTGGCCAACTCAGCGGTCCGATTTGCGGCTGCGGCGTGCGTCGAGGGCGGCGGATTTCGCGGCGTCGAACCACCAGTAGTCGGGACTCGGGCCCGAATCGGGGGAAATCGTCGGCATACCGAAGCGATCCCACCAGGCGACGCGTGCCTTGTTCAGGTGCCAGTGCGGTATGGTGTACCAGCCCCACAGCAGCACCCGGTCCAGCGCATGTGTGGCGTTCACGAGATCCTCGCGCGAGCGCGCGGTGATGACTTTTTCAATCAGGGCATCGACAACCGGGTCTGCTACGCCAGCGTAGTTGCTGCTGTCGTTGGTTTTTGCAGCGAGGCTCGACCAGTAGTCGCGCTGCTCGTTGCCAGGCGAATTGGATTGGCCGGCGCGGCCGATGACCATGTCGTAGTCGAAACTGCGCAGGCGATTTTCGTATTGCTGCGAGTCCGCCAGCAGGCGGATGCGTGCGTCGATGCCAAGACGTTTGAGGTTCTGCGCAAAGGATTGCGTGTGCGGCAGGAACAGCGGGTTGTCGACCAGAATTTCGAAGCCCATCTGTGTACCGGTTTTCGCGTTCACCCGTTTGCCCTCGCGCACCGGCCAGCCGGCCTCGGCCAGCAGGCGGGTGGCTTCGCGCAGGTTGTTGCGCGGGTTGCCTTTGCCATCGGTCTTCGGCAACACGAATGCTTTGCTGAATACTTCCGGCGGCAGCGATTGCCTGAAGGGTGCCAGCAGTGCGAGTTCGGCACCGGTTGGCAGGCCCGAGGCAGCAAGGTCGGAATTCTCGAAGTAGCTGTCGGTGCGCGTGTAGGCGCCGTACATCAGGCTCTTGCTGGCCCACTCAAAATCAAAGGCGTAATTCAGCGCCTCGCGAATCTTGCGGTCGCGAAATGGATCGCGGCGGGTGTTGAAAAAGAACCCCTGCATGCCGGCAGGCATCTTCAGTGCGAATTCATTGCGGCGCAGCAGATGCTGCTGTACGGCCGGCACGTTGTAGGCAGTGGCCCAGTTCTTGGCTGAACTTTCCACGCGCTGATCGTACTCGCCGGCTTTCAGTGCCTCCAGAGCTACCGTGTCGTCGCGATAGTAGGCATACTCAATCTCGCTGAAGTTGTAGCGACCACGGTTGAGCGGCAGATCCTTGCCCCAGTAGTCTGCTACGCGTTCATAAACGATGCCGCGACCCTGCCGTACCGATTTCACGCGGTACGGGCCACTGCCCGGCGGGATGTCGAGGTTGGCGGCGGCGAAGTCGTGCTTTTCCCAGTAATGCTTGGGCAGCACCGGCATCTGGCCGACGATCAGCGCCAGCTCGCGGTTGTTGCCGTTGGCGAAGGTGAATTTGACGCGGTGCGCGTCCAGCGCTTCAACTTTCTTCACGTCGCGGTAGAAAAACTTCCAGCGCGGCGAGCCTTTGGTCGTCAATAGCGTGAATGTGTAGACAACATCGTCGGCAGTGACTGCCTTGCCGTCGTGGAAACGCGCTTGCGGGCGCAGGTAGAACGTGATCGAGGAACGATCCTCGGGCCATTCCATCTTTTCGGCGAGCAGACCATAAACACTGAACGGCTCGTCGAGTGTACCCTCCACCAGCGAATCATAGAGGCTGGTGATGCCGGCCGCGGGAACGCCTTTGGAAATCCACGGGTTCAACGAATCAAAGCCACCGGGATTCACGGCGGCGAGGCGAATGCGACCGCCCTTGGGGGCATCCGGGTTTGCATAGTGCAGATGGGAAAAATTTGCCGGGTACTTCGGCGTGCCATGCATGGCAATGGCGTGGGCGACGTTAACCTTGCTGTCGGCCATCGCGAAAACGGACATCACGGCAAGTGCAGCGGCGAGGAGCAAGCGGGGCAGCAGCATGGCGTCAGTCGAGATAAAGCTTGATGTTTTCGCCGGCGCGCAACTGCCGCGTCGGGCTGAAATCATTCCAGCGTGCGATGTCGTGCACCGATACCTTGAATTTGCGGGCCAGTGCACTGAGCGTCTCGCCAGGTTTTACCTTGTGGGCGGCGCGCTTCTGGGTGGTGTCGGTAGCGACCTTGCGCGCCGGTGCCTTGCCGTCGCCGCTGTTGATGGCAATACGCTGGCCGACGCGCAGTGGTTTGGTCATCGACATCCCGTTCCAGCGCGCCAGATCACGTAACCCGACCTTGTACTTGCGGGCGATTTTTGACAGCGTGTCGCCCCGGCGAACGGTGTACTCGACGCTGCGACTGGCACGCACGCCGCGCGCTTTCGAGCCATTGAGGGCAACGATGCGCGGCTCGTAGGTTGTGTCGTTGGCGGCGAGCATCAGCCTTGGTTGTGGGATAGACAGCGTTTCACCTGGGCTGACGCGGTTGCCGGCAAGGTTGTTCAGCATGCGGATTGAATCGACCGGAATGTTGTACTGCGTGGCGATCTTCTCGAGGGTTTCGTCGGCGGCCACTTCGTGTTGTACGGCAAGTACATATTCGGCTGGTGGCGTGCCGGCCAGCACCTCGCGAAAGGCATCGGCGAGTTCAACCGGTACGACCAGCGTGTGCGAGCCCTGCGGGTCGGTCACCCAGCGATTGTGGGCGGGGTTGTACAGATACAGTTCGGTCAGCGGCATGTCGGCGAGTTCCGCCGCGCGCGCCAGATCAATCTGGCGACCGACCTTGATCTCGGTGAAGCGTGGTTCATCGGGAACCGGGTTGAGCCGGATGCCGTATTTTTGCGGGTCCTGGACAATCTGGGCGAGCGCGATCAGTTTGGGTACATAGGCGCTGGTTTCGCGCGGCACTTTCAGAGACCAGTAATCGGTTTTCTTGCCGGCGCGAATATTGCGGGTGATCGCCCGCGAAACCGTGCCGGCTCCCGCGTTGTAGGAGGCGAGCGCCTTGTAGTAGTCGCCGTCGAAGCGCGCGGCAAGGCGCTCGAGGTAGTCGAGCGCGGCGCGCGTCGATGCCGGAATGTCGCGGCGGCCGTCATACCACCAGGTTTGTTTCAGGCCGTAGATCTTCCCGGTCGAGGGAATGAACTGCCAGGGGCCTGCCGCATCGGCCACTGAATAGGCATAAGGATCAAATGCACTTTCGACGATGGGCAGCAGGGCAAGCTCAAGCGGCATGTCGCGCGCTTCTGCTTCCCCGACAATGAAATACATGTAGCGCGCACCGCGGGCGATGACGCGATCGAGGTATTGCTGGTTGCGGATGTACCAGTTGCGCTCCGCCGCGATGCGTTCGTTGCTTTGGCTGAGATCGAAACGAAAACCCGCCCGCAGGCGCGCCCACAGGTCGGTGCGCAAACAGCAGGCACCGGGTTCTGCCGGGTCAAGAATTGTCGGGCGCGAAACGGGGGCTGGTTCGTCAGTGGCATCTTCTGCTTCGGCATCAATAATGCCGGGCTGGCTTTTGACTGCGGCAACATTGGTTTTTGCTGATGGATGCGATTGACAGCCGGCAAGCGCAAGTACGCAGGCGAGCAGCAGGAGGCCTGACTGCATGCGACCAGGCTGAAGGCAAGCGCTTTGCGTTATGGCGCCCTGCCGGGAAAGACTGCGGAAGAGATGCATCAGGGGTCGCGGGGGAATTGTTGTGAACGATCGGGGCATTCTAGAAACCATGGTCAATGAAAGCCATCCTTCCAGCGCCGCAAGGCAGTGAAGATTGCCGTTGCATCCGCCAGCGGTTGCTCCGCATGGCGTTCAGCAGCCGCGATGACCGCCCGGCAGCTGGTGCGCAGGAAGGGATTGATGCCCAACTCCCGCGCCATGTCGCTCGGTAGCGTCGGCAACCCCGCAGTGCGTCGCTCCCGGGCCCAGGCTGTCACTGCGGCAATGGTGGGGTTCTCAGGTTCGACCGCAGCGGCAAAGCGAAGGTTGCCGAGCGTGTATTCGTGGGCGCAGCAGACCAGTGTGCTGACAGGCAGCCGGGCAAGACGCTGCAAAGAGGCATGCATTTCTTCCGGGGAGCCTTCAAACAGCCGGCCGCAGCCGGCGCTGAACAGCGTGTCGCCGCAAAACAGCAGCGGTTGTCGGTCAATCTGGCCATGGAAGGCTATGTGTCCGGCGGTGTGTCCGGGCACATCAAAGACATCGAGCGCAATGTCGAGTTCGGGCAATAACACCCGATCACCATCACCAACCGGATAGTCGATGTGATTGATTGCCTCATGACGCGGACCAAATACCGGTATGCCGGGCGCGCGCAGGGCGACAACTCCGCCGATGTGATCAAGATGATGGTGGGTGACCAGAATTGCCCGCAGGGCCACACCCTGTTGCTGCAGCCAGCGGTTGACTGCCGCGGAGTCGCCCGGATCGACGACCAGACACTGGCTGCCGCTGGCATCGCACAACGCCCAGATATAGTTGTCCGTGAAGGCGGGGATAGCCGCGAGCCGGGGGTGGGACAGCGCGGTGATCGGGGTATCGACGTTCATGCCGTTTGTTCTGTAGCCTCGTCGGAAGATCATCAGGTGTTCGAGCCTTTGCCATGGAGCTTCCGCGCCTCTTCCAGGATCCGTTTCGCCGTCTGCCGCCCAACTATCGGGCGCATCTGGGCCAGTGGTTCGACAGCCCGGCGGGCGAGCGCCTGCTGGCCGCGCAGGCGGGCTTGCTCAATCAGGTCACGCCGTGCATTTTCGGTTATCACGCCATCCAGTTGTGTGCGGTCAAGCCGGTGTCGTTGCTGGTGGAAAGCCGCATTCTGCATCGTGTACTGGTGAGTACCTTCGAGGAAACCGCGCCGCCCGTCAATGTGTTGTGCGACCCGAAGGGTCTGCCGTTCGCCAGCGACAGTACCGACCTGCTTATCCTGCATCATGCGCTCGATTTCGAAGACGATCCGTACACGGTGTTGCGCGAGGCAGCGCGGGTGGTAATTCCCGGCGGGGCGCTGGTGGTGGTCGGCTTCAATCCCTGGTCACTGTTCGGCTTCCTGCGCTGGTTTCGTTTTGGCGCACTTGAGGCGCCGTGGTTCGCGCGCTGCATCAGTGCCTATCGCGTCAGCGACTGGTTGCGGCTACTCGACTTTCGCGTCGATGGTGTCGAAAGCAGTTACTATCTGCCGCCGCTGCAGGGCGAGCAGGCGGCACATAGGCTGGCGTGGCTCGATTACCTCGGTGCGCGCTGGTGGCCCCGGATGGGCATGTTTTATGTGTTGGTGGCACGCAAGTCGGTGGCGCCTTTGACGCCCGTGCGGCGCCCCGAGCGCCAGTCACGTTCGGTGTCGGTCGGCGTGCCGGTCGCCAGCCGCGTGACGCGTCACAATCGCAATGACTGAGGCGCCATCATCGCTGCTCCCCTTTACATCTTCCAGTGAGTGCTCCTGCGCGTGACTGAGGAAATTGTCGAGCCTTTCACGGTTGAAGTGTTCACCGATGGCGCCTGCCGTGGCAATCCCGGCCCCGGTGGCTGGGGTGCCGTGTTGCGCTGCAGGGGCCGCGAGAAGCACCTGTGGGGCGGTGCATTACTCACCACCAACAACCGCATGGAACTGCAGGCCGCGATTGCCGCACTGGAATCGCTGACCCGCCCCTGCACGGTTGCGCTGACCACCGATTCGGAATACGTGAAGAAAGGCATCACCGAATGGGTGCATGGCTGGAAAAAGCGTGGCTGGAAAACGGCCGACCGCAAGCCGGTCAAGAATATGGATCTGTGGCAGGCGCTCGATGCGGCCGTCGCGCGCCATCAAGTGAGCTGGCATTGGGTGCGTGGCCATACCGGCCATGTTGAAAATGAATTGGCCGATCAGCTTGCCAATCGTGGCGTTGACGAGTTGATTGCGGCTGCTGCGGGTGAAGAGTAAGGGAATAGGAGTAAAGCGGGATGCGCCAGGTTGTACTCGACACCGAAACCACCGGTCTTGAACCGCATCTCGATCATCGCATCATCGAGATCGGCTGCATCGAGATGGTCGATCGGCGGCCTACCGGGCGAGTCTTTCACCGCTATCTGAATCCGGAGCGGGAGATTGATGCCGGTGCCATCGAAGTGCACGGCATCACCAACGAGTTTCTCGCCGACAAGCCTCGCTTTGCCGACATCGTCGATGAGCTCATGGATTTTATCCGTGGCGCGCAGCTGATCATCCACAATGCGCCGTTTGATGTTGCCTTCCTGAATGCCGAACTCGCCCGGCTCGGTGGCCGCAGCCTCATCGCCGATCAGTGCGCAGTGCTTGATACGCTGGCGTTGGCACGTAGTTGTCACCCCGGGCAGCGTAACAGCCTGGATGCGCTCTGCAAGCGCTACATGGTCGACAACAGCCAGCGGACGCTGCACGGGGCATTGCTTGACGCGGAGATCCTGGCCGACGTTTATCTGGCAATGACCGGCGGCCAGACGGCGTTGCTGTTGGGCAGCGGTGCGGGGGGTGGACAGGGCGAGGAGGGGGTCCGGGCAGCGTCTGCCATCCGGCGGCTGCCAGCCGGTCGTGCAGCGTTGTCCGTGGTGTTGGCCTCGAGCGACGAGCTTGAGAGGCATCGGCGGCGTCTGGCAGCGCTCGAGAAGAGCAGCCAAGGGAGTTGCCTCTGGCTAGGGCAGGAGATTGCGAACAGCGCCTCGAACCCTGGTTGAATATCTTTTATATACAGGATGTTATGGCGTAAAGTTGACCTCTCGTCGCAGCTCGTGCCACAGTGCCTTTGCATTCAAAAGCCCCGTTTTCAAATCACAACAAGGACATACCGAGTCCATGGTAGCCATCCAGCGAACGACTTCGCTTAACCTTGTCAAGGATGAGCTGGATGCCACGCTGAAACAGGCGGAAACCGCTCTGGCGGCATTCGCCATCGCGCCCGGAAGTGCCGTGCGTCTGGACGAGTGTGTCGACTGCTTTCACCAGGTTTGGGGGGCTCTGCACATTCTTGAGATCGCTGGCGCAACAGATCTCGCCCTTGAGCTTGAGTACGTGGCCAGGCAGATCAAGGAAAGCGGCGAAGCGGTGCGCGACGGCCAGATCGCGGCGCTTGGCAACGGCATCATGGTGCTCGGCCGCTATCTCGACTATCTCCAGATCACTTCACGCAACCTGCCGCAATTGTTGGTGCCGGCACTCAATGTTTTGCGCTTGTCGACGGACAGGCAGTCGATACCGGAGAGCACTTTTTTCCGCTGTGACATCAGTGCGAAGCGTCCCGGTGAGGGTGGCGAGGCGTTGGAAAGTGATGCGGAAATCGGCCGCCTGGTACGTCGCCTGCGGCAGATGTATCAGGTTGGGCTGTTGGGCGTACTTCAGGGCGATAACGTTGGCACCAGCCTGCGGATGATGGATCGCGCCCTGGAGCGCATAGACAAGATTGGCGGCGGCACGCCCATGGGCCGTCTGTGGTGGGCTGCGCGCGGCGCGTTGCGTGCGCTTGGCCTACCAAATCTCGAGATTGATCGCAGCCGCAAGATTTATCTTGGCGGCATTGATCGCCAGCTCAAACAATTGGTCCAGGAGGGTGGCGCGCTGTTGCGCGCGGAGCCGCCGAAAGTATTGTTGCGCGAGAGCGTGTACCTGAGTGCGTTGTTGCCGCGCACCGATTCACTGGGCGCCAACATCCGCAAGGTATTCCGCGTCAGCGACGACAGCCCAACAGCGAGCCAGCTCGCCGAGGAGCAGGATCTGATGCTAGGTCCCGGCGGTTCGGTGATCCGCACGGTTGCCGCACAGGTGCATGCTGATCTGGGTACGGTAAAGGACTTGCTCGATACTGCTGTGCGTGGCGCCGGTGCTGGCAACTATGCGCGTGTTGCCGAGGAGCTTGCGAAGATCGGCCAGACGTTGGTGATGCTCGGTCTGGTGCGTGACAGCCAGCTTGTCATGAAGCGGATCAACGTGCTGCGCGACTGGGATGATGGTCGCGTCGTAGATCCGCACAGCGCTGATTTCCAACAACTGATCGACGAGCTGCTCAGCATCGAAAACGACGTTGCCGGGGTCGAGAAACGCTTCACGATCGGCGAGTCTCCTGTCGCTGATGGTGAAACGCAGGTTCCTTTCTATCAGCTTGACGATGCCAAGCGAGTCGTCATTGCCGAGTGCCGCGCCGGCATTGCGCTTGCCAAGCGCAGCTTGACCTCCTACATCGAGGCAAATTTCGATCGCATGCACATCAGCAACATCCCCTCGACCCTCAAGGCGGTTGCCGGCGGCCTGCGTTTTCTCGATCTCGGGCGCGCCGTCGGCGTGCTTGACGCCTGCGTCGCCTACATTGAAGGTCGGCTGTTGAATGTCCACTTGCCGTCGCCGGGAGCCGGCGACATGGAAACGCTGGCAGACGCGATCACCGGCGTTGATTATTTCATTGAGAGCATGGAAGAACACAAACCAATCGGTGAGGGTGTACTGGAAGTTGCCGAGAGCAGCATGGAAGAGCTCGGTTGTCCGGTTACGAGGCGCGACACGCGTTGATGGCATGCAAACCGATCAACGGTTCCGGCCCGGTGTCGTACCGCCTGCCGCACTTTCCGGCGAACACTACTGGATTGCGGTCGATGCCGGCCGGGTGCTGCTGCTTGAAGATGGCAGCCGCCTGCCGTTGCCCGTGTTGCGCAATTTCGGCTTGACCGGTCTTGATGTCGCGCATCGGCATTACCTTGGTACGTTGGATGATCGCCATGTGTTTGCTGTGGCATTGCGCGAGCCTGGTGCCGCCCCACCGGGTATGTATTTCGAGGATTTGCGTCGCTTGCTGGTGGCCACAGACCCGGCCCTGTATGGGCTTGCCGCGCGCGCCCGGCAGGTGCTTGATTGGGCGAGCGACCATCGTTTTTGCAGTCGCTGCGGCCAACCGGCAACAGCTCATAGCGCCGATCGCGCAATGGTCTGTACCGCCTGTGATTACACACAGTATCCTCGGATATCGCCTTGCGTGATCGTGCTGGTCACGCGGGGCGATGAGGTCTTGCTCGCGCGTTCAGCGCGCTTTCCGCGCGGCATGTTCAGCACCTTGGCCGGCTTCATCGAAGCCGGCGAGGATGTCGAGGAAGCGCTGGTGCGGGAAGTGCGTGAGGAGGTGGGCGTCGAGGTGACTGGCCTGCAATATCTGGGCAGCCAGGCTTGGCCGTTTCCGCACTCGCTGATGCTGGGATTTCATGCTGCCTGGGCTGGCGGTGAAATTGTTGTCGACGGCGAGGAAATTATTGAGGCACGGTGGTTTGCGCTCAATGCGTTGCCGGCGATTCCACCGGTAGGGTCTATCGCACGCAGATTGATTGATGGCTACCTGGCCGGCCGCGGGCGCTGACCGCAGATGAACAGGGCAAGGAGGGGATGACAATGGGCGTTGAATGGGTTGCGGGTTTATTGGTCGCGCTTGCGGTGATCTGTCTTGGCGGCGCCGCCATCCTGTTCTTCCGCGCGCGCTGGTTTTTGCAGTGGTTGCGCGGTACGGCTGGTTTCCTGTTGGCCGGCACCTCCTTGTATCTGGTGTTTATTGCCGCCAGTCTGTTTGGTTATCAGCAGACCAGGAGCGATGCGCCACTGGTGATCGTCAGTTTCGAGAAGACTGCCGAACAGTCTTGGAATGTCACGCTTGCCGAAACCAATGGCGACCGTCGCGTTTTCAAGTTGCAGGGCGATCTGTGGCAGCTTGATGTGCGCCTGCTTCGTTATAAGGGGCTCGCCGGGGTTTTTGGCACGCCGCCCTCTTTCCGGCTGGAGCGGTTGTCGGGTCGTTACCTGTCGATCGAGGACGCCGCGACGAAAGAGCACACTGAATTCGACCTGATGCCGAAGCCGTTCCTCGGCTTTGATATCTGGGAGCGTGCCAAGGCGCACGGGAGCCTGATTGTGACGGCGTCGCGCAGCAATGTGGCGTTTGTGCCGATTGCCGTCGGAGCAATTTATGAGGTGTGGCTTGGTGAGTCCGGGCTGGCGTTGCGTGCCGCGAACAGCGCAGCTGAAGATGCGTTTAAAAGCGTTGGCGAATAAACTTCTTTGGATGAGCTGCATTCCGGCTGCGTGGCGTTGCAACCGGAATGTGCTGGTGGTCACCCTCTGCTAAGATGGCCGCCCCTGTGTGGCTCTCGTTTTGCTGGAGGTAGTAATGGAATTCCTGGCCGATTACGGTCTGTTCCTGCTCAAGGCGTCGACCGTCGTCGTCGCCATCCTGTTCGTGTTTGGCGGCCTGGTTTCGCTTGTACAACGCAACAAGCGTCAGGCTGTGCATGGTGCGATTCAAATCGACAACCTCAGCCATCATTTCGATGACATGGCCCAGAGCATCCGTGAGGAGGTGCTTTCTGATGCTGTCCTGAAGCGCGAGGAAAAGGCGCGCAAGAAGCGCGAGAAAGTGCTTGAAAAGGAGGCAGAGGAAAATCCGCGCAGGCGGGTGTTCGTACTCGATTTCGAGGGCGATATCCGCGCTTCTGCCGTTGACGGGTTTCGCCACGAAATCACGGCGGTGCTTGCCGTTGCCAACGCGAAGGACGAGGTGGTGGTGCGTCTGGACAGCGGTGGTGGTCTGGTCACCAGTTACGGTTTGGCGTCATCCCAGCTTGAGCGTATCCGGCGCGCCGGGGTTCCACTGACCGTTTGCGTCGATGAAATCGCCGCCAGTGGCGGTTACATGATGGCCTGCGTCGCCGATCGCATTCTTGCCGCACCGTTTGCGGTGCTCGGCTCGATTGGCGTGGTTGCCCAGATCCCGAACTTCAATCGGCTGCTACGCAAGCATGAGATCGATATCGAGCTGCATACGGCCGGCGAGTACAAACGCACGCTGACGATATTCGGCGAAAACACCGACAAGGCACGCGAGAAGTTTCGTGAAGAACTCGATGACGTACACGCCTTGTTCAAGTCATTCGTGACGCAGTGGCGTCCGCAACTCGACACAGCTGTTGTCGCCACCGGAGAACACTGGTTTGCTGTGCGAGCGAAGGAGTTGAAACTGGTCGATGAGTTGATGACCAGCGATGAGTATCTGGTGAGTGCTGCGCAAAATGCCGATGTTTTTCATGTGCATTGGCAGCATCGCAAAACCTTCTCCGAGCGGATGGGTTTTGCCTTTGAGGGCGCAATCGACCGTGTTCTGCTGCGCTGGTGGGGGCGGCTCACCCGTCGTCAGGCCATCTAAAATACGAAGGTTCAATCCTTGCGTAACCGATCGCTAATGGCGATCGGCGATGGATAGCGGAAGACGACGATATACGAGGCTGTCAGCATTGTGGCGATGCTGACAGCCTGGATCAGCAGCGAGGCACGTTCACCAAGCAACCCTGATGCGACAGCAATATAAGCCAGCAACAATGAAAATTCGCTGCAGTGCCCAAGACGGAAGCCGATTTCCCAGCCGACCCGCCAGGGTTCGCGCGTGAGGCGCAGCAAAGCCGCAAATATTACCGGCTTGAGCATCAACATCAGCAGCGTCAACACCAGTGCCGGCAGCCAGATGGCTCCAAGCAGGCCGTGATTGAAGCCGGCACCCACCGAAAAGAAGAACATCACCAGAAAAAAATCGCGCAGCGGTTTGAGTTGCTCGGCGATATAAAACGCGATCGGGCTGCTGGCAAGGGCAACCCCGGCGATGAACGCGCCGATTTCCCGCGATAGATCGAGCAGCTCGGCCAATTCGGCAATGCCCAGGCACCAGCCGATGGCCAACAGAAAAACATATTCCTTGAAGCGATCGAAACGCATCAGCAGCGATACCAGCAGCCAGCGTACGGTCACGCCGGCCAGTATTGCCAGCGCAGGAAGGGAAATCAGCGTGAGGCCGAGGTGGGAAAGGTTGCGGTCTTCAGGTTTGCCGGCCAGCAGAACCAGTGCGACGATTGCCAGCACGTCCTGCAGCAGCGTAATGCCGATGAGCAGCTCGCCGGTGTGCTTGTGATGCAGGGCGGTGGTCGGCAGCAGTTTCAGCGAAATGATCGTCGAGGAAAACATCATGGCTACGCCGATCACGATCGATTCGGTCGAGGTGAATCCGTAGGCGTACCCGATCAGGGCGCCGGCCAGCGCGAACACTAGGCTGCTGCCGAAGGCGACAAAGGCCATGCGACCGAACAGTCGCATCAGACTCTGTGGCTGCAGATCAAGGCCGAGCAGGAAGAGCAGGAACACGATGCCGATGCGGGAAATGGTTTCGAGAATCGCGGTATCGCTGACCGCAGAGAACCCATAGGGACCCAGCAGCGCGCCGAGCAGGATGTAGGCGACGATGATCGGCTGGCGCAACTGCAACGCCAGCGTCGCCAGCAGCGCGGCGCCTGTGAAAATCAGGAAGAAGGAAGACTCGATGCCAGACATGGCGGAAATTGTACGTCAGCTACGACGGTAAAGCGGTCGCGGATCGTAGACGTCGCCCTGGTAGCCGGTGGAGAAGTCATCAAGGCCGATGAGTGTCTCGACGATTGACGTGCCTTCCTTCACATCGAATGCATTGATGCCACAGCGATACATGCCGTGCACCTGGTCGCGCTTCACGTCGCCGACGGCACGAATCTCCCCGGCATAGCGGTGCCGCTCGCGTAATTCGCGGGCGTACGACAGGCCGCGGCCATCATGGAACGCCGGGAAATGCACTGCGACCAACGCAATATTTGCCAGGTGCGGTACCAGGTCGGCGACACCTTCCCCCGGTTCGATGCGCACCCCGATGCGATCGTCGCGCGCGAGCAGTGTTGCTGTATCGGCGAGGAAAGTGGCGAGCGGTACGACAATATCGGTGCCCACAGGCACCGGCTCGCCCGCGTTCAGGTAGATCCAGTGATCGTCGACCAGTTGCCGGTCACGAATGATCTTTCGCATACACACGCTCCCGGAACGATTCGATGCCGATGCGGCGGAAAGTTGCGATGAAGCGCTCGTCTTCATCCAGGCGCCGCTCCAGGTAGACGTCGATGATCTTTTCGACGACATCAGCCACTTCATGGGCATAAAACGAGGGGCCAAGTACTTCACCGAGCGTGCCATCGTGACCCATGTTGCCACCAACCTGGATCTGGTAGAACTCTTCGCCTTTCTTGTCGACGCCCAGTACGCCGATGTGGCCGATGTGGTGGTGGCCGCAGGCATTCATGCAGCCGGAGATGTTGAGATCGATGTCGCCGATCTCATACAGGTAGTCGAGATCGTCGAAGCGACGTTGAATCTGCTCGGCGATCGGGATCGACTTGGCGTTTGCCAGCGAGCAGAAATCGCCGCCAGGGCAGGCAATGATGTCGGTGAGCTTGCCGATATTCGGGGTGGCAAAACCGAGCGTTTTCAATGCGTCCCACAGCGCCGGCAGGTCGGTGATTTTGACATCGGCCAGCACCAGATTCTGGTCATGCGTCGTGCGAATTTCCCCGCCGCTGTAGAGATCGGCGAGATCGGCGATGGCATCGAGCTGTTCGTCGGTTACATCCCCCGGCGCGATACCGGTAGCCTTCAGTGACAGCATGACCATCGCGTAACCGGGAACGCGGTGTGCAAACACATTGTTGCGATGCCAGAAGCGGAACGACTGATTCTCGGCGATAAGTTTGTCGATAGTGGCGTCCTGCGCCGGCAGCGCTTCATAAGACGGGGCGGTGAAGCACGACGCCAGCCGGGCGATTTCTGTCGCCGGCACTTGCATCGGACCGTCCTTGATCCACTGCCATTCGTCCTCGACCATCTGCGCGAAGACGTCCGGGCCGAATGCCTTGACGATGATCTTGATGCGCGCCTTGTACTTGTTGTCGCGGCGGCCATGCTGGTTGTAAACGCGCAGCACCGCTTCGAGATAGGAGAGCAGGTCTGCGCCCGGCAGATCCTGTTTGATGATCGTGCCGACCATCGGCGTGCGCCCGAGGCCGCCGCCCACAGCGACGCTGAAATACGTCTCGTCGCCCCTGATGCGATCAAGACGCACGCCAATATCGTTGAACAGCCAGGCGGAGCGGTCGTGCGCGGTGGCCGTGACCGCAATCTTGAATTTGCGCGGCAGCCAGTTGAACTCCGGATGAAACGTCGCCCATTGACGGATCAGTTCGCACCAGGGGCGCGGGTCGGCGACTTCATCGGCAGCAACGCCGGCGAAATGGTCGGTGGTGATGTTGCGGATGCAGTTGCCGCTGGTCTGGATGGCGTGCATCTCGACTGTTGCCAGTTCGGCGAGAATTTCCGGCACCTCGGCAAGCTCCGGCCAGTTGTACTGGATGTTCTGGCGCGTGCTGACGTGTGCGTAGCCCTTGTCGTAGGCGCGGGCGATATGCGCGAGTTTGCGCACCTGGCGGCTGCTGAGCATGCCGTAGGGCACGGAAACCCGAAGCATCGGCGCAAAGCGTTGCACATACAGGCCGTTGCGCAGGCGCAGGTGACGGAATTCGTCGTCACTCAGATCGCCAGCCAGGTAGCGGCGGGTCTGGTCGCGAAACAGGGCGACGCGCTCGTCGAGCAGACGGTGATCGATGGCCGTATAAACGTACATGAGAGTGTCCTGGCAATGCCCGCGCACCGGTGATGCACAGGGCGGCGAGCATAGAAGGCTAGCAGGAGTGCCTTATACGTTAAAGCCAGTAATGGCTATAAGGATATGAGGCATTCGCCAATAAGCTTTCTTGATGGGGGCACGGCTCAGGCCGGGTCGTAGCCCAGTACCGGCGACAGCCAGCGCTCGGCCTGCGCGAGTGTCATGCCCTTGCGGGTGGCGTAGTCGATGACCTGGTCGCGGCCAATCTTGCCGACATTGAAATAACTGCTCAGTGGGTGCGCAAAGTAGAAGCCGCTCACGCTCGACGGCGGCCACATGGCGAAATTTTCGGTGAGCGTGATGTCGGTGGCTTTTGTCGCATCGAGCAGCTGGAAGAGCGTGCCCTTCTCGGTGTGGTCCGGGCAGGCGGGATAACCCGGTGCCGGGCGGATGCCGGCGTATTGCTCGTCGATCAGTTGCTGGTTGTCGAGCGATTCATCGGCGGCATATCCCCACAGCTCGCGTCGCACCCGTGCATGCAGATGTTCGGCGAAGGCTTCGGCAAAACGATCGGCCAGCGCCTTTACCATGATCGCATTGTAGTCATCGCCTTTCGCTTGGTATTCCTTTGCGATTTCCTCGACGCCAAGGCCGGCAGTGACCGCGAAAGCCCCGAAGTAATCCGCGACCCCCGTTTCCTGTGGTGCAACGAAATCCGCCAGCGACCGCAGCGGCTTGCCTTCGACGGACACCTGCTGGCGCAGGAAATGAAAGCGGGTAAGTTCCTGCGTGCGCGAGTCGTCCGTATACAGCGCGACATCGTCAGCAGCGACGCGGTTGGCCGGCCAGAAGCCAAGCACTGCATTGGCCTGGATGCGCTTGTCTGCCAGCAGTTTCTTCAGCATCGCCTGCGCGTCCGCCCACAGATTGCGCGCTGCCTCACCGACTACCGCATCCTGAAGAATTTTCGGGTACTTTCCCATCAGATCCCAACTGGCAAAAAATGGCGTCCAGTCGATATAGGGGACAAGTGTATTTATGTCGTAGTTCGTGAAGATGCGCGTGCCGAGGAATGACGGCTTCTGCGGCGTAAACGCCTGCCAGTCAATCGTCGTACCGCGCGCTGGCGCGTCGGCGTAGGGCACTACCGTACCCTTCGGGGAACGATTCTTCGCGCGCTCGCGAATTTCAAGGTATTCCTGGTGACGATCCGCGATGAATGTCTCTTTCAGATCGCGCGAAAGTAGCGACGTGGCAACGCCGACTGCGCGCGATGCATCCGGCACGTACACCGTTACGCCGCGCTTGTAGCCTGGCTCTATTTTGATTGCCGTGTGTGCTTTCGATGTGGTGGCGCCACCGATCAGCAGCGGGATGTCGAAACCCTCGCGTTCCATTTCGCGCGCTACATGTACCATTTCATCAAGTGATGGCGTAATCAGGCCCGACAGGCCGATGATGTCGACCTTGTGTTCGCGTGCAGCCGCAAGAATTTTTTCGCAGGAGACCATCACGCCAAGATCGACCACGTCGTAGCCGTTGCAGGCCATCACTACGCCGACGATGTTCTTACCGATGTCGTGCACGTCGCCTTTTACCGTTGCCATTAACACCTTGCCCTTGCTTTGCGCGCCAGGGCCTTTTTCTGCTTCGATATAGGGAATCAGGTGGGCAACAGCCTGTTTCATCACGCGGGCAGATTTCACCACCTGCGGCAGAAACATCTTGCCGGCGCTGAACAGGTCGCCGACCACGTTCATGCCGGCCATCAACGGGCCCTCGATGACCTCGATCGGGCGCTGTACGGTCAGCCGCGCAGCTTCGGTGTCCTCGACGATCCATTGTGCGATGCCTTTCACCAACGCGTGTTCCAGGCGTTTGCCCACCGGAAGTTCGCGCCAGACGAGGTCTTCCACTTGTTTCTGGCCGGCATCGCCTTTGAACTGTTCGGCGATTTCAAGCAGCCGCTCAGTGCCGCCGTCCGTGCGGCGATTGAGAATCACATCCTCGATGCAATCACGCAATTCGCGCGGCACTTCCTCGTAGATTTCCAGTTGACCGGCATTGACGATGCCCATGGAGAGGCCGGCACGGATGGCGTGGTACAGGAATACGGCATGGATCGCCTCGCGCACGCGGTTGTTGCCGCGGAACGAGAACGACACGTTGGAAACGCCACCGGAGGTCAGGGCGTGCGGCAGGTTGTCGCGGATCCAGGCGCACGCCTCAATGAAATCCAAACCATAGCGGTTGTGCTCGTCGATGCCGGTGGCAACGGCAAAAATATTCGGGTCGAAGATGATGTCGGCCGGATTGAAGCCGATGCCGGTCAGCAGATCGTACGAGCGCCTGCAGATCGATGTTTTGCGCTCGCAGGTATCGGCCTGACCGGTTTCGTCAAACGCCATCACCACCACGGCAGCACCGTAGCGTTGGCACAGTTTGGCCCTGGCCAGGAATTCCGCCTCGCCTTCCTTCATCGAAATGGAGTTGACGATGCACTTGCCCTGCACGCATTTCAGGCCGGCTTCGATTACTTCCCACTTTGAGGAATCGATCATCACCGGCACGCGGGCGATATCCGGCTCGCTCATGCACAGATGCAGAAAGCGCACCATGGCGGCCTGCGAATCGAGCATGCCTTCGTCCATGTTGATGTCGATCACCTGAGCGCCGCTTTCCACCTGTTGGCGGGCAACGGCGAGGGCTTCGTCGTAGTTTTCCTGCAGAATCAGTTTGGCGAATTTTGCCGAGCCGGTAACGTTGGTGCGCTCGCCGACGTTCACAAACAGCGATTTGCCGCGCTCGATGACAAAGGGTTCAAGACCGGACAGACGGCAGGCCGGAGCGATCTGCGGAATTTTCCGTGGTGGATATTTTGCCACCGCTTCGGCAATGGCTCTGATGTGTGCCGGCGTGGTACCGCAGCAACCGCCGACGATATTCAAAAAACCGCGTTCGGCCCATTCGGCGACAACCGGCGCCATTTCTTCGGCAGCAAGATCGTAGCCACCGAAGGCATTGGGCAGGCCGGCATTCGGGTGCGCCGAAACCAGCGTATCCGCAACGCCGGCGAGTTCTGCAACATAGGCGCGCAGCTCCTTCGGGCCCAGCGCGCAGTTGAGACCAATGGACAGCGGTTTTGCATGTGCCAGCGAATACCAGAAAGCCGTTGCCGTCTGGCCGGAGAGGGTACGGCCGGAGGCATCGGTGATGGTGCCGGAAATCATGATCGGCAACGCCACATCTTCCCGGGAAAAATATTCCTGCACCGCAAACACGGCGGCCTTCGCATTCAGCGTGTCGAATACGGTTTCGATCAGAATGATGTCGGCGCCGCCCATCACCAGGCCTGCGGTCGCCTCGATGTAGTTTTGCACCAATTCATCGAAGGTGACGTTGCGAAAGCCCGGATCATTGACGTTGGGCGACATCGACGCAGTGCGGCTGGTTGGCCCGAGTACACCAGCCACAAAGCGTGGTTTTCCCGGATTTTTTGCGGTGAATTCGTCAGCCGCTGCGCGCGCCAGCGCGGCCGCCGTCCGGTTCAACTCCGGAACGATGTCTTCGAGATGGTAATCGGCCTGTGATACCCGCGTTGAATTGAAACTGTTGGTTTCCAGGATGTCGGCGCCGGCTTCCAGATATTGGCGATGAATGTCGGTGATGATGTCCGGCCGGGTGAGTACCAGCAGATCGTTGTTGCCCCTGAGATCGTGCGGATGCGCCCTGAAGCGCTCGCCCCGGTAATCCGCTTCCTGCAGGTTGTGCTGCTGGATCATCGTACCCATGGCGCCATCGAGGATCAAAATGCGGCCCGCGAGGGCGGCGTGCAGGGCGGCGGTACGGGTCTTGATGGATGTGGCGTGGTTGGTCATGGCGGAAAATTTCGCTTTGCCGGGCGGGCGCAGAGGGTGCGCGCGGGGACGCAGAAAGGGCCGGGCAGTCTAACAAACTATGCCGGGGGTGCTGACACCAGGTCTTGTGGGCAACGCAACATTGATTCCACCCCAGATTATAGCTATAATAGCCAGATGAAAAAAGCCTCTATATCGACTACAAAAAACCGGTTGAGCGCTCTGATTGAACAGGTGCGTCAGGGCGAGACCATCCTCATTACCGATCATGATCGCCCCGTTGCCCGTCTCGTTCCCGTTGCGGCGGAAAGCGGGCAGCACGGCGCCGATGAGCTGGCACTGCTGGAGCGCAAGGGCATTATCCGGCGGGGTCGCGGCAGAGCGCCCCGTCTGACGCCCCCCCCGGTACCGGCGCAACGGGCCAGCGCCCTGGCGGCACTGCTGGAAGAGCGCGAGACTGGCCGGTGAAATTCTGGGACAGTTCCGCGATTCTGCCGCTGCTCGTTGCCGAAACATGCAGCCCGGCCGCCATCGCCTGGTATCAAAAAAATCCGGAAGTCGTTGCCTGGTGGGCCACGCCGATCGAGTGCACATCGGCACTGACCAGACTGGAGCGCGAGGCAAGCCTCGATGCGGCCGGTGTTGCGCTGGCGCTGCGTCAGTTGGCGCTGCTGCAGGCAGCCTGGCATGAGGTACAGCCGCTGGACGTCGTGCGCCAGGTTGCCCAGCGCCTGCTGCGGCTCCACCCGCTGCGCGCTGCCGACTCACTGCAACTGGCGGCGGCGCTGGTAGCCTGCGAGCACCGGCCGCAACACTGGCAGTTCGTCTGCCTGGATGCCCGCCTGGGTTTGGCGGCAGAACGCGAGGGCTTCAGTGTGCTGCGCCAATTTGCGGAAATGAGATGATCCTCCAATGGATCCGCACCCGCCCCCTTAGGCTCATCTCAGCATTGGAAAGGACTGCGGGGACGAGCGGCGAGGGCAGGCAGGGCTGAGCGGAAGAACCGAATGGCGATTGAACGGCAAAAAGGACGGCCTATAATGACCCGTCCTTAATCTGAGTAATTTAGTAGGATATTGCCGTTCATGAGCGATCTTCTCGTCGATATCAAGCCGTCCGCCCAGGAATACCTGCGTGGCCTGCTGGCCAAGCAGGAGCAGCCGGGCATTGCGGTACGGATCTTCGTCGAGCGCCCGGGCACCCCGCACGCCGAGTGCTGCATGGCCTACTGCCTGCCGGGCGAGGAGGTCGAGGGCGACAAGCGCTTCGAGTACGAGGGCTTTGGCGCCTGGATCGAGGGCAAGAGCGAGCCCTACCTGGTCGACGCGGTGATCGACTACAAGAAGGACGCGCTCGGCGGCCAGTTGACCTTCCGCGCCCCGCGCTCCAAGGTGCCGGACCTGCACGCCGACGCCACCCTCGAAGAGAAGATCAACTACTACCTCTATTCCGAGATCAATCCGCAACTCGCCTCGCACAGCGGCAACGTGTCGTTGGTGGAAGTCGATGATGCCGCTGTTGCCACGCTGGAATTCGGCGGCGGCTGCCAGGGCTGCTCGGCGGTCGATGTCACGCTGAAGAGCGGCGTCGAGAAGACGCTGATGGAGCGTATCCCGGAACTGAAGGGCGTGCGCGACAAGACGGACCACACGGTGCGGGACAACGCGTATTACAAGTAACTTCGCCCGGTCATGGCCCGAGAGGTAAATGAAAAGGCCGCGGAGAAATCCGCGGCCTTTTTTTTGCGAGTGGTAGCCGGGCTCACCTTTCCTGGGTGGAGCGCAAGGCCGGGCAGGCCCCCGCTGCCGGTAGTACGCTGCGGAATTACTGGCGGGTGATGGCCAGCAGGCTCGACGGCATCAGCATGGCGGTGCAGTGCGTGTCGAGGATGCCCAGGTGTTGCAGGCGCTCGTCCTGTACTGGCGGCAGCATCAGGTGACCGGGGGTCAGCGGCGCCAGTACCTGCAGGTTCACGACGCCTTTTTCCATGCCCTCGAAATCGTCCAGCAGGATCACGGTCTCGCTGTGCATCAGGTCGCGTACCAGCGGCAGGTCTTCAGCCTGCAGCCGGCCATCAAGGGTCAGCAGGTCCGCCTTCACGCCGGCCTGCACGAGGCGGGAATACATCTGCGTCGATGTCTGCCCGGGATGCGGGTGGATGCGTACCGGGCCGATGGTGGCCGGCAGCGTGCACGGGTTGTCCTTGTCGACGGTGTACAGGTCCCGTTCCGCGCTGTCGTTCCAGCCGGCGCCGAGCGCCAGCGACGTCGTCGACTTGCCGAGGAAGGTGCCCAGTTCAACGGTGACCTTTGGCTTGAACGTGTTCGCCACCATGAACAGGAACACGCCGGCGGACAGCGAGATGCTGCCGGTGTTGTAGCCCATGCGGCTGCGGTGCGTTTCGAGTTCGCCGAATCGTGCGGTCAGTTCCGGTACGATGGTCGGCAGCATGTGGCCGTGCAGATCGATCATCCGTGCCTGCACGGCACGCGACAGGTTGGCGACATTCAGCGTGAACTTGTTCATGTTTTTCTTTTTTTCAGGGTTTCTGGATGACGTAGCACTGCTGGATGCCGAAGCCGCCACCGGAGAACTGGCGCTCGAGTTCGTAGAAAGCCTTGTTCACCGGGTTCGAATAGCCGGGCCAGTCCGCCGGGTTGGTAACCAGTTCGCGCAAGAAGCGGGAGCCGAGGTAGTAGACCGAGGAGAAATCGTCGCGGGTAAACTGCAGGCCCTTGCCGGCGAGGAAGGCGTCCATGCGCTCGATCTTGATGTAGCGGTTGAAGTCGTGCTCGACCAGCGATGGCAGCGACTTCAGGGTCCGGATGGCATTGAGCAGGACCAGTGGTTCCCAGAATGCTTCGCACAGGATCACCTTGCCGCCCGGCCGGCATACCCGCAGGCATTCATCAATGCCCTGTTGCTGCTCGGCCCAGGTCGGGAGATTGATCAGTACGCGGGTGGTGTAGACCACGTCGAAGGCGTTGTCCGGCAACTGGATGCTGCGCACGTCGCCCACCATCAGGCGCACGTTGCCGGGATTGCCCAGCTCCTTCAGCTTTGCCTGTGCCTGCTCGATCATCGGTGCGCTGAAATCGATGCCGGTAATCGTTGCTGGCCGGCGCTCCAGGTGATGGAACGTCGAGTAGCCGTTCGCGCAGCCGACGTCAAGGATCGCATCCCCTTCGCGGATATGCTTTCCGACGGACTCGATCTCCAGGGCGATGGCGTACTTGTCACCCCAGCTGGCCGAGTGATCGGTCTGGAACTTTCGGGCCTGTGAATTCCAGAAGTCGAGAATGTGGTCTGACATGCGGGTCTCCGTCGATGCGCGAGGGCCGAAAGGTGACGATAAAAGCATGATCGCGCCACTCATGTCACCAGCATCTGCGCCGTGGTACTGTTCATTTCCTCACGCACTCCAGGGGCTGTGAAGTCGTCGACGACTCGCAAGTCCGGCAGGGGTCGGCCACCCGCAGGGTTGATCGCTCATGGGCCAGAAAGGCAGTCAGGGTTCCCCCGTTCCGTTCAACCGGGTTCGCCTGACCGGGCGGGAGTTGTCGTATATCGAGCAGCTCATCCGTGGCGGTGGCACGCTGTCCGGTGATGGCCCCTATACCGCCCGCTGCAGCCGGCTGCTGGAGGCGATGACCACTTCCCCGCGCGCCCTGCTGACCCACTCCTGTACCGCGGCGCTGGAAATGGCGGCCCTCCTCGCCGAGCTGCAGCCCGGTGACGAGGTCATCATGCCCTCGTATACCTTCGTTTCGACGGCGAATGCTTTCGTGATGCGGGGTGCAGTACCGGTTTTTATCGATGTGCGGCCGGACACGTTCAACCTTGACGAATCCTTGATCGAGGCGGCCATCACCCCGAGGACGCGCGCGATCTGTGCCGTGCATTACGCCGGTGTTGCCTGCGAGATGGACGCCATCATGGCGATCGCGCGGCGTCACGGGTTGCTGGTGATCGAGGATGCCGCGCAGGCGCTGGTCGCGCGTTACCGCGATCGTCCGCTCGGGTCGATCGGGGACTTCGGTTGCTTCAGTTTCCACGAAACGAAGAACCTGGTGTCGGGCGAGGGTGGGGCGCTGACGATCAATACGCCGGAATTCACCGAGCGCGCGGAAATCATCCGCGAAAAGGGTACCAACCGCAGCCGGTTCTTTCGCGGCCAGGTCGACAAGTACACCTGGGTCGATATCGGCTCGTCCTACCTGCCGTCGGAACTCATTGCCGCATTTCTACTCGCCCAGCTGGAGGACGCATCGGCGCTCACCGCGGCCAGGCTGCAGGTATGGAATGCATGGCACGAGGCGCTGGCGCCGCTGGAAGCCGACGGCCTGCTGCGCCGCCCGGTCATTCCGCCGCATTGCACGCACAACGGTCACATTTACTACGCCCTCGCCAGCAGCCTGGAAGCACGTGGTCAGGTCCTGGAAGCGCTGAAGGCCGGCGGCATTCACGCGGTATTCCACTACGTACCATTGCACTCGGCGCCGGCGGGGATGCGTTTTGGTCGGGTGCACGGCGACATGACGAATACGCTGGTTGCGGGTGACCGGTTGTTCCGGTTGCCGGTATGGGCCGGCCTCGACGCGGAAGTTGTGGGGCAGGGCGCCGACATCCTGCGCCGCGCGCTGGCCTGATTCGCCAGCATTTCCTTCAGGGATAACCCTGCGCGCGCCGCTCGGCGATAACGGCCATGAAGTGATCGGCAAAATCGCGCGCTGACTGCGATGGATTGCTCATCATCGCTTCCATGAATCGCTGTTCCGCATCGCCGACGGCTTTTGCGTAATCGCTGTCGTGCAGCAGGCGAGTGGCCCTGGCCACGTAGTCCTCGCTGTCGGTCGCGTGCTGGAACAGGATCGAGCCGTCCTTGTCGGCGAGAATTCCACGTGCCAGCGCGGTGTCTTCCGCCGTGCCCGTTTTGCCGTCGATCATCGACCAGAGAATGCGGTCGTAGGACGGGTCCTCGGACTGCGGATCGGCGGCCATGAACACCACCGGCGTGCCGGCCGCCATGGTGTCCAGCACGGTGAAGCCGCAGCCGAACGGGAAGGTGTCGAGGAAGACGTCCAGCACCTGCGCGTAGACCTTGATGTTGACCCAGCCAAGGAACCGCGTCTGGTCGATGACGCCGGCATCTCGGAAACGGCTGCTGATGTCGGCGGCCTCCTCGCGGCCGGTCCACAGGAATATTGCATCCCGATTTCGCTGGAGTATGGCGATGACGGCATCGAGGAACCGCGGGCTGCGGATGAGTTCGTGGCGCGCCAGCGTGCCGAGGATCTTCGCCGGCCGGTATTGCGCGACGATGGCGTCCGCCTCGGGACGCAGCGACGGATCGTAGCGCCCGGCAACCTGCAGCCGGCCGGCACGCCATACCCGGCCCTGCTTGACCTCGGTGCGTGAAAACGAGCCACTGGTGACATAGCCGTCGATCTCGTCGAAGCCGAGGCCGTGGTACTTCATGGACCACCAGATCTGCACTGGCGCGACGCGCATGGCGAACGCCAGCGGCATCATGATGGCCAGGCTGACCCAGACGAGACAGTTCACGCCATCGGTATGCAGCCGTTCGCGGAGGCGGGTCAGGCGCGTATAAAAACTGTCCTTCGTTTCCGGGTACTCCTTGTCGAGGAGGATCACCGGGACGCCGATCTGCCGGAAGCGCTGCTGCATCGCGGCATCTTCGCCGCCGAAGCAGTAGATGACCGGGTCGAATGGCTTGTCGGCAAGTTGCTGGTAGCCGTCGAGCACATTGATGAGTGCCTCGATGTGCGCGAGCGTGCTGGCGTTGTGAATGAAGAACCCGATGCGCTGGCGTCCGCCCTCGACGGGTGCCGGCAGCGGTGGCAGACGGATGCGCAGGCGGCGCCCGGCGGCCAGCATGTCCGGGACCCACTCGTTGAGCTTGTCGCGGAAATGATCTTCCGTTTCGCGCTGTTTCACGAAGTGCTCGTAGCACTGCACTTCCAGTGCCAGCGCGTGGTCGAAGGCCCCTTGGGCGAGCGACCAGCGCAGCATGGGCAGCGCGCAGCCATAATGGATGCGCTCGAGCGTCTCGTAATCGTTGCTCTTGTGGAATCCCAGCGCATTGAGCAGCGGGAATATCAGGGAAAGCGTGTCCCGCACGGAGCGTCGGTCCACCAGTTTCTGCTGCAGGAGACTGATCAGCCCGGCATCAATCCTTCCGCAGACCCGTGCTGCCGTCGCGATGTTGGTCAGCAGGCTCGGCGACATGTCGCCGCGTTCCAGTGCGGCGAGCAACAACGGCAGGCCTGCAGCGGCGTTGCCGAGTTGCGTGTTGGCAACGCCAAGCAGGTGCAGTGCCTGCGGGTATACCGGGCTGGCCGGGGAAATCTCCCGGGCGATCGCGATGCCATCCGCGTTGCGCCCGGACTGGATGGCGTGCATGGCCTGCTGGATGCGCGCGGCGTCGTCCATCGGGCTGGATTCCGTGACTGCGTTCGAACGAGGGTGCGGGTTCAGGACTGGAGCTTTCGCTCTTCCATGAACAGCAGGTGGTCGCGCTCGTCGGTCCAGACCTTCGCGTAGCCGCAATCCTGGTACGCGCTGTAGTACGGGCCGCCAAGCGTGTAGTGCAGGTTGGAAACCTGGTCGAGCGGGATTTCCGGGTCGTAGTCGACGAGGTGGTTCCAGCGGTGCGGGATCTCGCCGATCTCGTGGTCGCCGGCCAGCCACTTGAACTGGTGCAGTTCGAGGCCGCTGGCCTTGCTGACGTATTCCGGGGTGAGCGCGGTGCACTTCGCGCAGTTGAACAGCATCGCGCTCGACCAGTTTTTCTTTTCGTATTTTGTCTGCACTTCGCCCAGAAACTTGGTGCCTTCTTTTGGCTGATGCTGATGCTTGACAACCTGCACTGCATAGCGGTCATCACGCAGTGCCCAGAGTTTGGCGATGTCGTCGAGCATGACCATGTCGTTGTCGAAGAACAGCGCCCAGCCTTCGAAGTTGCACAGGAAGGGTGTCAGAAATCTTGAAAACGAAAATTCGGTGGATTGCAGCGGGTTGATTTCTCGCCGCAAAAACTGTGACACGTACTCAATGTACAGTGGCGTGAAGGCAACCGGCTGCGAACTGCGGCGCATGATGCTGTGGGCGAACACGTCGTAGATCATGCCGGCGCGGCGGTCGTAGCCTATAAATACGCGGATCATGGGAATTTCCGTTGTTCTTGTTGTTCGTGGAACCTGCGATCGAACATCGAGAATACCCGAGGCTGCGGGTCCTTGGGCAGCCGTGCGGCGGCCTCGGCAATGACGGGCTCCCATTCGCCGCGCTGCCGGCAGCGCAGCAGGCGTGTACCCGGGTACCAGGGCACGGTTGCGCCCTCGTAACCCCAATACCAGGGCAGGCCCTTGTCGCGGTGCAGCAGCACCCAGACCGGCCCGCCCAGGGCGCCGGCGAGATGCACGGTGCTGTTGCTGGTCGAGATCACCAGATCCAGCGCAGCGATTTGCGCAGCGAGCCCCTCGAGATCCCGGGTGGGATCAATGCCCGGGTCGCGGTAGATATCGATGCCGCTGCGTGCGCTGAAGGCATCGATCTCGGCGGCAGTGTCCCCGTACTGCAAGCTGAAAAACTGCACGCCGGGCACCGATAACAGCGGCAGCAACCGATCCAGGGCCAGTGATTTGGCTTCACCGGTGGACGGATTGGCGCTGCGCCAGGAGATGCCAACCCGCAGCTTTCGGCCGAAGCGTTGCGCGTAATCCTGCGCCAGCGCCTCGCACCGTGCCGGATCGGGACGCAACCAGCCGGCCCGGATCGGGAAATCGCCGATGCTGCGGCGGAACAGCCTTGGCAGATCGCCCATCAGGCACTGGCGCGCATAGCCGGCGCGGCGCGGGTCGTCTTCCGGGGTATCGCGCGGCACGAAGGCCAGCCCGGGCAGCGAGCGGGAAAACAGCGGCAGCAAACGCGCATCGCAATCGATCACGCTGTCGGCATGGCGCTGCTGCAGGTCGGCCAGCAAGCTGGAGTAAAGGAGTTCGTCGCCGATGCCCTGTTCTGCACGCACCAGCAGCTTGCCTTCGAACGGCTGGCCATCCCATAACCGGTCTTTCGGCAGGATCACCGGGCCGGGCACGAAGCGGGTGTTCCAGCGCGCACCGAAGCTGTCGAAGCCGGCAGCGAAATCGCCCGACTTCAGCCGGTGTTCCATCTGCATGTAACGCAACTCGGCATTGTCGGGAAATGCCGTGAGAGCCCTGGCGAGCGCAGCATCCGCACCTTCCCGATCGCCGCCATTGATCAGTAACGTAATCAACGATTCCCAGCTCTTGGGCAAATCGGGCCGGATCCGGATTGCCTTGCGCAGTGTGCGGATCGCGTCCTCGTCCTGCCCGAGCTGCGTGTGACAATACGCGAGATTGATCATGCTGAGCACATCGTTCGGCGCCCGCAGTTGATAGTGCTCCAGAATCGGCAGCGCGTCGGTGTAACGTGCCTGTTGCAGCAGGGCAAGCCCGATGTGATCGCCGAACAGTCGCTCAGGTGCGGCCTGCGCGGCGGCACGCCAGATATTTTCAGCGGCGCGCCAGTCACCCAGTTCCTCGGCGAGGCGCGCGTAGTCGATAAGCAATTCAGGGGATGTCGCCAGCACCCGCAGTGCTTTGCGGTACAGCGGCTCGGCATCGCGCAGCATGCCCGCCTGGTGCAGTGATTTCGCGCGCTGCCACGCAGCGAGTGCAGCCTGCAGTGCGATCGGATTCATGGCCTGATCGCGAGTGTACGGGTGAGATCTGCGGCAACGTCGCCGGCCAATGCCCGCCAGTCGCGGCGCGGCGGCCCGCGAAACAGTCGCAGCGAACGGTACCAGGGCGCGCGCTCGCCGTCGTGGCCCCAGTACCAGAGCACGTAACGGCTGCCCGGGATCATCACCCGGGTGGGACTGCCGAGGCCTCCAGCAAGATGCGCGGTGGTATTGCTGCAGGTGACAACGGCGTCGAGCGCGGCGATCAGCGCGCACAGGCCGTCGATATCCTCGGTGCAGTCGAGGCCGGGTGCCACCTGCAGCACGAGGCCGGCGGCACCCAGTTGCGAGAGATCCGGCGCGATGTCGCCGTATTGCAGCGACACGCAGACGAAATCGTCATGCGAGAGCAGTGGCGCCAGGTCGGTCACCGGGATGCTCTTGCTGTCGCCGAGCAATGCACGGGCGCTGCGCCAGGACACCCCGATCGCGCGGCGGCCGGGGAAATTCGTCGCCAGCCAGTCGCGCCAGTGCGCCACTTGCTGCGGGTCGGCGACCAGCCAGCTGATGCGCTCCGGCATGCGATCGATGTCGCGGCGGAAATAGCGGCCGAGTTCCAGCCCGTCGATCTTGCGCGCGGCGGGATCGCGCGCGGCCCGCTCCAGCGCATCGGACTTGCGATCGGCAAACTGCAGTGACGGGAACGAGCGACGATACAGCGGCAACAGTCGCGCATCGCAGTCGATCAGCGCGGGCTGGCCGATGCGCACCAGTTCCTCGTAAACGGAGGAGGCGAGCACCTGGTCGCCGAGGCCCTGCTCGGCGGTGACCAGCAGCGTGCCGTCGAAGCGCCGGCCATCCCAGGCCGGGCAGGGAAGCTGGGCGCCCTTGGGTTTTTCCAGCGACAGCGCCCAGCGGTGATGCATGTACTCGAAGCCGGTGGCGTAGTCGCCGGAGAGAAAACCGTGCTCGGAGCGGCCGGCGAGCAGCTGCGCATTCTGCGGCCAGTCGGCAAGCAGTTTCGGCATCCATTCGTCCAGTTCCCGGCGGCGACCGAGCCGCAGCAGTACCGACATCAGCAGCACGGCATTCCGTTCAGATTTCGTGCCCTGGTAGATCTGGGTCATCAGGCGGACGGAACGGTCCTGCTGGCCGCACTTTTCCAGGCACCTCGACCAGGCCAGTGCGCAGTTCTCGTCGATATTGCCATCGGCACCGATCTGTTCGAGCAGCGGCAGTGCGTCGGCGTAGCGTTGCTGATTGAAGATGGCGAGTGCGAGCCGGGCACGATGCCGGCCTGCATAAAGGGTGTCCGCGCGCCGCAGGATGCGCTCGGCGGCTACCCAATCGGCTGCTTCCATGGCCAGTTGCCCAAGCGCAGCCAAAACCGGTTCGCTGTCGGGCGCAAGCGCGGCGGCCTGCTGGAATGCTTCCAGTGCGGTGACGAGATTGTGTGCGGCCAGTGCGGCCTGTCCCTGTGCCAGATGTTGTTGCGCGGCGGGAGACAGCGTTGTATTGGCGTTTTTTTCGCTCACGGCAGAAAAACTCCCGATGCATCACGGAGGCGTATTGCCAACGCCGTCCAGTCATTGTCCGGCCCGTTGCGCCACAGGCGCAATGAGGGATACCAAGGCGTGCGCTCCACGTCATAACCCCAATACCAAAATATCGGCCGTGCATGTGGTAACAGAACCTGGCAGGGCACTCCGCTCGCACCCGCGAGATGAACGGTGCTGTTGCTCACCGATACCAGGCCGTCGAGCGCACCCAGTTGCGCGAGTAAACCATCGAGATCCTGGTACGCGTCGATGCTGTCATCGGTGACGGGTATCGGCAGGCCGGCACGGGCGAGCTCTGTGAGGTCATCGGACCTTTCACCATACTGCACGTTGATGAATACCGTATTTTGTCGTGCCAGCAGTGGTGCCAGCGCGAGGACAGGGATCGATTTGCCTGGCCCATCGCTGAAGACCCGGTTACTGTGCCAGCTCAGGCCGACGATCTGGCGGCCGGGCCAGCGCAACCGGTAATCCTGGCGTATGCGGGCGACGCGTTCGGCGTCCGGTAACAACCAGGGTGCTTGAGGCGGCATGCGATCCTGGCACCGCAGGAAGCAGGCCAGATCCAACGACTTGATCCGCCGGAAGACAATGCCGCTGGCTGCGATACGGTCAAAATGGCCTTCCCAGCGCGGCAGAAAATCAATCTCTGGAAATGAGCGGCGAAACGCCGGAATCAGGCGCGGTTCGCATTCGACCAGGGTGCGCTGGCCCATGACGATGAGATCGCGGAACATGCACGAAGCGAGAATTTCTTCGCCGAGTCCCTGCTCCCCGGCGACCAGTAATGTGCCATCGAATTGCTTGCCGTCCCAATGGTGCGCTGGCAGTTTGCGGAAATCGGGGTGGTCATGGTCGTACCGGTGGCGTATCGCACGTTGAAAAGCGAAACCGCGTCCGAATGCGCCGCGTTTCAACAGATGTACGCCACACAGCGACAACACGTCGGGGTTGTCGCTGTGGCGGACAATGGCGCTCTCGACGAGGGTATCGAGCTCTTCGCCGCGGCCGAGATTGAACAGGCTGTTGAGAACGATCTCCATGGACTTCGCATCCGGTGCGACTGACTCGAGACGGCGGCCGCAGGCCAGGGCGTCCTGCCAGTTTTTCAAGGCGCACGACACCAGACCGAGAGCGAGAAGCACACCGCTATCGTCCGGTTGCCGCCTGAGATGGGCGTGAAAAAAAGGAACCGCTTCTGCGAAGCGCGCCTGCTTGAACAGTGCATAACCCAGCCGCGCCTCGACGCCTGCGTCGGGACGCAACCCTATGATTTGGCGATAGAGCTTCTCGGTGGCCTGCCAATCATGCACCTGCTCGGCAAGGCGTGCGTATTCGGCAAGGATGGCGACATGATCCGGCAGCAATAAAAGTGCCTGCCGGTAGGATTCCGCTGCCAGTGCCAGTTCACCGCGTTCGTGCTGTTGCTGCGCTTGTTGGAAACGCCGCAATCCCCTCGCCACGCTCTGGGGGTTATTCATGGGCGCAGGGTGACGAAATCGGCAAGGCGCGCGGCAGCGGTGTTCATCAGGACGCGCCAGTCGTCGTCGCAGGTGTTGCGCAGCAATTCCAGCGACGGATACCAGGGCGTACTGGTTCCCTGGTATCCCCAGTACCAGAGCACGGGCCGTATTTTTGGCAGTAGCACCAAACAGGTTATGCCCAGTGCGCCAGCGATATGAACCGTCGTGTTGCTGGTAGAAACGATGAGATCGAGCGCTGCAATCTGGGCGAACAGGCCATCGAGATCGTTGGTGGCATCGATCCGCGCATCGACGAAGATATCGCCCATGCCTGCCGCCCGTAGGCGGTTGATATCGTCTGCCACATCGCCATACTGCACGTTGATGAACGCGGTGTTTGCAGTGCCCAGCAGAGGTTCGAAATTCTCAAGCCGGACATTTTTCATCGCGCCGCCTTCCATCACGCGCGTACTTTTCCAGCTCAGACCGATCAGCCGTCTGCCTGGCCAGCATTGCCGGTAATCGGCCCGTAGCGTGGCCGTGCGTTCGGCATCCGGCAGCAGCCAGGCGTGCCGATCCGGAAATTTTTCTTTGCCGTTGCGAAAAAAACCGACGAGATCGAGGCCGTTGATCCTGCGAAAGGAGCCGCCCTGGTTGAATGCCTCGACCAGCTTCTTTTGGTGGCGTGGCACAAAGCGCAGACTCGGGAATGAGCGTGCGTAAACCGGAATCAGCCGCGTGTCGCATTCGACGATCGCAGCCTGACCGAGGGCAACGAGGTCGGCAAATACCGACGAGACCATGATCTCGTCACCGAGCCCCTGCTCGGCGGTAACCAGCAGCGTACCGTCGAACGGTTTGCCATTCCATGGCTCACCGGGTGTGCCGGCATCCGGCGGTGTTTTGAGATTATGGCGCCAACGAAAATCGGCAAAATATGCAAAACCGTTTTCATAGTCGCCGGCTTTGAGCTTGTGCAGCGCATACATGGAACGAATTTCCGGACTTTCGGGGAAACGCCGCAGCGCATCGTTGATCAGCGCCTCAAGTTCGTCGGCGCGCGCCAGGTGAAAAAGCGCATTCAATACGGCATCGAGTACTTTTGCTTCGGGCTTTAATGCGTAGGCACGCCGGGCACAGGCGAGGCCGTCCTCCCAGCGTCCGCTGGCGCAATAACAGTTGCCGAGCGCATGGATGACATCGGCATCGGCAGGATTGCGCGCGATGTGTTTTTCCAGCCAGTCAATCGCTTCGCTGAAACGTTCCAGCCGAAACAGTGCGTGGCCGACATGGCCCTCGAAATTGGAATTCGGGCGCAGCGCGCCGATCCTGCGGAAAATTTTTTCCGCAGCCTGCCAGTCGGCAACGTCTTCCGCAAGCCTGCCGTACTCGGCGAGCACGGCAGGATGATCCGGCATCAGCCCAAGAGCCTGCTGGTAGAGCGCCGCTGCTTTCGCGTGACTGCTGGCAGCGTGCTGTTGCCGGGCAGCTTCGAAAAGTTGCAGGCCTTTTATGATTGCCTGCGAATTATTGTTGTTCTGCATTGTTCCGCGCTATTAAACGCGTCGTGTTCAGGCGGGTTTTCCACGACGAGGCAACACGCTGCGCAGCTTGGTCGCCATGCTGCGTACCGCATCTTCCGTCATCGCCCAATCGATACAGCCGTCGGTGACGCTCTTGCCGTACTCAAGTTGAGTGAGATCTTTCGGAATTTTCTGGCTGCCGAATTGAAGGTGGCTCTCAACCATCATGCCGATGATCGAGCGGTTGCCTTCGACGATCTGGTTCGCGACGTTATCCATAACCAAGGGTTGCAGCGCCGGATCCTTGTTGGAGTTGGCATGGCTGGCATCGACCATGATGTTACCGCTGACTTTCGCTTTTGCCAGCGCCTGTTCGGCGAGCGCGACACTCACCGAATCGTAGTTCGGCTTGCCGTTGCCGCCGCGCAGCACGACGTGCGCGTACTTGTTGCCGGTCGTATGCACGATGCTCACCTGACCGTCACCGTTGATGCCGAGAAAGCTGTGCGGATGCGCCACGGACTGTAGGGCATTGGTGGCAACCTCGAGGCCGCCGTCGGTGCCGTTCTTGAAACCGACCGGCGTCGACAGGCCCGAACTCATCTCGCGGTGGGTCTGCGATTCGGTGGTGCGCGCACCGATCGCGCTCCAGCTGATCAGATCCTGCAAGTACTGCGGGCTGATCGGATCGAGTGCCTCCGTGGCGGCGGGCAGGCCGAGCTCGGCGATGTCCAGCAGCAGGCGGCGGGAAATGTGCAGGCCGTCCTGGATGCGGAACGTGTCGTTCATGTACGGGTCGTTGATCAGCCCCTTCCAGCCGACCGTGGTGCGCGGCTTCTCGAAATAAACACGCAGCACCAGATACAGCGTGTCCTGCACTTCTGCGGCCAGCGTCTTGAGCTTGCCGGCATATTCGAGCGCGGCTTTGGTATCGTGAATCGAGCAGGGGCCGATGACGATGAACAGACGCGGGTCACGACGATCGAGGATTGCCTTGATGGTTTCGCGACCGTTGTCGACGGTCTCGCGGGCTGGCGCCGAGAGTGGCAGCTCGTTGTGCAGTTGGCGCGGTGTGACCAGGGGTTCGATGGCGCGAACGTTGGCATTTTCGATCGGCTGCGTGGACATCGTAATTCAGGCTTTTGGCGGCAGGGAGGGGTCTGAGAGTGTACCGCATGGTCCTGCGCACCGAACAGCGACATCACTGGCCGAATGGTATCGGTCGCAGCGTGCATTCCTGGCGTGCCTTGCGGCGGAATCACGGCTCATCTCGCTTTGCCGCCGGCGCCATCCGCTGTCCATCGATGCTGATGTCGGTCAGCAGCAGGCTGCCGCGTGCTGCCGGATTTTCCACATGCTCGAAACGCACCATGAACCAGTCCAGGGCCGGCGCCACCCAAACCCGGGTGCGCTTGAAGCGCTGTGGATAGCGCCGCTCGATGACCCAGGTATCGAAGGTGCCGAGCGGGGTTTCGATTGTTTCCTGGCCTGTGACTGTGAAGTGCAGATTTTTGCGTTCGCCGCGATACAGGATGGGAAAGTCGAGGCTGCGGGCACCGTCGCGCAACCGGCAGCGTGCCAGCATCGCCATATTGAGGCCATCGAAAATTTCGCCGTCCAGCCTGATCTCGCGCTTCTGGTTGCCACGTGCCTCAATTGCCACGTGCCGCTGCCAGTCGAAAGTGATCGCGCTTTGCCGGTCGATGCCGAGACCGTGGAACTCATGCTGGTACTCATGCGCGACGACCTTACAGTTCCGCCAGTCGAACCGCGATATTTCGCGATTTTTCAGAAATCGATTTTCAACCTGAAAATCGATTTCATGCTGCTCGCTACCGAGCGAACGGATATTGACAGTGGCAGCCGTACCGGCCGGAATTCCGTTGACGACAATACGGTAACGCGCGTTCAGAGGCGAGAGTTCGGGCAGCGCGGCTCCTGCCGGTGCTGCCAGGAGCAGTATCAGCAGCAGGATGCAGCATGGCTTCACATATGCTCCTTGCGCTCACGGTAGTACGTGAACATTTCCTCAAGGCTGTAACGTGGTACGAAACCAAATGTTTTCCGGAACAGCGAACCGTCAATGACAACCGGAAATTTGAAGTAGTTTACCAGATACAGCGGGAACGATTTCCAGCCAAGCAGGCGGCTGATGGTTTTCGGGACATCGGTCGGGATCGAAGGAATCGGTATTTTGCGACAACCGCAGCGCGTCAGTGCCTGGCCGTAGGCTACCCAGTCGTCCGGAGAAACGTTGTAGATGCCAGGGCGATTCTTGCGGAATGCCACATCGACTGCGTCAGCCATGTCCTCCACATGCATGAACTGCATGATCGGCGAAAATCCGATCAACCACGGCGCGTAATGGTTGCCGAGGATGCGACTCATCGTATTGTTGATGCCAGGGCCGATCACGTTGCACGGGCGCAAAATCGTCAAGTGCAGTTCGGGATGTTTCCACAGGAAAATGGTGGCGAGGTTTTCGAGTTCGACGGAATCGACAAGATCGCTGGCAATTTCTGTGGCCTTGAGCGGCGCGTTTTCTTCGATCAGCGCGGGGTTATAAGGGTGTGCGCCGTAAACATGATAGGTCGACATCACGATTACCTGGCCGACTCCGTATTTTACGCTCAGATCGAGCAGCTTCTGCGTACCGAGCACGTTTGCCGCATAGCGGCTGGCGCGATTGGCCTGCGAAGTGAGGATGCGGCCAAGATGGATCACGCCCATGGGACGATGGCGGCGGAATATATCTTCGAACTCGCGCCTGTTGAAATCGACCTTGTAGCCATGAACATCGCCACCGAGTTCCGGTTTGTGCCGAAAATCAACCGCGATCACCGTGTGGTCGCGGCGCAAACGGCGCACCACATGCTGGCCGAGCGCACCACCGGCACCGGTCACCATGACAGTCGGCCGCACTGTTTGATGCACGGCGGCGGGCGCAGTGCGGCGTGCCGACATGCTTTTCGGTGATTTCTCTCTGGATTTTTTGCTGTTCATCAGAAAATCGATTTCCGTTCGTCAAGTCCCTTGGTAATGAGTTCTTCGAGTGCTCTTTTCACTGCATCGACATTGGCGGTAATTTCTGCCTCGGAATTGGCATGGCCAAAATGCATGGGTGCGCCGAAATTCAGGATGACCCGCGCCGGTAGCGGGAAGGGAAAGGCAATCGGGAGATAGGGCAGGCCAAGCATGCGTGCCAGCGGCGTGATGCTGCCCAGTGCCGGAATGGTTTCCTCACAGCCGACGATGCCCACCGGGATGATCGGTGTGCGGTGGTCGATCGCCAGATGCATGAAGCCGTTGCCGAAGCGTTGCAACTGATAGCGTTTGCGATACGGTTTACCGGAACCGCGCACGCCTTCGGGAAACACGATGATGGCTTCGTCGCTTTCCAGCATCTTGCGGCAGTTGGCCGGCTCGCCGACCACGGCGCCAACCTGGTTAAGTGCGTTGCCCAGAAAAGGTACGGACGGGAAAAAGCGCTCGATCATGGTGCGGGGAATGCGCGGCCCGAACGGATTGGTGGCCAGGGCATAACCGACCAGGATGCCGTCGATGGGGAGTTGCCCGCTGTGGTTGCCAATGATCAGGCAGCGTCCCGATGCAGGCACATGCTCAAGCCCATGCGCCTTAACCCGGAAATATTTTTCGTAGATCAGCCGGAAGGCGCCAAATGCTGTTTTCGTCGCCTCGTAATTGAACCCCCAGGGGTCGTAATCGAGCGTTCCGGATGGCTTGGGCGCCGCATCAATGAGTTCCCCAAACTCCCGGCTGACGAACAGCTTGCTCCAGAGTCCGCGTTTGGCCATGAGTTTCCGTTGCCTTCCTTAGTTGTCAACCGATCTGGCGCATGATAGCCGAGGCGTCCCTGATATGCGCTTGGCACGCACAAACGAAACGGCCCGCGTGCAGCGGGCCGTTCGATGGAAGATTGGGAGACGCCTCAGGTTGTCTTGCGGCGGGCGGTCGTCTTGGCCTGGGCTTTTGGCTTGGCAGCGGCTTTCGCGACCGGCTTGGCTTTGCGCGGCGCGGCTTTTTTCACGGTCTTGCGGGCGTTGCGCACGGCGGCTTTGCCGAGGCTGCGTTCAACCTGCGTCAGTTGCTTCTGAACCTGCTTTTCGTAGGTGGAAAGCACGCGGGCAACTTCCTGGGCCTGTTTGGTGGCGAATTGCAGGGCATTCAGTTCGGCCTTCAGCAGCGCGTGCGCGGCACGCGAATCGCGAAGCTGGTCGCCGGCATCGACAACCGCCTTTTTAACGGTATCGGCGCCGCTGCGCAGGGCGTCCTCGGCTTTTTCTCGGTAGGTTTCCTGCAGATCCTTCAGCTTATCGACGTTAAGATTATCGAGGCGTGTACCCAGCATCTTGCGGGCTTTGTCGAGCTGCTCTTCCAGGCGGCCCAGTTGTTTCGCGCGTTCCTGACGTACACGGTCAGTGAGTTGCTCAACACGCTCGATGAGCTCGTTGAACGGGCTTTTGACTTTTGCAACTTTGGTGGTGGCCATGTCATCTTCCATAAAGGATGGGCTTGGCGCCTGACTGTCGGACAGTCCTCGGCAGGAGGAGCGCATTTTCTGCGACGTCAGCATCAAGCGGGATCTGGGTTGTCCGACAATTTGTGCTTGCAGGAATTAATCGGATGAAAGGCAGGCATTGCCAGGAACGAACGAGCGGACAAAAAATATTCCTGCTAGTTTGGCCTCTTGCCGGCCTTTATAACCAACCATACCTTGGGGCGCTGCTCCGGAGGTGACGTGAAACTCCAGCAACTGCGCTACATCTGGGAGGTGGCCCGCCACGACCTCAACGTGTCGGCCACGGCCCAGAGCCTGTACACATCCCAGCCGGGCATCAGCAAGCAGATTCGCCTGCTGGAAGATGAGCTTGGTGTCGAGATATTCAACCGCAGCGGCAAGCACCTGACCCGGGTGACGCCAGCCGGCGAGGCGATCCTCAGAATTGCCGGCGACATTCTGCGCAAGGTCGATGCGATCAAGCAGATCTCGCAGGAGTTCAGCGATGACCGCCGCGGCAGTTTGTCGATCGCCACGACGCACACCCAGGCACGCTACGCGCTGCCATCGGTTGTCGATGGCTTCATGCGCCGCTACCCGGATGTGTCGCTGCACATGCAGCAGGGCACACCGATGCAGATTGCGGAAATGGCATCGGATGGCACCGTTGATTTTGCCATCGCCACCGAAGCGCTCGAATTGTTCGGCAATCTGGTGATGCTGCCCTGTTATCGCTGGAACCGTTGCGTGGTTGTTCCGCGTGAACATCCGTTGGCACAGGTAGCGAAGCTCACGCTGGAAGATATTGCCAAGTACCCGATTGTCACCTACGTATTCGGTTTCACCGGCCGCTCAAAACTTGATGAGGCCTTCAGCCACAAAGGGCTGACGCCACGCGTCGTTTTTACGGCGGCGGACGCCGACGTGATCAAGACCTATGTGCGCCTCGGTCTTGGCGTAGGCATTGTCGCCCACATGGCGGTGAGTGCCGATGACAAAGATCTGGTTGCGCTTGATGCCAGCCACCTGTTCGAGCCGAGCACAACCCGTATCGGCTTTCGCAGGGGCACGTTTTTGCGCGGTTTCATGTATGAATTCATCCGCGAATTCGCCCCCCACCTTACCCGCGAGCGCATCGACGCCGCAACGCATGCCAATGCCCGCAGTGAGATTGATGCGCTGTTTCGCGACGTCAACCTGCCGGTGCGTTGAATTGTCGGGAGCAACCGCAACCAGCGGTTTTTACGACTCGATATTGGTGATGTGCAGCCCGCACTCTTTCTTTGTGGCTTCCTCCCACCACCAGCGGCCTTCGCGCTCGTGTTGGCCGGGCAACACGGGGCGGGTGCACGGGTCGCAGCCGATGCTGGTGAAACCGCGTTCATGCAGCGCGTTGTACGGCACGCTGTGCTCGCGGATGTAACGCCACACCTGCGCGCCGGACCAGTTTGCCAGCGGGTTGAATTTCGTCAGGCGGTTGGTCGGCGTCGAGAAGCCGCCATCATGCTGGACCACCGGAATGATGGCGCGCGTGCCGGGGCTCTGATCCTTGCGCTGACCGGTGACCCAGGCGTCAAGACCCGATAGTTTGCGGCGCAGCGGCCCGACTTTGCGGATCTGGCAGCATTCCTTGTGGTCGTCCTGATAGAAACTGAACAGCCCTTTTTCGCGCACCAGCGCCTCCACCTGCGCAGCCTCCGGGTACATTGCCTCAATCGCAATGCCGTAATGGGTGCGGATCTTCTCCAGGTATTCGTATGTTTCGCGGTGCAGGCGACCGGTATCCAGCGTGAAGACTTTTATGTCCTTGCGGATTTTTACCGCCATGTCGACCAGCACCACGTCTTCGGCGCCGCTGAACGAAATGGCAAGGTTGTCGAAGTGGGCGAGGGCGTGTGTGAGGATTTCCTGGGGGCTCCGCAGATCCAGCTCGAGTGCCCAGGTCTTGATCTGGTCTTCGGTGTAGGTGGCCATGTGCGTTGCTCCGGGGGGCGGAAAGTGCGGCAGTGTAGCGGCTCGACTTTTTACTACCAAGAATATGTCGTTTTATTTTTATGCCCAAAAGGGAGGGGTTGGCGTCAGCCGGCCAACTTCCGCTAGAGTGCGCGGCCTGCCCCAGCCCCCAACTCCAGGTGCCCCGTGGAAATTCTTGCCCTTGACCTCGAAGGTGTTCTCGTCCCCGAGATATGGATCAATTTCGCGGAGCTGACGGGTATCCCCGAGCTGCGGGCCACCACCCGGGATATCCCCGACTACGACGTGCTGATGAAGCAGCGCCTGCGCATCCTTGCCGAGAAGAAGCTGGGCCTGCCGGATATCCAACAGGTCATCGACCGCATGGGGCCGCTGCCCGGCGCAGTCGAGTTCATGGATTGGGCACGGGATAACTTTCAGGTGGTCATCCTCTCGGACACCTTTTATGAATTTGCCAAGCCGCTGATGCGCCAGCTCGGCCAGCCGACTCTGCTGTGCCACAGGCTGATCGTGGACGATCAGGGTTTCATCACCGATTACACCCTGCGCCAGAAGGATCCCAAGCGGCACTCGGTGAAGGCGTTCAAGTCGCTCAATTACCGCGTTATTGCCGCCGGCGACTCCTACAACGACACCACCATGCTCGCCGAAGCCGATACCGGCATCCTGTTTCATGCGCCAGAGAATGTGATTCGTGAGTTTCCGCAGTTTCCAGCTGTGCATACGTACGATGCGTTACGTACGATCATTGCCGCGTCAAGCAATCGTAATATATCCATTTAAAATAATGAGTTAGTGCAAAAATCCAATGTGAATCAGCATCTTGTTTTAAGGTTTTGATCATCTGAATAAATAACCTTTCAACCTAAAACACATATCATTCAAGGAAGTGGTCTTCAATTGCGTGCATAAGGGGAGCCAGTTTATCGAGGCATTCCTGATATTCGGTCGCCGGATCGGAGTCTGCAACGATGCCGGCGCCGGCCCAGCCGTGCAGCACGCCGTTGCAGGTAACGAAGGTTCGGATGGCAATGTTGGAGCCGAACTGGCCATCGGCAGTAGCCCAGAAAATCGTCCCGCAGTAGATCGCGCGCGGGTGTGGCTCCAGTTCGTTGATGATTTCCATGGCGCGACGCTTCGGTGCGCCGGTGATCGAGCCACCGGGGAAGCAGGCTGCCAGTAGCTGCTGCATACCAACACCGGCCGGCAGGGTGCCGGTAACGGTGCTGACCAGATGGTGAACATTGTGGAATGATTCAACCTGAAAGAGCTCCGGCGTGCGGATAGAACCCGGCGCACAGACTTTGCCAAGGTCATTGCGCAGCAGGTCGACAATCATCAGGTTTTCGGCGCGATCTTTCGGGTGTGTTACCAAATCGGCCGCCAGTGCCGCGTCCGCGGCGGGGTCGGCCCCTCGCGCGCGCGTCCCCTTGATCGGGCGGGTGGTGACGCACCTGCCATCGACTTCCAGGAACGACTCCGGCGACAGGCACAGTACCTGCCAGTCGCCGAAATCCAGCCATGCCGCGTAGGGCGGCGTAAACCGTGCCCGCAGGAGATCGAACGCCACACGCGGATCGCCTTCATAGCCGGCAGTGAAACGCTGGGCGAGGTTGACCTGATAGGCGTCGCCCGCAACGAGGTAATCCTGCACTCGCCGAACGGCCGCCATGTAACCGTCGCGCGTCCAGTCGGGTATGAAACGCCTGGTCAGACGAAACGGATCCGAGTGCCCGGCGATGTTGGCCTCGTCGTCGGTCGGGCTGCCCGGCACGCTGCGGCGGAAATGATCGAAAAACGCCATCCTGGCCGGAAGCCTGACCTGCATCGCCCCCCCGTCGTCCGGATAGGGCAGCAGCCCCACCAGCAACCCGGCCGACCCGGACGCCACCAGTTCATCCACGGCGCCTGCCAACTGTCCGATCAGGCCGTCGGCGTTCCGGGCCTGCCATTGCCGGGCCGGGCCCGAGGCGATCAGGGACATCGCCTGCCCGCTGCCGGGCAGGCGCGTGTCGATCCGGCAGCGGGGGTGGCGATCTGGCGGGGCGGGCGGTTGGTGCATGGGCTGACCGTTGGGCGGCCCGACGGGTGAAGGACCCCGGGGTTTCGTGAGGTGCTGTCGAGCCGTTATAGTATCAGGGCTTGTGGCCATGGGTTTCGGGTGGGTGCGGTGTTTTCCGCCTCCCCGCAGGGACGCATCCGGGTTTCCGCCGGGAGCCTATAACGAGAACAACAATCGGATGCACATGCTTACCGGACGTTTCCGTATTCATCGCTTGCTCCCTCTGCTCGGGGTCCCGGTGCTGTTTGCGCTTGCCTGTACCGAACTGCGTGCAGCAACGATTTTCGTGACCTCTGCCACCGACAGCTTTTCCACTGCGGATGGTTGCAGCATTCGCGAAGCCCTGATCAACGCCAATACCGACAGCAAATCCGGCTCGGTCGAATGCGCACGCGGCTCCGGCGCCGACCTTATTGTATTGCCGCCGCAAACCATCAACATGCAGGGGTCGGCCGCTGAAGAAGACGATCCGCGGGTGGGCGACCTGGATGTCACCAGCGACATCACGTTTATCGGCGGTGGTGCGCAGTTCAGCCTGCTCGAAGCAGATTACGGTGGCCGTATTTTCGACGTCCAGGCCGGCGGCACATTGACGGTGCGCGGTCTGACGCTGCAACGCGGTATGGCTGCGCAGGAAGGCGGCGCGATCCGCGCCAACCTCGGCTCTACGCTCAACATCAACGACGTTGTGATTGGATCGGCGATCGTCTCTGCCAGTGCCGTTGGCGGCAGGGGCGGCGCGATCTACATCGGCCCTGGCGTTGCCGCCAACCTGTCGCGCATGCAGATTGCCTACAACACCGCGCTGGGTTTGAACGGCGAGGGTGGTGGCATCTACTGTGACGGTTGCCAACTCGCGGTTACTGCCACGACATTCAACGACAACGAGGCCAGCGCGAGTGGCGGGGCGCTCTATGCGGCACCGGGAAGTTCCGTCGCGCTCTCGTTTGTCACCTTCGGCTACAACGGCGCGGCGGTGGGTGCGGGCATGCATCTGCTGGGCGATGCAACACTCAGAGGCGTGCTGGCTGCCGACAACGGCAGCGGCCTGAGCGGTGACGACCTGCTCTGCACCGAGGGTACATTCTCGGCGACCTATTCGTTCGTTGAGTTTCCCGGCGCCGACTGCGTGCTCGGCACGTCCAATAAAACGCGCAGTGATGTCGCACCTGCGGTTGAGCCGGCCCTTCTTCAGGAAGCGCTCCTCCAGCGCTTCGACGGCCAGCCAAGCGGCGTGCTGCAGTGGCGTTATGGCGGTTTCTTTGCCGTGCCGGCAGCCCAATGTGCCGGGTATTCCGACCAGCATGGCCGCCGCGGCGCCGACATCGACGACTGCGACATCGGCGCCTTTTCGCGCCCCGTGCTTGGCGTCAATCCGATGGTCTCGCAGTCGAGCACCAACGGTGATCCCAGCCTCTTTGGTTTCGGACTGTTCCGCGTGCCGACGGTCGACACCCTCGTGCACCTGAACCCGATCGGCGGTATTGCCGAGCCTTGCAACGTATCGGTGCCGGACATCAGCATCCCGGCCAACTCCGTCAGCGCCCAGTTGCTGATCGATCCCGATACCCTGTTCAGTGCACCGGCAATCGGGCGGCCGTTTCGCGTTTGCGAGTTCGAGCTGGTGGTGACCAGCGGCCCCTCGACGCTCGTGGGCGCACGCAGCGGTGTCCTGCGCATCAAACTGAACGACACCTCGCTCGCCGCCGCCGCAGGCGTGTCCTCACCGCCGCCGGGCACTTACCTTGAATTTGGCAGCGTCCCGGTCGGCAGCGGCGGTACCGCCAACCTCGTGTTTTTGCCTGCGGTTGCCGGCTGGGACATCACCGGCATCAGTTTCGGGGGTGCCGATCCGTCACGCTTCTCCTCGCCGGCGGCCGGCTTTCCGATTCCGGTCCGAACCCGCGATGAGGGCGGCACCAGCCTACCCTTCCAGTGTGCAGGCGGCGTCCTGGGTGCCTACGATGCCTTGATTCAGGTGAACACCAATAACCCGACGTTCCCGGTACTCGTCTACGCTGTTCGGTGTCGCGTGGTCCACCTGCTGTCATTGATTGCCAGTGGCAATCTCGTGTCGGAAGCGGGCGGTGGCGGCAGCGTCGAGTTCACCGTTGCCCTCGATTCGGCGAGCGTCCTGCCGGGCCCTCTCAGCGTCGATCTTGCCGAAGTGGCAGGCAGCGCCACGTCGCTCAGCGGCGATTACTCCGCTTTTGGCCAAACGATCACCTTCAACCCCGGCGAGCAGCAGCACAGCGTCAGTGTCAGCATCTTCGACGACACCCTGATCGAGGATACCGAGACATTCGGCGCGCGCCTGGTGCTTGCCCCGCAGGACGACGTTCAGCTTGTCGGTGCATCCGAAGCCACCGTCGTCATCGCCAACGATGATTATCCGGTGCAGGCCATGACGCTGGCACTCGATGGCATTCCCGAGCGCACGGCAGCCGGTGTGCGCATCGCGGCGACTGCGGTTGTGACCAACACCGGTACGGACCCCCTTCACGACCTGGGCGTCACCATCACGGTCGATGCGCCGGTACGGATCGTCAGTTTTGCCATTGCCTCTGCCGCCTGCGGCCTGAGCGGGAATCAGCGTTCCGCCCAGTGCACCCTCGATGGCGATGTGCCGTCGGGCGAGTCCCGGACCTTTGCGGGAACGATTGAAATGGCTGAGATGAAAGACGCGCCCATGCTGGATCTGGACGGCGTCGTCGCGGTATCGGCCACCGCCACTGCGGCGACGATCCCGCTTGCCGTGACCGACGAAGCGAGCTACACGATCATTGGCCAGGGCATCAACCTCGGTTCTGTGACCAGCTTCTCATTACTGCCTTTGCTGCTCCTGGGGCTGCGGGGAATCGGGCGTTCCGCTGGTCGGATGACCCGTCGAATCGGTTGCTAGTGTGCTTTTCACGGGAGTACCGTTAGCCGGGCTTTATCTCAGGATTTGGCCGTTTCCGACCTAAACCTCAAAAAACAACAGCTGCAGAAGAAAGAAATCGGAGAAAGACAATGACCTTCAAAAAACTTACCCTAGTCACCGCGATCGCGGCGGCACCCTTCACGGCGTTCAGTGCCTTTGCGGCCGAGTCGCTCGATGACGCCGTGCTGAGTGGCGTTACCGGCCAGGATGGTATCGCCATCAACCTCGGTCTCAACGTCACCACCAACGCGATCGTTCACGACACCGACGGTATCGACAATGTCTCGACGACGTACTCGTTCGACGGCGCGATCATCGTCACGGGCCTCAACATCAACACCCAGGGTAACGATATCCGGGTCGAGGTTGACGCCGGTGACAGCAGCACCGCTGCGGGCACGGCGCCGGTTCTGAACATCAATGTCGCTATCCCGACCGGCACCACGATCCAGACCGGCACGCTGCGGGTGGGTAACTCCAACCGTGACGATGCCAGCGGCTGGGGCTATGAGGCCGGCACCGTGTCGGGTGTGATCATGTCCAACGCCACGATCACTCTCGGCGCGACAACCGCCAACATCCAGTTGGGCAACGAAGCCCAGGGGAACATGATCCAGATCGATACCGTCATCACCGGCGGCGTCTCGATTGCGAACAGCACCCTGAACGACGCAGGCGGTGCGCTGACCGGCGGCACCATCGGTTCGTCCAACCTCCAGATACTCGACAACGGCGGTACGGACCTGACCGTGGATGTCGGCGTGGACGTGACCGCAACCGACGGCTTGCTGATCACCCTGAATCAGGTGGGCGCTGCGGCCACGGGCTTTGACATGCGTATCGAGCGTCAGTACCTGGGCACCACGACCCTGGGCTACATCGGGGATGTCGAGCTGACGGGCGTCAACCTGAACGGTTCGACGATCGGTATTTCGGGTAAATAAGGGCCCTGGGGGGCGGCGGGCGGGTCCTTCCGTCCGCCGCCCCTGTCATTCGTCGGCGGTTTGTCATTGTTCTGTACGTGAGTTAGGGGTTTCGTGTTAACTTCTGGTCGGGCAATGTCCTCGGGGCAGGGCCTCAATGAACAAAGAATGTGCATTTCAAAACAAAAAACGACAAGACCCCGCAAGGGGATAAGGAGAAGAATATGACCTTCAAGAAACTTGCGCTCGCCTCAGCCATCGCCCTGGTTCCGGTTTCCGGCTTCTCGCTGGAAGCGCTCGACGATTCCAGCCTCGGTGACGTCACCGGCCAGGACGGTATCGAGATCGACATCTCCACCGCGTCGCCGATTACGGCGGATTTCTATATTCACGACACAACCGGCTTGGGCAGCACGGCCGCCCCGACGGGCACCCATACCTTCGACGGCGCCATCGTCATCGATAACTTCTCGTTCAACGGCACGGTCAATATCGACATCGATGCTGGCGACAATGCCAACGCAGCACCATCGGCTCCGGTGTTGCAGATCAATGTCAGCGTCCCGACAGCGACGATCATCACCGGCGACCTCAGGGTGGCCAACTCGCAGCGTGACGACGCAACGTCTAACTGGGGCGTCAACACCATCTCTGGTGTGCTGCTGAACACCATGACCATCGCCATGTCCGGCCTGACGCTCAACATACAACTCGGCAACGAGCCGCAGGGCAACATGATCCTGGTGAACTCGACGATCACCGGCGGCCTCTCGATCAACAGCTTTGCCCTCAACGACGCAAACTCAGGCGGTGCCGCAATCGGCGCGTCCAACATCTTGGTTCGGGATACGGCTGGCGGTGCCGACCTGAGTCTCAACGTCGGCGTGGATGCCAGCACGGCCGGGCTTGTCATTGACGTGAACAACATCGGTACGTTGGCGGGTGGTATGGATCTCCGCATTACCGATCTGTACCTTGGCACCACGGGTGCGGGCATAGTCGGCGATGTGACCGTCGTCGGCCTCAACCTTGCCGGTTCCACGGTCACCATCTCCGGCAAATAATCCAACGCTTCACCGCTCCGCAGGAAGCCCGGCTCCGGCCGGGCTTCCTCGTTCCTGCGGGATATTTTTCTCTGCATTACAAAAGTCTACACGGGCCGGCTTGCGGCGCCGGGCACCGCATCGCTAACCTAGCGCCTCATAACAAGAATTCGGCTGTTTTGCCCGCCCGGGCAGACAGCCCCCAGGCTCTGGGGTAGTCGATGTTGGCCGTTCTGGCAGGCGCCATTCTGATGCTCGTCGCTTTGAATAATGTCGCGGTGGTCGAAGACCAACCGGCGGGTATTGTTCAATACGAGCATCCGCAGCGCTTCGGCGCGATACGGGAGCGCGGGGTCACAGTCAAGCCGGACAGTGTCGTGAAATATCACGGTATCGTTCGTCAGGCCTATGACTACAGCTGCGGTTCTGCGGCGCTCACTACCTTGCTCAACGGCTACCTCGGCCGCCAGTTTCACGAACGACAGATCATGGAAGGCCTGCTGCGTTTCGGCGAAACGGACAAAATTGTCGAGCGGCGCGGCTTTTCGTTGCTCGACATGAAACGCCTGGTCACCGCGCTGGGCCATCCCAGCGGCGGTTTTCGCGCCACAACCCAAGACCTGGTCGTGCTCGACCACCCGGCAATCGCGCCGATCGGTTACGCTGGCTTCAAGCATTTTGTCGTGATCAAGGGCTTTCGCGACGGCCGCGTGTTCGTGGCCGATCCGGCACTGGGCAACATTTCGTTCTCGATCACCCGTTTCGAGGAAGTGTGGCTCGACAATGTGTTGTTCATCGTGTTCCCGAACGGCTTTGAACCGCAGAAGACGCTCGATATTGCGGACACCGATTTGCGCTATATCGATGAACAAACGATTCGGCGTCTGTCGTTCGCCCAGCCGGAAGTGTTCCTGCCGGCTCGCGAGATCGAGGCGGATCGCGCTGCTTCGCTCGTTCCGGTGTACATCGAGAATTCGAAAGGGAAACTTGAAATCATCAACGTGCCGCTGCGGACGTATTTCGCGCGCTGAACAACAAGAAGGACGAGTAGCGATGCTGACATTTGCCCGTACCTCCTGGATTGCCGCTTTGGTGCTGCTCGCCATGGCGCCTCTCACTCATGCCGAGGATGTACCGGTATCGCCTGAGCCTGCCACTTCTGCACCCGAAGCCACTGCCGCTCCGGCAACGGCCGAACCTGCAGCGCCTGTGGCGACGGCTGCGCCGGCCGCTACGCCGCCGCCGGCCGATGCCGACAAAGCCCGTGAAGCCTTGACGGCAAAAGAGGGGGATGTCACCGCAGAGAAAAACCTGGAGGAAGTTTTCCAGGCGGCAGAGAAGCAGTACTCCTTGCTCAAGTCGGGCCAGATGGATATAGGGTATTCGTTCAATTACGGTTATTTCCGCAACGATCGCATCGATATTGCCTTCAACGACGGCGGCAGCATCAGCCGGTTCCTGATCGAGCAGGACGCCCAGCATTCCTTTTCCAACTCTTTTTCGTTCGATTACGGCGTCTGGAACAACCTGACGATCAACGCGCAGTTGCCACTGCTTTTCAAGTATGACTCGGCCAAGGATATTTCCGGTGCAGCGTTGGGCGATGTGTCCTTGGGCCTGCGCTGGCAACCGTTCGCACTCAAGCGTGGCGCGCCGGTCAGCACCCTGTTTGCCACCTTCTCGACGGCCACCGGCGACAGCCCCTACAAGATCAATCCGAACACGGATCTGTCGTCCGGCAAGGGCTACTACGCCACGTCGTTCGGTGCCTCGGCCAGTAAGGTCATCGATCCGGCGGTCGTCTTCGGCAGCCTGAGTTACACCATGGGTTTCGATGCGACCGATCTGGATCAGGCACGCGGTGAGCGTATTCTGACCGAGTTTCACCCGGGTGATTCGGTCAGCTTCTCGATGGGCCTGGCCTACTCGCTGTCCTACGATTTATCGATCAGTGTGTCCTATCAGCAGAGCTATGCGTTCCAGAGCGAATACCTGTTCAGCAACGGCGATTTCGTCGGTTCCGAGGATTCCACCTCGGCTTCGCTCAGTTCGTCGGTGGGCGTGCGCATGTCGCCGAAGCGGATCGTCAATATAGGGCTTGGTTTTGGCCTGACCGAGGAAGCATCCGATGTCACGATCGGCATTTCCCTGCCGATCGATATCGCTGGCCTCAAGAAGTGATCGTGCGTGCACGAATCAGCGGGGATGCATAGGACAGGGCCAAGCATGACCAAGCTGCACGTGTTTTTCCGGTGGGCTACAGTGCTGGCGCTGTTTGCGTCACAGGCAGCTCCCGCCCAGGTGGCGACCAACATCGCGGTCGACGTTCGCGCGATGGCGCTGGGCAACGCAGTAACTGCCGATCCGCCGGGAATCAGTGCCATCCATTTCAATCCCGCCGGCCTTGCCAAGCTGGAAGGTCGGCGTATCGATCTGCAGTTCATTGCGGCTGATTTTGCACTCAATTCGAAATTCACCGCACCGCCGGGCTACGAGGTGTTTGGTTTTTCGGACGATCCGGTCGTCTGCGCCGATCCGGCCAACGACGGTGCCGATCAATGCCGCGAGTTCAAAACCGGTAACAGCAGTGTCGCCGGCGTTTCACTTTATCTGCCGGTGATCGATCAGGTCGTGGACTTGCCGCCGGGGCCCATCATGTTCGGTCCCCTGCCGGCCTTTTCCATCAGGCCGGCGGGTTCGAAAGTCACCTTTGCCAATGGTATCTATGCACCGCTGGTTGCCGGTTTTCACCGCAACGAAGACGATCCGGGCAACTTTCTGGGTAAACGCGTGGCGCTCGAACGCATCACTTATTTGTCACCGTCGTTGGGTTGGCAGGTCAATGATCATTGGGCCGTCGGTATGTCGGTCGGGCTCTCCTACCAGGCGGTTTCCTTGGAAACCGATTTCCGCTCGCCGAACGAACTGCTTGGTTTTGCGCGGGTGCTCGACGAAGATATTTGTGCGCCGTTTCGCGGTGAGTCGAACGTCGTGCTCGACATTTTTCTGTTCGGTGCCTGTGGAGCGGAGGAGGGCCTCGATCCGTTTGAAAGCCTCGCCACCATGGACCTCAGCCTGGAGCAGCGCATGTCGCCGAGCTACAACCTCGGCGTGCTGTGGGAACCGAACGAAAAATTCTCCTGGGGCCTGGTCTGGCAATCCGAGGCCAACATGGACCTCAAGGGCAAGTACAAAATCACCTACGAAAAACCGACACGCGACGTGTTGAATTCGGTCGGCAGTTCGCCAACCGGCGCCATTGCGCTCGCCGTGCTTGGCTTGCCCAGTTATGTCCCCCAGGAGGAAACGGGCCTGCTGTCCATGGGGCTCATCTATCCTGCGCACCTGCAAACCGGCATCAAATACGGTTTCCTGCCGCGCTGGCGGCTGAATATGGATGTTGGTTGGGCGGATTACGGCAAGTGGGCGGCTTTCAACGTCAAATTTGACCGCAATATTGCTGCGCTGAGCCTGGCCCGGCTGCTCGCGCCCGGTGTCACCCAGAGTTCGTTGTCGTTACCGCTGGGTTTTCAGAGCACATGGAGTATGGGGATAGGTGTCGAGTGGGATTTCACCGATCGCCTCACGTTGCGGATGGGTTATGAACCGCGTTCTTCCGCGATCCCGGAAAATAAGCGCAGCCCGCTCGTGCCAATCAACAAGGCGGTGCTGTACGGTTTGGGGCTGGGTTATAAATGGGACAAGGATTCGCAGGTAGACATTACCTTCGCCTACATGCACAGCAAGGACAGCATACCGGCGGACTCCAGTTGCGCAGCAAACTGCACGGGCCTGGACAACATCATCTATAACCCGTACGCGGGCCTGGATATTCAGACGTCGGCCGAGATTCTTTATTTTGGCTTTGCCTATCGCACCACTTGGTAACGTGATTCTGCGTACGCTCCTCATTGGTTTGCTCGCTGCGCTGGCTGCCTGTCAGGGCGCTGCTCCCCGCAGCACAGCCGGCCAGCCGGGCGAAGTTGTGTTCGTGGACGCCGTCGGCAATCGCATGCATGTTGATGTCGCACATGAACCTGCCAGATCGCCGTCTGCCAGCGAATTCGGCGGCGAGCAATTCGTTGATGTCGATACCCTCGATCAGCAGGCAGATCAGCGCAGTCGCGATCGTTTCTACCCGATTCCGCAGCCCGGTGGCGAGCCCGGCATTGTCAGCGCCCGCGCCCTTGGCGTCGAGCCTGCCGGCAGCGCGATGCAGGCAGAACCTGCAAAGCAGATACCTGCCGAACTCAGGACCTGTTCGCAGGGGCCGGTCATCGAACACCTCCTGGTGCGCGAAACCCCGGCGCTGCATGTGGATCTGGTGTTCCCGGTCTATGGCGACTCGCTGGCGCCGTTACGACGTTATGCCGGCCATGCATTGCCGCTACCGGCTGGTGCTGTGGCAGTACGGTTGTGGGTAATCGTGCAGGGCACAACGGCGCCGGATCTGGTCGCGCTGCTTGTCGATCGCGATGGTCGCGTCACTTCGATCGTTAACAACATTGCGACTGAATCGATACCGGAAAATCTGTTCCGCTACGGTAGAGTCGGCAGTGTGATTCCGTTACCGCGAGAGGCCGCCTCCGGGGAGCGTCTGGTGGTTATGGAGGGGCATTGGGCCCGCAAGATACTGCCGGTTGAGTGCCAGCCAGCCACATCGCTCGGCGCTGCAGTGGCTGGCCGCACCACACTTGAATTTCTGATGGGCGAATGAGGCAAGCGATGAAGTTTCGCGCAGGGTGCAGGGTGCTCATGAGCGCCCTGTTGCTTGGTCTGGCCGGTTGCGACATTGCCCCTGATGCCAGACTGGGCGATCCGATCAACAGCGGTGCTGGTGGCGCTGATGGCAGTCAGCTTGATCCGAATGCAGACGGAAACATCGCCGTTTTTTTCTATCTCGATCGGCCTGTGGTCGGCTTGCGTTTCAGTTGCACCAGTTCGGGAGCCCTGCCAATTATTACCGGGCAGACCGACGGTAACGGGCGTCTTGTTTGCCCGCGCAGGGCCAGACTCGCTTTTTTCATCGGCGATCCCGCTGAATTGAAACTGGGTGAGGTCGATCTCGGGATATTCGGCCGTGAAGGTGAGGCCGACGCGCGCAACTACGTCACGGTTACGCCGGCCACGCTCGCCGGAACCCTGGCTGACTCGAACAACGCTGTCGTGACCAATACCTTCAATCTGTTGACGACGCTCGATGCCGGAACAGGGGGTGGTCGGCAGGCCGTTATCCACATCACCGATGCCGTGCATACCGCCTTTTCGCCCCACGCAAACAGCCTTGCGCTCGATGCCCCGGTAATTGGTTTTGACTCCGCACTTGAGACAATCGCGCTCGCGATTCATGCAGAAACAGCCAATTCCCTGCGCAACGGCGGTCTTGCTCTGACCGATGTCCAGGCGCGGGTTCTGGCGGATACGTCCATTCTGCGTGCGCGCTCGGGTATGTACCGTTCGCTGGGCGGCATGAGTGACACCAATGATTTCATCACCAGCCTTGGTTTCAGCGGCAAGGTGATTTTCTCGGTTGCGCGCAGCGGACGAGTGGCGGGCATTGCCCAGTTCACGCGAATCGACAATGGCGTACAGCCGCCGGGGTTCGCGCTTGAGATAGGTCCACTGGTCGATGACTCGCGGCTGCTGCCGGACGGACGCCTGGTGCACGGTACCGCCGCAGCTGCAGGCTTGCGCTGGCTTTCGGCGGCAAACGACGATCTGCTGCTCACCGGCCGCCTGGTGAATGACTGGCTGTTTGGCAATATCGAGAATCTCGATCCGGAACAGAATCACCGCGTGCCGTCAAATTATGTGTTTTCGTCAACCGATCTGGGCTATTTCCGGGTGAACGGTAATCAGTTTGAAGGCGAGACGTCGGTCTACGCGAGTGCGCTCAACACCCCCGGCATCGAGCTCGATGAGTTGCCGGCCGAATTTCTGCCGCGAACCATTGGCCTGAAGTACAGGGGCTATCCGGATGGCGAGAAGGTGACGGATGCACAACGGGCCAGCTCCACTTATCTGAACGCTGAAACCGAGCACGAGTTATTTTTCCGTATCCTTGCCGACGGTGACATCGTCAGCGATGTCGACCGCGACTGCGAAGACATCTCCCTGGTTGGCAATCAATTGCGGGATGCAAGTAGCACGCAGGAGTTTTACGTGGGCCACGTCGGCGCCATTTTCAAAGACGACGAGGGGAACCCGTACATCACGATGATCCTGGCGATCTATGAACCGGGTCATCCGCAATACGGGTTCACGCTGGGTGCCCCGGCTTTGGGTCGCAGCACCCTCGATTCGGTGGTGTACGACGTAAATCGCGGGGAATTGCGCAGCAAGAACTGCGATCCGAAAGATGATCCCTGCACCGAGCCGGTCGAGTGGTTCGATGACGTTTTTTACATCAGGGAAGTGCTCAAACCGATCCTCGCACAGGGCATTACGGACGTGGAGGATGCCGATCTGTACTTCCGTGATCCGGGCTATTACGGCCAGATCACGCTCAATGCCGACATCTGTACGGTCCCACCCTGAGAGGGGAATTTTCCAAGGCTCGATTGTCGACAATCAGGCTTGACCGCTTCCGTTCAGGCCACTATGGTTAGGCCTCTTCGTTTCAATTGTCGACAATCTGACCGTGTTTCCCCACCCAGATACAGACGAGAGCACCGCGCGCACCGCTGCTGACCGGGTCTTTGAAGCCCTGCAGGCAGCGATCATCCGTGGCGATATCCCGCCGGGCGCCCGGATCGGCGAGACCGAACTCGCAGAGCGTTTCGGTACCAGTCGCGGCCCGCTGCGCGAGGCACTGCGGCGGCTCGAATCGCGCCGGCTGGTCGAGCGCACCCCTCATGTCGGCATCCGCATTGCCTCACTTACCCACGGGGCCTTGATCGAGATTTATTACGTTCGTGAGGCCCTTGAGGGCATGGCCGCACGGCTGGCCGCCATGCACATGACGGCGGGTGAAGTTGTCGGGTTGCACCAGTTATTGGCTGAGCACCAGCGTGACGAGGCGCTGCAAGCCGACACCGCTTATTTCCAGCAGGAAGGCGACCTCGATTTCCACTATCGCATCATCAATGGCTCGCATAATCGCGCGCTGACCGAACTGTTGATCGGCGAGCTGTACCATCGGGTGCGCATGTATCGCCAGCAGTTCAGTGCCTACGCCAATCGGCCGCAGAAGGCTTTCAGCGAACATCTGCGCATCGTCGAAGCAATCGAAGCCCGTGACGGGGATCTCGCCGAAATGCTGATGCGCCGTCACATCAGTGCTGCCCGCCAGAATATCGAACGCCACTTAAAGGAGAGCGCATGACCAGAAAACTCACTGCCGGCGGCCATTTTCGCCTCGCCTTGCGCGAGGAAAAACCGCTGCAGGTAATCGGCACCGTCAATGCCTACGCGGCGATGATGGCCAAACGCACCGGCTACCGCGCCATTTATCTTTCCGGTGCCGGTGTTGCCAACTATTCTTACGGCCTGCCGGATCTTGGCATTACCTCGCTTGAGGATGTGTTGATCGACGTGCGCCGCATAACCGGCATGGTAGATACGCCGCTGCTGGTGGATATCGATACCGGTTGGGGCGGGGCGTTCAACATCGCCCGTACTGTCAGGCAGATGATTGCCGCCGGTGCTGCCGGCGCGCACATTGAGGATCAGGTTGCACAGAAGCGCTGTGGCCATCGTCCGGGCAAAGAAGTGGTCTCGCAGGAAGAGATGGTCGACCGCGTCAAGGCCGCCGTTGATGCCAAGACCGATCCTGATTTCGTGCTGATGGCACGTACCGACGCGCTGCAGAGCGAAGGCCTGCAGGGCGTGATTGATCGTGCCTGTGCGTTTGTTGAGGCCGGTGCCGACGCCATTTTCGCTGAAGCGATGACCGACATCACCATGTACAAAAAAGTGTGTGATGCCGTGAAGGTACCGGTGCTCGCCAATATCACTGAATTTGGCGCCACGCCGTACTACACGCGCGAGGAACTGGGAGCGCAGGGCATTGCCATGGTGCTTTATCCATTGTCCCCGACCCGGGCGATGCAGCGCGCTGCGCTGGCAGTGATGCAGGCCATCCGTGATGAAGGCACGCAGAAAAATGTGCTGGAGTTGATGCAGACGCGTGCCGAACTCTACGATTTTCTCGGCTATCACGCCTACGAAGACAAACTCGATCAGTTGTTCAGGAAGGGGAAGTGAAATGCCGGCCTCTTTTTCCGCAATCGCGCTCCCTCTCCCCTGTGGAGTGAGGGGGGTGAGCGCAGGTAAAGCCCCTCTCCCCTGTGGAGTGAGGGGGGGTGAGCGCAGGTAAAGCCCCTCTCCCCTGTGGAGTGAGGGGGGGTGAGCGCAGGTAAAGCCCCTCTCCCCTGGCGGGAGAGGGGTTGGGGAGAGGGGGCGAACCGACATGCACACCCTCTCCCCCGGCCCCTCTCCCGTAAAGGGAGAGGGGAGAATCAGTACAGGCCTCTCCTTCGTAAAGGGAGAGGGGAGAATCAGTACAGGCCTCTCCCGTAAAGGGAGAGGGGAGAATCAGTACAGGCATCTCTTCCGTAACGGAAGAGAGCAGTGAGATAAACAAAAGATTTCATCAGGAGACCGATCATGACCGACACCCAATCCGTGCTGCCAAAACCCAAGAAATCGGTTGCCCTGTCCGGCACCAATGCCGGCAATACCGCCCTCTGTACGGTGGGCCGCACCGGCAACGATCTGCACTATCGCGGCTACGACATCCTCGACATCGCCACCACCTGTGAGTTCGAGGAAATCGCCTATCTGTTGGTGCACGGCAAATTCCCGAACCTGGCCGAGCTCGCCGGCTACAAGGCCAAACTGCAATCGCTGCGCGGTTTGCCGGCCGCTCTCAAGGCTGCCCTTGAGCAACTGCCGCCGTCGGCGCACCCGATGGACGTGATGCGCACCGCCGTGTCCGTGCTGGGCTGTCTGGCGCCGGAAAAAGACGACCACAACCATCCGGGCGCGCGCGACATCGCCGACAAACTGATGGCTTCGCTGGGTTCGATGCTGCTGTACTGGTATCACTACAGCCACAACGGCAAGCGCATCGACGTCGAAACCGACGACGATTCCATCGGCGGCCACTTCCTGCATCTGCTGCACGGCAAAAAGCCTGGCGATTCCTGGGTACGGGCGATGCACACCTCGCTGATTCTCTACGCCGAGCACGAATTCAATGCCTCTACGTTTACTTCGCGTGTCGTCGCCGGCACCGGTTCCGACATGTACTCGGCGATCTGCGGCGGCATTGGCGCGCTGCGCGGTCCGAAACACGGCGGCGCCAATGAAGTGGCTTTCGAAATCCAGAAACGCTACGACGATCCGAACGCGGCCGAAGCAGACATTCGCGAGCGCGTGGGCCGCAAGGAAGTCGTCATTGGTTTTGGTCACCCGGTTTACACCGTTTCCGATCCGCGCAACAAGGTGATCAAGGAAGTTGCGCGCAAACTCAGCGCCGAGCAGAAAAACATGAAGATGTTCGATATCGCCGAACGTCTGGAATCGGTGATGTGGGAAATCAAGAAGATGTTTCCCAATCTCGATTGGTTTAGCGCGGTGAGCTACCACATGATGGGCGTGCCCACTGCCATGTTTACGCCGTTGTTCGTGATCGCCCGCACCTCCGGCTGGAGCGCGCACGTGATCGAGCAGCGCATCGACGGCAAGATCATCCGTCCGAGCGCCAGCTACGTCGGTCCGGAAGACCAGAAATTCGTGCCGTTGAAAGAGCGCAGGTGATGTCTCTCTTTATCAGGGAGTTTGTGTGAATACGCCCCTCTCCCTTTACGGGAGAGGGGCCGGGGGAGAGGGTGTGCATGTCGGTTCGCCCCCTCTCCCCAACCCCTCTCCCGCAAGGGGAGAGGGGCTTGTGCGAATACGCCCCGTTTCCGCAAGGGGAGAGGGGCTTGTGCGAATACGCCCCGTTTCCGTAAAGGGAGAGGGGCTTGTGTGGATACTCCCCTCTCCCTTTACGG
>JBMOOP010000129.1:0-8124 GCA_049324495.1 Pseudomonadota bacterium
CCTGACGCCTCAACCGCTTGCAGTCCGTTTTCCCCCGACGCGGTGTCACGGGCTCGATTTTGCCCCCAGAAGCACTTTTTTGGCCACACCCTTCTGCGCGCGCGAAGCGCGCGCAGGCCGTTGCTTTGGCTTTTGCTCTGGATGACGCGGCGGGCCGGGTGGGCGGTCGCGCAGCGGCCGCACGACCGGGCCGTCTACGCGCGGCGGTAACGGGTGGGAGAAGCACGGCAGTCTTCCGCGCGTAACGCACGATCTCGCTGACGGAGTGCGCCTGGGCGCGTAGCGCGCAGGCGCCAAGGTGAAGTGCCCTCTCGCGTGCGCAGCACGCGAGGCCTTGTAGCGCCAGCGGCATTTACACATAACGCAAATTATGCGGCGCGAAGCGCGGACTGTTCTTGCAGGGCGCGTTTTTTGCGTGCTGCAAGAACAGCGCATAAGACTCGGTTATGTTAAATCGGCGCAGCCGATTTACCCCGGAGCGGCTGCCAAGGATCAGGCGGGCTCGATGCCCGCCTGGCCTTGCTTTCGTAGCCCTGCGCGCAGCGCCTGACTTTTATCGGTGCTGGCCAGCGCGACACCGCTCGAGTCCGCCGCGACGTAGAGACGGCGCGCGGGTTGCTCCGCAAGCCGCGTGACGGAACGGGCCACACGCGAGCCGCACACGTTCAGCGGCGCGCTTTCGGCGCGTCCGCTGCAACGGCGTCGGCAGTCGCTGCGTCGTCGTCGCCATCGTCTGCAATCGCCTCCAGAAGCGTTTGCGCGTCCTCGGTGATGCGCCGCCCTTTGAAGTACCAGGCCAGGCGCTGGGAAGAAGCGCGCGCGGCTGCCGCCTCGCCGGCGAAGAAGGTCACGCCGAAGCGCACCACGCACGCCACCGCCAGATGAACGAAGGGCCGCGTCAGCGGCCCTTCTCACATCAGCAGCTACCCGCGCAGCGGGTAGGGGCGGGGTTTTCTTCTCAGTCAGAGAAACCCGTATCGCCCGGCGTATCTGGAAGCCATGCAATCGGAACACCTTGAGTCTTCGCAAGGTGAGCGAGATCGGTACCGATCTTTTTCATGGTCAGCTGCAAAGCCTGCACAGCGTCCATGCCTCCGGCGTAACTCACTTTCTTCTGCCCCGCATGCGCAATCGAGTAAGGGCAGAAGTAGTCCTCACCGTCATCGAATGGCTGAGGTTTGCCGATAGTCACAACCACCTCATCCGTGCCCATCACGAGCGTGCGTTCAGCAATCGACTCGCCGATTTCGTGAATGTCCATGCAGATCACCACATCACCAACGGCGGTAGAGGACGCCCCGCTTTGCACGCGCCGTATCGCTCCTGCACGCTTGCCCAGCATCGAGCACGAGCACCAGTTCTCGGCATCGTCGTCATCCGACACATCTGCTCGTCCTTCTTTGCCTGCTCTTCGCACTTGTCGTCAGGCGGGCAATTCTGAGTGCCGCTGCCAGCCCCTGCGCCTGCGCCGGCTCCGGCGCCAGCATCATCAGAGTCCGGATCGGATACCGAGCAAACGCCAGCCAAGACACACGCCGCGATACCGCCAACGGTTGGCCCCAGCAGCGAACGAGCACCGGCACCAATCGCGCCGGCGGCTGCGCGACCGCCGATCACTCGCACACCAATCCCGATCGCCACCCCCACCGGCGTCAAGCCGTCGGGGTCGGTGTACATCGTAGGTGCCGCGTTGGCGTAGAGATACGGGTTAATGCCGCCACGCAATCCAATCGGATCACTCTCGATGTACCGCCCCGTCTGCGGGTCATAGTCCCGAAAGTAGTTGTAAACAGATCGCCCCGACGCAACATCCTACCCGCAACCCGATTTTTTCCTGACGCCTCAACCGCTTGCAGTCCGTTTTCCCCCGACGCGGTGTCACGGGCTCGATTTTGCCCCCAGAAGCACTTTTTTGGCCACACCCTTCTGCGCGCGCGAAGCGCGCGCAGGCCGTTGCTTTGGCTTTTGCTCTGGATGACGCGGCGGGCCGGGTGGGCGGTCGCGCAGCGGCCGCACGACCGGGCCGTCTACGCGCGGCGGTAACGGGTGGGAGAAGCACGGCAGTCTTCCGCGCGTAACGCACGATCTCGCTGACGGAGTGCGCCTGGGCGCGCAGCGCGCAGGCGCCAAGGTAAAGAGCCCTCTCGCGTGCGCAGCACGCGAGGCCTTGCAGCGCCAGCGGCATTTACACATAACGCAAATTATGCGGCGCGAAGCGCGGACAGTGACGGCAGGACGCGCGCAGCGCGGGCTGATGGCACTGCGCATAATTTCGGGCGTTATGTTAACCCGAAGGGCGCGCAGCGATGCCGCTGGCGCGGTGAAGCCCCGTGCACGGGGCGGCGACGAGTGCGGCGCAGCCGCACGTGGGAGCGGGGTAGGTAAACCAACAGCGCCGCGCAGCACGTGCCGGGTGGCGGGACGCTTGCGCACGCAAGCGGCATGACACGCGGGACGTGCGGAGTCGGCCGCCTTATCGCTCTTGCCTGGACAACAGGCGCGGTGTCGCTGTCGGCACGCTGTTGAGTTAGCCGTCGCTGTCGTCGTCGCTTTCAGCCTGCAACGCCGCCAACAAGGCTTGCCGATCCCGCACCTTCGCCGGGTGCGTCGCCGTGTGGATCTCGCGCAGCTTCTCGATGCTCACCTGCGTATAGATCTGCGTCGTGGATAGATCGCTGTGACCCAGCATCGCTTGGATAAACCGGATGTCCGCCCCGTTGTCCAGCATGTGCGTCGCCATCGCATGCCGGAACAGGTGCGCCGCCCCCGGCTTCTCGATGCCGGCGTGATACAGGTATTTCTTCACCAGCTCGGTGATCCGGTTTTTTACCCACGGCTCGCCGTAGTCGGTCAGGAACAGGTAATTCTCGTCGCGGCCCGCCACGAGTTCTGCACGCACCTCGCGCCGGTAACGCTCCAGCCAGTGCACCGCCCGCTCACCGATGGGCAGCAGCCGATCCTTGCCACCCTTGCCATCGTGCACCCGCAAGGTTTTCCGGGCGGCATCAACGTCGTAGAGCCGCAGGTTCACGAGTTCCATGCGCCGGATGCCGGTGCTGTACAGCGTCTCCAGCATCGCGCGATCCCGCACCCCGTAAGGCGTCGCGGTGTCGATCACGGCCAACACCCGCTCCACTTCAACGACGCTCAGGATCACCTTCGGCAAGCCCCGCACCGGGCGCGGCAGTTCGAGCTCGCTGGCCGGGTTGTAGAGGATGTAGTTCTCGCGCGCCAACCACTTGAAGAAGGCTTTGATGGGCGACAGCAGCGATTGCTGGCTGCTGATCCCCAGCGGCTCGCCGTTCGTTTTGCGGTAGTAGTACAGGTGCTTCTGGTAGCGCTCGAGCATCGGTTTCGTCACCGCGCGCGGATCACCGACGCCACGCTCATCGCACCAGCGGATGAACCGCTTCAATCCCTGCTCGCGCGTCACCGTCGTCTGCTCGCGCAGCCCGTGCACGGAACCCCACTCCAGGAAGCGCTGCAGGAACGGCGTCAGGCCGTTGTGTGCGATCGAGGGCGGCTCTGGCGGCGCAGGCGCCTGCGCCTTCGCACGCGGCTTGCGCTTGCGGCTCACGCCACGCCGGGCATCGGCGTTGTACGCCACGCTCAGGCACTCGCCGCCGCGATGCTCACGCCATCGCTACGGTACGACGGCAGCGCCGCGTGCTCCGTAGGATGCCCATTCACGGCAACAGCGGCGGCTAAGGGAAGGTCGGCGCGATTTTTTTCGGGATTTTCTGCGTTTTCAGCAGCCCGCACAGGGGCCGCGATGGCCCCGCTTTCCCCCCGCGATGAGGCCGCGAACCCCACCGACTCACCCCGCGAACTTGCCGTCGTAGCGGTGGATTTCAGCGCCTCCACGTCGATCAGACCCGGCAGGCGCGGGCCGGCATCCAGCCAATCACCGTCGTGCAGCAGCTCGTAAACGAACGACTGGCCCCGGCTGCCGCGATGCATCAGCACGTGCTCCATCTGCATCAGCCGCTCCAGGTGCACCCGCAACTGCGTCTCGCCCCAGCCACTCCACGCCCGTACATCTCGACGGCCAAAACGGTAATCCTTCTGCGCCAGGTGTTGCGCGACGCACGCCGCCTTCACCTCCCGCTGGATGATCGACAGCAGTTTCCGCGTCTGCGGCGGCAACTCGTCCAGCGTCCGCCCCAGCACCTCGTGCGCCAGCGCATTCGCCGCCTCGATGTCCGATAACGCCACCTCGATGTACTGCACCACCTTGCCCTTGTGCTGCACGGTCTTCAGCGGCCGCTGGTACTGGTGCAACAGCGCCACCGTCCGGATCAGCGTCAGGTACTTCATGTGATCCCGCCGCGTGCGCGTCTTGTCGTCCAGGAACGTGAGTTGATCGGCGTACGGATTCACCACCAGCACCGGTTTTAGCAGCCGCTGCGCGTTCTGGTGCAGCCGGATCACGTCCTTCTTGTCTTCTTCGGCGAGCAGGCCCGCCAGCGTCTGCCGGGCGCGCTGCAGCGCGTGGATCGCCGCCGTTTGCTCCCGGCTCTCGTTCACCGTGAGCACGAGGCAGCGGTTCAGCAGCTCCTCGTCGATGTCGATGGCCGTCGTGGTCAGGAACAACATCACCGGACCCTCCACCCGGTACTCCCGCGTCACCAGGTCGCCGGTGGTTTCATCCTTGCCGGTGCTGGCAATGGTGACCACCCCGTCCGACTGCAGCAGCTTCAACGCGTAACTCGCGTTGTGCGCGCCTTCTTCCTCGGCAATGGCCAGGATCTTGTGTTTCAGGTTTGTCTCGCCCATGTAGAACAGCGATTGCCCGGTCATGGCGCTGTACTGCACCCGCTCTTCCGCCGGCATCATCGCCAGCACCGCCTCCATCAACGAGCTTTTGCCCGCCGCACTTGATGACTGGATGATCACCGCCAAGGGCCGGTCCAGTTTGCGACTCACGCCCGCGAGATACCCCACCAGCGTGTTGGTTTCCTCGCCGACCACACCGGCAGCGGCAAAGTCGTCGAGGATGCGGCGCAGCAGATCCGGTGAACGCAACAACGCCAGGGCAGCCTGCTCGTCGTCGGCATCGAGCACCGGCACCGGACTGGCCGCGACAGGTTCCTTGCCCAGCTTCCGGTCCTGCAGTTCTTCCAGTTTCAGCAGCACCGTGCCGAGGTCGGTTTTCAGCACGTCCTCGGACAGACCGAGCTCGATCCCCGCCTGCCGGATAAATGCACCCCGCGCCTTCGCCGAATACACGTCCAGCGTGTCCACGTGGAAGCGTTCCCCCACGCTCACCAACAGATTGATCTTCAACTGCTCGTAGCTGGCGTTCTTGCCGAACCCGCGCACGCGGTAACGGCGATCACCGAGGATGAGGACGGTTTCGTGATCGGAGGTTTTCGCCTCCACACCCGCCGGCACCGCGGGCACCGGCGAGGCGTGCTGCGCTTCGTCCAGTGCGGGCACAGCCAGAGCGGCGGCTAAGGGAAGAACCTCGGTTATCGCAGCAGCGGGCTCTTCCTTAGCCGCCGCTGTGGCGTCGCTTTGCACAGACAGCGGCGGCGGTTCACCGCCGCCCATCCATTCCGCTTTACGCAACACCAGCCCCAGCGCCTTGTCTGCCGGACTCATCTTCAACGCGTATTCGTTCGCATCCATCCCCTTCGGGAACTGCACCCGGTAACAACCGATGCCCGCCGCCTGCAACACCGGCGCCAGTTTCGCCGCTGCCGCGTTGCCGGCGTCGTCACGGTCATACGCAATCAGCACCCGCTCCACGCCATGCGCCTTGAACGCCGCCAGGTGATCGTCGGTAAAGCCGCTGACGCCGTAGCTGGTGGTGACGTGGCGGAAGCCGTGCACCCAGAACGTCATCGCATCAATCAGCGATTCGCAGAGAATGATTTCACGCGAGGCCAGGCATTCCGGATTCCACACGCCCGTATGCGGCCCCGGCAGGTACAGGTGATACGCCGTCCCCGCCCGCAGGTTGTCCAGCACCTTGCGCCCGTACACCTCGGTGATCACACCGGCCTCATCGATCACCGGCACGACCAGAGAACCGTTGAAGTGCTCGTGCCCGCTCTCGCGCAAAATGCCGATCTGCTGCAACAACCCGCGCGCCTCGGCGCCGGCCTTGCGGTTTTTCTCGGGCAGGCGGTAACCCAGCGTGCGGTTGGCAAAGCCCAACTGGAACCGCTCGATCAACGCCGGCGAGTTCAGCCCGCGCGCATCGAGATAGGCCAGCGCCTCCGGGCTCTGCTTCAAAGTCTCGTGGTAATACGCGATCACCTGCCGCAGCGCTGTCTGCGCGTCCGCATCGGCGGCTAAGGGGGAAGGCAGTTTTTTCGTGCTGGAGCGCGTCACCGGCGCCGCCGGCACCTCCAGCGCCAGCCCGAGATCCTTCTGCAGCAGCTCGCAGGCCAGCCTAAAACTCACGCCCTGGGTTTTCATCACCCAGTCGATCACCGAGCCGCCGGCCCCGCACCCCAGGCAGTGCCACAGGTTCGTGGCCGGCGAGACCACCAGCGACGGCGTGGCGTCCGCATGGAACGGGCAGGCCAGCACGTAGTCCTTGCCGTGCCGCTTCAGCGCGTGGCCCTGACCCTCGATCAGCCGCACCAAGGACACCTCCGCCTTGATCCGCCCCACCACCTCGTCCGCCAGCCGCGCCATGCCCACCTCCGGCCCAAAACCTGTCAAGCCCCTGCCGGGGCAAATAACTCGATGGCAGGCTACCACGTATCGTGGTACTTTCAACCGCGTTTCCAGTAACCGGGGGGTTAGGGTATGGCTCACGCCAGCATCACCGAGAGCCCCACCGTGGCCATCAGCCAGGACGACCGCGCGTTTTTCCAGGCCTTGGGCGCCCGCATCGCCCAACTGCGCAAGGAACAGAACATCACCCAGGTCCAGCTCGCCCAGACCTTGGAGATTTCGCAGCAGACGATGAACGCCTACGAGATGGGGCACCGCCGCGTGCCGGTCTCGGCGCTGCCCGTGCTGGCACAGGCGCTGGCAGTGTCGGTGGAGGATTTGATCGGGGCAGGCTCAGCCGTCGCCGCGAAGAAGCGCGGGCCAGCACCCAAGCTTCAACAGCAGATGGAACGCATCGCCAAACTGCCGAAGCCCAAGCAGAAGTTCGTCATCGACATGCTCGATGCCGTGCTCGCGCAAAACGCTTGAGTCCATAACGAACAACCCCGGCAGAAGCCGGGGTTGTGTCTCTGCTTTTTATATTCCTAACAAGCGCCTGGCGGCCGGAGAGTCAACGAGCAGGTTCTCGCCAAGCACTTTGGCGAAATCTCTAAACCCCTGCTCGTCCTCGGAGAAGGTCTTCTTCGGAAGATCGGCGGAAGTAAACAACTGTCGTCTTCCATCCGGATACACCCGGAAAATTTCCAGCATGCGACGACCTTCGTCTATCTCGATTACGTGCGAGTAACTGTCTGCTGAATTTCCCATGATCAGTTATTCCATGTGTTCAAAGGAGGAATTGGTCGCCCAGCCAAGCAGGCGGAATAGCGCTCTGACGCAGAGGCATGACACACAGCGCCCGCCCTTGCTCCGCGAACCCTCGTGATTCCATTGCAGGTTGAGGTGTCGGTGGCGTAAAGATTTTCGCATTCGCCATCATCCGAAGCGCACATATCGCTAATGACATCGCCTATCGCTGCACCAACAGCAGCGCCATCAACTGCACCCTGCAACACGCCGCCAGTACCGCCAGCCACCGTTCCGACTCCAGGGGCAACCAGCGTCCCGCCACCCGCACCAACAATACCGCCAACGACTCCACCAACAACGGCACCTATTGCGCCGCCAACTGCCGCCCCTTCCGCAGTCAGTCCTTGCGGATCAGTGTTCATGACGGGATTTCCCATCACGTAGGCATACGTGTTGATGTCAGCAGAAAGACCAACCGGATCGCTTTGAATGTAGCGGCCCACTTGCGAGTCATAGTCCCTGAAGTAGTTGTAAACAGATCGCCCCGACGCGACATCCTACCCGCAACCCGATTTTCCCCTGACGCCTCAACCGCTTGCAGTCCGTTTTCCCCCGACGCGGTGTCACGGGCTCGATTTTGCCCCCAGAAGCACTTTTTTGGCCACACCCTTCTGCGCGCGCGAAGCGCGCGCAGGCCGTTGCTTT
>JBMOOP010000130.1:0-8083 GCA_049324495.1 Pseudomonadota bacterium
GATGTGGTCAGTGCCCAGCGCATATCCGGTGTTGCCTTGACGATTTGCCGGATCTGCGTCAGCAGCGTCTGGTCATCCCACTTGTGATGCTTTGACGGCCCGCCAATCAAAAACAATCCCTGCGTCGGTTTCTGGTACACGGAAGCGCGCGCCGTATTGAGCACGCCGCGCGTGGTCATCAGGTTGTCGCGGATTGGCGGCGTGTCGTGCTGCGGAATCACGCAAAGATCGAACCAGCCCAGCGGCAGGCTGGGGCGCATCAACACGATGCTGCGGGCCGCAGCATGCGCGCGTTTTGCGGCCAGCACCGCCAGGTGCGTGGCATGGCCACAGCCCACCACGAGATCCGGGTCCGGCAGCGCGTCGTCGCCCGGCAGAAATTTCTTCAACAGCAACGCGCGCAGGGCAACACCGCGCGACGGCGCATTGATCCAGTGCACATCGACAACCGCATGGCGGGCAAGTGCACGCGACAAGCCATCGAGTTGCGCGCGATGCCCGGGCTTGCCGTCGGTGACAAGCCAGACGACGAGCCGTTGACGGGTATCGCGGCTGGCATCCATAAAAATCGCTATGCGTTCAACGACGCGCCATCAGCAGCGGGTCAACCAGTGGGCGTGCTGCGCACTCTTGCCCCGCACCACATCGAAGTACAGATTCTGCAGCTGCGTGGTGACCGGGCCGCGCTTGCCGGCACCAATCTGCCGGCCATCAAGTTCGCGGATCGGCGTAACTTCCGCCGCCGTGCCGGTAAAGAACGCCTCATCCGCAATATATACCTCGTCGCGGGTAATGCGCTTTTCCTTCACCTTTAAGCCAAGCTCATCCGCCAGCGTCATGATCGTTTTGCGGGTAATGCCATCAAGGCACGCCGTAACATCCGGGGTATAGATGATGCCATCGCGAACGATGAAAACATTCTCGCCGGAACCTTCGGCCACATAACCTTCCGGATCGAGCAGCAGCGCTTCTTCCGCGCCACCGCTGAGTGCTTCGTTCAGCGCCAGCATTGAGTTGATGTAGTTGCCGTTGGCTTTGGCGCGCGTCATGGCGATATTGACATGGTGCCGGGTGTAACTGGAGGTGCGCACCTTGATGCCAAGCTCCAGCGCCTCCGGCGACATGTAGGCCGGCCATTCCCAGGCCGCCACAATAACGTTGACCGACAGGCCCCTGGCGCGCAGCCCGAGCGCTTCGGAACCGAGAAACACCATCGGCCGCAGGTAGGCGTGCGGCAGCTTGTTCTCGCGAATTGCGGCGACATGCGCGGCGTTGATCTCGTCCTGCGTGAACGGAATTTTCAGGCTCATGATGTGGGCCGAATCGAACAGGCGGCGCGTGTGCTCCTTGAGACGAAAAATTGCCGGGCCTTTATCTGTTGCATAGGCGCGCACACCCTCGAACACACCCATGCCGTAATGCAGGGTGTGTGTCAACACGTGAACTTTCGCTTCGCGCCACGGAACCAATTTTCCGTTAAACCAGATGACGCCGTTACGGTCAGCCATGGACATGGGAGCCATTCCTCGCAGTGCTTTTGAGAAAAAATGTTTTTGTATCGTGTTCAATCTTCAATCAATGTATTGAGCTACCTGCCGCTGTATCGCCGAACACCATTTGCCAGATCCGGCGCACCGTGGCGCGCTGCTGTGCAACCCCGGTGGCATCCACCCGGGACTTCTCCTTGGCAAGCGCCTGCTGGTGCGTGCGGGTACGGAACGCGAGGTACGCCTGGCGCAGCAGATCGGCATCACAGGCCGACAACAAGCCGGCAGCGGCAATACCTTCCAATTGGCGGACATTGTCGGTGTAGCGAATCAATTCCGGGTGTTCACATGCCCACCGCAGAACGAGGTATTGAACCAGAAATTCGATATCGACGATACCGCCGGCATCGTGCTTGATATCGAACAGGACGGCTTTTTCTGCAGCCGTCGCCGACGCATCCGCCGCAAGCCCGAGGTGGGCGATCATCTTGTCGCGCATAGCCACCACTTCGCTTTGCAAGGTGGCTGCCTCGCGGCGGCGCACCAGCGTCTCGCGGCGAATTGCATCGAAACGTGCCGCAACTGCCGGGTCGCCGGCCACCGGCCGGGCGCGAACCAAGGCCTGATGCTCCCAGGTCCAGGCGCTTTCCCGCTGGTATTTCACAAACGCATCCACCGATGATACCAACAGACCGGAAGCACCCGACGGCCGCAGCCGCATGTCCACCTCGTAAAGTTCACCGGAAAAGGTACGGGTGGTGAGCAGGTTGATGATGCGCTGCACCAGTCGCGTATAGAACTCCTCGTTGGCAATCTCGCGCACGCCGCCCGTGGTGCCGTCAGGCGGGGCATCGTAGAGGAACACAAGGTCAAGATCAGAACCGTACGACAACTCGATGCCGCCGAGTTTGCCGTAGGCAATGATCGCGAATCCGCCGCTTTGCGCCGGATCGGCAAGCGCGTTGCCATCGATATCACGCGGGCAACCGTGCTTTGCGGCGACATTATGCCAGGCAATCTCCAGCACTTCGCCCAGCACCGCTTCCGCGATCCAGGTGAGGTAATCGCTGACCTTCATCAGCGGCAGCGTGCCCATTACGTCCGAGGCCGCAACCTTGAGCACATGGGCCAGGCGAAAATGGCGCAGTGTTTCCATCAACTGCTCGGTATCGTCGAGCGCTATACGCGCCAGTTGGGCACGCAGATCGGCGCGCAAATCGACAAGCTGTGGTGGCGCATAGAGCGTGCCGGTATTGAGCAGCTCATCGAGCAGCGATGGATGCCTGGCAATTTCGTCGGCGATCCATTCGCTGGCGCCGCACAGGCGCAACAGCTCGGCAAGTGCCTGCGGATTCTCGCTGAGCAACACCATGTAAACCGAGCGGCGCAGCACCGCTGCGAACACCTTCAGCACGCGCGGCAACACTGCCGCTGGCGCAATGCAGCGTTCCAACCCGCGCAGCAAAGCCGGCATTAACCGGTCGAGACGCTCACGGGCAATGGCCTGCAGATGTGCAACGCTGCGATCCTCGCGAAAGGCATTCAGTGCGGCAAGGATGGCTGCGCCATCCACAATGCCTGTGGCCGCGAGCAAAGCAAGCGCTGCCGGCTCCGGCAAGCGGCCCAACCAGAGATCCAGCCATTCGTCACCGGCTTCGTCGGCGGCGCCCTGCGCCTCACCGGGCAAAGCCACCACATCACGAAAATGTTTTTCGACAGTGGCACGATGTATGTCCAGCGCATGCAGAAAGGCCGGCCAGTCGTCAAAACCCATCGCGAACGCCACGCGCAGCCGGGTAATATCGTCCTCCGGCAACGTCTGCTTCTGCGCATCGGCAATCGCCTGCAGGCGATGCTCGGTACGGCGCAGGAAATCGTTGGCGGCAGCCAGATCGTCGCGCATGGCCGCATCAATCACGCCGAGCTCGGCGAGCGTCGCGAGTACCGGCAGCAGCGCCCGTTCCTGCAAGCGTTTATCGACACCGCCGCGAATCAACTGGAAGGCCTGGGCGATAAACTCAACTTCGCGAATGCCGCCAGGGCCAAGCTTGACGTTCGCCTCCATGCCCTTGCGCTTCACTTCACGGATGATCATGCCCTTGAGTTCACGCAGTGATTCAAAAGCGCTGAAATCCATGTAGCGTCGATACACGAACGGCCCGAGGCGCTGCAGCAGTTGCCCGCCTGCAGCCATGTCGCCGGCGCAAACGCGCGCCTTGATCATCGCGTAACGCTCCCACGGCCGACCCTGCTCCTCATAGTACGATTCCAGCGCATCGAAGCTGCAGGCCAGCGCACCACTTGATCCCCACGGTCGCAGCCGCATATCGACCCGGAATACGAAACCGTCAGCAGTGACGGCATCAAGCACCTTGATCAGGCGGCGGCCCAGGCGCGTAAAAAATTCGTGGTTGGAGAGCACTTTCGGCATGCCCTGCGTATCGCCCTCCTCCGGGTAGGCGAAGATCAGGTCGACATCCGAGGAAAGATTAAGCTCGCGCGCGCCGAGCTTGCCCATGCCAAGCACCACCAGCTTCTGCGGCGTACCGGATTGTTCGCCGATCGGCACCCCGAGATCGCGCTCACCCCACGCGGTAATTTTTTCCAGCGCCAGGTCGATACAGGCATCGGCAAGTTCAGATAGGTCGTTAACCGTTTCACTCAGCGAGGCGCCAGCGGCGAGATCGCGCCAGATGATGCGCAGCATTTCGCGGTGACGCACCCTGCGCAGCGCCGTCATCAGGGTATCGTCATCACTCGCGCTGGCGATTGCTGTTACCACATGCGCGCGCATTTCGTCGGCGGCATACTTGCGTTGCAGCTCGCCACTCAACAGCAGTGCCGTGAGCAGTGCCGGTTGTCGGGCACACTGCCCGGCAACGTAATCGCTGCCCGCCCAGGTTTTTACCAGCGCACACAATGCATCGCGGGTGAACACCGGCAACGGCAGACCGGCATCGGCAAGGTATGCGCAGTAATGCTCCCAATGGGTGCGCACCAGCGGCGCGAGGGATGGCGGCAGGATCGCAATAGCCTGGTCGAAGGTCATGGGATCACAAATAAGGTGTGAGTCCGGCGGTGCCGGACTCACACACAGACATACGTCATTCGAGCACAATCACATCGAAGGTGTTGCCGTCCTGCGCGAGGATCCGTACCGCCGCACCGGCAGGTGCGTCCTGGCCGCGCACCGACCACATCGTGTCGTCGATGCGAATGCGGCCCTGACCGCCGACGATCGCCTCTTCGAGATGCACCACGCGGCCAATGTACTCAGCGCCACGGTGATTGAGCACCACGCCACCGGCAACCGGCTCATCCTTCACGTAACGACGCCACAGCAACACGCTGGCGACAGCACTCACACCAAACAGCACCAGTTGCAACTGCCAGATCAACAGGCCCGGCAGCATTAAACTCACCAGGCCGGTGAACAGGGCGGCAAAACCGATCCACATCAGGAAGCTGGTGCCGGCCACCGCTACATCGGCGATCAGCAGCAAAATGCCGAAAGTCAGCCAGTGCCAGTACTGGAGCGATTCGACAGAAATAGCCATGACTTACACCGTCGCTCGTTGCAGCTTCTGCTTGCTGAGCGATTCGTTCACCAGCTCGGCAATGCCGGCGACGCTGCCGGCGACGCTGGTCGCTTCCAGCGGCAACAGAATCACTTTGGCGTTGGTGCTGGCCGTGAGCGCACCGATGGCCTCAACATATTTCAATGCCACGAAATAGTTGATCGCCTGCACATCACCCTTGGCAATCGCCTGCGACACCATGTGCGTCGCCTTCGCTTCAGCCTCGGCCAGACGCTCGCGCGCTTCGGCCTGCAGGAACGCCGCCTGCTTCTCGCCCTCGGATTTCAACACCTGCGACTGCTTCGCGCCCTCGGCCTTGAGAATGGCCGCCTGACGGAAGCCCTCGGCCTCGAGAATGTTGGCGCGCTTCTCACGCTCGGCTTTCATTTGTGAGCCCATCGCCACCACGATGTCGGCCGGCGGCCGGATATCCTTGATCTCGATACGGGTGATCTTCACGCCCCAGGGATTGGTGGCGTGATCAACCACATTGAGCAGCTTGACGTTGATCTGATCGCGCTGACTCAGCATGTCGTCCAGATCCATCGAACCGAGCACGGTACGGATGTTGGTCATCACCAGATTACGGATCGCATGCTCAAGCCCGCTCACCGCGTAAGCAGCGCGTGCCGCGTCAATGATCTGATAAAACGTCACCGCATCGATCGTGACCATTGCGTTGTCACGCGAAATCACTTCTTGCGGCGGCACATCAAGCACCTGCTCCATCATATTAATCTTGCGACCAACAGAGTTCACATAAGGGACAAACACATTGAGGCCCGGTTCCAGCGTGTTGGTGTACTTGCCGAAACGCTCCAGCGTCCATGCGTAACCCTGCGGCACGAAGCGCACGCCCTTGGCCACGGTGAGCACCGCCAGCACCACAAAAACCAGAAAAATTGCACCACCCATAACACACCCTCCTTATTGAAGTTTCCTGCTGAAAATACTGCTTACTCAAACATTTCCATCGACGGCGTCAGCCGCATCACCTCCTCGATGGTGGTGATCCCGGCTGCTACTTTCTGGGCGCCCGCCAGCCGCAACGGCTTCATGCCTTCCTTCATGGCCTGCCTGCGGATATCGGCAAGATCGGCATGCTGCACGATCAGCCGCTTCAGCGCCGACGACAACGGCATGATCTCATAAACGCCCATCCGGCCCAGATAACCGGTATCGCGACATTCCAGACAACCGCCCGGCTCATAGATCTGCGCCGGTACGCGCGACTTGAACGGCATGACCAGCTGCTTCCACACATCTTCATCGGCAGGCACTTCGCGCTTGCAGTGCGGGCACAGCGTGCGGATCAGCCGCTGCGCCATCACCCCGACCACGGTCGCGCTGATCAGGTAGGGCGGCACGCCCAGATCGAGCAGGCGCGTAATCGACGCTGGCGCGTCGTTGGTGTGCAGCGTCGACAGCACGAGGTGGCCGGTAAGCGCCGCCTGCACGGCAACATCGGCGGTGGCAAGATCGCGAATCTCGCCAACCATGATGATGTCCGGATCCTGACGCAACAGTGCCTTCACACCCTCGGCGAAGCCGAGTTCGATATTCGCCTGCACCTGCATCTGATTGAATGCCGGCTCGACCATCTCGATTGGATCCTCGATCGTGCAAACATTCACTTCCGGCGTCGCCAGCCGTTTGAGCGTCGAATACAAGGTTGTGGTCTTACCCGAACCGGTCGGGCCGGTAACGAAGACAACGCCATGTGCTACGCCCGTCATCGCCTGCCATTTCTGGTAATCCTCGGCAGCAAGCCCCAGCTGCTCGAAAGAGCGCACCAGCACTTCCGGGTCGAAGATACGCATCACCATCTTCTCGCCAAATGCGGTGGGCATGGTGGAAAGACGCAACTCGACCTCGGCGCCGCCCTGACTGCGTGTTTTGATGCGGCCGTCCTGCGGCCGGCGTTTCTCGGCAACGTTCAGCCGACCGAGAATTTTCAGCCGTGCCGTTACCGCCACCATGATCGGCGCCGGCAGTTCATAGACATCGTGCAATACGCCGTCGATACGGAAACGCATCTTGCCGGTATCGCGCCGCGGCTCGAGATGGATATCGCTGGCGCGCTGCTCGAAGGCGTACTGCAGAATCCAGTCGACGATCGCGACGATATGGTGGTCGTTGGCATCGGCGGAGGCCTTGCCCATCTCGAGCAACTGCTCGAAGTTACCGATACCGGCAGCCCCCTGGCCCTCGTTGCCGGTTGCCCGCTGAATCGAACGCGAGAGGTTGTAGAACTCCAGACGATAACGCCCCAGCGCCTCGGGGCTGGCAACGACCACCTTGATTGTCTTGCCGCGCGCCGTCTGCTCAAGTTGCCCGAGCCAGTCGGTGTAGAACGGCTGGTCGGTGGCGATCACGAGTTCTTCCTTGTGCACCTGCACCGCCATGATGTGATGGCGCTCGGCGAACTTGTACGACATCACTTCCGCTACTTTGGCGACGTTCACCTTCAGCGGGTCGAGGTGGAACCAGGGCAGATTGGCTTTTGCCGCCAGCCACTGCGTCAGCCAGTCGAGCGTGAGCTTGGTGCCTGCCTCGGCGGCATGCGTGAACTGTTGCTTCGCTACCATCTGCAGGCCGTGCCAGTGCAGTTCGTGCTTTTCGCGCGTGGCGCCGGCGCAAAGGTTGACATCACGCTGGGTGAGAATGCCGTCGGCAAGGAGCTGGTCGAGTATCCAGCGGGTGTCGATCAGATAGCTGGCAGAGCGCAAGCGTTCGGCCAGCGGTCGCGGGTCAGCCTTGACGGCAGCAGGGGCCGGGTCGGGCCTCGGGGATGAATCAGGGGGCAGGACAGTGCTCACGGGGATTATTCCTCGCCCGGTGCGCCAGGCGCCCGGATGCCTCGTTGCTTTCCCCTACTCTATAGCGAAGGGGCGCCGTCGTCCCGCCAAACGGCAGTACTGTGCGGTCGAAACCGGCATTCGCCCGAGTTTCGCTAGCTGATTTCGAGGGCAGCCGTCACCGACATGGCCTGGCGATTGGGTACGTGCCCGGACTGCT
>JBMOOP010000131.1:0-7784 GCA_049324495.1 Pseudomonadota bacterium
CCAGATAGCGCAGAAAAGATGTCTTGGCCTCGTCCAGCAGGGCGAGCTTCTCGTACGACTGACTCAGCGCCGCGACCAGATTCTTGTTGTCCTGCTCCAGCTGCCAGGCCTCGCTGGCGCGCAACAGCGCCAGCCGCAGTTCCTGAATGTCGACCGGCTTCTGCATATAGCGGTACACCGACGCGTCATTGATCGCACTGACAACGGCATTGACGTCGTCGTAACCGGTCAGCAGCAGGGCCTTGATGTCCGGGCGCAGCGCCCGGATGCGGGTGAGCAACTGGACTCCGGTCATGCCCGGCATGCGCTGGTCGCTGACGACCATTTGGATACCGGAACCGACGGCAGGGTCAACCAGCAAGGCAAGCGCCTCGTTGCCATGGGTGGCGGTGTATACGCGATAGTCTTCCCCAAGCAATGCCGCGAGGGCGGTGAGGTTGAGCGTTTCGTCGTCGACCAGCAGCAGGCCGTAGCGGGAAGCAGGTGGCTGTTCTGCCCGCTCGCCGTCAGCACGGTGATCAGCAGAACAATTGTCAAACAGTGCCATGATCAACTCCCGGAAGCGCGCCATGCGCCCCTGCATGCGAATTGTTGTCATTGCGCGTCCCTGCAAGCGGCAGCCGCACCGTACAGCAGGTTCCCTGCCCCGGTTCGGATGCCAGCGTTATCTCCCCATTGTGCTTTTGCACGATGCCATAAGACACGGACAAACCCAGCCCGGTCCCCTCACCCACCGGCTTCGTGGTGAAAAACGGCTCGAACACATGTTGCCTGACGTCGGCCGGAATGCCCAACCCGTCGTCGCGAAAATCGACTACCCACTCTGCGCCGCGCGCCCCTTGTTCAAGCCGGCTATCGACTTCCAGGCGCCCGACAATACCGCTACGTCCCCTGCCCGCTGCCGCCGCCAGAATTGCCTGGCAGGCATTGACCGCAAGATTCATGAACACCTGATTGAGTGCAATCGGGTAGCAATACCCGGTCGCATTCCGGTCACGCTGATGCAGAACGATATCGATCTGACTGCCATATTGCGCGCGCACCAGGTTGAGCGTGGCGAGCAGGCCATCGTCGGGGGCGGCAATAAGCATCTTTGCATCGTCCTGCCGTGAAAACAGCCGCAGGTCGCCAACAATCTGCGTCAACCGCTTGGTTCCCTCATGGATCAGCGCAAGCTGGGCATGCAGGCGAGCAAAACGATCTGCAAGTGCAGCGAGCACGCCGGCATCGCTTTCCGTATCCGCCAGTGATTGCAGGAACGCCTGCAACTGGGCGATGTCCCGGCCGATGTTTTCGGCGGCAATACGGGTGAAATTGGCAGGATTGTTGATCTCGTGGGCAACACCGGCCACCAGAGCACCGAGGCTGGACATCTTCTCTGCCTGCACCAGTTGCTGCTGCGCCGCGATCAGGGTGGCGTGCTTCTCACTGAGCTCACGCAGACTGTCCATCAACGCCTGGGTACGCGCCTTCACGCGGCGCTCCAGCGTCTGTTTGGCATCGAGCAAATGGCGATGCCCGACTGCCGCGAGGGCCTCTTTCTCCTGCTTCAGGACGCGGATACGGTCGGCAAGTGCCAGCGACAGCACCGCCATTTCAATGACCGAGCCAACCTGCACGGCGTGGTTGCTCAGTACCGTTGCCGGCAACCAGTCGAAGTTCTGCAACACGTAAACGAACACCCCGAGAATGTACGCGCCGCTGGCGAGCGTAAACCAACGCGCCACGCGCACCCCGCGATACCAGAGCACCATGCCGGCGACCAGACACAGAGCGGACACTGCGGTCACCAGATACTGGGACGCCGGGTACATCAGACGCGGCGGCGCGATCCAGACGGCAACGAAGGCCACCGCGTTGATCAGCAGATACACGAAAAACAGTCGATCGATCGCCAACCAGTGGGTACGCAGATCGAGAAAGCGCCGCGCAAACTCGGCCAACGCATGCATGCCGACAAACGAAAAGGCAAGGAACCAGGTGTTCATTGCCGGCTGTTCCGGCCACCAATAGCGGAAAGCGAGTCCGTTCAGATCGAAGAAGGTAGCGCCCAGTGCTGCGACATAAATGGTGTAGTAGAGGTAAACACTCTCACGCAGCGTAACGAACAGCACCAGGTTGTACAGCAGCAGGGCAATCAAGGCGCCGTAGTACAGCCCCAGCAGCAAGTGTCGGGTTTCGCTGGCCGCCTGGGCACTGGCCGGACTCGCGAGGTGCAGATCGACGTAGATCGTGCCGGCACCGCGCGCCGACAAGTAATAGGTTTCCATTGCGCCGGGTTGCGCAGTAAGCGCGAATCCCAGGGCACGAATCGGCACTTCGCGTTGCGCGAAGGAAAACTGATCACCGGTGTAGCTGGGCGTGTAACCGCCGCCCGGGCGCGGGCGGTACAGCGTCAGGTAATCGGTCAGCGGGTATTCCTGTGTGAGCAGGTAGGTATCGGCAGCAGCGACATCCCACTGCACCTGCAGGCGGAACCAGTAGGTGTGCGGCGAAAAACTGTAGTTCGGCGTCGTGTGGGTAATGGCAACAAAGGCGCTGTCCGGCAGGCGACTGACCTGGTCGATGCCCATGCTGTGCGAGGTATCGACAAACACGCGGATGTCCTGTCCCAGCGCACGATTGAATGCGCCTGGCCCAACCGTCACCGGGCCGGCGGCAGACGCCCCCGCAGCGAACAGCCATGCAGAGAGCAGGATCCAGGCTGCAAACAACAAGGAAGGGGCACGTGGCATGGCGGATCCGGACAGCAGTGAAACCCCAGTTAACAGCGGTTCGGGGTCGACCGCCAACAATATGTCCGCGCACAGGTTGCATCCGCAAGGGATCCAACGCGGTAAACTCTGGCCCCCGACCGAGCGGCCTGTCTATGTCTGCACCCTTATCCAGCGCACCCGCCGCATCCTCGCGGCCCACCGCCAACGACAACCCGAAAATCGGCTTCGTCAGCCTCGGCTGCCCGAAAGCGCTGGTCGATTCCGAGCGCATTCTCACCCAGCTGCGCCTGGAGGGTTACCAGGTTTCCGCCACCTACGAAGACGCCGACGTGGTGGTCGTCAACACCTGTGGCTTTATTGACTCCGCCAAGCAGGAATCGCTCGACGCGATCGGTGAGGCACTGAAGGAAAACGGTAAGGTGATCGTCACCGGCTGTCTGGGCAAGGACGCCAGCACAATCACCGCCGTGCACCCGAACGTGCTGGCCGTCACCGGTCCGCAGCAGTACGAAGCGGTCGTCAATGCTGTGCATCTGCATGTGCCGCCGAAAAAGGATCACAACCCGTTCATTGACCTGGTACCGCCGCAAGGCATCAAGCTGACGCCACGGCACTATGCCTATCTGAAAATTTCCGAAGGCTGCAATCATCGCTGCACCTTCTGCATCATCCCGTCAATGCGCGGCGACCTGGTTTCGCGCCCGGCTGGCAGCGTGCTGGAAGAAGCCGAGCGGTTGGTGAAAGCCGGCGTCAAGGAGTTGCTGGTGATTTCGCAAGACACATCTGCCTACGGCGTGGATCTGAAATACCGCACTGATTTCTGGAATGGCCGGCCGGTAAAATCGAAGATGTACGATCTGTGCGAGGCGCTGAGCGACATGGGCGTCTGGGTACGCCTGCACTACGTGTACCCCTATCCGCATGTCGACGACATCATGCCGCTGATGGCGCAGGGCCGGATCCTGCCGTATCTCGACATTCCCTTCCAGCACGCCAGCCCGCGCATTTTGCAATTGATGAAGCGCCCGGGAAGTGCGGAGAAAACCATCGAGCGCATCAAGCGCTGGCGCAGCGCCGTACCGGCGCTCACCGTGCGCAGCACCTTTATCGTCGGCTTTCCGGGTGAAACCGAAGCCGAATTCGCCGAATTGCTCGATTTTCTTGAGGAAGCGGAAATTGATCGTGCGGGTGCCTTCGTCTACTCGCCGGTCGAAGGTGCAAAAGCCAACGCACTGCCTGATCACGTTGATCCGGATATCCAGCAGGAAAGATTGCAGGCCTTCATGGAAGTGCAGGCACGCATCAGTGCCCGCAAACTCGAACGCAAGCTCGGCCACACGCTGACCGTGCTGGTTGATGAGGTGGACGAGGATGGTGCAATCTGCCGTTCCGCTGCCGATGCCCCGGAAATCGACGGCAATGTCTACATTGACGACGCGATCGGCCTGAAGCCCGGTGATTTCGTCAACGTGAAAATTGTCGATAGCGACGATCACGATCTGTGGGGTGAGCGCAGCGTATGACAGACCGGCAGCAAACCGGGACTGGAACCGCCGCCGCAGCGATCGATCAGCGCCAAGCGCTGATTGCCGCCACGCTGGCCGGCAACTTCCGGTTGCTGCGCTTTTCCGAGCCATTGGAAAGCGAATTTCTCGACGCCTACACCCAGAATTCGACGAACATCATCCGCCTGGCCGTACCCTGGATTTTTCTTCTGCAGGTGCTCTACGGTGCTGCCATGGTGGGCATCACCCAGGTTCCCCTGTTGTGGTTCACGCACATCTGGCTGCCGATCACCGGCATACTCCTGCTGATGTGGATGCTGCTGGCCACGGGCATGATCAATCGCCAGGTACACCTGATGGTCGCGTGCGGGCTGATCGTCGCGCAAACCACCACCTTGCGCACTGCGACACTGCTGGGCAGCGATCCGTTTGCCCAGACAATCATTTACTACGTGATACTGCAGTTGGTCATCGGCTTTACTCTGTTGCGCCTGCGCTGTTTCTTCGCACTCGGCACGGCCTTGCTGCCGGCGGCCGCGTTGTTTCTCGACAGCCTGCTGGAAGGGCTGAGCGTGAACTGGCAAGCGTTCACCCAGTATTACCTGATCACTGCAGGCCTCTGTGCTGTCGTCAGCTACACCATCGAACGGCGCGAGCGCTCGGCATGGCTGAACACGCAAACACTCCATATGGAAATGCAGGCACTACAAGCGCTGCGCGCGCGCACTGATGCCGAAAGCCGCCGCCAGTCTCTGCTGGGCGAGTACCTGGAACTGACTGCCGGCAACCTGAGCGCGACCGAAATCGCCAGGCGCTCACTGAAGTTTCTCATCGAGCATGTGCAAGGACAGATCGGCACTGTCTATCTCGTCAATGGCAATCGCCTGCGCCGTGCCAGCAGTTGGGCACTGGAGGGCGAAACACGTACTGCCGACGAACTCGGTCTGGGTGAGACGCTGATCGGTCAGGCCGCCGAGAACGGTCGGCGGTTGCGGCTTATGCACTTGCCGGCGAACTATCATCCGATCCGCACGGCGACAGGCAGCGCCTCGCCAACGGAACTGCTGGTCGAACCGATACGACACCAGGGCACGACACTCGCCGTGATTGAGATCGGTGCCCTGCAACCATTCAGCGACCACAACATCGAGCTCATTGACCGGATCGGCCGCGCCATGGCCGGCACCCTGATGGCTGCCAATGCCCGCGACGCGCTCTCCCGTGCCGGCATGACATAGAAACTCGAAACAAAGCGAAACCGGCCATGATGAAACAACAACGGAGAACACCATGAATTATTGCTTCAGCCGCCAGGTAGACATGAGCTACGACGAAGCCCTTGCCGCCGTTACCCGTGGGCTCGAGAAAGAAGGCTTCGGCATCCTCACCGAAATCAACGTCGCCGACACGCTGCGCAAGAAACTCGGCGTCGACTTCCGGCCCTACAAGATTCTCGGCGCCTGCAATCCGCAGTTCGCCCATCGCGCCATTGAGGCAGAAGCGAATATCGGTGTGATGATGCCGTGCAACGTGGTGGTACAGGATTTTGGCGGTGGCCGGGTGCAGGTCTCTGCCATCGATCCACTTGCCGGCATGCGTGCAATTGGCAATGCCGATCTCGACGAGTTCGCTACCGCAATTAGCGTCCGGCTCCAACGCGTGATCGACAGCCTCTGACCAAAAGGAAGGCCCTTACCCTTTGGTCACAGACGATGAAAAATATCCTTGTGCGCCGCGTAAATCGATGCGAGGCCCACGGGTAGCAGCACCAGGAAACCAACACCCAGCGTAACGACCATCAACAAGGGAAATACCAGCAACCCAACCAGGCCGTACACCAGATAAGGAAGGAAATTGCGCAAACAGCCGACAAAACTGTGCTGCATGGCAGCCAAGGCGCTTTCACCCTCCAGCACCACCAGCGCCGGTGCGAACCAGACCAGCATGGTGATCGGGATCAGCAGCGCGACATAGATCAGCAGACCGATGAGCAGGCCGATGCTGAAGGTCAGCTCCATAGCGGCTGCCAGCATGTCCTCGCTTTGTGCAAGCCCGGTCAAAAAAGCGGCACCGGAAAAAAACATCACAAAAACCAGCGCGCCAACGACGGCGAGCAAGTTGAGAACCAGTGACACCAGACCCACAAGCAGCAATTGGCCAGTGGCAGGCCCCTGAAATGCGGTAAACAGATCATTGACCGCCAGCGGACGGCCCTGATCACGCGCTGCAAGTCCCTGCATCAAACTACCGAGAAATACTGGCGTCAGCAGAAACGCCGCAACATAGCCGAGTGCCGGCACCAGCAGCAGCGAGCCAAAGGTAATCGCCATCAGCAGCAGGGTCACGAGCAACCACGCTACCCAGTCGCGCTGAAAATAACGAAAACCATCCATGATCCAGGCGATACCACGCGCTGCTGGCGCGGTACGGGCCGCCAGCGGGTTCACAGAAGGGGTCCTGGTCTTCATGGATGTACTCCTGTTAACAGTCCGCTGATCCGTGCATTCGCCACTTGGCGGGATGCCAACCGTATTCCGCCATCACCCCGGACACCGTACACCTGTTCCGCCGAGGCCACAGTAACCGCCCGGGTTCTTCGCCAGGTATTGCTGGTGATAGGCCTCGGCATAGTAGAACGGCGGTGCCGGTATGATCTCCGTGGTCACCGCGTTGTAGCCCGCCGCTGCCAGTGCTGCGGCAAAAACCGCGCGCGAAGCCACCGCCGCTTGCTGCTGGTCTGCGTCGTGGCAATAAATACCGGAACGGTACTGGGTGCCCACATCGTTACCCTGGCGCATACCCTGCGTCGGATCGTGCGACTCCCAAAACACTCGCAGCAGCGCGTCATACCCGATGCATTGCGGATCGAAGACGACAAGCACCACTTCGTTGTGCCCGGTACGGCCACTGCAGACTTCCTCATAAGTCGGATTCGGCGTCAGACCACCGGTATAGCCGACTGCCGTACTGTAAACGCCAGGCAGCTGCCAGAACTTCCGCTCTGCACCCCAGAAACAGCCGAGCCCGAAGGTCGCTGTCTGCATGCCTGCCGGCCACGGGCCGGTGAGCGGATGGCCGCTGACAAAGTGCGCCGCCGGCACGGCCATGGCCTGTTGCCGCCCCGGCAGCGCCTCTGCCGGCGTCGGCATCCTGGTTTTCTGACGACTCCCGTAACCGAACATGTAGACCTCCTCAAGTCTGCGTCTGATCTGACTGCCCAGGTTTTGCACCCGGTGCCGCCCGACAGCTATTCTCCCGCTCCCGCTCCCGCTCCCGATGCCATTACCGAGACATGGCCAATGACAGCCTCCGCGCGCGCCGACCTGCCTGCCTGTGAACTCTCGGCACGGTTCACCGGGGTCGGCAATGCCGGCAACCGCGAGCTGGGCAGCGCGGCACTGGTAATCGAGCGGAATGAGGCACCGCTGCTGCTCATCGACTGCGGACCGGATACGCTGGACACCTTCGCCGACCACTATGTTGCCAACCGGCAGACCGGGCAAGACCAGGCGCTGCCACCTGCATTGTTCATTACCCATACCCATCTCGACCACGTCGGCGG
>JBMOOP010000132.1:0-7611 GCA_049324495.1 Pseudomonadota bacterium
ACACATCAGCGTGTTGCGGCGATAAGGAGTCTCACCATGCAGGTTCAGAAGTTTCTCGTCAGATCTGCGATTTGCCTGTCGATTGCCGGCAGTGGCGCCAGTTTTGCCGATGATCGCGACACCGAGCGCAGGGTGGGTGCAGGCGATACGCGCACCTACACGGTGGGCAACGACAAGCTGCGCTTTTCAATCAAAGAGCGGGCGGCCCTGGAGCGGTACAGCAACAGAGAGACAAAGGAGCGGTACGAGCACGATGTTGATGAGGCAGACAGGGACCGTAAACCGGATAAAGCAGGCAAGCACAAGGATGGCAAGCACAAGCCGCTGCCGCCAGGCCTGCGAAAGAAGGCTGCGCGAGGTGAGGAGCTGCCGCCAGGCTGGCAGACGAAAATTGCGCGCGGCGAAGTAATGCCGGAGACGATTTACGCGGCAGGCGTGCCGCTGACGGCAGAGATCCGCAAGCAGTGGCGACTGCCAGCGGATCCCAAGGGAACGGTGACCATCGATGTTGACGGCGAGATTGTCCGGGTAGTGCAGGCCACGCGGGAGATCATTGATATCCTGCGTGGCAATCGCTGATCGGTGGGTGCGTCGGGTCAGGGCTTTGGGGTGGGTGCGGCAGCCGCGCCGTCCCCCAGCTTCTGAAGCTGCTCGCACCGCCGCAGCTCGCTCTCGGCGAACTCGATTTGCGCCTGCATTTCTTCGGTTTTCAGCGCGCGTGGCTTGCCTTGCGCATCTAGCAGGCGAATGCGTCGGCCGGACTTTAGCGTATCGAGGTTCTGGCGGTGCTGTTCACAGGCTTTCTTGTTGGCTTCATCCATGCCGGGGGCAACCAGACTGATTGGTTTCCCGTCTTTCTGCGTATCCTTTGCTGCTTTGGTGGCCGCGCGGTTTTTGTTCAGCTGGTCGATCTCGGCAGCGGCATCGGACGAGGTGGTGTCGGTCACTTTCACGGTGGTCGCCTTGGCGCCCTCCGGCGCCTTTTCCCCGTAATGAGTTACGCCGGCGGCATCGACCCATTTCATGATCTTGTCTGCTTGAGCTGGCGTCGCCAGCAGCGTTAACGTGCCGGCGGCCATTATCGCCGCCACCGTGGCCTGCAACCTGTACATGCTCCTAACCCCTTGTTGTATTGAGGAATTGATGGATGTTAGCACGGGCTCCTCTGAGTGCCGCTGCGGCATTGCTTGCTTGACAGTCGGCAAGCCTGTGCGAGAATTCCGCGTTTCCCACAGGCAGACGGCCATCCGCGGGCAACCCCCCGAAAGGCCGCCAGGGGCGCACACCTTGCCCGCCAGCAGGGTGTTAGTCAGCAGCAACACTGCATTTTCTCCCGCTCTGATGCACGTCGCAGTTCCGGTGAAGCAAGTTTTGCCGGGAATCGGGCTTCTCCCCCAACGGGCAGAGCCCCGGCCGTGCCGTAATGAGAAGTAGCCCAGGTTGACGGTTCGGCCGTCCCCGCGATGGGTCGGTCCTTGCGAGGCCGCCTGCGCAGGGGGCGTCTTCGTTGCCGTCGGCGTATCAAACAGACAGCGCGCAACAGATGCGCAAGAGGTAACGAGCAGTGGAACAGTTGTCTGGTGCGGAGATGTTGATCCGCTGCCTGCAGGACGAGGGCGCTGAATACGTCTTCGGCTATCCAGGCGGTGCCGTTCTGCATATTTACGACGCCCTTTTCAGGCAGCAGCAGGTCAAGCATGTATTGGTGCGCCACGAGCAGGCGGCCACACACATGGCCGACGGCTACGCCCGTGCCACCGGCAAGCCAGGCGTAGTGCTGGTGACCAGCGGCCCCGGTGCGACCAATGCTGTTACTGGCATTGCCACGGCCTACATGGACTCGATCCCGATGATTGTGCTGTCCGGTCAGGTACGCAGCGACTGGATCGGTGACGATGCTTTTCAGGAAACGGACATGATCGGTGTCTCGCGTCCGATCGTGAAGCACAGTTTTTCCGTACGCAACGCGGCCGACATTCCGGATATCGTCAAGAAAGCGTTTTTCATCGCCACCACCGGCCGCCCGGGCCCGGTGCTGATCGATATTCCGAAGGATCAAACTGCTCCGTCGGCGAAATTCGTGTACGAGTATCCGAAGAAAGTGAAAATGCGCTCGTACAATCCGGCGGTGCGCGGTCATGCCGGGCAGATCCGCAAGGCAGTGGACTTGCTGCTTGAAGCGAAGCGCCCGGTGATCTATTCCGGCGGCGGTGTCGTTCAGGGCGAAGCCTGTGCACAGCTCACGGAATTGGCGCGAATGCTCGGTTTTCCGGTGACCAACACCCTGATGGGGCTCGGCGCCTTTCCGGGCACCGACAAGCAGTTCCTTGGCATGCTCGGCATGCATGGTAACTACGAAGCAAACATGGCGATGCACCACGCCGACGTTGTGTTTGCTGTTGGCGCCCGGTTTGACGACCGGGTCACCAACAGCACCAAAAAATTCTGCCCGGATGCGCGGTTTATTCATATCGACATCGATCCGGCGTCGATTTCCAAGAACGTTCGCGCCGACGTGCCGATAGTTGGTTCTGCCGAACAAGTGCTGACCGACATGATCGCTCTGCTCAGACAGACCGGCGAAAAACCGGACATGAACGCGCTGGACTTGTGGTGGAAACAAATCGGCGACTGGCGCCAGGTTCATGGTCTGCGTTATGCGAAAGACACGGATCCGCTCAAGCCGCAGCAGGTTATCGAGACGCTGTACAAGGTGACCAAAGGCGGTGCTTACGTCACTTCGGATGTCGGCCAGCATCAGATGTTCGCGGCGCAGTACTACAAGTTCGACAAGCCACGGCAGTGGATCAACTCCGGCGGCCTTGGCACGATGGGGTTTGGTCTGCCGGCAGCAATGGGGGTGCTGATGGCCTACCCCGATGCGACCGTCGCCTGCGTTACCGGCGAAGGTTCCATCCAGATGAACATCCAGGAACTCTCTACCTGCAAACAGTACGAGCTGCCGGTGAAGATCATCAACGTGAACAATCGCTCGTTGGGCATGGTGCGTCAGTGGCAGGACATGCAGTACGAGGGCCGTCATGCACACTCCTACATGGAGTCACTGCCGGATTTCGTCAAGCTGGCTGAGGCTTACGGTCATGTCGGCATAAAGGTCACCGCACTTGCAGACCTCGAACCGGCGATGAAGGAGGCCTTCAAACTCAAGGATCGTCTGGTGTTTATGGATATTTATGTCGATCCGGAAGAGCACGTCTACCCGATGCATATCAGCGATGGCGCCATGCGCGACATGTGGCTGTCCAAGACGCAGAGGACTTGAGTCATGCGCCGTATCATTTCAATTCTGATGGAAAATGAACCCGGCGCATTGTCGCGTGTTGTCGGTCTGTTCTCGCAGCGGGGCTACAATATTGACACGCTCACGGTGGCGCCGACTGAAGATGCGACCCTGTCGCGCTTGACCCTCACGACGACCGGAGACGAGCAGAAGATCGAGCGGATCACCAAGCAGTTGAACAAGCTGGTGGAAGTGGTCAAGGTGGTCGACCTCACCGAGGGCGCCCATATCGAACGCGAGCTTATGCTTATCAAGATGAAGGCAAGCGGTGCGCAGCGCGCGGAACTCAAGCGCACCACGGATATCTTTCGTGGCCAGATCGTCGATGTCACTGCCGCCGTCTATACCGTGCAGCTGGCAGGCACTTCGGACAAGCTCGATGCATTTATTCATGCCATTGGTGAGGAGCATGTGCTCGAAGTCGTGCGTACTGGCGTGTCCGGTATCGCGCGCGGTGAAAAAGTACTGACGCCGTAAACCGTACCACCAATTTTTCCAGCATTTTCTTTCAACATCAGGGCCTTGGGCCCGCATAGCTCACGACAGGGGAAACGCGATGCAAACCTACTACGACAAGGACTGCGACATTTCGATCATCCGCGGCATGAAGGTCGCGATCATCGGTTACGGCTCGCAAGGCCATGCCCACGCACTGAACCTCAAGGATTCCGGCGTCAGCGTGGTGGTCGGTCTGCGCCCGGATTCGCCGACGGTGGCGAAGGTTCAGAAGGCTGGTCTTGAATGCAAGCCGGTGCCCGATGCCGTCAAGTGGGCCGACATCATCATGATCCTGACCCCGGATGAGTTTCAGGCGCAGCTTTACAAGAAAGAAATCGAGCCAAACATCAAAAAAGGCGGCACGCTGGCTTTCGCGCACGGTTTTGCGATCCACTACAATCAGGTTGTGCCGCGCGCCGATCTCGATGTGATCATGGTGGCGCCGAAAGCCCCGGGTCATACCGTGCGTTCGGAATTCGCCAAAGGCGGTGGCATTCCGGATCTCGTCGCCATCTACCAGAATGCGACCGGCAGGGCGCGCGATGTGGCGTTCTCATATGCCTCGGCCATTGGCGGTGGCCGCACCGGTATTCTCGAAACCAGTTTTCGCGAAGAAACAGAAACCGATCTGTTCGGTGAGCAGACGGTGCTGTGCGGCGGTGCCGTCGAGCTGGTGAAAATGGGCTTTGAGACGCTGGTTGAAGCCGGCTACGAGCCGGAAATGGCGTATTTCGAGTGCCTGCACGAGCTCAAATTGATCGTTGACCTGATGTACGAGGGCGGCATCGCCAACATGAACTACTCGATCTCCAACAATGCCGAGTATGGTGAATACGTAACCGGGCCGAAGGTGATCAACGAGGAGTCGCGCAAGGCGATGCGTGAGGCGCTCAAGCGTATCCAGACTGGAGAGTATGCGAAGGCATTTATCCAGGAAGGCGCAGGCAATTACCCATCGATGACCGCCTACCGCCGCCTGAACGCTGCCCATCCCATCGAACAGACTGGCGCGAAGTTGCGTGGCATGATGCCGTGGATTACCGCGAATCGGTTGGTCGACAAGTCGCGCAACTGAGCTTGCTGCCTCAGCAAGCCGGTATGATGGACTTCAGTCCAGGGAGATTCTTGATGAATCAGAACCACAAGCCAGCGGACGATCATCGCCCGGACGGTGATCATGATGAGCACGACGGCGTCACGCTCGAGGTCATGGAGCGTATCGTTGAGGGCGGCCGTGCGGTTCGCATCAAGGGCATCTATCTGCTGCCAAACCTGTTTACCACGGCGGCGCTCTTTTTTGGTTTCTCGGCGATTCTTGCCGCGATGCACCAACAGTGGGAGCGCGCCGCGGTCATGGTGTTTATCGCCGGCGTTCTGGACGGGCTCGATGGCCGCGTTGCCCGGCTGACCAACACGCAAAGCGCCTTTGGCGCCCAGTACGATTCGCTCTCGGACATGATCGCTTTCGGGCTTGCGCCGGCCCTGGTGATGTTTGCCTGGGCGCTGTCGGGTTTCGGCAAGTTCGGTTACGCGGTCGGATTTATCTACGCAACTTGCGCGGCATTGCGCCTTGCCCGGTTCAACGTGCAACTGGAAGTCAGCGACAAGCGCTATTTTACCGGCTTGCCGAGCCCTGCCGCCGCCGCTGCCGTTGCCGGCATGGTCTGGGTGGCTGCCGAGCATGGTATTGCCGTGGATCGCACGGCCACCATTGTCGCGGCGTTCATCACGGCATCGGCCGCCGTATTGATGGTCAGCAACATCCGCTATTACAGCTTCAAGGATCTGCATGCCGGTCGGGTACCACTCTTCGCGCTGCTGATCGGTGCGCTGGTGATTGCCGTCATCCAGACCGATCCGGCGACAGCGCTCTGGGGCACCGCCCTGATTTACGCGTTATCCGGACCGGTCGGTGCTGCGATCCGCCGCGTACGCCGCCAGCCAAGGCACTCCTGAGCGCAGCGGCGGTCACACGAAGATCACGGGAGAAAATCCATGCTGATCCGTCTGTCATCCGCTAACAATCCTCTTTCTTCGGATATCACGCCTGAGCGGGTATTTCTCTCGCGACGTGATGTTTTGGTGGCCGGCGCCGCACTTGCATCGCTTGGCATGCTGCCGGATTCTGTGGCCGCTGCTGCCCCTGGACTCGTTTCCGCAGCGGCCGACGATCCGCGTGTGCCGGCCTGGCTGCGCAAGCAGGTTGCTTCCCGTGTTGCAACGACCTACGCAGTACCCGGCGAGTCGCTGACGCCGTTTGCCGATGTCAGCAGCTACAACAACTTCTATGAGTTCGGCACCGCCAAGTCTGATCCTGCAGAGAACGCCAGGAATTTTATCGTCCAGCCCTGGCGCGTGCGTATCGACGGTGAAGTGGGCAAGCCTGGCGATTACCTGCTTGAGGATCTCCTGCGCGGACAGGTTATGGAGGAGCGCATTTACCGTTTTCGCTGTGTCGAGGCGTGGTCGATGGTTGTCCCGTGGACCGGATTCCCGCTGGCTGCACTGTTGAAACGGGTCGCGCCGACCTCGCGGGCAAAATACGTAGTGTTCGAGACCCTGCAGGATCCTGAGAAAATGCCCGGACAAAAGCGTGCCGATCTTATCCGTTGGCCATATGTCGAAGGCTTGCGCATTGATGAAGCCATGAATCCGCTGACGCTGTTGTCCGTTGGTCTGTATGGCCGCACGCTGCCGCCGCAGAACGGAGCACCGTTGCGATTGATTGTGCCGTGGAAATACGGGTTCAAAAGTATCAAGTCGATCGTACGCATCCGTTTTGTCGAACGGCAACCACGCACAACCTGGTCTGATCTTGCGCCGGACGAGTACGGGTTTTTTGCCAACGTGAATCCTGGTGTTGATCATCCCCGCTGGAGCCAGAAGCGTGAGCGGCGTTTGCCGAATTCGCTCTTTTCGCCCAACTGGGTCGAGACGCAGATGTTCAACGGCTACGCGGATCAGGTTGCTTCGATGTATCGTGGGCTTGATTTGCGTCGGTTTTTTTGACCGATCATGCCGGGCCTGTTCGTTTCACTCGTTGTGCTGGCATTTTGCGCAGGCGGAATTTTTCTCGCAGCGACAGGTCGCGGCGGGCCTGATCCGGCCAAATGGTTGCTGCACCAAGCCGGTTTTTTTGCATTATTTTTTCTCGTCGCAACGCTGACCGTCTCGACGCTGCGCCGATTTATCCGGAAGCCCGTGTTGGCAAAGTGGCGTCGCCCTGTCGGCTTGGCTGCATTCGCAATGGCTACTTCGCATGTGATTATTTACGCGACGATCTATCAGGGTTTTGCCTGGGATCCGATCGTCGAGGATATCGGCAAGCGCCCCTATATTCTCATCGGCCTTGTCGCGTGGCTGCTGCTGCTGCCACTTGCCTTCACGTCGACGCGAGCAGCGCAACGCCGACTGGGTTTGCGCTGGGTATGGTTGCATCGTCTGGTTTTCCTGATCGTGCCGTTGGCAATTCTTCATCAAGGTATGGCGCAGAAGGTCGATTTGGCACAAACGGCTATTTTTTTGATTGCTACAGGTTGTTTATTGGCCGAGCGCATGCTTGATGCGAAACGATGGCTGCCGTGGCCGCGAAAAGTACGCTGAGTGTCCTGGCAGAAAGATTAAAAAGCAGGTTGACAGTCTGATGGCCGTCCGTAGAATACGCGCCTCGGTCGATACGGCCACCGCTCTTTAACAGTCTGGAACAGGCAATACGTGTGGGTGCTTACCGATGCGGTGCTGAGGGAACTCGGCATAGTTATTGGAAGCAACTCGTCGAGAGATGAGAATTCCGAGCGCATGCTGAGTCATAC
>JBMOOP010000133.1:0-68766 GCA_049324495.1 Pseudomonadota bacterium
TTCCATGCGGGTATCCCCGGGGATGGCAGTGATGCCCCGGGTCACTAGTATCCCCGGGTCAGGTATCCATTCGTATGCGTGTGCCAGGGACGGCCTCATTGAGAGGGCGAGCAATGGATTTCACGTTTTCCACCGTTCCCCAACTCGTCTGTGCGCCCGGCGCCATTACCCGGGCAGCTGAATTTGCCCAGCGCCGCCGCCTGCAGCGCGTCCTGGTTGTTGCCGATCCGCATCTGGTTGCCGCCGGGCTGGTGCAGCCCCTGCTCGATACCTTTGCCGGTGCGAAGATCTGTCATTCGCTGTTCACCGGCATCGAGCCTGATCCCGGCGAGGAGGTGGTTACCCGGGCCTATCAGCAGGCACGCGAATTCGGTGCGCACATGGTGGTCGGTATCGGGGGCGGCAGCTCGCTGGATGTCGCCAAGCTGGCGGCATATTTTGCCGATTCTTCTGAAACATTGCGGCAGATTATCGGTGTCGAGCAGGCCAAGGGTCGCCGGCTGCCGCTGGTGCTGATACCGACAACCGCCGGCACCGGTTCGGAAGTCACGCCCATTGCGATCGTGACGCTCGCCGACCAGAGCAAGGGCGGCGTGGTGTCGTCGCTGTTGCTGCCTGACCTCGCCATTCTCGATGCCAACCTGACGCTGAGCCTGCCGCCTGCGGTCACTGCACATACCGGTCTTGACGCGATGGTGCACGCGATCGAGGCGTACACCTCGAAAATCCGCAAGAACCCGGTGTCTGACGCGTTCGCCATGCAGGCACTGAAGTTGCTGCACGACAACATCCGGTCGGCATTTGCGCAAGGCAACGATCTGCAGGCGCGCAGCAACATGCTGCTCGGCGCCTGCCTTGCCGGCATGGCCTTCGCCAATGCACCGGTTGCCGCCGTGCATGCGCTGGCTTATCCGCTGGGTGGCATTTTCCATCTGCCGCACGGGCTGTCGAATGCGATCGTGCTCACCGAAGTGCTGCGCTTCAACCGGGCGGCGGCCGAGGCGCAATATGCCGAACTTGGCAGGCTGCTCGGCAATGCAGCCATGAGCGATCGTGATGCCTGCGATTTCCTGTTCGTGACGCTCGATACGCTGGTGGGTGAGTTGAAGGTCGATACCCGACTGGGCACTTACGGTATTGTCGCGGCCGACCTCGACCGCCTCGCCGAGGATGCACTGAAACAGCAGCGCCTGTTGCTCAACAACCCCTGTGCGGTGACGCTGGCCGACGCTCGCGCCATCTATGCGCGGCGGCTGAGTGCTTGATATCGGCGAACTTTACCTGCGGTACTGATTCGCTACTGATTCCCCGGTAGCATGGCGGCATTGTTGTCACAGGATGCTGCCCATGACGGAACCTTCATCGCCGGGCGCAATCGAGCCGCGCCCGCTGTTTCTCGCCAATTGTCCGCTGGAGACGGTCGACACGCTGGCGGTTACCGACAAGTATTCCGGCGAAATCTTCGCGCGGGTCTGCATCGCCAACGCCTCGTTGATTGCCCAGGCCGTACATGCCGCCGTGCAGGCCGAGGCGCCGATGCGTCGGCTGCCGGCCTGGCGGCGGCGCGATATCCTCCGTCACTGCGTCAATCGTTTCGAACAGCGGCGCGCCGAACTTGCCGATGCGCTCTGTCGTGAGGCCGGCAAACCGATCCGCGACGCACGCGTTGAAGTGATGCGCCTGATTGAAACCTTCGCTATTGCCGCCGAGGAAGCCACCCGCAGCAAGGGCGAAGTGCTGCCGATGGATATATCGGTGCGCGGCGAGGGTTATTCGGGTATGTGGAAGCGCGTGCCGGTGGGCGCCTGCGGGTTCATCACGCCGTTCAACTTTCCGCTCAATCTGGTTGCCCACAAGGTGGCGCCGGCAATCGCTGCCGGTTGCCCGTTTGTGCTGAAGCCGGCCTCACTGACACCGCTGGGCGCGCTGATCATCGGCGAGATACTGGCAGAAACCGATCTGCCGCCGGGTGCCTTTTCGATCCTGCCGGCCGAGCGCGCCGCCGCAGACGCGCTGGTCACCGACGATCGCCTCAAACTGCTCAGTTTCACCGGTTCCGACAGCGTCGGTTGGGACATGAAGGCGCGCGCCGGCAAGAAGCGGGTAACGCTGGAACTTGGCGGCAATGCTGCAGTGATCATTGACGAAACAGCGGACGTTGATTTCGCGGTAGAGCGCTGCGCGTTCGGCGCGTTTTATCAGAGCGGTCAGAGCTGCATCAGCGTGCAGCGCATCCTGGTGCATGAATCGCACTATGAAAATTTCCGCGAAAAACTCGTCGCGAAAACGAAAACCCTGGCCACGGGAGACCCGCGCGACGAGGGCACGTTCTGCGGCCCGATAATCAGTGAGAAGGAGGCACAGCGCATCGAGGCATGGATCGAATCTGCACGCAACGCCGGTGCCAGAGTGCTCTGCGGCGGCGAGCGTAACGGCTTGATGGTCACACCTTGCGTGGCCGAGGATGTTCCCGACAATGAGCTGCTCAAGGAGGGCGAAGTATTCGGGCCGGTGTGCGTGCTGGAAAGTTTCGTGTTGTTCGATGAGGCGATTGAGCGGGTCAACGCCTCGCGCTACGGCCTGCAGGCCGGCGTCTTCACCCGTGATCGGGTGCGGATGATGCAGGCGTGGAATGAACTGGAAGTCGGCGGCGTGATCGTCGGCGATATTCCCAGTTGGCGCATGGATCACATGCCTTACGGCGGCGTGAAGGATTCCGGGATTGGTCGCGAAGGCGTGTCGAGCGCGATCGCCGACATGACAGAAGTACGGTTGTTGGTATCGCGGGAGTCATGAGTGGCGCGGCCCGACTTTTTCCCGGCACAACCCTCGCTTCGGCGCGCGCGGGTTCGTTGCTCCATCGCAATTGATTTGTACACAAACCATCCCCCATGTCAGCATCCCTTTCGGCACCCACCAGCGAGGACTCTGCAATGACCACCGCCTTCGACTTCACCGTCACCGACATTCACGGCAAGCCGGCCAACCTCACCGACTACAAGGGCAAGGTGCTGCTGATCGTTAACACCGCCAGCAAGTGCGGCTTCACACCGCAGTACAAGGGCCTGCAGGCGTTGTACGAGCGTTACAAGGACCAGGGTCTGGTCGTGCTCGGTTTTCCCTGCAATCAGTTCGGTGGTCAGGAGCCGGGGCCCAACGAGCAGATCGAGCAGTTCTGTGAGATGAAATTCGGCGTCAGCTTTCCGCTGTTCGCCAAGATCGACGTCAACGGCAGCGAGGCCGCGCCGATCTACCAGTACCTGAAGGAGGCTGCGCCGGGCATCCTCGGCAGCGAAGGCATCAAGTGGAATTTTACCAAGTTCCTTGTCAGCAGAGACGGCAGCAAGGTGGAGCGCTACGCGCCGACCGACAAGCCGGAAGATCTGGCCAAAGACATCGAGGCGATGCTCAAGGCGTGATGTGCGCCGGGAACTCCTGAGCCCGCACAACGCTCCAATACGCCGCTGTAACAGCTTCAGCAAGCTCGCAGTGCCTGCTCGCTGCCCCGCTTTCCGGGCGCAGCAGGCGCTGTGGCAGGAAAACGCAATTCGCCAATTCGTCCGTAAAACAAAAAGGGGAGACAGATGGTCTGCATCGACGACCTGCACAAGGCGTTCGGTCACGTGGCCGCCGTGCGCGGTATCACGCTGAGCGTTGCACCGGGCGAAGTGCTCGGTTTTCTGGGGCCCAACGGCGCCGGCAAGTCCACCACCATGAAGATGATCACCGGGTTCCTGCTGCCGGATCGCGGCAGCGTAACGGTGTTTGGTCATGATGTTGCACGCGCGCCGGAAGCAGCAAAGAAATTGATTGGTTATTTGCCGGAAGGTGCGCCCGCCTGGGGCGAGATGACCGTCGATGCGTTCATGCACTTCATTGCCGACGTGCGCGGTTATCGCGGTATTGAGCGTGCAGAGCGTGTTGCCCGCGTGCTGCACGAACTCGAACTCGATTCGGTTCGCGATCGAGTCGTCGATACCCTCTCCAAGGGTTTCAAGCGTCGCGTCGGCCTTGCGCAGGCAATCCTGCACGACCCGCAGGTGCTGGTGCTCGACGAACCCACCGACGGCCTCGACCCGAACCAGAAGCAGCAGGTGCGCGATCTGATCGGGCGTTTGTCTGCCGGCCGTATCATCATCATTTCGACGCACATTCTCGAAGAAGTGTCGGCAGTGTGCACGCGTGCGGTGATCATCGCCGACGGCACCGTTGTTGCCGATGGCACGCCTGCGGCACTTGAACAGCAGTCGCGTTATCACCGTGCGTTGACGGCGACGGTGGCCAGTGAAGGTGCTGCTGCCGCGCTTGCACATCTGGCCGGCGTCGAGGCAGTCGAAACCGACGGTGATCGCCATACGCTGGTTGCTGCCGTTGTCGATAATACCCGCACCGATCTTTTGCCCGGCTTTCTGGCCCTTGCCCGCGAGTGCAACTGGCCTGTGCGCGACATCGTCATCGAACGCGGGCGCCTCGACGAAGTTTTCCGCCGCCTCACCCGCAATCGTGCGGCCTGACATCATCCGGAAACGATGCCATGAACAACGTTCTTTCTGTCACCCGTCGCGAGTTGTATGCGTATTTCGCAACGCCACTCGCTTATGTATTTCTGGCGATCTTCCTCGTGCTCACCGCCGTGTTCACTTTTTACATAGGCAATTTTTTCGAGCGCCGGCAGGCGGATTTGCTGCCGTTCTTTGGTTTCCATCCGTGGCTTTACCTGTTTCTGATCCCGGCGCTGTCAATGCGCTTGTGGGCCGAGGAGCGCAAGGCGGGGACGCTGGAATTGCTGTTGACGCTGCCGATCCGCCTGCGTGATGCGGTGCTCGGCAAGTTCCTCGCCGCCTGGCTGTTCACCGGTCTTGCCCTGGCGCTCACGTTCCCGCTGGTATGCACCGTGAACTGGCTGGGCGAGCCTGATAACGGCGCGATCCTCGCGGCCTACGCCGGTAGTTGGCTGATGGCCGGGGCCTATCTGGCGCTCGGTTCGTGCCTCTCGGCGACGACATCGAATCAGGTAATCGCGTTCATCGTCACCGTGGTGTTGTGTTTCGTGCTGGTGATTACCGGTTTCCCGGCGGTGCTGGCCGCATTTCGTGGCTGGGCACCGGGCCTGCTGGTGGATACCGTCGCCAACCTGTCGTTCCTCACGCATTACGACGCCATCAGTAAGGGCGTGCTGGATTTTCGCGACGTTGTCTATTTCCTGCTGATAATAGGCGGTGGCCTGCTCGCCACCGCGATCGTCATTGATCGCAAGAAGTCCGGTTAAGGAGAGCTGAAGATGAAAAAACTCCTGAGCAACAACCGGGCATTGTTTTCCGGTCTTGGCCTTGCTGTTGTCGTCGCGCTGGTGATTGTTCTGACGCAACTGGTGAGTTATGTGCCGAACCTGCGCCTCGATCTCACCGAAGACAAGCTCTACACGCTTACCAGCGGCACAAAACACATGCTCAAGGATATGGCGCAGCCGGTGAAAGTTGAGCTTTTCTTCTCGGCGAAACTCGCCGAGGGCGTGCCGCAAATCGGCAATTATGCGCAGCGCGTCACCGACATGCTGCGTGAATACCAGCGGTTTTCTGATGGCAAAGTGCAGCTGCACCTGATCGACCCGGAAGTATTTTCAGCTGATGAAGACCGTGCTGGCGAGCTGGGCCTGATGAGCGTGCCGATCGTTGCCGGTGGCCCGGAAATCTATTTCGGACTCGCTGCAACGGGCGCCAACGGCAAGTCGGAGATCATTGATTTCTTCCGTCCGGATCGTGTGGATACGCTCGAGTACGATCTGAGTCAGGTACTGTGGAAAGCGTCCCGGGCGACGGCACCGAAGATCGCGCTGTACGCAGGTCTTGAAGTGATGGGCGGCTTCGATTTCATGACGCGGCAACCCTCGCCGCCGTGGGCGTCGTTCGCGCAACTTGAACAGTTGTATCGCATTGAACAGTTGGCACCGGATTTCGATCACATTGCCGATGATGTACGGCTGTTGGTGCTCCTGCACCCGGCCGAGCTGCCGGAAAAATCGTTGCGCGCGATTGATCGTTATGCGTTGGCTGGCGGTGCGGTGCTGGTGTTTGTCGATCCGGTTGCCGAGCGTGCCGGTGGCGGCGTGATGGGCGGCGGTAGCCCACTCGCCTCGAACCTTGCGCCGTTGTTTGCGGCCTGGGGTATCGATTACGACCCGGCGCAAGTGCTCGGTGATGCGCAACTGGCTGTGCCGGTGGCGAGCAGCGAATATGGCCGGCCAGCGCCGCATGTTGGTATCCAGCAGTTTGGCCCGCCTGATTTCCCGCAGGACGACCCGGTCACGGTGCGCCTTGAGCGATTGCATGCGGCCTCTGCCGGCGTGCTGAAAGCGCATGCGGGTGCAACATCCCGCTTTGTGCCGCTGATCAGTTCGAGCGACCAGGCCATGCTGTTGCCGGCTGACAGCTTCGAGAACCTCACCGATCACACTGCGTTGTACGAAGGCTTCAAGCCGAGCGGCGAGCGTTATGCCGTTGCGGTGCGCATCACCGGCAAGATCGCCAGCGCGTTTCCGATGGTTGTCGCCGGCGAAAAAGGCGCAATCGCCGTGTCGCCGGCACCGGAAGCCAAGCCAGCGAACATCATCGTTGTCGCCGATACAGACATCCTGAGCGATCGTTTGTGGGTCCGTATTCAGGATTTCATGGGCCAGCAGGTGGCGCAGGCGTTCGCCGATAATGGTGATTTCCTGGTCAATGCCGTCGACAGCCTGATGGGCAGCGCCGATTTGATGACGATTCGCGGGCGTGGTCGTTACGAGCGGCCGTTCGAGGTGGTCGATGCGCTTGAGCGCAGTGCCCATATGAATCTGCAGGCCAAGCAGCAGGAACTCGAATTGCAGCTCGAAGAGACGGACAGGAAACTGCAAGAGCTTGAAGCGAAGAAACAGCAGGATGCCAAGGCGTTCGAGCTGGACGCCGCCCAGGTACAGGAACTCCAGCGTTTCGTCGGCGAGAAGACGCGGATCCGCACCGATTTGCGCGAAGTGCAACACCAGCTCGGCAGCGACATCGAGTCGCTCGGGGCAGCACTGAAGGCGATCAATATTTTCGTCGCGCCGCTGTTGCTGGTGCTGCTGGTATTTGGCGTCGCCCGCTGGCGGCTGCGGCGTCACCGTTGACCCGCGTCAAGCCCGCATTGCCTCAGGGTCCGTTACGATGACCGGATTATCCCTGGATTGTGGCTGGCAGTTGCCAGCCCTCATTGGAGCCACCATGACAGATCAGAAATCCTTCACCAAATTCGAGAACGATGTTGTTCACCAATACCGTAAGAACATCATGGCGGCCGACTCGACGGAGGAGGTTGGCAAGTATTTTGCCCGCACCGTCTGCGATCTGCTCGAAAAAGCGAGCGCAAAGACTGTGCAGTGTCGCCATGAGGACGTAACTTTCCTGCCGACGAAAACGCCCTGCTATGGGCTGGCGGAATCGCTCACTGCGCAGCCGGCGTTCCAGACGATCTGGCGGGCCAGCGACCTGGCGGCCATTTTCACGCGCCTGGTTGAGCCGGCAGTACATCGTTATACGCATTTGGAGAAGCACCGCGAGAAAACCAATATCAACAACTATCACCACCTGTAAACAGGCAGTGGTGGCCCGCCCCGGTGCGCACGGCAACCGGGGCTTTTTATTGGCGCAGGCATAAGTCCGCTTCTACACGACACCGCGTTTTTTCAGTGAGGCAATTTCATCCGGTGCGAGTTTCAGCACCTCACGCAGCACTTCTTCATTGTGGCTGCCGATTTCCGGGCCCGGCCAGGCGGTGTGGCCCGGTGTCGTCGCCAGCTTGGGCAGAATCGCCGGAATCGCCAGCGGCTTGCCATTGACGGTGACGTTTTCGAACAGGCCGCGGGCGTTGAAGTGTGGATCGGCAAACATGTCGCGCACGTTGTAGATCGGCCCGCCGGGTACCTGTGCAGCGTCGAGCGTTTGCAGAATGTGGGCGGCGTCGTGCGCGGCGCACCAGGCGGCGAGTGCGGCGTCGATTTCGCGTTCGTGTACGACCCGGCCGGCATTGGTCGCCAGTCGCGGATCGCTCGCCATCTGCGGATGGCCGGCGGCCTTCATCAGACGCTGGAAGATCGAATCGCCGTTGCCGCCGATCACTACGAACCTGCCGTCACGACAGGTGTAGGTATTGGTCGGTACGATGCCGGTGACGGTAGTGCCGGAGGCCTCGCGAATCACGCCGGCACCGGAATATTCCGGCACCACGCCTTCCATCAGGTTGAAGATTGATTCGTACAGCGCGACATCGACCACCTGGCCCTGCCTGCCATCGGTGTGCATCTCGCGGTCCCACAGGGCAATGAGGATGCCCAGTGCCGCGTGGATGCCGGCGATGCTGTCGCCGATCGACAGATTCGGACGTACCGGCGGCTCGCCGGGGAATCCGTTCACATAGCGCAACCCGCTGATACCTTCCGTCACCGAGGCGTAGCCGGATTTGGGCGCATAGGGGCCGGTCTGGCCGTAACCGGAAATGCGCGCGTAGACGAGCTTCGGATTGCTTTGGGCGATATCAGCGGGCCCCAGTTGCCAGTTTTCCATCACGCCCGGCTTGAAGTTTTCGATCAGCACGTCGGCGGAATCGGCAAGCCGACGCACCAGCGTGCGGCCTTCAGCATTCTTGAGATCGATGGTCACGCATTTCTTGTTGCGTCCGAGTGAGCGCCACCAGAACGAAGTGCCGTTATCGTCGAGCGCGCGCCAGCCGCGAATCGGGTCGCCGCCGGGTGGTTCAACCTTGATCACCTCGGCGCCGAAATAGGCGAGCAGGGTGCCGGTAAAAGGCCCGGCGAGCAGCTGGCCAACCTCAATGACCCGGATACCCTCAAGCGGGCGGCGAACGGAGGCAGTCATCCTGGATCAGTTATCTTTCGAGGACGACGATCAGCACTTCCTTGATCAGGAAGGCGGCGATGCAGAAACCGAGGACGAGGAAAATAATGAAAGTGCCAAGCTTGCCGGCACCGGATTTTTTCGCCAGATCCCACATGATGAACCCCATGAAAATGATCAGGCCGCCGACCAGGAACTTGACGGACAGTTCGGCAAACTCTGCTTCGGTCATGGGTATCTCGCCAGTTGCTTGCTGTTACAGCTTGCCGGGCCTGTTGTTGCTGCGGATATGTTCGATCATTGCGGCCCCGGCGGCCTGTTGTGTCGGGCTGCGGCGGGCGGGTTCCTCCATTAGATTGCGGAAGTTGCGCAGTGTGTGGCGCGGAACCAGCGTCGCCACGCTGTTGGCGAGCCAGCGCGGCACGTTGCCGGCCGGATCAACGTGCCCTTCCCACTCGATGCGCACCAGGCCCTGCGGCGTCGGCGTCAGATGCCAGATCGAAACGATCGCCGGGATCCGCACATGGTTCGGCAAGGGTGGGAGGTAATCCGGCGCTGCCGTCCCGGTCATCAGGATTGCACCGGTCTGCATGTCGAAAAATGGGCGAACGCGGATGACGGCGTCACGGTCATCGAGCGGCCAGATACCCTTGATCTTCAGGTGCAGATAAAAATCGCCGTTTGTCTCCTCGCCGACGATGGCGGCTTCCTGGCAGCGGAACAACCACTCCGGTGTCGCTGCGGTGTCATACAGCAGCGCGATCAGATTCTCGATCGGCGCATCGCTGTATGTCACGCCGCGAAAGGCCTTGAATTCGGCACCGGCGATGCTGCGGGTCCACAGTGAAATGTCTTCCGGTGACCTGGCCTTGGCGGCAAGCACCCAACCGTCGTTCGTGCTGGCCGCCGCGCCAGCGGCAAGCAGCAGCAACAGCGAAATACGGGCAAGGAAGGCGAAGAAACGATGCATGGAGAATCCCCGACAACACAAAACGCGAACATAGCACAGCGGTACCTGTCAGCGTCATGCGATCCGGAACAGGCGGTGCTTCAGGCGACACGGTCGGCGGGCAGGGCGGCGGCAATCACGGCGCGGGCGTCGGCCAACAGTTCGTCCGCCGTTCTGGCTGTCACCTGGCTGAGTGCAATCGGGCGGTGAATGATGATCTCGGTGCGACCGGGGAGCAGGGCCAGGGTCTTGGCCGGCAGTACGGCGTCGGTGCCGCGCAGGGTAATTGGCAGAATCGGCAGATGCATCTCCTTGGCCATCACGAAGGCGCCTTTCTTGAATGCGTGCAGCAGGCCGTCGACGCTGCGGGTGCCCTCCGGAAAGAACATCACCGACGCGCCGTCGGCGACCAGCCGACCCTTCGCTTCGCTGAGTGCGCGCACCGCCTCGTCGCGACTGCTGCGATTGATAAAAATATGCCCGAGCCCGGCGGAGCTGATGCCAACCACGGGCACCTTGCGCAGCTCCTCTTTCATGACCCAGCGCAGGTCGAGGTCGAGGCGGGCATACAGGGCAAGAATGTCGATGTGGCTGAGATGGTTGGCTACGACAATATACGACTGGCCCGGCTCAATGTGTTCACTGCCGCGGACAGTGACGGTAGCGGGAATAGCAGCGAGATTGATGCGCGCCCACCACATCGGCACCAGGCGGTTGACGCGGCGTCGTGGCAATACGGCGAGCAGCAGCAGGCACAGCGACCCGCACAGGAGCGTTGCAAGGGCGATGACGGGTACGGCGACCAGCCATCGCCAGGGCGCATAGGGCAGGGTATTCATCGGGCGGCAGCTTTCCCTGGCAGGACCGAGATACGACGACGATCGGTGAACCCTCCCATCATAGGCAAGGGCAGCCAAGCGATCCGACGGGGTTTTGCAATCCTTTTGTAACCGGATTTACACACCGGCAAACCCGATATACTGCCGAAGCTTGTGCTTTACTTTGACGTTGGACTTTCTTTAATTCACGCAGTCAGCACAGTCCCGATGACGACTACGGGAGCCAAGGATTGTCGCCATGATGGAACTTGTTGCCGCAATCGGTGTGCCGGCGCTTATTGGCCTTGCGGTCTTCGGCTGGCTGCGCCGCCAGCTACCTGAACCGGGCAATCCCCGGCTGGAGCTTGATCCGGCCCATCTGCCGGGTTTGCATTACCGCCGGGCGGCTGATGGCCAGGGTGCGGTATTTGTCGCCGGTGCGGTGGTGGATCTGACCGGTTTCACTACCGAGCAATTCGACGCCGGGCTCGCATCGCTGGACGCGTTGGTGGTGTCGGAAGATCAGCGCCTCATTGAGCGGAGTATCAACGAAGCAAAACGCGGCGACGGCAGTTATGCGGTCGAGTACCGCCTGCTGACGCGACTTGGCGAAACCCGCTGGGTCTATGATCGCGGGCGTCTGCGTACCGACGAGCACGGTCTTGCCGTGCGCGAGGGCGTCATCGTTGATATCACGCAGCGCAAGATTTACGAACAACGCCAGCACGAACAGGACGAGTTGCGCAGACGCGAGCAGCAGGAGCTGGTGCGCATTGCGACGTCGTCGGCTGTCATTGAAGGTCGCCTGGGCGAGGCAGCGCAGATGATCGACGAGGTTGCGGCCAACCTCTTGCTGGTCGAACGCGTGAGCCTGTGGCTGCTGGCCGAAAATGGCCGGACGCTCACCACCGTCGATCTTTACGAACGCACGGCACGTCGCCATACAGCCAATACCAGTATCACGGCGAGCGACCATCCGCGCTATTTCGACGCGTTGCGCGTTGAACGGGCGATTGCGGCAACCGACGCCAATACCGATCCGCGCACCAGTGAATTCGCTACCGGCTATCTGTCTCGTCATGAAATTATTTCGATACTTGATGCGCCGGTACGTATAGCCGGCCAGGTGCGTGGTGTGATCTGTCTTGAGTCGGTGCGCCAGCGCCGGCAGTGGAGTGTCGAGGAAGTCGCATTTGCTGCAGAGCTGGCTGATCAGTTTGCCGGGGCGCTGAGTAATCATGGTCGTCGCAACGATGCCATCGAGCGCAAGCAGCTCGAGGCGGAGCTGATTCAGGCGCAGAAGATGGAAGCGGTTGGCCACATCACTGCCGGCATTGCCCACGATTTCAACAACATCATCACGGCAGTGTCCGGCTATACCGCCCTGGCGCGTGAGTATTCGCATCGAGATCCGCAGATGCTCAGTGCTTGCCTGGAACGCATCGACGATGCCATCCGCCGTTCGCGGGTGCTGGTCAAGCAGATGATGAAGTTTGGTGCGGCTTCGCCGGCTGCCGTGACCCGCATTGATCTGGGCGAGCAGCTCATGGGTACGCTTGAATTTCTGCGCGCCGTGTTGCCTGCGTCGATGGAGGTCGAGAGTAGCCTGTCGCGGTCGACCCTGACATCACTGTTTGATGCCGACCAGCTGGACCAGGTGATCCTCAATCTCGCACTCAACGCGTCCGACGCCATGGGTGGGCAGGGCCTGCTACATGTCAGCACCGATGTTGCGGAAGTGAAGGAATGCTTCTGTGATGCCTGCCACCAGGTGTTTTCCGGCAGCTACGCAATGATCCGGCTTGCCGATACCGGTACCGGCATCACTGCTGATGTACGCCGGCAGCTGTTCGAACCCTTTTTTACCACCAAGGGCGAAGGCCGTGGTACCGGGCTGGGGCTGGCGATGGTGAAGCGGCTGATGCACGAGTACGGCGGTCATGTGACCGTTGCCTCGGAGGCCGATCGCGGGACGACATTTACGCTTTACCTGCCGCTGGCGGAAGAACCCGTGCCGATTGCCGGCGGCGAGCGTGGCATTGCACCGGTACTGGTGGTCGATGACGATGTGGGTGCCGGCTCGTTCATTGCCGAGTGGTTGCACAGTCATGGTTATCGGGCACGCGCAGTGACCAGTGCGGATGAGGCGTTGCGGATCGCCCGCGCCCACCCGGGCGAACTGCAGTTGGTAATTACCGATTACTCGATGCCGGAAATGAATGGCGTCAACCTTGCCCGTGCCATGCACGCCATTGATCCGAAGCTGCCGCTGCTGCTGGTGTCTGGTTACGGCGCTGAGATAAACATCAGTGATTTTGGCGATCACAACATCCGCGCCATGTTCGCCAAGCCGATCGAAACGGAGAAGCTGCTCGCTGCCGTGCGCGCGGCGGTGGCAGAACGAGCCGCAGCACACTAAGAGCGCAAGAAAAAGAAAAGGCCGCATCGCGGCCTTTTCTTTTTCTTGCGCAGGAAACCGTTCAGGCAAATTGCTTCGCCACAAAATCCCAGTTCACATGGTTCCAGAATGTCTCGACGTACTTTGCACGCAGGTTGCGGAAATCGATGTAGTAGGCGTGTTCCCAGACATCAACAGTCAGCAACGGCTTCTTGCCTTCGGTAAGCGGGCAACCGGCATTGCTGGTGTTGACGATCTCAACGCTGCCGTCCTTGTTCTTCACCAGCCAGGTCCAGCCGGAACCGAAGTTGCCGACGGCGCTGGCCGAGAATTTTTCCTTGAACGCGGCAAAGGAGCCGAACGACTTGTTAATGGCAGCGGCCAGTGCACCGGTTGGTTCGCTGCTACCGGCCGGTTTCAGGCCGTTCCAGTAGAACGTGTGGTTCCAGATTTGCGCGGCGTTGTTGAAAATGCCGCCGCTGGCAGAGGTGATGATTTGTTCGAGCGTTTTGTTTTCATGCTCGGTGCCTTTCACCAGGTTGTTCAGGTTGGTGACATAGGCCTGGTGGTGTTTGCCATAGTGAAAGTCGATGGTCTCGGCGCTGATGAACGGGGCGAGAGCATCTTTGGCATAGGGCAGTGGCGGCAGTTCGAAGGCCATGTTCCATACTCCTGGGTTAAGTGTCGGCGGGCGTTGTGCGATCCGGACCGGTGCGGGTACACGGGGCAGAACCGTTGGCCGGGCGAACCCGGCGGGACGGGAGCTGAGTATCGTTGGCCCGGCGGGAAATTCAAGGCCACAACAGCGATGCGCAGCGTCTGGTCAGTAATACCCCCGCTTGGAGTAAGGCTGTTACGTCTGCTGTCGTTGGCCTGCGGGCGGGCGGCAATCTCATGCTGTCAGTGCGGCAGTAGCGTTGCGGTCGGCGGGTTGCGTACTTCGCGGTCGAATGCTGCCGGGCCGCCCGCGCCGACCGCGTCGGGAAACCAGAGACTGTTGTCGAGCAGTGCGAACTGCAGGTTATTCAGGTCGAAGCCCTCTTCCGGAGCGATACGCTTTGCAGCCTTGAGTACGTGACCGAGGTGATAGTCATCCAGGCTGCCGCCTTCAAGGGTCGCGCGCCGTACGATCCGCACCAGCTTTGCCTTGTCACCGGGCTTGAATCCCATGCGGTCGATGTCTTTTGCCAGCAGCTCGGCGAGCTCTTCCAGGCTGTTGAGTTTGCCTGCCTGAATCAGGCGCTGTTGAATGAGGTTGATGTGCTTGTTGAGGCGCTCAAGTTTGCCCTTGTCTTCAAGGACAATCATCTGATCGATGAGATCCTCGAAGCCCTTGAGCTTGCTCAGATCAATGCCGCGCAACGTGGTGAGCAGGCTGGTGGCCAGCAGTGGCAAGCCGCTGGTGCGTACGCCGAAGCGTGGCCCGGCGCCAGGTATGCGTTCGCCTGCACGGGTTGCATAGGGGTCGTCTTCGTACACCATATTGACGGTCATACCCTCCAGGAAAGCCTGAATCATGCCGTCGTCTTCGAACGCGAAATTATTGCTGAAGAAGAACTGCCAACCCCGTTTGCTGTCCATCCACAACCAGTCACCGGGGAAACGCGCTGTGTTCATGGCGTTCTCGATGGAACTCATCTGGCCATCGACGAGCGCTTTTTCCGGCCAGCTGTCAATCGTATGCCAGCGCACCTCGGCACCGTGCATGTCGGCGAAGTCGACGCTTGCCTCGATACGCGGATCCTTGATCATGTTCACAAAATACTTTACTGCATCGAGGCTTTCGGCGTTGATGCGGGCGAGCAGACTCGCGCCCTGTTCGTACAGGGCGATGTTGATGAAATCGTGGAATATCGGCACGCCAAGATAGAAAATGCGCAGCTTGATCAGGATCACGGCGCGCACCTGGCCATCGCGTACTGCGACTGGCTGGGCGCGAATGTTGTCGCTGGTGTTGAGGGAAAAGCGCAGGTTTTTCTGCAGAATGCCGGTACTCACCTCGCCGTAAACACCGTCGACAATGTTGACGCCGCTTGATGGGCCAACGCGCGGGGCGATGCGCTTGAGCATCGTCATGGAATCCGGATCCCAGGCGATGTCGGCGACGGAAGTTTGGGCGGTGCCGTGAGGAAGATCGATGCGTACGTAGTCGGCGCTTGAGCGCAGCGGCTGGCCCTGCATGACGTAGGCGTAGCGCGCCGCCAGGCCATCACGATGCAGTTCGACGATGCCCAGCACCTTGCCTGTAACCTTTGCCAATTCTTCCGGAGTTGCCTGGCGCAGTCCGGCATCGCGGTACATGAACACCAGTTCGTCGCTGTTGTCGAAACGACCGGCAATTCCGTCGGTTTTTCGCGTGCGTTTGATCAAACCGGGATTGAGCGGGCCGGGGGTTGCGGTGCCGGGGATGTAGATCAGGCCGCGGGTGTCGAACTCGTCGATCTGAAAGGGAATCGGGATGAGTTTGCCGTCGCGTACGGCCAGCACAGACAACTGTACGATCGGTGTACCGGCGAGCCGCGGATAGTCCTGGGCGCGCAGGATCATCGGGTACAGCCAGGTGAAATGCGAGTTGCCGGTCGACTCAATAGCCTGGGCCATCTGCGCGGCGGACAGGCGCTGAAGGACGCTATGTTGACGGTTTATCGCTGCCGGGTCGCGCGCAACGGCGGTGATCAGTTGCGCAAGTTCGGCGTCGGACATGCCGGATGACTCGACGGCGCGCGTTGCTGGCGACTGGAGGGTCGTCAACAGCAGGCAAATGAGGAAAAAAATTCGCAACATGGCTGCTCCGGTATTTGTTGTTGGGTATGTCAGGCGCACTGTGTGCCGGGTTACAGCGAAAACCGTGCGATAAACACGGCTGCATCCTTGTCGGCGATCCTTCTCGCTCCGCGCTCGGCGCGTACTGCATCGCGGGCACCGAGTGCCTCGATGAAGACGCGGTAGTCCGGCGCATGGAAGGATTCGCGAATCACCCTGTGCATGAATTTGCCGAACAGCACGTAACTGTCGCGCAGGGTGTTGAAGGCGAGCCGGTAGGCAACGTTGCCGCTGGCATCGACCACGGCCTCCCAAATCATCAACAGGCGTTCCTGCAGAACGCCGTTGTCGGTGATGGCGTTCAGTTCCCGTGCCAGGACGCGGATGGCGGCGATCTGCGCGTCGTTGTGGCGCAGGGCGGCGAGGCGGGCGGCATCGACGGCCAGTGCGGTGCGCATCTGAATCAGACTGAGTATCGCTGTGCGCCGATGCGTACCGTTACCGGATACAACCAGATTGACGAGCAGGTCGAGGCCGGCAGTGGCAAGGTAGTTTTCCACCCGGGTGCCGCCGCCATGCACGGTGGCGACAAGCTTTGCCTGCGCAAGGCGATTGATGGCTTCACGTACCGCGCCGCGATTCACGCCATACAATTCGACCAGCTCACGCTCGGCCGGCAGGCGCGCGCCCGGTGGGTATTCACCGGTGATGATCTTGTCGCGCAAGGTTTCGTACAGCGCTTGCGACAAGCGCTTGCGTGGGTCGCCTGTGCGTAATTCTTTCGCCATCGGATTGCCGGCGGCGTTCGCCATCATGCTCAGATGCCTCCTGGCACGTCGTGACCGCGCACACGGCGATAGTAGCGAACCTGCGCCATCTGCTCGCCGTTGGGAATGTAGTGGCAATCGCCGGCAGCATAGTGGGCGGAGATCGCCCGGCGACAGCCCTGCGAGCGGTTGCGGCCGGAGCCGTGCAACAGGATGGGGTGAAAGAACAGCACATCGCCCGCTTCCATCTCGACGTGTATGCGCTGGTCGAGGTCGATATTTTTCGCGCCGAAGTAGGCCCGGTTGATGTCGTGGCCGTCGGCGATGTCGCCGTGCTCAAGCAGTCCGTTTTTGTGTGAGCCAGGAATAACCGCAAGACAGCCGTTCTCGCGATTGACGCGCTCCATGGCCGTCCAGGTGGCGACGATCCGGTCGGCCGGGCGGAACGGGAAATAGAGCAGATCCTGGTGCAGCGGGTGGCGGCCGTCGACGCCCGGCGGCTTGTTGATCAGCATGTTGTGGACAGTCTTGATGTTCGGCCCGCAAAAGTTCTCGACCACGTCGAGCAGTTTTTCGTGGGCCAGATAGGTGCTGAAGACTGCGTCGTCCTGCAGATCCTGGAGTTTGGCAATCGCATGCTGGGGTTGTGCAGCCTGGACCCGGCCCTTGGCGACCATCACGTCCTTCATGACCAGCATAGTGCCTGGTCTTGGCACCTTGCCGGTGATGATGTCGTCCAGGCGTTGCAGCCAGGGCGCGAGTTCCGTCGCACTGAACAGGCCGCGCAGCAGCAGCCAGCCCTGGTCGTCGTAATGATGGCGTTGCTCGGCACTCAGGGGGTGCAGGGGCATGGAGGCCTCGTCTCGGACGCGGGGGAAGTGGTCTGACCAATTTAACTATCGCGAAGACAGAACGCCATGCCGTTGGTCGGCAGGGGCAGTCTGGAGAATTGGTCATACCACTTTCCGGACCCGCTGCATTGACGCTGCCTGGGGGCAAGGCATTACTGTATGCGCTGTTACGGGGGGCATGAGAGCGATGTGGAGAGTGATATGGCGGTAAGTTGGCAGGCCCAGGCAATCAATCTTGCGTTGCGCAACCTGTTGAAACCGGCGGTGGCGCGGGTGAAGCTGACGCCGCGCGTGATGAAATTTTCGCAACTGGCATTCGACACGCTGACCATGTTGCTGCCGGTGCCCGGCAATGCCCGGATCGTTCCGGTGCATGCCGATGATGTGCCTTGCGAGTGGGTGCTCTGTGCCGACGAGCTGCATCAGGATCGGGTCTTCATCTATCTGCACGGCGGTGGTTATTTCTTCGGCTCGCCACGCTCGCATCGGGCGCTGACCTGGCGCATTTCGCAGACCGGGAAAATGAAGGTTCTCGCCGTCGATTATCGTCAGCCGCCTGATCATGAATATCCGACGCCGATCTGGGATGTGGTGCGTGTCTATCGCTGGCTGCTCGCGCGCGGGTACGAGGCACAGAACATTTTTATCGGTGGGGATAGTGCCGGCGGCAATCTGACGCTGGTGGCGTTGCTGAAATTCCGAGAGCTGGGGTTGCCGATGCCGGCCGGTGCGGTGTGCATCTCGCCCTGGGCGGATCTTTCTGCCACCGGGGAATCAATGCATGAGAACGCACACCATGATCCGATGATCCCGGTGAGTCTGTTGAAGTTCCTGGCAAAAATTTATGCAGGTGAGCATTCGCCGCACGATCCGATGCTGTCGCCGGTTTACGCCGACTACAGTGGCTTGCCGCCTATCCTGGTGCAGGTGGGTTCAACGGAAGTGCTGTTGTCCGACGCGCAGCGCGTGGTGGCAGCAGCGCAGCGTGCCGGTATCCTGGTACAGCTCACCGTGTACCCGGAAATGATGCACGTCTTCCAGGTGATGGCGCATATCATTCCCGAAGGCAAGGACGCTGTGCGCGAGATCGGCCGTTTCGTTCACAAACACATCGGCCGTTACGCCGATCACCCGGTTGACGTGATCCCGCTGCACGACAAGCGCGAATAAATCTACGCTGGCAGTGCGCCGATCGCGCGCAGCGCATCGATAAACATCTGCACGGCAATCATCACCAGCACCAGACCCATCAGGCGCTCCATGGCAACGATGCCCTGCTCCTTGAGCAGGCGATGGATGCGGCCGGACGCCGCGAGGATGGCAGCGCTGGCCAGCCACGCGGTTGAGATTGCCGCGAACAGTGTCAGGGTCTGATCCGGGTGCGCTTCGCGCAGCAGCAACACCAGACCAAGCGCGCCCGGCCCGGCTACCGCCGGGATGGCCAGTGGCACGATAAAGGGCTCGGTGGGGCTGCCGCTGGTATTGCCGTACACATCATTCGCTACGGGAAAGATCATCCGCAGGGCGATCAGGAACAGCACCAGACCGCCGGCGATGTTCACCGCTGCAACATCCAGTGCCAGCAACTTCATGAAGCTGGCGCCGGCGAACAGGAAAAACAGCAGCACCAGATAGGCAACACCGAGTTCGCGCAATACCACATGCCGCCGCCGTGCCTCCGGAACCGCCCGTAATTGCGCAAGGAACAACGGAATGTTGCCCAGCGGATCGAGAACAAGGAACAGCAGCAGTGCGGTGGCGATGAAATCCATGTTCATGTGCACTCGCGGCGCTGGCGCTTTTTATGCAAGGGCCGGTGACGGTGGCCGGCTATTCAAACTTGTCGGTGCACTCGGCGCGGCCGGGCTCGACCTTGCAGCGAACCTTGCGCAGCAGGGTGAGCATCTCACCGTCGTAGTAGCCTTCGTTGCGTAACTGGATGCGGGCATCACGCATCATGATCTCGTACTTGATCTTGTCGACTTCCTGGATTTTCACCCAGTACTTGCTCGGGATGTCCTGGCTCATTGCGGCGAGAATGCCAAGCACTTTGTCGAAATTCTGGAAAACCTGTTCGCGGGCGAATTGCAGCATTTCCGGCGGGAATTTGTCGCTGCGGACCAGCACCTGCGCGGATATCTGGGTGAACGGGAAATCGATGATCGCGCCGTTGGGTTCGAGGCCCTTGTACAGTTCGAACGGCCGATAGACGGCCAGCGGTGCGACGATGATATCGACGCTGCCGTTGTTGAATTTGCCGGCGAAGTTGGTGACATCCGACGGCACCGGCGCGGCACCCAGTTGCGCAACCATTTTCGACTGGGTTGGGTCATAGTCGAGTACGGCGATGCGCTTGCCGGCGGCCTTGGTGATGGAATCGATCCGGCGGTCGCGGGTAAACACATAGGCCGGGCCGATTGGCACGATGCCAGCGACCTCGAACGGTCCGCTCTTGAGTTTTGACGCCATGCGCGGGTCGGCCAAAGCCGACAGGGCAAGGCGTACATGCTCGATGGTTGGCAGTGCGCCGATGGCATCCAGCGAGCCGGAGTATTTAATGAAGTTGCGGGCACGCATCGTGGTCAGATCGACTGCGTCGCACCGGCCGGCCTTGAAATCCTCGGCGGCGATTTTCTCGCTGGTGTATGGAAAGAGCTCAAAATCCACGCCGTGCTTGAGCATCTCGAGGCGGTAGTCCTGCATGGTGCGGAAGATGTCGCCGTGCGCACCGGCAATGTCCCACACGCAGAAGCGGGCCTTGATGGTCTGGGCCGGTGGTTTGGGTGCGGGCGTGGCCTCAACGGCCAGCGCAAGTGTCGAGGCGAACAGTGGGGCGAACAGCAGGGCAATCAGGCCTGGCAATCTCATGGTGGGGTTATCCGTTCTTGCTATGCGGAGGGGCCTCCGGTGTCGCCTGGCTACTGTAGACGCCAGCCAGGCACGCCGCCGCATTCTCGCCCTCCCACCGGACCCGGTTCAATGATTGGTTTGGCAGATGGCTCGCGCAATCTGGTCAATCCGGCCCCGCCGCTGTCCCGCCGTGTGCCGGATACCGGAGTTAATGGCGCTTGGAGTCGGCCTGCTCCTGTTCCCCGGCTTGTTTCGCCATCCGTTTCATCACGACGTAGATGCCCACCGGCATCAACACGGCCGTGAAGGCGATAATAAAAACAATCAGTACCATGCCCAGAGATCCGAAATCCTTGCTGAAGATTGCGTCCATATGCCCCCACCTGCGTAACGAATTGGCTGAAATCAAACCACAGGGGCAGATTGCGGTATTGACGCCAGTCAGGGATGTGTCGGTATGGGCTCGGTTCGACGCGCCCGGATCAGCAGATTGCGTGGCGTCAGCGGGCGAGGGCAGGCGTGGCGCAGCAACTGGAGCCGACGGATCCGTGCCAGGCGCGCGCTACCTGTCTGTTTCAGGCGGGTGAAATCCGGACCGGCAGGCAGGGTGAGGCCATGGTGTGTCGCGAGCCGGGCACAGAACGCAGCGTAACTGTCGGCCAGTACCCGCAGCGGGATGAGGGGGTCGGCAGATAGGCATCGACACCGCAGAGCTCTCGCTGCAGCTGGTCAAAACCCAGTCGCCAGGCGGTGAGTCTGCGTTGCTGCCGCATGATGCGCGGGCTGGCTGTCACCGTTTCCTGCACGGCCAGACGCAGATCCTCGCGGCTCACATGCCATGCACTCGCGCCAGCAGGCGGCCGAGATGACCCTTGCCGCTGCACCATTCAACAACCGGCCCGCAGGGAGCGCCGCAGGCGGTGGCGAAATGCAGCACTTGCTGCCACTTGCGGCCCGGCACGTCACGCCCGGCGGTTTCCGGCAACGCGAGACGGCGGCCGGGTGGTCAAGACAGGCAGCGGCGGCGATCTGCAGCTCGGCTAGTACCGGCGCGAGATTGCCGATGCAGTGCTGCAGGGCATCCGGGTCGTTTTCGAGCCTGAAGAGTTCGGCGTCTGTGAACGCAAGCAGCGCGCTGGTGAGTGCCGGCGTGCTGCTGACCCAGGGAGGATCGTCGTGGAATGGCGCTGGGTGCCAGAGCGGCGCGGTGTTGACGAGCAACGTGGCGAGCGTTCGCGCCGCGTCGCCACTCATTGCCGGCAGGGTGTCATGCGGTGGCGCAGGCCACGCGATTTTTACTCAAGTTTGTCGGTGCACTCGGCCCGCGCAGCGTTGATCTTGCAGCGGACCTTGCGCAGCAGGGTCAGCATCTCGGCGTTGTAGTAGCCTTCGGTGCGCAACTGGATACGTGCGTCGCGCATCATGATTTCATATTTCACTTGATCGGCGGCCGGGATGCTGACGTAGTATTTTTTCGGTACATCCACCGCTGCCTTGTCGAGGGCGGTCAGGATCTTGTCAAAGTTCTTGTAGAAGTACTGGCGGGATTTCTGCGTGTAGTCCGGCAGATCTTTGAACCGGTCCTGGCGCACGAGAAATTGTATGGTCAGCTGAAGGAGCGGGTAGTCGATGATGCCGCCGTTCGGCTCCAGGCCTTTCCACAGCTCCAGCGGCTTGTAGGCAGCCAGTGGCGCGCCAATGATGTCGACGCTGCCGTTGTTGAATTTGCCGGAGAAATTGGTGACGTCGGAAGGCACCGGCGAAGCGCCGACCTGAGCGACCAGTTTGGCTTGCGAGGTGTCGTAGTCGAGTACTGCAACGCGCTTGCCGGAGGCCTTGGTCAGGCTGTTGATGGTGCGGTCGCGGGTGAAAATGTAGGCGGCGCCCAGCGGTGCGATACCGGCTACCTCGAAGGTACCGTTCTTCAGTTTGGGCGCACTTTTGGGATCTGCCAGCGCCTGCAACAACAGGCGCATGTGCGCGGTATCGGGGATGCTGCCGATGGAATCAATGGTGCCGGCGTAGCTATTGAAGCCACGGGCACGCAAGCCGGTCATGGAGACGGCGTCGCATTGGCCGGCCTTGAAATCTTCGGCGGCGATCTTTTCGTTGGTATAGGGGCGCAGTTCAAGATCGACACCCCAGCGCATTGATTCAATGCGGAAGTCCTGCATTGCGCTGAACAGATCGCCGTGAGAGCCGACGATGTCCCAGACGCAGACCGAGCGCTTCTCCAGAGCGAGCGATGCCGGTGAGATGATGGACAGGGCAAAAGCAGAGAGGATGACGACTAGCAGGCGCATGAAACGTCTCCGTGGTTTGTTGGTTTGTTGTAGGCATGACCGGAAGCGCGGCGGCAAACATAGCACGGGTACGTCAGGGCGCACACCAAGGAGTGGCTAGGGGTGCCGGGGTGAAATTGGGCGCTCCAGAGCAGTCTGCTGTCGGGTTCCATGTAACGGTAGGACAGCCCGTGCGCGGTAGATACTGCGACCTTCCGTCAGTTTGACAGGCGGCCGCCCGGCGATGCGACGCGTGCTTGCGCGCTGGCATCTGTCATTTTGCGCGGGTATCCTCGGCCCAATTCTTTGCTCGGGCGGGGAGGCCATGGCAGCGCGGATACTCAGGGTGGATATGGCAGGGCAACCGGTTGAGTGGCTCGACTGGGAGCAGGCTGTTGGTCTTTATGCGCGCGATCTGATCGGCTGGACCCTGGGCGATGTTGTTTACCGCATTCGCGGCGGTCAGTCCCGCCTCACCGGCCTGCAGTCGCTGGTGGAGGTACACAGCATCATTGCCTGTGAAGGTCGTCTGCACGCACCGTTCCGCACCGTTCCGCCGCTCACCAACAGTTCGCTGTTCCGCCGCGACCAGAACATTTGCCTGTATTGCGGCAAGCAGTTCTTCGATCGTGACCTCACCCGCGACCACATCCAGCCGCGCTCGCGCGGCGGTCGGGACGGCTGGCTCAATGTGGTTGCGGCCTGTCGCCGCTGCAACCAGTTCAAGGGCAGCAGGGCGCCCGAGGAGTGCGGCATGGAACTGCTGGCACTGCCCTACACGCCGAACATGGCCGAGTACCTCGCGCTGGTGAACAGCCGGCGGATTCTCGGCGATCAGATGGAGTTCCTGCGCGCCCAGTTTCCGGCCTGCTCGCGACTGCTGGCATAAGCCGCTCAACGCTTCGCCAGCAACTCGTCGAGCGTCAAATCGAACGCCGGTTCGAAGTGATCGAGGAAATAACGAACTTCCGGCAGGCGTTCGGCGAGTTTTTCCGCTTTGCGCGTAATATCCGCCAGCGCCGTTTCGAACTCGCGATTGCCGGCGCGGATCTCATGGCGGCACTTCAGCAGCGCGGACAGGACGTCGGCAGTCTTGATGATTTCGTGGAATTCGGGCGAGATTGCTTCGTCAATGAGCAATGGCCGGTAACATTCACGCAACGACTCGGGCAGCAACTGCCACAATTCCATCTGTGCCTGATGCTCGATTGCCTTGTAGGCGCGGGTGATTTCCGGCGAGTGGTATTTCACCGGTGAGGGCATGTCGCCGGTAAGTACTTCGCTGGCATCATGGAACAGCGCAGCGGCGGCAATGGCATTGGCGTCCAATGCGCCGCCGAATTGCGCGTTGCGAATGTTGGCCAACAGATGCGCGATGACCGCAACATCCCAGCTGTGCTCGACGACATTCTCTGCCGAGGTGTTGCGCTTGAGCCCCCAGCGGATGATGAACTTCAGGCGGCTGAGATGGGCGAGAAACCGGCTCACGGCTGGATGATGAACGGCGGGCAGACTTTCGGCAGCACGCAGTAAAGGTTGATGTGGTTCTGCTTCTGGTACTTAAGGCGCTTGCGCTCGAAGGAGCGGAAACTGCCCGGGTAGTTCACAAGTGCCTCGATTTCCTTGCGACGCTTGGCGGCGTACATGCTGTCGAGCGCCTCCATTGAGAAGCGCGGTTTGGTGGCGGCAGCTTCTTTGAACGTGGCCAGCGCAGTGTCGATCTGGCGCTTCTTGTCCATGTACAGCAGCGCATTGCCATATTCGTAACGGATGATCGCCATGTCCGGAACCTGCTGGAGCGCGCGCTCAAAATATTCTTTCACATGAGTCTGCTTGGCGCCGAAAGTTATCCGGCCGGTTGCCTTGCCGACCTTGCGGACGATGTTGGCATCGATGCCGGCGCGAAAGGCCAGGCCCAGCGGGTTGTCCGCTTCGAGATCAAGGATATCGTTGGCGGCGTCCAGCACCTTGAAGACGTAGTTTCGGCCGATTGCCACCGGGATCGGTACGTCTTCGGCAATGCGGCCGATGGCGTAGGAATAGGCAATGCGGATGATGATGTAATCCGCATGATACTGCTTGTCCTTCTTCATCTGATCGAGGCTGCTGCCGTACTCGCGCACGATATTGGCGGCGTCCTGCAGCAACATGTGTTTATCCTCGAGATTCGGTTCGAGGTAGATCGCGTAGAAGATCTGTGCAACCTTGCCGGGGATGCGACCGGCAATGCCGAGTGTTTCGCCCTTCTTCATGGCGCCCTGATAATCGCCGCGGAAGAACAGGCGCCAGGTGTCCAGCACATCGGCGGACAGCTTGTCGTAGTCGTCATCGAAATTCGGGGTGCTGTCACGGTATGCGGCAAACTTCTGGTAGCGGTTGCGCAGGTATTCCGGTGACGGGTAGGGCACACGCAGTCCTCGCATGAGCACCTTCCAGTTCGTCTGGATTTGCTCTGGCGTGTAGTCGAACGCCGCCGGATCAAAGGGGGCCTTGTGCCACACTTTGCTGAAGACGTGTTCGCTGATGGCGACCTGCTCGTCCTTGTTTTGTTGCCAGTCGCCCTCGGAGGCGGCTTTTTTCTTGAGCACTTCAATCTCGTCGAATTCCGCTTCGCCTTCGTCGACGACTTCAGGAATCCCCGGCTCGGCGGTGCCATTGGCGGCAAACGACATACTGCCCAGCGGCAGCAGTACGAGTGCGAGGAAGACCGGAAGACAGCCGGAAAGGTAGCGTGCAGTGAGGTGCATCGGCGAAAACTCCTTTGTTGTTCTCATTCTCGCCCGGGTTGTGCCGGACCGCCGTATCGACGCCCACTATAAGGGTGCTGGCGGAATTGCCACAACTCTCAGCCCGGGCGGTGCGGGTTGACTAGCCAATGTCCAGTGCGGCCTTTGCCAGTGTGGAGGTTGGGTGAGCGTCAGCCCAGGCGCCCGGGATGCGCTGCAGAAACCAGCGTCGGGCACGGCCACCGGCAGTACCCTTCCAGGCCAGCACTATCGATGCAGGCTCCCGCAATGCGGCGGTTCGCACCGTCTGCAGTTTGCCTGCTGCCAACAGCGGGGCGAGCCGGTTCTCCGGCAGGGTGCCGATGCCCAGCCCGGCCATCAGTGCCTGTTCCTTGGCGCGGAAGCTTGACACCGTGATCGTTGTTTGCCGCGCCAGCAGGCCAATCGACAGCGGCGCGCGCCCCCGTGAGCTATCGGCCACGACGATCAACGGATAGTGGCGCAGTCTGTCTTCGTCAAGCGGTGTGGGTTCGCAGGTTGCGGGGTGTCCGGGCGCCGCTGCCATCAGGAATTGGCAGCTACCCAGCGGCTCGATGCGCACGCCCGCTGGCGCGCTGGCGGAGAGCATGCCAGCCACAATGATGTCAGTGCGATCGCTTTCCAGTGCTTCCCAGGGGCCGCCGAGCACCTCGTCGAGCAGCCGCACGCTGGTGGCCGGTTGGCTGCGGTGGAATTCGGCCAGCAGCCCAAACAGCAGATCAACCTCGTAGACATTGTCGAAAGTAATGCGCAGTTCGGTTTCCCAGCCGTCGTGCAACTGACGGGCATCCAGGGCAAGGCGCTCGGCTGCTGCCAGCAGTTGGCGACCACGCACCAGTACCAGCCGGCCGGTCGGCGTCAGTCTGGCGCGATGGCCTTCGCGATCGAACAGCAGCACGTCGAGGTCTTCTTCCAGTTTCTGCACAGCGTAGGAGACCGCTGAGGTGACACGATTCAGTTCGGCTGCGGCGGCGGCAAAGCTGCCGCGCCGTTCGATGGCATCGAGAACCCGTAGCGCATCGAGACTGAGGGGCGGGTTCATATTCAAAATTTCTGAATGAATACTTCAAAAATTATCGATTTCTATCGGTTTGTCCAGATTTTACAGTGCAAATTCATTCTGTGTTATAGAACAAGCACCCAATACCAAGAGGAAACAATCATGTTGTTCGACAATCTGTTCGACCGTTTCAAGGCACCCACCGATCTTGCTGGACGGGTGCTGCTCAGCCTCATCTTCATCGTCGCCGGTTACAGCAAGATCGGCAGCTACGCAGGCACTGCCGGCTATATGGAAAGTGCCGGTGTTCCCGGCGAGCTGTTGCCGCTGGTGATTCTTGCTGAACTGGGTGGTGGCATTGCCATTCTGCTGGGCTTGTTCACGCGCCCGGTGGCTGTCGCGCTGGCCGGGTTCTCGGTCATTTCCGGCGTTATTTTTCACGGCGCGCCGGATCAGGTGAACCAGATCATGCTGATGAAAAACATCGCCATGGCCGGTGGCTTCCTCGTGCTTGCGGCCAATGGTGCCGGCGCCTGGAGCATTGACGCGAAACTGAAGAAGTAACAATCACGCAACGGGCGGTGACACTCGCATGTCGCCGCTCCGGATTCCGGGAGTGGCAAGATGAGCGATAAACTCGATGAGCGCGCGCTGCGGCAGTTGTTTACCGAGGCGCGCACCCACGGTGCGTGGCTCGAGCAGCCGGTGAGTGACGACACGCTGCGTGCAATCTGGGATTTGGCGAAATGGGCACCGACCAGCATGAACTGTCTGCCATCCCGGTTGGTATTCGTAAAATCGGCTGCCGCCAAGGCGATGCTCAAGCCTGCCCTTGCGGAGGGTAATGTGGCACAGACAATGGCGGCACCGGCCACCATCATCGTTGCCTCTGACCATGCCTTTTACGAGCGCATGCCCGGTTTGTTTCCGGCCTTTCCGGGTGCGCGCGACCTGTTTGCGGGCAACGCAGCGCTCGCCGAAACGACGGCATTTCGCAACGGCACGCTGCAGGGCGCCTACGTCATCATGGCGGTGCGTGCGCTGGGCCTTGATTGCGGCCCGATGTCGGGGTTCGACAATGCGCAGGTGGACGCGGCATTTTTCGCCGGCACTGCCGTGAAGTCGAACTTCCTGATCAATATTGGTTATGGCGATGCAGCCAGAGTTCGGCCGCGTGGTCCGCGCCCGGCTTTTTCTGAGGATTGCCGGATCGCCTGAGCGAGAGCTGGTCGGCGGCGATATTGAGCAGCGCGGTGGCAAAAATCAGCACGAGGGCGCGGTCGAAGCGCAACTCCGCGAAGGCGCTGTCGATGTAGAAACCAAGCGTGCTCACGCCAAGGATGCCAAGGATAGCCGTCTCGCGCATGATGATTTCCCAGCGATAAAACAGGAAAGCGAGAAACTGTCGGTAGATGCGCGGCAGCACTTCGAAGAAGTAGCGGTTGAGGCCGGTCGGGGCGTCCTCGCGCAAGGCAAGTTCCGCAGTCCAGCGACCCATCAAATGGGCGATGATCGCGCCGTTGTGCAATGATAGCGCGCCGATTGCCGGCAGTGCCGAGGGCCCGACCAGCAGCAGGCCGATAAACGCCAGCACGAATTCCGGTGTTGAGCGCAGTGCAATCAACAGGCCGTGGCCGCCGGTGCGCGCAGCGCGATTGCAGAATAACGGCGAGACCAGCGGAAACAGCACGAGTGCAATCGTGCCGGTTACCACCAGTGACACGCCACCGATCAGCAGCGTGTCCGCCGCGCCAGGCAGCACCTGGGTGTCGATCAGGCGCCACAGCCATTGCGCGAATTTATGCCAGGTTGCGCTGACGGCAAGATCGCCGTTGCGCAGCGGTGCCGGCACGATGTCCTGGGTGAAAAAACGCATGACCGCGGTAGTGTCAATGCGCGCCAACGGTGGCATCCAGACAACGGCAGCAACGAGATAGAACGGTAGCAGCGGTTTCTTCAACCAGAAACGCAACGTGGCGATTAACGCAAAAAACAGATAGAGCAAAGCAGCGGCACCGCTGTAGTCGCCGGTACGGAATGCGGTTTCGAGATGAAAGCCGATTGTTGGCAGGCCGATAAAGCCGAGCACCGCCGAGGAGCGCAGCGCACACTCGGTGCGGTACGCGCTGTAGGCGACGAGGTGTGGCCAGGCATTGGCCAGCCGCGTGTAGATCAATCCGGAAAGAAACGACGTGCCGGGCGGTAGCGCCTCGGCGACCTGCGGGTCGGATTCGTCCATCAACTCACGATAGACGCGCGCGAATGTGCCGGCATAGGGAATCGCAATGGCAAGCAGGCCGGTAAGCGGAGAAAGGCCGAACAACTGCAGAAAAATCAGCGCCCAGAACAGTTCGTGGATCGCACGAATAAATGCGGCGAATAAGCGCACCGCGCGCCAGTGCAGCGCAAATGCCAGCAGGAAGCCGGCGACTGCGCCGAGAGCAACGCCCTGCAGGCCGAACGCCAGCGTATTGGCGAGTGCGCGCCACAGATCGTCGACATTGCCGAACGATGGCGTCAGCGCGCCATGCAGCATGCGCGCAAAAATGTCCCAGGGATCGACCACGGTGATGGCAATGTCGGAAAACGGCAGCAGGACGAGCGCGATGATTGCCAGCCAGAAACTCAGTCGGCGCAGCGGGGCTGCAGTGGTGTCGGCGAGGGGCATCGTCATGGGTGGCGGGTTGTAAGCCAGGCTCACGCCTGCCGCCGACCAGCGCGCCGGTACAGCGGCGCAAGATCGTGCGGCGTGAGCGTGATGGCGGGTGCATCGAGGACGATTTTTCCGTCCTGCAGACCGACAATGCGGTCACAGGTTGCCAGCGCGAGATCAATGTCGTGCAGCGCCAGTACCACGGTTTCGTGCGCGGCAGTGATGATTTTTACGATATCACCCGCCTGGTATTCATCGACCGAGGAGACTGGTTCGTCGCCGATGAAGATGGGGCGGTCGGCAAACAACGCGCGGCCAACCGCCACGCGCTGTTGCTGGCCGCCGGAAAGCCGGTCGGTCGACGTGAACAGTTTGTCACCCAGGCCCAGCATCGCAGCGACGCTGCCGACTGCGTTCACCTCGCGCGCGCGCGGCGCCAGCAAGTTGACGAGGTTGTAGAGTGTCGAGTGACGGTCGAGCTGACCGGCATAGATGTTATGGAACACGCTGAGCATGGGCACCAGGGCCTGGGTCGGGCCCTGCGCTTGCGGACACCACGCTACGTCCGCCGGCCGCTGCGCGCGCAACAGCCGCAGCAGGGTCGACTTGCCGGCCCCGCTTGCGCCGACCAGGGCAAGCTTTTCACCCGCCCGGATTATCAGCGACACGCCGGCAAGCACGTTGTTGCCGCCGTAGTTCACCTGCGCGTTGTCGAGTGAAAACAGCGTGCTCATTCGTCGAGTAAACCGATTTCTTTCGCAGTTTTCTCGATCGGCGCGTAATCCTTGTTTGAGGCTTTGATGAATGCGGTGCGCTCGAACGAGTCGAGCAGTGACTTGTCGTTCATGCCGACCAACGATTTCTGGACCTTCTTCGTGAAGCCCTTGCCGAAGGCGGTGTCGACGTCGCCGCGAATCGTCCATTGGTAGTCCGGGAAACCCGGCGTTTGCCAGATCACGCGCACCTTCTGGGCATCGACGTGGCCGGCCTGCACTTCGTTTCTCCAGACGCTGTAATTCAGGGCGCCGATTTCATAGGCACCCGACTGCACGAGTTCCAGCGTCTTCGAGTGATCGCCACTGAAGCCTATACGCGTGAATGCCGCTGCCGGCGCCACGCCGAGCTGCTTGCGGATCCAGTATTCCGGTATCAGTCGACCGGAGGTGGAAGTTTTCGCGCCGAACGTGAACGACCTGCCGGTAATGCCTTTTGGAAAGGCTTGCGGGGATTTTGTCGATGCCCTGAGGCCCGTCGAGGTATTGGCGATGAAGTAGCTGATGAAAGCGACGTCTTCCGCGCCCTGCGCAATCGCCTGCGAACCCGGCACGGCACGACGTGCCTGCACACCGGTCAGCCCGCCGAACCAGGCAAGTTGCACGTCGTTGTTGCGGAAGGCGGTAACGGCCGCCGGATAGGATTTCACCGGCACGAACTTCGTCTCGACGCCGAGTGCCTTGCCAAGATAGACGGCAACCTTGCCGAAGCGCTCGTTCAGGCGCGTTTCATTTTCGTCCGGGATGGCGGTGAAGGTGAATATCGGGCCGGCGCCGGCAACGGTGGTCGGCGTGCCGAACAGCAACAATGCGGCGAGGGCCGCGGTCATGCGGTTGAAAATTGTCATGCGTGTGCTCCGTTCAATGGGGAGTTGGCTTCAGGATGTTGCGCGCTGCGGTTCAATAGCGCAGCGCGCTTCGGGGTAATTGCCCCATGATTTGGCTTCAATCGTTATCGTTGTTGATCCAGTCGATTACCTCATTGCGGCTGCCGCGAAACAGAATCTCGCCGCGTTTTTGCGTTAGTTGATAGTCGTACATCGGATCGTAGTAATGCGTGAGCAGTAAGGTGATCCAGGCGCGATGACCCTCGGCATCCCCACGCGTATTTTGTGCAGCGAGCGCCGCTGTCATGGCTGCACGCGCCTTGTGGTGCATCAGGCTGCCCAGACGCTTCTGCACGCGGTCGAGGCTGCCGAGCAGGCTGGCCGAGAAGATGCCGAAGCCGTCCTTGCCATGTGCCAGCTCATAAAGCGCCAGGGCCCCGACCACATAATCTTCCAGCACCACCTGTACCCGTGATTCCAGCGCCTCCTCGACCAGTGCCAGCGGCGCTGCCTCCATGCGCGGCCGGAAACTCAGTGGAATCGCGCAGCGGCCGATCAACCGCGATTCGTCTTCAAGCCAAAGCCTTTTCCGTTCCTCGGTTGTGGCGCGCAGCAGGGCGATGGCCAGCGCATTCTCGAAATCGATTTGCGTTGGTTGTCCGCCGGGCAGGCGGCCGAAACTCGAACCGCGATGATGCGCCAGGCCTTCGAGGTCGATCGCGTGCTGCAGTGCATTCACCACGCGCGTCTTGCCGCTGCCGGTGCGGCCGCCGACGATGGCGATGCGGGCATGGCGCGACTGGCGCTCCATTTCAGCCAGCAGGAACTGGCGCATCGCCTTGTAGCCACCGGTGACAAGCGGATAGTCGATGCCGGTTTCGTGCAGCCACTGCCGCACGGTTTGCGAGCGCAGGCCGCCACGGAAACAATAGATATAACCGTCGGGATGCCCGTTGGCGAAATCGAGCCAGCTTGCGATGCGTTCGGCTTTCGTCGCGCTGCCGACCAACTGATGGCCAAGAGCAATTGCGGCTTGCTGGCCCTGTGTTTTATAGGTGATACCAACCTGTGCACGCTCTGCGTCGGTGAGCAGCGGCATGTTGATGGCGCCGGGAAAGGCACCGGCGGCAAATTCGACCGGCGCCCGCACATCAAGCAGCGGCGCGCCGGCCAGAAAAATTGCGCGATAGTCGGCAGTATCGGCGCGCGCACTCATGAGGATGCGTCAGCTTCGCACCAGGTGGTTCAGTGCGCGTCGCTGGTACGCGGACGGGTTGGCTGGAAGCCCATCATCAGCCGATCGGTGAGTGCGAGAATTATCGCCGAGCCCACCAGCACGCAATGGATGATCACTTCCCATTTGAGTTGATGCTCACTGAGATTGTTGGCATCGATGAACGAGCGCAACAGGTGGATTGACGAAATGCCGATCAGGCTCATCGCCAGCTTCACCTTGAGCATGCCGGCATCGACATGGCTCAGCCAGTCGGGTTGATCCGGGTGATCGTTGATGTGCAGCTTGGAGACGAAAATCTCATAACCGCCGAGGATCACCATGATCAGCAGGTTGGCGATCATCACCACGTCGATCAAGCCCAGCACCAGGAGCAGGATGTCGGTATGCGACAGCGTGGAGAAACCGTGCACCAGGTGCCACAGCTCTTCCATGAACTTCACCACGTAGACGCCCTGGGCGACGATGAGGCCCAGGTACAGCGGTGCCTGCAGCCAGCGGCTCATGAAGATGAAGGCGGCGATGTGCGGGGCGGGGTTCAGGCGTTTCATAAAGGGCGGATCTCCAGAGTGCGGGCAAAAGCGGCGCCCAGTGTACTGACCGGACATGACAGGGGGAACCGCAACCGATTTGCCGGCGGCACGGATTACTCGCAAGCCGCTGCTATCATGCGCGGCGATTCCGCCCTTACCGGGTCATGCAGTCCCGTCATGCGAATTTTCGTGATCGCTTTTGTCTTGCTGGGCGTTCTGGATATCCGAACCGCGCACGCTGATGTTGTCGCGCCGGTCGTTGATCCCGGCCCGGCATTGCCTGCCACGCAGCCCCTTATGGAGCCTGCCGTGCCGGCGTACCCGTTCGAACGCGGTGTCATTTCCGGCATCGGTACGGCCGGCGGCCCTGGCGTCTACAGGGTGCGGCCCGGTGACAACCTGACGGTGATCGCGACGCGGCTGGGTGCCTGGCTGCCGCAATTGCAGCGTGACAATCCGCTCGATGCGCGTGCCTTCCTGCGGATTGGCCAGGCTCTGATCTACGACAATCGCCACATCGTGCCCCCGGCTCCCGGTGCCGACGGCGATGCGATTCTCATCAACATTCCCCAGCGCATGCTGTTCCACTATGGAGCCGGGCAGTTGCAGGCGGCCTACCCGGCTGCGGCAGGCAGGCCGGACTGGCAGACGCCCACCGGCGATACTGCCATCGCCACCCGCGACAAGAACAAGACCTGGTTCGTGCCGCTGTCGATCCAGGCCGAGATGCGCGCCCTGGGCCAGCCGGTAGTAGCGCGAGTGCCGCCCGGCCCGGACAACCCGTTGGGCAAGTATTGGCTGGGTCTGACGCGGGAGGCTCTGGGCATACACGGCACCAACGCGCCGGCCAGCGTGTACGGTGCGCGCACCCACGGCTGCATCCGTTTGCAGCCGGAGCACATCGAGGCGTTGTTTCAGGGCGTTGCTGTGGGGGTGCCGGTGCGCATCATTTACGCGCCGGTCCTGTTGTTTTCACCGCCGGGCGGCCCCATCTGGCTGGAGGCGCATCCGGATGTCTACGCTCGCGGCTTCGATTACCTCGCGCTGGTTTGGCAACTTGCGGATGAGGCAGGGATCACAGAACGAATCGACTGGATCGCGGCAGAATCGGTGCTGGCCGATCGACAAGGCATTGCCAGGGACGTGGCGGCTGGTACACCGCACGAATATCCCTGAATCGGAAGAAGTAACCGTGTCATGAACCCCGTGATTTCCCGCCGCGTCTTTCTCGGCGCTTCGCTTACAGCTACCGGTGCCCTGATGGTGTCGGCGCTGGCGCGTGCCGACGGCGATGCGACACCGGCCGCGCGGCGCCTGCGGCTGTACAACACGCACACCTCCGAAGCACGCGATATCACCTATTTCGAGCAGGGCGTCTATTACCCCGAAGCACTCACCGAAATCGATTTCCTGCTGCGCGATTTCCGCGCCAATGCGGCGATGCCGATGGCGCGCGGCGTGATCGACCTGATGCACGATCTGACGGTTGCGCTTGAAACCGAAGGCCCGGTGCACATTATTTGTGGCTACCGCTCAGCGCAAACCAACAGGCTGCTCCGCCGGACCGGTGGCGGTGGTGTGGCCAAACACAGCCTGCACATGGACGGAATGGCCATCGATCTGCGCGTGCCGGGCCGGCGCCTGGCGCAGGTGCGCGCTGCGGCAATTGCGCTTGGTCGCGGCGGGGTTGGTTATTACGGCAGGGAAAACTTCGTGCACATCGACACTGGGCGCGTGCGGCACTGGGGTTGAGCTGCCCCGGCCGGCGTGACCCCCGCATCAGTCGCTGCGTTTCCACAGCGAAGCGCCCAGCAGTATCAGGCGCAACTGACTCTCCAGCACTGTCACCATTTCCTGCGCGTCTTCGGGCCTGCCTGCCGGCAGGTCAAGAATGTCGAGCACGGCATTCACCAGGGTACTCACCATCAGTCCCGCCATCATGCGCAGATCTTCCGTGCGCCACGGATTCAGTGCCGGGAAGCGACCCAGATCAGTGGCCAGTTCACTGATGAACAGGCGAATTTCCGTGCGGATTGCATTGCGGATTGCGCTGCGGCCGCCGGCACGTTCGCGCAGCAGGAATTGAAAGTAACGATCGTTCGCGCGCACATGTGTGACGAAGGTTGCCACCGAACGCTGGAGCAGTTGCTCGGTCGGGAGCGTGCCGCTGCGTGCGGTGCGCATCAGCTGCCTGAGCGCATGAAATGACTCATCGACAAGCGCGAGTCCGAGTTCATCCATGTCGCGGAAATGCCGGTAAAACGCCGTCGGCACCACCCCGGCTTCGCGCGTTACCTCACGCAGGCTGAGGCTGGCGAAGCTCTGCTCGCCGGCCAGCAACGTCAGGGCTGCGTCGAGCAATGCCTGGCGGGTTTTCTGTTTTTTTTCTTCGCGGGGACCGGGTGGCCGGACCATGGCGCAACTTCCTCATTTGGTCGGGCAGTTAGCCAGGAACACGCACGCAGCCGGCCGAGGCCGTGCTTGCACGTGAACGCAAGATGAAAGTGGTAGATCATATAACTGATTGATATATAAAGGAAGCCACTATTTTAGTGAACAAGTGTTGACTTAAGTTTTGACACCGGTATTTTGTGCACACTCGTTCACTTAATGTCTCTTTCGAGACGCCTGATGGAGATGTGCCATGACCCGGACCCAAGCCCCCGGCCTTGCCAGCGGTATCCGTCGCCTGCTGGCAACGGACTTCGTAGCCACCCTGGCCACGCCGCACGGGGTTGATCGCTACCTCGAACTGTTCAATCCGCTGTGGTCGGTGCATGAGGTGCGTGCCGAGGTGGTGGAGAGCGTCTGCGAGACCGCCGATGCCACCACCTTCCGGCTGCGCCCGAACCGCAACTGGCTGGGCGCCCGTGCCGGCCAGTACATCCGCATCAGCGTTGAGCTCGATGGCGTGCGCCGGACGCGCTGCTATTCGGTGTCGTCCTCTGCGCTGCGCAGCGACGGCCTCATCGACATCACCGTCAAGACGGTGGCGGGCGGCAAGGTTTCCGGCCCGCTGGTCGCTGCGGCGTATCCGGGCATGGTGGTGACGATCTCGCAGGCTGCGGGTGACTATTGTTTGCCGGATCAGAATCGCCCGACAGACTGGCCGGCCCGTATCGTCTTTATCTCCGGTGGCAGCGGCATTACACCGAACATGGCGATGCTGCGCACGCTGCTTGATGAGGCGTTGCATGAGAAGAAATACGCCGGTCCCATCGATGTGCTGCATTACGCACCGACTTACGCTGACGTGATTTTCGGCGGTGAGCTTGTCGCGCTTGCCGCGCAGCACGAAAACCTCACCGTACGTATTGCCCTCACTCGCGCGACACCGGCCGGTGAAGACTTCAGCGGCCATTTCTGCGCCGTGCATCTTGATGCATTGACGAAGGATCTGGGCGCTGCCGAAACCTGGGTCTGTGGTCCGCCGGCGCTGATCGATGCAGTACGCGCCGAATTCGCTGGGCGCGATCTCGCCAGCAAGTTGCACATTGAGCGGTTCACCGCAGGTTCTTTTGCAAATCCGGTGCCAGCACCGGTTGCCGAGGCAGTTGGCAGCGAACTGCGCTTCGTGCGCGCCGAGCGCTTTGTTGCCAGTGACGGCCGCAAGCTGCTCGATCAGGCCGAGGCGGCCGGGCTGCAGCCTGATTCCGGTTGCCGCATGGGCATCTGTATGGCCTGCAAGTGCACCAAAGTCAGCGGCGTGACGAAAAACCTTGTCACCGGTGATCTTTCTTACGAGCCGAACGACGAAATTCAGTTGTGCGTGAGCGTCCCGCTGGGCGATGTCACGCTTGATATCTGATGGCTCGCCAAATCAACACAGGGGATTCATCCATGAGCATTGCCAACGAGTCGATCAGACACAGCATCAAACCCGACGGTCAGTCGGTGGGCGACAACATCAGCCCGACAATCCGCCGTGCTTTCCCGCACCTGAGTGCGGCGCAGGTGGAAGAATTCGGGCGCGAACTGGATGCCATACGCACGCGCACAATCGCCGACCTTGGCGCGCGCGATGCCACGTACATTCGCGGCATGATGAAATTCCAGCGGCGTTGCGAGATCGGCGGGCGCGCGCTGCTCTTTGCCGGCATTCTGCCGCCGGCCTGGCTTGCCGGCACGGCATTGCTGTCTGTTGCGAAGATTCTGGAGAACATGGAAATCGGCCACAACGTCATGCACGGCCAGTATGACTTCATGAAGGATCCGGCGCTCGACGGAAAAAAGTACGACTGGGATACCGCCTGCCCGGGTGACACCTGGCGCCATTCGCACAACTATGTGCACCACACCTTTACCAACATTGTTGGCAAGGATCGCGATGTCGGTTACGGCATTCTGCGGATGTCCGAAGCGCAGCCATGGGAGCCGAAATATCTGGGCAATCCGATTTATGCACTGGCGTTGGCTCTGCTGTTTCAGTGGGGCGTGGCGTTGCATGATGTTGAAACGGAAAAAGTTTTCTCAGGCGAAAAATCGCTTCAGCAGGCGCTGGCTGAATTGAAGGTCGTCTGGAAGAAGGTACGCCGGCAGGTATTGAAGGATTACGTGTTGTTTCCGGCACTGGCCGGCCCGTTCTTCCTGCCGGTGCTCGCCGGCAACATCACAGCCAACGCGGTGCGTAATGTTTGGGCCTTTGGCGTTATTTTCTGCGGCCACTTTCCGGATGGCACGGTGATGTTCACCGAGGAAGAGACGCGCAACGAGACGCGCGGCCAGTGGTATCTGCGCCAGTTACTGGGTTCGGCGAACATCAAGGGAGGCAGGCTGATGCATATCGCCACCGGCAACCTGTCGCACCAGATCGAGCATCATCTGTTCCCGGATATTCCCGGCCACCGCTACGTAGAAATTGTGCCGGAAGTGCGCGCGTTGTGTGCGAAGTATGCGTTGCCGTACAACACCGGTAGCATGGCCCGACAGTTCGGCACGGTGGTGCGGCGCATTTTTGCTCTGGCCTTGCCGCCGCGTCGCCGGCAAGAACAGGCGCTGGCCTGAAAGCGGTAATCAATCAAGGAATGTGATCGCGCCCTTTAGGTGCGGCTTCAGGTTGTATTGATCGCGAACGTCGAAGTGAATGCCGGCCGCGTCGGCCTGGTGCAGGAAAGTGACGGCTGCCGGCAGGAATACCGGCAGCTTGAAGGCGACGGTAACCGTGAAAGGGCGTGCGCCGATCTGTGGCGTAAGAGCGGCAACGGCGCGCGCTTTGGTCCACATGCCATGGACGATATGACGCTGGAAACCGAACAGCCTGGCGGTGAGCGGCCAGAGATGAATCGGGTTCATGTCGCCGGAGGCTTTGCCATAGCGGCGGCCCATATTGCTGGCGATACGCCATGTTTCGCGGGCAGCGTGTTGTAGCGCGTCTTTTTCGGCGATTTCGGCTGGTTTCCCGCCGGAACTGCTGACCGGATGGCGATGCAGCATGGTACTGGTGCTCTCCCAGACTTTTTCCCCCTGCACGGCGGCTTCGGTGAGAATGCTGAACGTCGTGCCCTTATCGTGCGGTGCCATGGTGCCGAGGCGGCAACTGATGTCGACCGACTCATTGATCGTGAGCGGTCGGTAGCGGGTGATGCTGTTGGCAATGTGCACCAAGCCGAGCAGTGGAAACGGAAAATTTTCGTCAGTCATCAATTCCGCGTGCAGCGGAAAGGCGAGGATATGCGGATAGGTCGCCGGCAGTTCCCGGCCGGTGAGAAAACCACAGACATTGTTGTAACGCTCAAGCTGCTCATGATCCGCGTGCTGGTTGCACAGCAGTACGTTGATGGCCGGCAGATGTTTTTCGCCGGTCTGTTTTTTGCGACGCAGGATGCGGCGGTAAAGCGTCAGGCGCGAACTTGGCCCGGTCAGTTCGTGCGTCATCAGGTCATTCATGCGAAACTCCGGGCCGTGGCGGGTGCGGCTGGCTGCCATTATAGACTGCCGGTTTGGCCATACCCGGGCGCATATTGCCAGCGTAGTTGAGTAGGAGTTTTCGGCCGATGAAGCAGACGCTTACCATCACCCGCCCGGACGACTGGCATATCCATCTGCGCGACGGTGCGGTGTTGGCGCAGGTTCTGGCGCCAACGGCACAGGTTTTTGCGCGTGCCATCGTCATGCCCAATCTTGTTCCGGCGGTGACCAGCACGGCGCTTGCCGGTGAATACCGGCAACGGATTCTCGGCGCGGTACCTGCGGGCGTGAAATTCGAGCCGTTGCTCACGCTCTACCTTACGGATCACACCTCGCCCGACGAAATCCGGCGCGCGAAGCACAGCGGCATCGTTCACGCGGCCAAACTCTACCCGTCCGGCGCGACCACCAACTCACATGCCGGTGTTACCGACGTACGCAAGTTATGGCCGGTGCTGGTTGCCATGGAAGAGGTCGATCTGCCGCTGCTGGTGCATGGCGAAGTGGTCGATGCTGATGTCGATGTGTTCGACCGCGAAGCAGTATTCATCGAGCGCCACCTGCTGCCCATCGTCGACGAATTTCCGCGCCTGCGGGTGGTGTTCGAGCACATCACCACCCGCGAGGCCGCGCAGTTCGTGTTGGCCGCCCGTGAGGGTGTGGCGGCAACCCTCACGCCGCAACATCTGCTGATGAACCGCAACGATCTGTTTGCCGGTGGCATACGCCCGCATCACTACTGCCTGCCGGTGCTCAAGCGGCGTCTGCATCAGGAAGCATTGCAGCAGGCAGCGATCAGCGGCAGCAAGCGTTTTTTTCTGGGCACCGATTCAGCACCGCACGCAAAGCACACAAAAGAATCAACCTGCGGTTGTGCTGGTTGTTTTTCGGCGCCGGCGGCGCTGCCGCTGTATGCGCAGTTTTTCGAGCAGATGCAGGCGCTCGACAAGCTCGAAGCCTTTGCCAGCCATTTCGGTGCCGATTTTTACCGTTTGCCGCGCAACACCGATACCGTAACGCTGGTGTGCGAGGCCTGGCAGGTGCCGGCTGAATTGGCGTTCAGCCGCGACACTATCGTGCCGTATTGGGCCGGGCAGACACTGCGCTGGCGGGTTATCGGGTAACGGAGGCGCGGCCACCCCGGGCAGCTGGCGTTCGCCGCTCAGCCTGCGAGAATCGCCTTTGCCTCGTCCGACATATAAAACCGCTCCAACTGTCGGCGAATACGGGGTTCGAGCAGCTTCTTCTTTTTCAGCATCTTGATGATCGGCGGGGCAAAGCGCATCGCTTCCTCGAGCATCATTTCGCGGTGGATGCCCACTTCATCGAGGATTTCGCGCAGCGAGCTGTCGCCGTATTTGTCGAAGAAGCCATCGATACAGATTTCGATAACTGTCCAGTAGTAATCGGTGCGGCGCAGCTTGCGCCAGTACTCGTAGCCGATGACAAAGCCTTCTTCCAGATCCCGGCTGGAGATGAAATCCCGGAACAGCGCGACTTTCTGCTCCTTTGCTGCATCCCACAATTCGGTGGCATGGTCGCGTACCGAGTCGTCCTCGATACGGGCACGGATGAAGTGTTCGGTTTGCTTCTGGGTCGCCTTGATGTTGCCCTTGATGTATCGCTTGACGCCTTCCTCGACAGCATGTTCAAGACCGGGTGAGGCCTTGCTCAGCAGGCTCTTGCCGATGCTGAGGGCAGAGGCGGCCATCTTGCTGTTTTTGGTGAGCGGATTGTCGGAAATATAGCCCTTGATGCCGTTGTAGAGCACGTCGGAAGCGAGGGCGCCGAACAACGGATTGCCGATCGAGCGCTTGATGATTTTCTCGCGCAAATCCTTCATCGCCAGCACTTGCTCAATAATATCCGCGAACTGCTGGTCGGTGACGAGATCGGCGAGGGTGGTTTGATCGTGTATTTTGTGTGCGTACAACGTGCGGGAAAGATCGCCGATCAATTCCGGGATACCGCCGTGCAAGTCGAGATCAACGGCGTAGCTCTTCACCGTCTGCTTGATCTGTTCGCGGCTAACGGCCTCGCTAAGCGTGATTTTTTCTGCCGATTCAAGAGCATGGTCAAGCTCGTCTTCAATGTTTTGCTGCAGCGCAGCGCCATTGAGCTGTTCGAGCATGAATTTTACGTGCGCGTCGAGCAGTTGCTCGGCGGTGGATTTGGTTTTTTTCACGGTCATTGGTGAATTTCCACAGTGGATGATTCAGGTTCTTTGAACATGCGCTGATACAACCAGCCGCCGGCGTACAGGCTGATGCCGACAACGATCAGCGACAAGACGCGCAACAGCGAGTCGGCGCCGTGCAGATCGAACACGAGTACCTTGCCGGCCGAGGCGGCAAAGATCAGCAGCGAGGAACGGCCGATGTTGCGATCGCGCAGTGCCAGGGCCGTGCCGAGCGCGGCGAGTGCGAGCAGGGCCCACGCCAGCGAGATGCTGAAACCTGCGCTGTAGAAAGCAGAATCCAGCGCGCGGCTGCACGCCAGCATGGCGCTGATATGGCCGGCATACAGCAGCGCAAGATTGGCGCCATTGGTTGTGCCCTTCTCGCGCAAGAGCGCGTAGCCAAGATAAATCGCTGCCGCGTAGGCAAACAGGATGACATTGGGCAGGGGAACCATCTGGCCGGCATCATTGAACAGGCTGGCCAGAAAACCGACGGCAAAGACGACGAGGGACACCAGCCGGATGGGCAGCAGCGCCTGCGGGGTGTCGCGGAATATCGGCGAAAAAGCAAGCCCTGCCAGCGGTGCCAGCAGCGCCGCCCACGGCAGCCACGCGCCGGGCAGCCACTCGAAAACGAGAATGTGCGCGGTAACGACTGCGCAATAGCTGCTGGTGAGCAGCGCGCCGGCAACCCGCTGTGCGGCGGGCAACACGCTGCGTGCTACCAGGTAGATGGCCAGGACGAACACGGCACTGCCGAGCGCGAAGAAACCGACGATGTCCGGCGCGTAGTGGCGCAGCAGCGCGTATTGCAGCATGTAAAAATAAAACAGCGCGACACCATGCACGAACGCAACTTCGCTGCTCATCGGGCTGCGATGGATGAGCGAGAAAGCCACGGCCGTAACGGCGGAAAGCAGGAACTGAAAGCACTGGAATGCAGCGACACTGGCCCAGTCTGCCTTGGTGCCGCCCAACTGCCAGGCAATCTGAAACGAAATCAGCGCACAGAACATCGACAGCACATACGCGGTGCGGCGGCCTTCGATCAACGCGGTGATGGCGAAGACCAGGCCCCACACGGTGTAGTAGACGATGAAATCGCCGATGGCGACATCGCCTTGGGTGAGCCACAGCGGAAAGAGATAGGTGCCCACCGTGGCCAGCACAGCGAATGCGCTGTTGTTGAACGTGCGGCCCAGCCAGAGCGCAACGATGCTGGTGGCGCCGATCGCCGCGAATGCGCCGCCGCGCGCGATCAGATCGTAATGCAGGTGTGCGGCATAGCCGGTGATGTATAGCACCACCGTTCCCGCCGCAGGCAGAAAAGCGGCGTACATCCGGTCGATGCGTGACACGAACAGGCCGGTGGCAATGAGCGCCAGCCCGCCGAGCAGCGCGAGCCCAACCTGGCGCGGCGGCGTGAGCCAGCCGCTGTCGTAGACGATGCGTAGCAGATAAATTGCCGCGAGCAGGAACGCAACAGCGGCGCCCCATGCCATCAGCCGCGATGCGCCGCTGCCTTCCTCGGCAGCGGCACGCGGTGGCGGCTTGTATGCCGGTGTCTTTGCAATCGCCTTCGGTGTTGTTGCAACGGGCGCGGCCGGCAGCGGCATCTCCAGCCGTTGGGCAAGCGCATCGATCCGGGCTTCGATACGCGCCAGGCGATCCTGCAGTTCTTGCTGGGCATCCATAGTGTTCACCGCAATGTCCGGAGCAGGAGGATGGTAGCAGAGGAATGAAAAGCGGGTTCATGCGTACGGAGGGTGTGCAGAATTCTGTGTAGCCGAGATTCCTGTTTACGCCTGCGGAAGTCTTCCCTCGATCTGGATCGTAAAGCGGTTCAGGGCGGCCTTCCAGTCGCGGATCGGTATCGTCCACTTCTTGCGGATGTTGTGTAGGGGCAGCTGGAACAGATTGATCAGCGCCTCGTCACTTGGGAAGGAGTCGCGGTTCTTGGTTAGCTTCAACAGGCTCATGTTCACCGATTCGATCGCATTGATCGTGTAGATCACCTTGCGTATCTCTACCGGGTAATCGAAGAACAGGATGATCCGTGGACGTTGCGGGGGAGTAGATTTTCTTCAGACCGACGGCCACTTCGGCGCGGCGCTTCCATGACGCGTAGTTCAGGCTGTTGCGAACCATGTGCACGATGCATCGTTGCACGGTCGTTTTCGGGAACACGGTTTCGATCGCTTCAGGGAAACCCTTCAGGCCATCTACACAAGCGACAAAAATATCCTGCACATTGCGATTGCTGCGCCTTCACCTATTCGACACGGCATCGGTGACTGACGAGATCGTGCTGCCAACAATTCTTGAGGCAGGTTGTGCCTGAGCTTGGACATGGTGTCTCCGGGTTGGGGTGGGGCAGTTTCCTGCCTTTGGCCCGCGTGCCAAAAATCTGGGACACCCCCCCACTGGCCCTAGGCAAATACCTATACATCGCTGGCTGATCTGTACGACTTCTGCGGGCATGATGGCCCGGAAAGTTGTACAAAATCGTATTCTTGTACAGGTTACCTCCGATACCCGCCACGCCTGCCATCAGCATCCCGGTCCAGGTCATCACCGCCAGCCCCGGCCAGCCGGGCACTGTAGGCTGTATCCCGGTCGGCATCAGCGAGCGCCTGCTGGGCGCGCCGGTCCGCTTCGACGGCGGCCACCGCCACGCGGAGTACTGCACCGGCGAGCTGGCCGACTGGTTCGCCTGGACCCCGGTCTGCCCGGAGATGGCGATTGGCATGGGCGTGCCGCGCGAGGCGATCCACCGCGCTGACGGCGTGCCGGAGCGCGACAACACCCGTGGCCTCTACCTGCAACATTTCATGGCCGCCAACCCGCTGGTGCCGGTGGAGGAAGACGGCCGGCTGCTGGCCGATCTCACCGGCGCCGATCTCGACGCAGTGGCCGGCACCTATATCGCGGCGCTGATGCGCGGCCTGCAGAAGCCGGTGACGCGCAAGGGCCACAGCAACGTGTTACAGCACATCGCCGGATATTTCCGCGACACGTTGCCGCCGGCGCATCGGCAGCGGTTGGCGACGGTGATCGACGACTATCTCGCGCGCCAGGTCTACCTGGCGCCGCATCCCGACCCGCTGCGCCTGCGGGCGTTTCTGTGAGTTGCCGATGAGCCAGCACGATGAAGACGCCGGCAGCGAGCTGCCGGAACTCGAAGGCTTTTTCCCGATCCGCGTGGTGTCGCAGCGCACTGGCGTCAACACGGTGACGCTGCGCGCGTGGGAGCGCCGCTACGGCTTGCTGAAACCGGTGCGCACGCCCAAGGGCCACCGCCTGTACAGCGAGGACGATACCCAGCGCGTGCTGCGCATCGTCGACTGGATCAACCGCGGCGTGTCGATCGGCCGGGTGCGCGGCCTGCTGGAACGCGACGTGAGGATCAGCGGCATCGAGCACGACGAGGTCGACGCCGCCTGGGAAACCTCCGATTGGCAGCGCTACGGCGCGCGCGTGCAGCAGGCGGCCGCCGCCTTCGACGAGCAGCGGCTGGATGAAACGGTAAACGAGACGCTGTCGCTGTACCCGTTCGTGACGGTGTGCGAGCGGCTGCTCAATCCGTTGGTGGAGAACGTCGGCGGCGCGGGGGCAACCGGCGCGGGCAGCGTGCCCGGCGACGCCGCCGGCCGCGCCTTCGTCGAGGGTTACCTGCGGCGCAAGCTGGCCTCGCGCATGCAGTTCGATGCGAAGCAATCGCGCGGCGCGCCGGTGCTGATCGCGTCGCTGCCGGGTCAGAAGCCCGAAGCCGTCAACCACATTGCGCTGATGACGCTGGCGGTCGGCTGCATCGGCATGGAAGTGCCGGTGTTGCTGCTGGAAGCCGCGCTGCCGGTGGAGGATCTGCTGGTGGCCGGCGAGCGCCGGCGGCCGGCGGCGATCGTGCTGCACGGCGATGCCGCGCAGGACACCGCCGCGTTCGCGCGCTACCTGCAGCGGCTGGTCGACGCGCGCATTGCGCCGGTGGCGGTGGCCGGGCCGGCCGCGCGCATCCACGAGCAACTGATCGCCGACGCCGGCGCCCGCGCGCTGGCTGATGAATCGCTGGCGCCGGCGGTGCGCCATCTCGGGCTGGTACCGGCAACGACCGGCAACGCTGATCGCCATGAATAAGCGGCCGTTGCTCGTCTGGTTCCGCGAGGACCTGCGCGTCGACGACCAGCGCGCTGCTGGCGGCGGTCGCCAATGCCACCGCGAAGGGCAGCACCGTGCACGCCGTGTGGTGCGCGGTGCCGCAGCAATGGGATGCGCACGAGATGGGCGACAACCGTCGCTGGTTCGTGCTGGAAAGCGTGCGTGAACTGGCGCAGGTGCTGGCCGGCGCCGGCATCCCGCTGACCGTGCTCGATGCCGGCGATTTTGCCGGCAGCGCGGTGGGCGTGGTGGGCGTGGTGCGCCATCCGCAGGCGTTCGTCGCCACCACGCTGCGCGCCGACGACGCGCAACCTGTTCAGCCCGCGCTACCTGCGCATGCTGCTGGAGATCGTGCGCTTCAACCGCGAGGCGCCGGTGCTGCTTGAGTCCGCCGAGGGCGAGCTGACGCTGGGCGAATACCTGCAGCGCCACCGTTACTCGCCGCGCTCAGCCTGCGCCGCCAGCCGGTCACCGCTGCTGCGCTCAACCGCGTGCTGTGGCGTTACCCGTGGATGACGGTGCAGGTCGTCGCCGGCATCTACGCGCAGGCATTCCGCCTGTGGCGCAAGGGCGTCGTCTTTCATCCGCATCCGTGACTTTTATCCATGACATTCATCCCTGACCCGGAGACCGCCATGAATTCCCGTATCGACACCATGCCCGCCACTGCCGGCCACAACTCGCGCACGCTGCTTGCACGCAGCGCCCTGCGGCGCGCGCTGTCCGGGCTGCAACACGGCCACGCTCCGCGAGCACGGCAGTGAGGAAACGTTCGGCCATCACGCCGGGCGCACCGACCTGCACGGCGTGGTGGAAGTGCGCAGCCCGAATCTCTGGCTCGACGTGCTCGCCGGTGGCGCGCTCGGTGCCGGCGAGTCGTACATGAAGGGCAACTGGACGTCGCCGGACCTGGTGGCCGTGGTGCGCGTGTTCTGCGCCAACCTCGACACGTTGCAGGCACTCGACAAGCCGGACCTGCAACCCGGCGATCACCTGCTGGAAATCGGCACCGGCTGGGGCGGGCTGGCGGTGCACGCGGCAAAGCATTACGGCTGCCGCGTCACCACCACCATTTCCCGCGCGCAGCATGCGGTGGCGGTGCAGCGCGCGCGCGACGCCGGCGTCGCCGATCGCATCAGGTTCCTGTTCGACGATTACCGCGACCTCACCGGCAGCTACGACAAGCTGGTGTCGATCGAGATGATCGAGGCAGTTGGCGAGCAGTACATGGATACCTATTTCGCGACACTGTCGTCGCTGCTGATGCCGGACGGCCTGGCGCTGGTGCAGGCGATCACCATCGCCGACCAGCGCTACGACAGCGCGCTGGCGAGTGTCGATTTCATCCAGCGCTACATCTTCCCCGGCGGCTTCCTGCCGTCGGTCGCGGCGATCGCCAATCGCGTCGCCCGCCGCACCGACCTGGGCATCGTCCACTACGAGGACATCGGCCTGCATTACGCGCGCACGCTGCAGCACCGGCGCGAGCGTTTCTTCGCCAGCCTGCCGCAGGTACGCGCGCAGGGCTACGACGACACCTTCGTGCGCATATGGGATTACTCCCTGTGCTACTGCGAGGGCGGCTTCCGCGAACGCGTCATCGGAACAGGTCAAGTGCTGATGGCGAAGCCGGGGCGGCTGGCATTACCGTCGATGGCCTGATCCCATCCCGCGCACACCTGCCGCCATCACCGTTTCTTCGTCGCAAGCCACTACCCGCAGCGCGATGCGTGAATCGGCAGCGCCGATGTGCTGTGCATGCCGTGCATTGGCTGCCGGATCGATGCTGGCGCCGAGCCAGCGCAGGCCCTCGCCAATGCGCGCACGGATGCTGGCCTGGTGCTCGCCGACGCCGCCGGTAAAAACCAGCGCATCAAGGCCGCCGAGTGCGGCAGTGAGCGCCCCGATTTCCATCAGGTTACGGTACACAAAAAAATCGACGGCATTTTTCGCGGCGGGATTGTCGCTGGCGAGTAGTACCCGCATGTCGCCGCTGATGCCGGAGATGCCGAGCAGACCGGCGCGTCGGTAGAGCAGATCTTCGAGCGCGTCGACATCCGGTTGTTCGTGGCGCAGCAGATACAGCAGCAGGCCCGGATCAATGTGCCCTGGCCGCGTTGCCATCGGCAGGCCGTCGAGCGCGCTGAAGCCCATGCTGGTGGCGATGCTGTGGCCGTTGCGCACGGCGGTGACGCTGGCGCCGCTGCCCAGATGCGCGATGATCAGGCGTGCGGGCAAGCCGGCGCCGCGCAGTTGTTCCACTGCCGAGCGACAGGAGAGGCCGTGAAAGCCGAAGGCATGCAGGTGCGGATGGCGTGCCCGGATTGCCTGCGGCAGCGCATATTCGCGCGCAACCGCAGGCATGCCGGCATGGAAGGCGGTGTCCAGGCAGGCGAATTGCGGCAGCGCCGGCTGCGCGTTGGCGACGGCATCGACGATGGCCAGTGCCGCCGGCTGGTGCAGTGGTGCAAGTGGCGATAGTGCGCGCAGCGCGGCACGCTGCGCGTCATCGAGCGGTACGCATTCGCGCGGCTCATCGCCGCCGTGCACGACGCGATGGGCGACGGCGGCGACCGGCATGGCATCGAGCAGCGCAACAATAAACGCGCTGCCATTGCGTTTGGCAGCCAGCGTGAGCGCAGTTGTCTGCACCGCCCTGCACAGCGCCGGATCGCCGTTGATCGCAGGTGCCTTGTCAGAATTCATGTCGATGCCGACCCGCAACACGTCCCGCAGTGCGCCGTCGACAACGGAAAATCCGGCGACTTTCAGCGACGATGAACCGGCATTGACGGCCAGGATCAGCCCGTCACCCGCTTCTGCGCTCACGTCGTCGGCACCTTCAGCTTGGCACGGATGACCAACGCAGCAAGCGCGATGGACACCACGCGGCCGAAGGCATTGCCACTGCGGCTGGTCAGGATCACCGGCACGCGCCCGCCGAGCACAATGCCGGCGGTGCGCGCATCGGCAAGATAGGTGAGCTGTTTGGCGATCATGTTGCCGGCTTCGATGTCCGGGGCCAGGAGAATGTCGACCTCGCCGGAAACCGGCGAGACGATGCCCTTGGCGATCGCCGCTTCGCGCGAGATTGCGTTGTCGAACGCGAGCGGGCCGTCGAGCACTGCGCCGGTGATCTGGCCGCGATCTGCCATCTTGCACAGCGCGGCGGCATCGACGGTAGAGCGGAAGCGCTGATCGACTTTTTCAACGGCAGCAAGAATGGCAAGCTTCGGTTTTTCGATACCAAGAGCATGCGCAAGATTGATGGCGTTCTGGGCGATGTCGCGCTTTGCGGTGAGATCCGGCTCGACGTTGATTGCCGCGTCGGTGATCAGCAGCAACTTCGGATAACTGCTCACTTCCATCACGAACACATGACTCAGGCGCCGGTCGGTGCGGATGCCGGTGTCCTTGCGCACGGCCGCCTCCATCAGTTCATCGGTGCTGAGCGCGCCTTTCATGATTGCTTCGACTTCGCCGGCGCGCGCCAAGGCTATGGCTGCGTCGGCGGCGGCATGGCTATGTGGCGCGTCGACGAGGCGGAATGACGAGATGTCGAAACCGGCTTCGGTTGCCGCAGTACGGATTTTTTTCTCCGGGCCCACCAGCACAGGATCAAGGATGCCCTCGGCCATTGCGCCGGCGAGGCTGGTCATGATTGCGGTGCTCACCGGATGCACGACGGCCGTGCGTACCGGCAATGCCTGTTTCGCGGCGGCAATGATGCCGGTCATATTGGTCAGGGATTTCACGGCATGCTCCCGGTGTGGATCGGATGGAACAACAGGCAGAACGGAAGCACTAATATGCCCGGCGCTTGATCAATTGGCCACCCGGTCACAGTTTGCGACTTGTGGCTCGTCCCGGGCTTGCCGCCCGAACCGCTACAGGCGTAGCGTCTACAAGTGATGTATCACCACAACAACGGAGAAGCCCATGGCAAGTCGAGGCGATGTAACGCTCCACAATCTGGACGGTCATGCCGTACATGCGCAGTTGGAGCAATTGAAGGCGATGTTGCGCGAGATGATGCCGGACGACAGCGTTGAGGCAAACAGTCTGCGTGACAGCATCAAACTGCTGGCCGAAATTGAGCGACAACTTCAGAAACAAGGCGTTGCGATACACTGAGGCGCGACGCTTACATTTTCATCGGGGCCCTGCGGGGCCCTTTTCGATTCCTGTTTGTTGATCTTCCCCCATGACTCCCCGCGCCCGCACCGCGCTTGCCGCCGTTTCCGCAGCCAACCTACTGCAGAATTTATTGTTTCCGATCCTGGCATTGCGCACGCTTGGCGCCAGCAATGCTGCCGATGCGCTGTTCATGGTGTTCATCCTGCCGGGCGTGGTGATGGTGCTGCTGGGCAACAGCGTTCTGAACTGGTCGACGCCGCGCCTGGTGCGGCGTGCCGATGACACCTCACGCCGGGTACTGTGCTGGAGCCTGCTCTGGACGCTGCAGGCCGGCGTATTGCTGTTGTGTTTTGCATTGTGGCTGGGTGCGTGGCTGGTGCTGCCATATGTTCAGCCGGCGGGCGGTTATGCGCTGGCAATCGGGGTGTTGCCGCTGGGTTTGCTGGCCATGTTGGCAACGGTGGTTACCGCGATCGGCCAATCACTGTTCACTGCCGAGAGTGACGTGCTGGGCAGTGAGTTCCGCACCTTTATCGCCAACCTGATCGCCATGGCGGCATGGTTTGTTTTCGATCCGGCAACGCTCGTTGCCTGTGCGGCGCTGTTCGCGTTGCGTGCGGTGCTGGTTGCGGCGCTGCTATTGCCGCGCCTGGGTGTACCAAGGAAAGCCCGGCTGCACGATGCCGATCTGCGTGACGTGTTGCGCGAATCGCGCGTGCTGCTGCTCGCTGCGACGTATTACAAGAGCGAACCCTTTGTTGATCGCCTGTTGTTTGCCAGCGTGCCAGGCGGTGCGGTGGCCGCATTCCACCTTGCACAGCAGGTGCTGTCGGTGGTGACCTTGATGATGAACCGGGTGATTACAGCACCGCTGGTGGCACCCTTTGCTGAGCGCATGCATGCCGGCGACGGGCCGGGCGCACGGATTTTGTTGCGCACCGCATTGGGGTACATGGCGGCGGTCGGCATCGCTGTCTGGATCCTGTTTGTCGTCGCCGGTGAGCTGCTGGTGCGGCTGCTTTTTTCGGGTACGGCGTACAGTGCCGAACATATCGCGCTCACGGCGCAGATGTTGACGCTGCTCGGGGGATTCATGTTGGCGGTGTTGTTTGGTCAGGTGTTGGCACAGGTGTTTTACTGTTCAGGTGAGACCCGGCGGATGGTGGTGTTGAGCGTCGGCGGGTATACGGTGGGCCTGCTGCTCAAGGTGCTGGCGCTGTGGCAATTCGGCGTCATGGGGCTGGTTGCCGCGAGCAGCCTGTCATGGCTGCTCAATGTGTCCGCGTTCCGGTTGGTTGTGCCGGGCATCCTGCGGCGCGTGGCGGCGCGTGGCGCACACTCCGCTGGCGCGGCTGTTGATCCGGCTGCTGCAAGGTCGCCCGGCGTATAATCGCGCTTTTGCACGCCCGGAATGCTTGCCCGATGGACTATTTGCCGATTTTTCTCAACGTGCGCGCACAGCACTGCCTGGTGGTCGGTGGCGGCGATGTTGGCCTGCGCAAGGCACGGCTGTTGCACTCGGCGGGAGCGCAGGTGACGGTCATCTCGCCGGCGCTGTCGCTTGAGATGCATAAATTTGTCGCGCAGCACACGCTGGTGCATGTCGCCACGAGCTATGCGCCAGCGCAACTCGATGGCATGCGTCTGGTGTTCGCGGCGACCGACGATCACGCGGTGAACCAGCGCATCTATGCAGACTGCGAAGCGCGCGGCATTCTGGTCAATGCGGTTGATCAGCCGGTGCTTTGCCGGTTTATCACGCCCTCGATCGTTGATCGTTCGCCGGTGATTATCGCTGCGTCCACCGGCGGCGCGGTGCCGGTGTTGGCACGCCACCTGCGCGCCAGGCTGGAAACACTGGTGCCGGCAAATTACGGTGAGTTGGCACGTATCGCCGGCGAGTTTCGCTTGGCAGTGAAAGAAAAATTACCCGGCACGAGCGCGCGCCGGCTGTTTTGGGAGGCGTTGCTGTCCGGCCCGTTCGCCGAGCGGGTGCTGGCCGGCCAGGCGGATGCGGCGCGCGTTCTTGCGCAGCAGGCGCTGGCGGCGGCGGATGCAAACATGTTGACGCGCGGCGAGGTGTTTCTGGTTGGTGCCGGCCCCGGCGATCCGGATCTGCTCACCTTTCGCGCCTTGCGCCTGATGCAGCTGGCCGATGTGGTGCTGTACGACAACCTGGTGTCGGATGCGGTGCTCGATCTCGTGCGTCGCGACGCCGACCGAATTTATGTTGGCAAGAAACGCGCCGATCATGCGGTGCCACAGGAAGATATCAATCTCTCCCTGGTACGGTTGGCAAAAGAAGGAAAAAAAGTGCTGCGTCTGAAAGGCGGCGACCCGTTTATTTTCGGGCGCGGTGGTGAGGAAATCGAAACGCTTGCCGAAAACGGCATTCCGTTTCAGGTGGTGCCCGGCATCACCTCGGCTGCGGGTGCAAGTTGCTATGCCGGCATTCCGCTCACCCATCGCGATTACGCCCAGGGCGTCACATTCGTCACCGGTCATCGCCGCGGCGACAAGGGTGGCGACAAAGCCGGTGGCGAAGAGCCGCTGGACTGGACGCGGTCCACCAGTGCGCACGAGACGCTGGTTGTGTACATGGGCATCACCCAGGCATCGCAAATCGCCCGGGAACTGATGTCACATGGCCGGCGTGCCGACACTCCGGTGGCCGTCATCGAGAAGGCAACGACGCCACAGCAAGGCGTGCATATCGGCACTCTGGCAACACTGGGCGAATTGATCGCGCACGCTGGCATCAAGCCGCCGGCACTGCTGATTATCGGTGATGTGGTCAAGCTGCACGATCATCTGGCGTGGTATCGGCAGCGGCATGACTGAGAAAAACGCGCGGCACGGCCCCGCGTTTTTTTGTGGCTTGCGCGTCAGAACGCGAACAGCACCGACAGCGACGGCAGGAAGATGATGTCTTTTTCGCCGGTGCGGGGATGGTCGATCCCGACCAGGGCTTTCACTGAGCCGCTGATGACGAGGTTTTCCGCCGGTCTGCGCTCGAAGCCGAAAGCGCCGAGCACGGCGATGTCGTTGTTGTAGGCAGTGCCATCGACATCGACGTTGGCAAGCCCTGCCTGCCAGAAGGTACCCGCCTGGTAAGCCTGATTGTAGATTTTGTAGGCCACTTCCGTGATCGCTGACTCATCGCCCCAGGCGTAACCGATTGACCAGGCGGATTTCTGCGTCAGGTAGCCCTGGTAGAACAGGTTCAGCGTGCCGTCGTCCGGTTCAAACTGGCCTTTGTCGATCAGGCGCACCAGGTCCAGGCCGATGGCGTGGTAGCGCGTGCCGGCAGCCTGCGCGCCGGCAGCGGCGAGCATGAGCAGGGCGAGGGCAGCAGCGGCGATCAGGATGCGATTCATGTGGACTCCATGGTGGCAGGATCGTGGATCAGTGCGGTGTGATTGGCACGAGTCTACTTTTTCCGGTAGACGTGGTTCCACGGATTTTCCGGATCGCGTGGATCGTCGTGCGCAGGACCTGACTTTGCTCTGTTGGCCGATGCAAGGTCGTCATTTTCGTTTTCATGGTCATCGTAGTAACCCTCTGCGTCGATCAGCGGGTCATCGTCATCGGGCGGGCCATCGAGTGTTTCGAAAAAATCATCGAGCACGTCTTGCGCAGCGTCGAGATGATCGTGCAGTACCCAGACATCGATCAGGCCTGCGGTCGGCAATTCGCCGATGCCGCTGCCCAGATGCTCGCCGGTGATGAACGCCTGCATGCCCGTCTGCTCAAGCATGTGCTTGAGCAGGTGAGCTTCGATGACGTCATCGGCTGAGTAAAGGCGAACCAGCGGCATCGGCGTGCACTGCTTACGTTTTCAGTGAGCTGTGCGTGCCGTCGCAGAGCGGTGTTTTGGCGCTGTGTTTGCAGGCGCAGAAGTAGACGATCTTGTTGGCCGTGGCCTTGTATTCAACCGGGTTGAACGACGAGCCTTTGTGCGAGCCGTCGCAGAAAGGCTGTTTGGCGCTCTTGCCGCAGGCGCACCACCAATAACTTTTCCCGGCTTCGACTTCGACGGGGCAGGGTGCGGTAGCGGCGATCGTTGGCTTGTCCATCGGTAGTTCCTCGTTGTATGCAGGTTGAGTCGATCAGGAAATCAAATATCCACCATCAACAGTGATGCAGGTGCCGGTGGTGTAGCTGGCGGCATCGCTCACCAGATACAGCACGGCGCCGGCCATTTCGTCGGGCTGCGCAACGCGATTCAGTGGTACCCGGGTAAGTGCTGCGGTGCGGATGGCATCGTTTTTCACCAGCGCGGCGGCAAATTTCGTGTCGGTCATGCCCGGCAGCAGGGCATTGACGCGCACGTTCATGCCGGCGCATTCGCGGGCGAACGCCTGGGTCATCGAGATGACCGCCGCTTTGGTGATCGAGTAGATGCCCTGCATCGGGCCGGGAACCACGCCGTTGACGCTGGCGACATTGACGATCGCGCCGCCCTGGCTCGCAGCAGCGGACGCCGGATCGCGCATGAGCTTCGCGCCCTCGACACTCATGAAGAAATAGCCGCGGACGTTGACGTCGACGGTTTTCTGGAAGGCTCCCGGGTCGGTGTCGAGAATGTGACCGAAATACGGGTTGGTAGCAGCATTGTTGACGAGGATGTCGAGCTTGCCGTGGGTGGCGCGTATTTTGGCGAACGTATCCTTGATTTGCTCCGGCTCGCCGATATGACAGGCCATTGCTTCAGCCGAGCCGCCTGCATCGCGAATGCTTGCCGCGACGCGCTCGCAATCGACTACTTTGCGTGAGGAAACGATGACGTGGGCGCCATTGGCGGCGAGCAGGCGGGCAATGGCCTCGCCAATCCCGCGTGAGGCACCGGTAACGAGGGCGACGCGGCCGTGCAGATCGAAGGGGTTGGTTTTCATGAGTGCTCCGGGAGGAGATTTTATTGAAATGAAATTCGCTGCGCCACATTCAATCGTGGCATGAGCACGTGTGCGATCGTCGGCAGGTGGAACAGGGCAATACCATCGCGTGTCAGATCCAGGGTGAGTGCTGGTTCCGGGCGCAGGTGAAAATCGTCCCACGCTACTTGCAGTAGCGGATATTCACGCAGGCCCCGTTCGCTGTCGGCGATGACGAGTTTGTGGCCGCGTATGCCAATGCACAGATTGTTTGGCGGGCGCGTGCGCATGCCGTCGCGCAACGCAGGCAGCGCTGCTGCTGCCCAGCTCAGCAGCGCCCAGATGATACCGACAGTGGGGTAGCCGGCAAACGCGGCAGCAGCGGCCGGTGCCAATGCCGCTGGTGCGAAGATTGCGCACTGCCGCAAGACGCGCGCGGTTGTGAAGTCGATTTCGCGTGGCAACCAGATGATGCCCTGGGCGTCGGGTGCCACCGCCAAGGGTGGATTGCCGCGCTGGTTGGAGAAGAGACGCAGCAGCCAACTGCCGCCGACGGCGAGCGCAAGCGCCGCCAGCATCATGAGCACCGGGGCAATGATCCGCAGGTTGCTGCGCAGAGGCTGCCGGCTGGCCAGTTGGGCGCGGAAACTGTCGTCGCCGAATACGTTGGTTACGCCGTCGGCAGCCACATGCAGAACCTGCATGCGGTCTTCGTCGACCACCAATAACGCATCGCCGAGCAGATCGAGCGCAACCGGATTGACGAGGCCCGGTACGGTACGTTGCGTCACGGTACCGTTGTTGTCGATGGCAACGAGCACACCATGACGACGGTCATGATCGGAGAAAATGGCCTGAAAGCTCTCGCCGCTGCGTACAAAGCGGGTGGGCTGGTCGATCGGTGCGTCTTCGTTGCCGGTGGAAAATACCGCGAATTTTTCCGGCTCGTCGATGCCGCGCTTGTGTACGGTATAGCGTTGCAGGGCGCGCGCACCGCTGTTGGCGATATAGAGCTGGTCGCCCTCAAGCCACAGGGAGCCTGGGTGCAGCAGATCGCTGAGCGGCATGTCGATGCGGCGGCCGTCGTCGAAATAACGTTGCAAACGATCAGCGCCTGCTTCGCTCAGCCACAGGCGGTTACCCGCGACGAAAACCTGGACGGCGCCGCCCGGCGCGTATGGGTCTGATGAAAACACCGTGCAGTCGGTGCCGCTGCAACGCAGCAAAGCGCCGTTGGTATCGGGACTGACCAGCAGGCTGTCGTCCAGCCAGGCGATGCCAGCCTCGCGCGCGGTGGCATCAAGAATATTCGCATCGACGCCCTGCAGCGCACCCTGGGCATCGAGGTGATAGATGTGGCCGGCGCCAGCTACGGCGATGCGCTCACCGTCCGGGCTTACGGCAATGGCCAGGGGCCCGATGATGCCGTCGGCAAGCTGCCGAACAAAGAGGGTACCGGCAAGCAGGGGCAAGGCGAGGAGCATGAGGGCGGCCGGCTTGAGCAGCGCGCGTCTGAACTGCGTCGGGTCGAGTGGCATGGCGTCCGTCGGGTCCGGCTCTGGAATCGGTATCTTACGACGGCGAGCACGGGTACGCGGTAGCGCAGTTTCTTCGCTAGACTCGACAGCTTCACAATCCGCGCGAGGCGTTGTCGATGTCCACCCGTCCTGTGATTGCCATTGCCGCCAACCCCGCCCTTGATCAGGCGGTCGAGACCTTCCTGCATGCACTCAAACACAACGGCAAGGGCGCCGAGGCCTATATCCACCTGATCGGCTGCCAGACCGACCGCATGATTGGCCTGTTTATGCTGGAGCCGATGGAAATTGCGCGGATCAGTGCGACCCAACGCAAGCTCGTTGATTTCGCGATCGATACCGGCAGCAAAACATCATCGTCGCTGACGGGACGAATATACCAAAAGATCACCAACGCACAATTCGCGCCGATTGCCCGCGACCTTGAGAAATCCTACTGGCCGGCCGGTGCCGACAACGGCAACATGCCGCACCTGTATTACGATGCCGATGCGCGCTATGCCGCCCAGTTTCAGCAGGTGATTGATACCTGTGCCGCCGGCCAGGGGCGTACGCAGATCGCGCTGACGCTACAGGTGCTGGATCGCCTGGTTGATGATGTGTTGCAGAAACTTTTCCTCGATCAGACCCGGCACATTGAGATCGGCTTCGTCACCAAAAAGCTACTTGATGTCAGTATCGGTGCGACCCGGGTGGCCTGCCATGCCGTGATGCACAAGGTAGTAAAGGACTTCAATGAACAGCAACTGAAGGACTTTATTGGTTACTACGCGCAGGTTTTGCAGTACAAGTGAGCGCTGGCCTTTGCGTCAGTTGTTGGCGGGCAGGCAGATGCTGGCCCAGTCTTCCGGGGTGTTGGTGTTGGTGAGGGCGGGCGCGAGTTCTTCCGGCAAGGGCAGCACCTGGGCACCCAGCAGGGTGTGCAGTGCTGTCACTGAACGCGCGCGGGCGCAGGTGGCGCCAAGCAGTGTGGTGAGCGCCCGCCGGAAGGCAGCGGTGTTGCGGAACAGTGCCGGCAGGGCGTGGTTTGCGTAGTGCGCACTGTTGGCGGGAAAGCCTGGCTCGCCAGCGCCTTGCAGGCAGAGTTGGCGCACGGCTGCCGGCGTCAATAGCGGCAGATCCACAGGCACCACGAGAATCCAGCGCGCGCTGAGCGCCTCCTTTTGGCTCGCGATCACGGCGGCGATGCCGGCCAGCGGGCCGAGCCCCGGGGTGATGTCCGGTATTGTTTCTTCCCCCGCCCGCAAATCCGGCAGGGTGCCGCTGATCAGTACCTGCCCGCAACCTGCTTGCGTCAGCACGTCGTGCAGATGGCGCCACAATGGCTGGCCGCGGTAATCAAGCAGTGCCTTGTTGCTGCCCATGCGCAGGGACTCGCCGCCGGCGAGCACAATGGCGCTGATGCGCCGCATGCGTTCGTCGGCATCATTCATCGTTTGTACCTCCATCATTCACGGCCGGAAAATGCAGGAATCATTCGCCGCGGATGTATGACTCAAGCTGGCGAATCATGGATTGCTGGTCGGAAATGATGTCCTTGACCAGATCGCCAATCGAGATCATGCCGATCAGTTTGCTGTTTTCCAGTACCGGCAGGTGACGCAGGCGCCGGTCGGTCATGATTTTCATGCAGTGCTCGTTGCTTTGGCCGGGATGCACGGTGATGACATCGGCGGTCATGATGTCCCGCACGCAGGTGTCGTAGGCAGATCGCTCCATCAGCACAATCTTCCGTGCGTAGTCACGCTCGCTGATGATGCCAACGACCTTTTCTTCCTCAATGACAACCAGTGCGCCGATGCTCTTTTCCGCCATCAATGAAATGGCTTCAAGCACAGTTGTGGATGGCGGGATGCTGTATATCTGCGAGTTGGCTTTTGCTTTGAGAATCTCTGCGACCGTTTTCATGGCGGATCCTCCCTGGAACGGTTTTTACAGCATGCCTGCCCGCCGGCCGGTGAACAAGGCTACAACCAAAGGAAACCGGGGGAGAGGGTTCTTTGCCGCAGGTTCATGGGGTATTCAGCGGTTCCCTGGCTCAGGAGACGAGTTCAAATATCCGTGGTTTTTCTGCGGTATTCGCACAGGTCCTCGATCACGCAGGCACCGCAGCGCGGCTTGCGCGCCACGCACACGTAGCGGCCGTGCAGGATCAGCCAGTGGTGGATGTCCTGCCGGAATTCGTCCGGGGTGAATTTTTCGAGTTTTTTCTCAACGGCCAACACCGTCTTGCCTGGTGCGAACCCGGTGCGATTCGACACGCGAAAGATGTGGGTGTCGACGGCGATGGTGTGATGACCGAAGGCGGTATTGAGCACTACGTTGGCCGTTTTGCGGCCGACGCCTGGCAGGCTTTCCAGCGCCTCGCGTTCCTGCGGTACCTGGCTGTTGTGCTCGTCGATCAGGATGCGGCAGGTCTTGATGATATTGGCGGCTTTGGTATTGAACAGGCCGATCGTTTTTACGTATTCCTTCAGGTTGTCGATACCGAGATTGAAAATGGCCTGCGGCGTGTTGGCGACGGGAAAGAGTTTCGCGGTGGCCTTGTTCACGCCCTTGTCGGTTGCCTGCGCCGACAGGATCACCGCTACCAGCAGCTCGAACGGCGTTGTGTAGTTCAGTTCGGTAGTCGGCGCGGGGTTTTCGGCGCGCAGGCGTTCAAGAATCTGGCGGCGCTTTGCGGGGTTCATCGGTCTGCTGCTTCAGTCATCGCCTGGTTTCCCGCGCAGTGATTTCGATTTCCCGCGCTTGGTCTTGCTGTCCATGCGCCGGGTCTGCGAGCTCTTGGTCGGCCTGGTTGGCCGCCGTTTTTTCTGCACCACCATGGCAGCGCGAATGATGTCGGCAAGGCGCGTCATGGCATCCTCGCGATTGCGCAGCTGGCTATTCAGTGACTGCGCCTTGATGACGATGACGCCGTCATCGGTGATGTGGTGATCCTTGTATGCCAGCAGTCGTTGCTTGTATTCATCCGGCAGCGACGAGGCGCGGATATCGAAACGCAGATGCACTGCGGTCGAAACCTTGTTGACGTTCTGCCCGCCGGCGCCCTGGGCACGGATCGCTTGCCATTCGATCTCCTGGTCGGGAATCGCAACGGTATTCGAGATTGTCAGCATGGTTCAGCCTTTGCTGCTGCTCTTGCTGTTGCCCGGTGCGGCGCGCCGGATGCAGTGCGTCTCGATCAGGATCAGACGCTGTTTGTAAAGCGCGCCGAGGGCCTGCTTGAACACGCTTTTACTGACGCCGAATGCGCACTGGATGGCTTCCGGCCGGCTCTTGTCGGTCAGCATGAGCTGGCCGCCATTGGCATCAACGGCCGCGAGGATGCGCTCGGCAAGCGAGGCCGCAGCGATGTGGGTCGGCGGGTTGATGGTCACATCCAGCTTGCCGTCGTCACGCAGCTTCTTCACGTAGCCGCCGAGTTGCTGGCCTTTGTGCACCGGCCGGAAGATTTCGTCGCGATAAAGCAGGCCCCAGTAACGATCATCGACGATGACTTTTACGCCGAGGTCGGTTTCGTCGGCAACGGTCAGCGCGACGCGATCGCCGGCAGCATATGTCACGCCGGCAGGGACGATGTCATGAATCCACATGTCAAGCTGCCCGGATGCGAACGGCCGATCATCCTCGTCGAGCAGAATGCACACCAGGCAATGCTGGCCGACCACGGCGCGGCCCGCCTGTTCGCTGAAAGGCAGCAGCAGATCCCTGGGGCGACCCCAGGCGAGAAATACGCCGGTGTTGTTCACTTCGACCACTTTTAGCCAAGCTACCTGGCCGGGTTCGGGCAATTCCCGCGCGTGATTTTCGCTCATCGGGCTACCACATCAGGTCGTCGGGGATCTGGAATTGCGCGTACGGATCGTCGGCGTCCGGTTGGGTGTCGTTCTTCCCGGCTGTTGTTGCCAGTACGACGACGTTGATGAATTCACCGGCCGGATCGCGATCACGAATGCGGCCGGCAACTTCGCCGGGGATGAGCTCGTACTTGCCGTCGAGCCGCGCGATTGCCAGTTGCCCCCGCGCCAGTTGGCGCTGCACGAGTGCGGTGACATAAATTTTCTGTACCTGCGTCCCGTCGGCAAAACGGTATGCGAGCTCGCCACCCTGGCGCTCGACGCGATTGGCCTCGACCAGTTGCCGTACCTGCGCGGCGACGGCCTTGCGTGCCAGCGCCTCCTGCTTCTGCCGGTTGATTTCGCGATCACGTTCGGCGCGGGCTGCCTGGGTTTCCTGTGCCAGCCGTTTTGCTTCGTCGGCTGCCGATTCGCCGGTGTTGTGTTTCGCTGCGGCGTACTTCTGCCTGGCGATTTTTTTCACCTGCCTGGCATCGGTGAGGCCGGTTTTCAGCAACTGGTCCTGCAATGACTTTGCCATGATCAGCCTTCCTTTCGCACCGTCGCGCGGGTATCGGCGGGTGTCGCCAGCATATCGAGTATGACCGCTTCGGCGACCTCGATGCCGTCGATGCCGGCAGAGAGGATGCCACCGGCATAGCCTGCGCCCTCGCCGGCCGGGTAGAGGCCCCGGGTATTGATGCTCTGGTAACTGTTGGTGTCGCGTTTGATGCGGATCGGCGCCGAGGTGCGCGTTTCAACGCCAGTCAGCATGGCATCGTGCATCGCGAAACCGTGAATCTGCTTATCGAATGCCGGCAATGCTTCGCGGATGGCGGCGATCGCATAGTCCGGCAGCGCCGCAGCAAGGTCGGTGAGATGTACACCCGGCTGGTAGGAGGGCTCGACCACGCCGAACTGCGTTGAAGGCCGGCCGGCCAGAAAATCGCCAACCCGTTGTGCCGGGGCATCGTAATTACCGCCACCGAGCGCGAAGGCACGCGCTTCGAGTTCGCGTTGCAGCGCGATGCCGGCGAGCGGATTGGGCGCCGCATCGCCGGGCGCGCCACCGGGAAAGTCCATCGGCGTGATGCCGACCACAATCGCCGCGTTGGCGTTGCGCTCGTTGCGCGAGTACTGGCTCATGCCGTTGGTGACAAGGTATCCCGGTTCGCTCGCCGCAGCGACTACCGTGCCGCCCGGGCACATGCAGAAACTGTAGACCGAACGGCCATTTTTGCAGTGATGCACCAGTTTGTAATCGGCAGCACCGAGGATCGGGTGGCCGGCCTGCGATCCGAAACGGCAGGTGTCGATCAACGATTGCGGGTGTTCAATGCGAAAACCGATCGAGAACGGTTTGGCTTCGATGTAGACCCCGCGTGCATGCAGCATGGTGAATGTGTCGCGGGCGCTGTGGCCAACCGCCAGCACGACATGTCGCGTGTCGATGCTCTCGCCGCTTGCAAGGATCACGCCGCGGACAGTGCCATCGGCGATACGCAGATCCGTAACCTGTTGCGAGAAACGGATTTCGCCGCCGAGGGCGACGATGTTCTCTCGCATCGCCTGAATCATCGTGACCAGCCGGAATGTGCCGATGTGCGGCTTGCTGACGTACAGGATTTCTTCCGGCGCGCCGGAAGCGACGAATTCGCTGAGTACCTTGCGGCCATAGTGTTTCGGGTCCTTTACCTGGCTGTAGAGTTTGCCGTCGGAAAATGTGCCGGCGCCGCCTTCGCCAAACTGCACGTTCGACTCCGGGTTCAGTTCGCGCTTGCGCCACAGCCCCCAGGTGTCCTGGGTGCGTTCACGCACCGCCTTGCCGCGCTCAAGCACCAGCGGACGCAAGCCCGCCTCGGCGAGGATCAGCGCCGCAAACAGCCCGCAGGGGCCGAAGCCGATCACGATCGGGCGTTCGCCCCCGCCGCCGGTGGGGGCGCGGCCCACCGGCTGGTAGGCAGTATCCGGCGTCGGGTTGAGGTGCGGATCGTTGCCGAATTGCGCGAGCAGTTCCGTTTCGCACGGGGTATCGATGTCGAGCGTATAGACAAGCTGGATGTTGCCGCGCTTGCGGGCATCGAAGCCGCGGCGAAACACCCTGAATGCACGCAGATCCGCGTCGCTGAGACCAAGCCGGCGCAGCAGTGCGGCGCGCAGCTCGGCCTCGGTGTGGGCGAGCGGCAACTTGAGCTCGGTGAGTCGCAACATGCGCGCGGATCCGGGTGTTCAGGAGCCTGGCATTCTACGGGAAGGCAGGAGCCCAAAAAGAGAACGCCCCGCCGGGTTTCCCGGGCGGGGCGTTTTCCGAACGAGTAACGTCTCAGCTGAGAAGGGTTACGTTCTCAGCCTGCGGGCCTTTTTGGCCCTGCGTGACATCGAACGCTACCTTCTGGCCTTCTTTCAGCGTGCGCCGGCCGGAGCCGTTGATGGCACGGAAGTGTACGAACACATCCGGACCACCTTCACGCGAAATGAAACCGTAACCCTTCTCATCGTTGAACCACTTGACGACGCCGTTGACCTGACCTGACATGACCGTGCCTTCCTCAAAACGTGGACTCGCCAGCCGGAAGCTGGCCTTGCGTTGGGCTTCGCCCGGAGCAGGCGAAAAAACCCGACAACTTTATTACAGGTAATCGGCCGTTTTGGCCACTGAAATCTTGGTTTTTTTGGGCCGGGCAGGAATTTTCGGCCGCCACCGGGGGTGACTGCTTATTGCCGGGGCAATCCCGGGCGGGACAGGCCCCGCATCAGGGCAATGGTCTCGGCCATGTGGGCCTGGAAGTCCGGGTCGATGCTGGTCTTCACGATGACGACCTGGCGCGGCTCATCCACCCAGATCGTCTGACCCCAGATACCGTTGGCAAAGTATTCGCCATCGGCCGCCGGCGGCACCCACCAGTGGTAGCCGTAACCCCGCTCCGGGGCGGCGACTCCCGCTTGCAGCCAGGCCTCGCTGCGGCGGGTGCTCTCGCGCACCCAGTCAGCCGGCAGCAACTGCACGCCGCGCCACTGGCCCTGCTGCAGATACAACTGACCGAGCCGGGCGTAGTCGCGCAGGGTTGTGTTCAGGCAGCAGTAGCTGATTTCGGTGCCGTCATCGCCGTCGAGATTCCAGAGGGCGCCATCCTGCATACCGAGCGGCTGCCAGAGTTTCTCCTGCGCGTAGTCGACCAGCCGTTTGCCGGTGGCATGGCGCAGGACATTGGCCAGCACCTGGGTGTTGATCGAGATGTAGTGGAAGCGCGAGCCGGGTGGTTGCTCGTCGGGGTTGGCCGGATAAGCGCGCACGCTGTCGTCGAGCGGGATGTTGAGCAGAAAGGCGCGCTGGAATATGCGTTGAATGTCGGAAAACCGGGTGTTGTAGCGTTCATCGAAATCGATACCACTGGCCATGCGCAGCAGATCGCGAATTGTCACCTGCGCCCAGGCGCTGCCGGCGTATTCCGGGACATAGTCAATGACCGTGTCGTCGAGCGAATGAATCGCACCGTCCTTCAGGGCGATGCCGATCAGCGTGGCAACGACGCTTTTGGCGATGGACCAGCCGGTGAAGCGCGAATCGGCTGTGGCGCCGAGGCGGTATTGCTCGTGGATGACGACACCGTTGCGCAGGATGAACAGCCCGGTAGTTTGCGAGCGGGCGATAAAATCAGCGACCGCGAGCGTGCTGCCATTGAAATGGTAAGTGGCCGGCAGCGCGGTGACGCGTTGCGGGAAGATGAAGGGTGTCGTGCTGGCGGGCAGCTCGCGCGCCGGAAATATGTGTTCCATATGCCGAAAATTTTCGGCGCGCACGTCGGCGTGGAACAGGCGCAACATCGCCCATGGCGAGTGTTCTGTGCCGGGCCGCAGCCAGGCAAGAACAGCAGCCACGATCAGCAGGACGATGATTCCTTTACGCATAGGTGCGGTTCCTGTGCGTCGGCCGATGAATCAGCCGCCCAGATAGGCGCTTTGCACGGCAGAATCGTGCAGCAGGTCGCGAGCGGCGCCGCTTAGGGTGATATCGCCGTGCGCCATCACGCAGCCGCGGGTGGCCATCGACAGTGCCCCGCGCGCATTCTGTTCCACCAGCAATATCGTTACACCCTCGCGCGCAACTTTCAGCACCACATCGAAAATTGTGCGCACCATCAGTGGGGCAAGCCCCATGGATGGCTCGTCGAGCAGCAGCAGGCGCGGGCGGGCCATCAACGCGCGCGCCATCGCCACCATTTGCTGTTCGCCGCCGGAGAGCGTACCGGCCAGTTGCGTGCGCCGCTCGGCGAGGCGCCCGAACAGCGCATATTGCCGGTCCAGATCGCTGCGCACAGTGCTGTGATCTTTGCGGTACCAGGCGCCCATCTGCAGATTTTCCTCGACGGTAAGCCTTGGGAATATGCCGCGGCCTTCCGGCACCAGCGACAGACCGAGCGCGGCGCGGCGGTGGGCTGGCAGCCGGTCAATGCGTTCGCCGGCAAAATGAATTTCACCCGCGCGCGGCGGCAGCAGCCCGGCGATGGCATTGAGGGTTGTGCTCTTGCCGGCGCCGTTGGCACCGATCAGGCAGACCAGCTCGCCGGCGGCGAGCGCGAACGAGATGCCGTGTACGGCCTCGATATTGCCATGAGCGACGCGCAGGTTTTTGACTTCCAGCAATGCGCTCATGCCGGCGTTCCCTGGTCATCCGACATCACGACACCCGCACCGGCCGGGGCAATGCCAAGGTAGGCTTCGATCACCCGCGGATCGCGTTGTACTGCGGCGGGAACCCCCTCGGCGATCTGCTCGCCGTAATCGAGTACGGCGATGCGGTCGCACAATCCCATGACCAGTTTCACGTCGTGCTCGATCAGCAGGATGGTGATGCCGTCGCTGCGGATTTTTTCCAGCAATGCACGCAGGGCGTTTGTTTCGGTGTGGTTCATACCGGCTGCCGGTTCGTCGAGGGCCAGCAATATTGGCTCGGTGGCCAGGGCGCGGGCAATTTCCAGGCGCCGCTGATCGCCGTAGGAAAGGTGTTCGGCGAGGCGCGCGCCTTTTGCTGCATCAAGACCGACGTAGGCGAGCAGTTCCCCGGCACGAAGGCGAATTGCCGTTTCCTCGGCGCGGGTGCCGGCACCGCGTAGTACCGCGCCCAGCGCGCCGGCTTGCGTGCGCACATGGCGGCCGACCATGACATTCTCGATGGCGGTCATTTGCCCGAACAGGCGTATATTCTGAAAAGTACGCGCGAGCCCGCGGGCCACCACCAGATGCGACGGCGCATTCAACAGCGACGCGCCATTGAACTGCAGTTCACCTTCGTCAGCCTGATACAGGCCGGTGAGTACATTGAACAGCGTGGTTTTGCCCGCACCGTTCGGGCCGATCAGGCCGTAGATCTCCCCACGGTTGATTGTCAACGACACGCCTTTGAGTGCCGCAAGACCGCCGAAGCGTTTGCTGAGCCCGCGCGCGATGAGCAATTCAGCCACGAGAGCTGTTCCCGTTGCCGTGGCGATGACGCGGCAGGATGCCCTGCGGGCGGAACAGCATCATCAGGATCAGTGCCAGCCCGAACAGCAACATGCGCAGATTTTCCGGATCGATGCGTACTTCGCCGAATGCCGCGCGCTGCAACGGATTGATGATGTCGCGCAGAAATTCCGGTGTCACCGTCAGCAGCACGGCGCCGAGCACAACGCCGGCAATATTGCCCATGCCGCCGAGTACCACCATGCACAGGATCATCACCGATTCCATCAGCACGAAGCTTTCCGGGCTGACGAAGCCCTGGAAACTCGCGAACAGGCCGCCGGCAACGCCGCCGAATGTGGCGCCCATCGCGAAGGCAAGCAGTTTCACATTGCGGGTATTGATGCCCATCGCCTTGGCGGCAATTTCATCTTCGCGGATTGCCATCCAGGCGCGACCGATGCGCGAGTCCTCAAGGCGTACGCAGGCCAGCATCACCAGCGCGGTGAACACCAGAAACAGGTAGTAATACAGTTGTGCGCTGCTCAGCGTGAAGCTGCCCAGGGTGAGCAAGTTCTCGAGCGATACGCCGGCAATCGACACGGCATCGATGCGATCAATGCCCTGTGGCCCGTTGGTGATGTTGATCGGCCGATCCATGTTGTTGATGAACAGGCGCACGATCTCGCCGAACCCGAGCGTGACGATGGCGAGGTAATCGCCGCGCAGGCGTAATGTTGGCGCGCCCAGCAGTACGCCGAACAAACAGGCGATGCCGGCACCGATCGGCAGGATCACCCAGAACGGCAGATGCAGCCCGAATTGCGGCGAGGCAAGCAGTGCCCAGGTGTAAGCGCCGACGGCATAGAACGCGATGTAACCCAGGTCGAGCAGGCCGGCGTAGCCGACGACAATGTTGAGGCCGAGCGCGAGCATGATGTACAGCAGCGCAAAATCGAGCACACGCACCCATGAGGTGCCGAGCGCGGCGCCGGTGACCAGCGGCAACACGGCGAGCGCGAGGATGACCAGCGCGATACCGGTTTTGGTGCCGGTGAAACGTGCGGCGTTGATGCGCGCGCCGGCCATTTTCATGCCCGCTCTGCGACCCGCTCGCCAAGCAGCCCCGAAGGCCGAAATACCAGTACGCAGATGAGCACCAGGAAGGCAAAGATGTCCTGATAATTGCTGCCGAGCACGCCACCGGTGAGATCGCCGATGTAACCGGCACCGAGGCTTTCGATCACGCCCAGCAGCAGGCCGCCCAGCACGGCGCCGCCGAGGTTGCCGATGCCGCCGAGCACGGCGGCGGCGAACGCCTTGAGACCCAGCATGAAACCCATGTACGGATCGGCCTGGCCGTAATTGGCGCTGACCATGACGCCGGCCACGGCACCGAGCATCGAACCAATGATGAATGTTGCGGCGATGATGCGGTTGGTATCGACACCCATCAGTTGCGCGGCGCGCGGATTTTGGGCCGTGGCGCGCATCGCGCGGCCGAGTTTGGTTCGCTCGACCAGCAACCACAGGCCGAGCATCAAAAGAAACGAGACGATGACGATCGCCACTTTGACCGGGGTCAGGTGCGCACCGAACAACTCGAAACTGTCTTGCGGCAACACGGCAGGAAACGGTTTATAGCCGCGGCCCCAGAACAGCATCGCCAGATTCTGCAGCACGATCGACACACCAATGGCGGTGATCAGTGGCGCGAGTCTGGGCGCATTGCGCAGCGGCCGATAAGCAACGCGTTCGATGCCGTAGCCAAGCAGTGCGCACGCAGGTATTGCGACGAACAGACCGGCGCTGACCAGCAGTATCCCCGGCAGATCAAGGCCGGCCCCGTTCAGTGCCGTGATCACGCTGATTGCGATCATCGCGCCGACCATCACCACTTCGCCGTGGGCGAAATTGATCAAGCCCATGATGCCGTACACCATGGTGTAACCCAGCGCGATCAGTGCGTAGATGCTGCCGAGGATCAGGCCGTTGGCAAGTTGCTGGGTGAAGATATCCATCGGGGGTGAGGTGCCGGAAACGATACGCCGGCGATGGGCGCCGGCCTGTGGTGTTTGGTGATCTTTAGTGCGCGGTGGCGGGTGCCGGTGCAGGTTGCGCCGCCGCCGCTGCGGGATCAGTTGCGATAAGGTCCGGCGCCGGAACTGCCGTGCCGCCGATGGTGCGTACCGTGGTCCACTGGCCGTGCTCAATGCGATATAAAGTCACCGAGCCGCCAATCAGGTCACCTTTCCCGTCGAAGCGGATCGGGCCGGTCACGCCCTGGTGATCGGCATTCGCCAAGGCCGGCAGAAAGTGTGTCGGATCGGTGGCGCCGGCCTTCTGCATCGCTGCGGCGATCACCATCATCGCGTCATAGGCATAAGGTGCGTACTGCTGGATCTCGCCGAAGCGCGCGTTGAATCTCTGTTTGAATGCGGTGCCGCCGGGCATCTTCTCGAGCGGTACGCCCGGCAGCGACGCGACGACACCTTCAGCATCGGCACCGGCCAGGGTGTGAAATTCTTCGGCGCGCACGCCGTCGCCACCGAGGAAAGAAGCCTTGAGGCCGAGCTGGCGCATTTGTTTCACCATAGGCCCTGCCTGCGGCGCCATGCCGCCGAAGAAAACCAGATCCGGTTTCAACCCCTTGATCTTGGTAAGAATCGCCGAAAACTCGGTGGCTTTGTCGGTGGTGTACTCGCGCGTTACAACGTGGGCGTCGTGGGCGGCGACAAATTTCTCGAACTCGTCGGCAAGGCCCTGACCATAGGCGGTGCGGTCGTCAATGATCGCAATCTTCTTTGCTTTCATATCGACAATCGCATATTCGCCGAGTGCCTTGCCTTGCTGCGCATCGTTTGCCATGACCCGGAATGCTGTTTTGTATCCTTGCGCGGTGTACTTGATTGCGGTGGCGGACGGCGATACCTGCACGATGCCCGCATCGGCATAGATCTTGGATGCCGGGATCGAGGCGCCGCTGTTGAGGTGGCCGATCACTGCGCTGACTTTCGCATCGACGAAACGCTGCGCGATGGTGGTGGCCAGACGCGGGTCGGCCTGGTCATCCTGGGAATCGAGTTCGAAGCGTACCGGTTTGCCAGCAACCTGGAATTGCTGCGCGTTGAGTTCGTCGATTGCAAGGTGCGCGCCGTTCTCGTTGTCCTTGCCCAGCAGTGCCTGCTGGCCGGTAAGCGGCGAGGCCTGCCCGATTTTCACCACGGTTACGATGGCAGCATCGCTGGCGTTGTCGGCGGCTGCCGGCTGATCGGGCTTCTTGCCGCAGGCGGCAAGGCCCATGGCGATGGCAATGGCGAGCGGGAGGACAAGGGCGTTCTTCATGGACGTTTCCCCGCAGGAAGATGGGACATAAGGCATGACTGGAGCCGGCATGGGCGTCGACAGCGTTGTTGCCGGCGATTATGCGGGGGGCGCGGTGGATGTGAAAGGGATGGGCTGTGAAAGGGGGGGCTCGCTACGCACCGGGGGTTGTGGGCAAGGTTGCAGCGCAGGCATCAAGTGCGGCGAGCGCCTCGTCGGCTTTCTGCTTGAGCCCCGCGACGCGGGCCTGCATTTCTGCGTGGTTCTTTGCGCCCTGTCGTTCGGCGGCGGCAAGCGCGCGGGTTGCGTCCTTGTATTGCCTGGTGCGAATGGCGGCGACGGCCTTGAGTTGCTTCAGTTGATCAGTGGCGCCGGCAGCAATGGGGGCTGCCGGGGGCAAGGACATGGTTTGGGTACGCGCTTTGCGTCTGGCTGCACGTTCTGCCTGCTGGCGCACAATGCGTGCGTTGCGCGCTTCAATGCGACGCTGGGCGCGCTCGGCTTTTTGCGCATCGGTTTGTGTCGGCGCCGAATCCGCTGGCGTACCGACAGCCGCAGCAAGCGGGCGCATTTCAATGCAGTCTACCGGGCAAGCCTCGACGCACAGGTCGCAATCTGTGCATTCAGCGGCGATGACGGTGTGCATTTTCTGCGCGGCGCCGAGGATGGCATCCACCGGGCAGGCATGAATGCACAGGGTGCAACCGATGCACTCGGCTTCGCGGATATACGCGACGTTTTTGCCGGATGCTGAGCCGGCAAAGGTTTGTCTGGCTGCTGCATGTTCTGCCGGTATTGCCAACGCAGCCTCCGCTTATTTCACCTTCATCCCGGGTTTTGCGCCGGCATCGGGCGACAGCAGGAAGATGTCCTGCCCGCCCGGGCCGGCAGCGAGGACCATGCCCTCGCTGACCCCGAATTTCATCTTGCGCGGTGCAAGGTTGGCAACCATCAGGGTCAAACGGCCAACCAGTTGTTCCGGATCGCTGTAGGCGCTCTTGATGCCGGCGAATACCGTGCGGGTGTTGTTTTCACCAACAG
>JBMOOP010000134.1:0-2203 GCA_049324495.1 Pseudomonadota bacterium
CGGCGGGGTGCTCACTGCCGTATCAACAGCAGGCGCGAACGGCACTGTCGCTGTTGTTGATGGCAATGTGCTGGTCTATACCCCGGGCGCGTCTTTGGCGACCTGGCCGGCCGGCCGGGTATTCGTAGACAGGTTCACCTACACCGTGCAGTACGCCAACGGCTCGGTTAGCACCGCGTACGTGCATGTGTATGTCAATGGCACTTACGTGGCGCCAGTGGTCGACGACGAGGAGGAAGACCGGTTCGCGCTGCCGGAAGCTTCGCTCAACGTGGGCGGCGGCCTGGCGCTGGCGCCGGTGCCGGCCGGGGTGTCGGGCGCTGATGCGGCCGCTGTGCTGAATAATGATGTTGCCCGGATGGCCCTCGACGGACTGGTCGAGATGGCAACCGTGTCGGATGAACCACCGGCAACTCCCCCTGCCGGCATGGATGTGGAAGAACCTGCTGCGCTACCTGCTGTTTCGGCACCGACCGCGTTGATGCAGGAAACGATCAAACCAGAGATGGCCAAGCCGGGCCTCTCCGCCCTGCTGGGCCGTGAGGTGCAGTTGCGGCGAGCCGGTGCAGACGCTTTACTCAGGCACTTTGCCGGCGAGGATCGCGCCAGCAGTGGTCGTGTGAGTGCCTGAAATAATCCGCACCAAAAAAGGCCCGCAGCAAGCGGGCCTTTTTTTAGCTGCTTAATCAACGGGATTGGCAACCAACACGCTGTTTACCTGCATCAGGACGCCATGGATAATGGCTCAAACAACAAGAACATCCGCAACTCTCAGGTAGTGCCGATTGATGCGAACTGTCCGGCAAGTCGCGATTTGTCTGCTGCCAAGCGCTTTTTCCCTTCTTTTAATAGCCTGTACCGTCAGTGTGCCTGCGCTTGATGGCGAAAGCGCCTTGCAGGCAGGCTCTGCCAGGCTGGCGCGCGTTTATGAGGAGCAACAGATGCTTGCTGCGCCTCTCGATCTGCCTGATGCCATCGCGCGCGCGCTGCTTTACAACCTCGACTATCGAGCGGCATTCATGAGCGAGGCCATGGCGCGAGAAGATCTGTCGCGCAGCAGTTTTGCCTTGTGGCCGCAACTTGCCGCAGGCGCCGGGTACAGCGCGCGCGACACCTATGCGTCGTCGGTGAGCAAGGATCCGATTACCGGTTTCCAAACGCTACAGCCGTCTACCGCCTCGGACAAGAAAACCACCACGGCCCAGCTGCAGTTGACATGGAATGCGCTCGATTTCGGCGTGGGTTATCTGCGTGCGAAGCAGAAGGGCAATATGTTGCTGATTGCCGAAGAGCAGCGCCGCAAGGCGTTCCAGTCCATCGTGCAGGACGTTACTTTCGTCTGGTGGCGTGCGCTGGCTGCTCAACGTATGGAGCCGCGCCTGCAGGCCCTGCGTGAGCGGGTTGAATCGGCGCTGTCACGCTCGCGGCAGATGGAAGAAATGCGCTTGCAGGCCCAACTGCCGCTGCTCGATTACCGGCGCGATCTGCTGCTTTCGCTCAAGCGTCTGGTGGCGTTGCAGGAAGAAGTGTTGAACGCGCGCAACGACATGATCCGGCTGGTGGCATTGCCTGATGGCGCATCGTTGGTACTGGTCGAGCCTGCCGACCAGGCAGAGCCAGGCTGGCTGCCGAATCTAACCCGGGAAGAACTGCAACGCATTGCGCTGGCCAATCGCCCGGAGTTGCGGGAACTGAATTACCGCCAGCGCATAGCGGGCCTTGAGGGTAAGGTTGCTGTTGCCAGCTTGTTGCCGTCGCTTAATCTGTCCGCCGGTCCGCGTTATGACAGCAACAGTTTTCTCGTGCACAACGACTGGAACGAAGCCAACGCGCAGCTCTCCTTCAATTTGCTCAATCTGGCGGCGCTGCCGACGGCGCGCCGTTACAGCAAGGCGGTTGCCGCTGCAGAAAGTCTGCACGCCGATGCGATGACGGTCGCGGTTATCTCGCAGCTCGGCATTGCGTTGCGCGCGATCGAAACAGACCGGCGCAGCTGGTGCCTGTCGCGCGAGCTGAGCCGGGTGGCTGCCCAGCGAGAAGAGCAGTATCGTGCGCGCGCGGCCAGCTCTGCAGGAGATGAACTGACGCAGATTCGTTCGGAAGTCGAAGCGGTGCTCGCCGCGCTGGAGAGCGCGTTTTCCTCTGCCGAGCTTGAGGCCAGCCATGCGCTGTTGCTCAACACGCTGGGGGTGGATCCATATCC